>JBOFRL010000001.1:0-39167 GCA_051650965.1 Vibrionaceae bacterium
AGCTGCATATGCCAGTTACTTCACTGTGTGTGGCAGGGTTCGTATAGACGGAGCGACTCCCCATTTTCACTTGCGTGACGATGCTTAACCAAGTTCGCTTAATGCTACGGCCTACATTGCGTCTCAACGATTTCTCGTCATTGTCACTGGGCTTCATATCATGCTGTTACCAGCATGTATGCCAGTCAGACTTCTAGGTGAACTAGCGATTTCCTAGGCAGAGACCTTTCACCCTGCTGGACTTAACCATTTGTTTAAGTTAACGTTTTAGACTTATCATGCCATTTAATCGCTTGGCTGCGCACCGAGCCTAAAACATTGTTGAATACTTCGTGGCGCTCCCGTCATTCCGCACTTGATTTTGGATTTATTTCTACACATGGCGTTTAAACAACTCAGCACCTAATTTAAGAGTAAATCTGCCGATACTGTTCGCCTAACACGTCGATAATGATCTGCTGGTCGACAGTAAGCCCCGTCACCTGCGGTAGCGCCGCTCCTAGCCGATACTTATGTATCCCGCCAAAACACAAAAAAATCCAACGCGCGGTTGGCTTCTGGGTTTGCTTCTTCTTCATATCCACCTCAATGCGCTGTGGCTTTTTAAGGAACAACGATGAGGTCAAAAATTCTGGGCTTTTGAGGAAGCGAAAGCCGCACTCAACATTTTGCTGCGCTTTATAGGTCGCAAGCAGCTCGGCCATGGTGAGCGTTTCGCTAAGATCATTAGTCGCAAGGATAAACACGCCTGTTTGGCTGCGCGCCTCTTCAACTCGCGTTAGACTGCTTGCGGTTGCGCATTTGATGTTGAACACCATTGTGCCGCGCAGCAATGCTATTTTTTAGGAGTATGGCATCAGCGCAATGACGCGGTTCGCGCTCTGAAATCTGGTCAGATAGAAAATGGAAGCGTGAAATCAGCTACCATAAGCGCTCACAGTCTGAAACGGCAATGTATCGGTATAAGCAGTTGCTCAGCCCTAAATTGGCGATGCACAATTATCGCACGCAAGTTGGCGAGGCGTTGGTGAATGTCAAAGCGGTAAACAAAGTCATAAAACTAGATGCCTATGAGTTACCAAGTAAATTAACAGGGGCAGCTTTTCGTAGAAAGGAGCGTTTGGAGCTTGATTTAGTCAATATGCTTTTTGGCTCTCAATTTTTCAATTTTCTCTTCGCGAAGCGTTTTTTGTAAACAAAAAATCGTGCGTGATGTAAACCTTAAGGATCTGTGCAAAGGAGCGCGCACCCTTGCGCCGGCAATTTTGTCAATTTTTGTTTTCTTATCTATAACTTAACTCTTAGGGATCAAACGCACTTCTAGGTTACAAGGACGTGATACATGAAAAAAGCCGCGATGCTCCTGCTCATGTTAACAATTTCAAGTACTAGCGCCGCCAATAATTATGTTGTTGACGCACGCGCTCAAGCGATGGGTGGCACCGGGGTCGCTGGCGCCTCTTTTCTCTCTTCAGGTTTTTATAATCCCGCGTTGGCCGCTTTTAGTACGCTTGGGACGAATAAAACTATCGGAGTTACCTTTCCTTTTTTTGCCGCAGGACTACACGATCCAAGCGATAATTTAAACAATATCAAAGAGTTTCAAGATATTTTGACGGAGCTTTCAAACTCGCCCAATCCGCAAACGAGCAAAGATGGCGCGCAGCTACTGCGAAAAATTAAAGGCAGCCAATCGTTTGTTTCTGGCGGACTTGGCGGCGTCTCTGGGATCAAGGGAAAAAATTTCTCAGGGGTATTTTTTACCAAAGGTTATGTACAGGGAACGCTGCTACCTGAGATTTCTGACAGTGATATTAATGCCTTAGAAAATTATAGCCCGACCTCGACGCTCAATTCGCAGGCGCGCATGGTTGGTTTTGGCCTATTTGAAATTGGCCTTGCGCTCGCAAAAGAAGTACCGCTGCTTGGGCAAAAAGTAGCGCTGGGTGTAACTCCTAAATTGCAGCAAATTTATACTTATCATTATGTTGCATCGGTTGCCACATTCGATATTGATGATTGGGCGTTAAAACGAAACCGTACCGATGAAAAGGCCGTGAACCTTGATGCTGGCGTTGCTTGGCAAAACGGGCCGCTTCGCATGGGGCTTGCGGCGAAAAATCTCTTTTCAAAACAAATAGAAACCGTCGCGCATGCTAGTTCGTATCTTTATGAAATTAAGCCACTTTATACAGTGGGGCTAGCTTTTGTCTCACCAAGAGGCTCTTTAACCGCCGATTTTGATCTCAATAAGCAGACCCATTTTAGCGCCCACGCTGCGCCGCAATTTGACGATGACACGCAAACCATGCGCGTTGGCGCCGAGCTTAACGTCACGCAGTGGCTACAGCTGCGCGCCGGCTGGGTGAAAGACACGCTTGGGCGAGTCGATGAAATGGCGACATTTGGTTTTGGCTTGACGCCATTTGGCCTATTGACCATCGATGTAGCGGCTGAGCGCATCGACAAAAATAGCTTTGGTGGCGCGCTGCAGCTGAGTTTCATCTATTAGCAACAGCCGCGGTTTTGGGCGTGAAAAAAGACAATTTTATGATGCAGCTTGTCGTTGCGGCGGTGAGCTGTTATAAAGCAGGCTCCCATTGTTAAGAGGAACCTGCAATGCTTGATCTTTCATTAACGCACACTGAGCAGCAGCAAGCTGTTGATAAAATTCACGATCTTATGGCCAGCGGCATGAGCAGTGGCGAAGCGATCCAGCAGGTGGCGGATGAAATTCGTCGTCACCATGCAAAAAAATCACAAAACAAACAAAGCGTTACTCTTGATCATACAGAGTTGGAATAGGCTGACGTTTGTGCTGCGTAGCTAAATAAATGGCGATCAAGCGCTGCGCGGCTTGCTCAGCTATCGGCTTTCCTTCAAGAAAATCATCAATTTGATCATAAGTAAGCCCGAGAGCGGCTTCGTCTGCTTTCAGAGGCAAGAGATCCTCAAGATCTGCGGTGGGCGTTTTGTGCACGAGATGCGCCGGCGCCCCTAAAAATGCCGCGATTTGGCGAATTTGGCGCTTGTTGAGCCCAAAAAGTGGCGCTAAGTCGCAGGCACCATCACCAAATTTGGTATAAAAACCGGTAATGTTTTCCGCAGAATGGTCGGTGCCAAGTACGAGGCCATTTAGCAGCCCCGCGATTTCATATTGCGCCACCATGCGCGCGCGCGCCTTCACGTTGCCTTTGACAAAGTCGCAGTGGCTCGCACTTGGCATTGGTGCGATCGCTTGCACAGCCTGCGAAACTTGCTCGTGTAAAGGGTCAACGCAGGACTGAATATTTACGCATAAATGTTGCGATGGCTGAATAAAATCAATTCCTTGTAATGCAGCCGGTTCATCTTTTTGTGTGGCGTAAGGTAGCCTCACGGCAATAAATTGGTACGCGGGCGCGCCGCAGCTGTGATTAAGCTCGTCAACCGCAAGCTGCGCCAATTTTCCGCAGGTGAGCGAGTCGACGCCGCCGCTGATCCCAAGCACCACTGTTTTACAGCCACTTTGCAGCAGCTTATTTTTGATAAAATCGACGCGCCTTGCGATCTCAAATTGCGGATCGATGTGTGGCTGCACGCGCATCTGCGCACAAATTTTCTCTTGCATAGCTTTTCCTTATCGTAACAACGTGTTTTGGCGACAAATTACCGCAAAAGCGATAAAATTGCGTCAAATTTTGCAGCAGCGAAAGCGGAAAGAGAGTGATGGATAAAAACGAGTTTATAGCTAAAAAGTCATGGGCCGTGTTTGGCAGCGCGTTTAATCCGCCAACGCTTGGCCACTTAAGCGTGCTGCAAAGGCTCACCGCTTTTGAGCGGGTGCTGCTGGTGCCAAGTTTTCACCACGCTTGGGGAAAACCGATGGCGCCATTTGCGCGGCGCTGCGAGTGGGTGGCGGATTTTATTCATGACGCAAAGCTTGGCAATTTGCAGCTGTGCACCGATGAGCAGCACATTACAGGCTCGCAGGGGGAGGCGGTGACAACGTGGGATCTGCTGAATTTTTTGCAAGAGAAGCACCGCGACTGCACGCTCACCTTTGTGCTGGGGCCTGATAATCTGCTCAATTTTGCAAAGTTTTACCGCGCTGAGCAAATTTTGGCGCGCTGGAGTGTGCTGGCTTGTCCTGAGCAGCTGGTTATTCGCAGCAGCGATCTGCGGCAAAAGTTGGCAGATGGCGCTGAATTTGCGCATCTTACGACGCCAAGCGTGGCGCGCAGATTATCTCTCGATGCCTTTTTAGCAGAGAATGTGAAAAAATAGTGGCTAAAGCTTAATGATCGCTTGCAGGATCAAGTGGCACATAAAATAATAAGCTTTATTTTTCAATCTAGTGTAAAGCCGTGCAACAGACAACAGACCCCTTTTTTGATATTCGCCCTTATCACGACGATGAGGTTCCCCAAGCTATCGCGCGCCTGATCAACGACAAAGAGTTCACGCATGCCATCATAAAGTACCGTTTTGCCATTCAAAACAGTGCCTTTAGCTGGTTGCTCACCCCGCTGTTAAAGCAATATTTGCGCTCAAAGTGGGGAAAAATCGTGACGGTGGCTGACGTGCAGCAGCACATCGCAAGCTACATGCAGACGATGCTAAAAAATTGCTCCGATGGCTTTAGCTGCAGCGGTATTGAAAAACTGCAAAAAGATCAAAGCTATCTGTTCATCTCTAACCATCGTGATATTTCAATGGATCCGGCGCTGGTGAACTGGAGTTTGTTCCAAAACGGCTTTGACACGGTGCGCATTGCGATCGGCGATAATTTGCTTAAAAAACCGTGCGCTACAGAGCTGATGAAATTGAACAAAAGCTTCATCGTTAAGCGCTCGGCTAAAGCTCCTCGAGAAATGATGAATGCATTCAGCCAGTTATCAAAATATATAAAAGCATCGCTGGATGAGAAGCAGTCGATTTGGATTGCGCAAAAAGAGGGACGCGCGAAGGATGGCGATGATAAGACCGATCCTGCGCTGCTAAAAATGTTTTTTATGAATGGCAAGCAAGAAAAGCAACAGTTTAGCGAGTACATGGCAGGGCTTCGCATCGTGCCGGTGACCATCTCTTATGAAAATGATCCCTGTGATGTGGCGAAAGCGAATGAGCTTTACCAGCTGCAGACGACAGGAAGCTATCAAAAACAAGAGTTTGAAGATATTTCGAGCATTGTGCAGGGGATCACTGGCAAAAAACGGCGTGTGCATGTCGCGTTTGGCGAGCAGATCGAAGATGGTTTCTCGACTCCAGAAGAGCTTGCCGCGTTGATTGATCAGCAAATTTACGCAAATTACCGGCTATTCCCTATCAATTATTTGGCCGCCGAGGTTGATGACCCAAGCGTGACTGAGCAAGAAAAACAGTTGTTTACACAAAAAATGAGCAGCATCGCTCCAGAAATTGCCCCTTTTGTGAAAAAAATGTACGCCATGCCGGTGAGTAAAAAACCTGCGCTTTGAGCGTAAAAAAAGCGTGCTGTTTTAGCACGCTTTTTCTATTAAAAGGTTAACGAAAAGAAAAACGAGGCGTGAGCACGCTTGTCCAAATCGTAAATAAAACAATGCATAGCGACTGCGCGAGTAAGATATCTTTGCTGTTGCTTGAGATGATATTGATCCCGTAAAACGCGCCGCCTGTGATCAAAATGCCGACCAGTGTCATGATAAAGGCAAAGGGGCTAAAGCGCGTGCTGTGTAAATTTTCTGCGGGAAATTTAGTAAAAAATACAAAGGTTAACGTCCACGAAATGAGCGTGCAGTAAACCAAATAGGGAATCATGAAAAAGGCGGCGCTGCCAAGCGTGATAAGACCTACACAGACCCAAAACCACGGGCGAATTTGCCAATTTTTCTCGGCTATTTTTTGGACCAGCAGCGCTGCGATGATCCCGAGTAACGCGCCTGCCAGCACGTCAAAAAAGAAGTGTACGCCCAGATAGATGCGGCTTAAGCCGACCAAAATTCCCGGAACTATCCAAAGGTAAAGGGTTGATTTGCCTAAATGACGCAGCCAAAAATAGATCAATCCCCACAGCATAAACGCCGTTGCGGTATGGCCGCTCGGCATGGTGTAGCCGTAAGGGTCGCTGCCTATCAGCAGATCAGGAAAAAGGTGTGAGGGGCGCGGCAGCGCGCACAGCTGCTTGATAACGACGATTGCAAAAGAAGTGAGCACAAGGCCTGCAAGAAGCTGAGTGCCGCGCTTGAGGCCGCCTGAGGCTAGCGCAAATGGCAGCAGTAAAAAGTAGATCATGCCGCTGCCAAGCGCTGAGCTGTAGACCAAAATGGCGTGGACAAAGCCTGAAAAGATCTCTGGCAATTCTACGACAACTTCTTGAAACTTAAAGTTGATTTGGCTGCTCCACAGCAAAAGTGGGTCGCCGAGCGTGTGAAAATCATCGACAGTAAAGGTTTTGCTTGCTGGCGTGCGCTGCGTAAAATCGTTAAATAGTTCCACTTGTCCAGGGAAACGGCTGTTCATCAGCAGCTCGCTGTTTGGGCGCATTAAATAGGCGTTTTGGATTTCGCTGCCAAAAAAAGGCGCGCGCCACGCGGCAAACAGCGCTAAGTTCATCGATTCGTGATGGATTGCAAGCGGCTCTTTGATTTTGCACGCAAATAGCAATGCGCCATTGCTGTGCGCGAGCTCGCTGACAATCTCGACCGCAAGCCCCGTCTCTTCCAGCGTTTCGCGCACGGCTCCCTCTTGCGGGCTTTCATTATTTTTGATGTAGCCGCCGGGCAAAGCGTAGCGTTTGGTTAAGCTGTCTTTGACCACGACCACGCGGCCTGTTTCATCGGCGATAAAACACGCGGCGCCAGTGATCCCGACAGCCTGCGCATAGCTTGGGGGCAGGAGCATAAAGAAAACAGTGGTAAATATAAGCAAAAAACGGCACATGGAAGATCCTGCTCACAATAAGGCTAAAAAAATATTTAAATAATTTCATAAAGGATCAAGCTTGCTGCAGCAAAAGTATTAACGGTTATATTTTTGTGCTGGCAGTTGTTCGCAATGCATCTCTTTATTTTATATGCAATTATTTCACACGCTTAGAATTTGACGCTAAAATGTCAACTAAGTAATAACAACAGTGATCCGCGATGAAAAAGAACCTCGACAAACACTTTCCTCTCGATTTCTACGGTGAAGATAGAGGCTGGCGATTTATCATTAGAGCAAATGAACCGTGCGAAGTTCTCGATGCGCTACGATGGAGAGCTTATATTTCAATTTACCGTCACGAATTCAATTTGTTGCATCTCGCTGTGGATAAATTCAGCTACACAGGCGTGCAAACAGCAAAAAGTTCCGGTGTCGAAGGATACACATTGCGCGTAAAAATGCTAGGCCCTGTCGTTGAAGTAAGCACTCTGAATCAGTTATACCGCCAAAGGAACGGTTGCACAGCGGTCAGTTAACCGTAACTTATTATTTATATTCTTCTTTTATTTTCGGCTATCTAATGAAATAGATAGCAGTTAACTTTTTTATTTTTGTAATGCGTGAGATAAAGCGAGTTTCTTAAAACTCGGCAAAGAAACTCGCTCATGAGATTGCTGTTCGTTTTTGCAAAAACGCTATTTTTTAGCTGTTTTTACTGTTTCTTGGGCAATGACCCATTCTTCATTGGTTGGGATCACAAACACGCCTGCATTAAACATCGCGGAGTGGGCGATTTTGCCTGATTGGCCAAAGCGCGCCGCTTGGTTGCCCTTTTCGTCTTCGACGAAACCTAAAATTTGCAGGTGGCGTAAAATTTCTTGGCGAATAGGCAGTGAATTCTCGCCAATACCGCCAGTAAACACAATGCCATCGAGTCTATCGAGCGCCACTAAATAAGATGAGATAAACTTGGCAACGCGGTAGCAGAAGAGATCAAAGGCCATTTTGGCGCCAGCGTGACCGTTTTCAATCCCCTCGATGATGCCGCGCGCATCAGAAGTTAGCCCCGACACTCCCAAAAAGCCCGATTTTTTATTAAGGGTGGTGAAAACTTCTTGCACCGAAACGCCTTTGCCGAGTAAAAATTCGATGATCCCAGGATCGATGTCACCAGAGCGCGTGCCCATCATAAGGCCCGCTAATGGCGTGAAACCCATTGATGTATCACACGATTTGCCATTTTTAACCGCGCAAACCGACGCACCATTGCCAAGATGCACGGTGATCAAATTGCACTGCTCAATAGGCTTGCCAAGCAATTTGGCGCATTCGTTGCTGACAAAGTAGTGGCTGGTGCCATGAAAGCCATAGCGGCGGATCCCATACTCTTTGTACCAGCTGTTATCAACCGCTTCACAATACGCTTTTGCTGGCATTGACTGATGGAAAGCCGTATCGAAAACAGCAACTTGTGGCAACGTCGGGAACGCTTTAATTGCCGCGCGGATCCCTTGCACATTCGCTGGGTTGTGCAGCGGCGCAAGTTCGCTGATCTTTTCGATTTCTGCAATGACCTCGCCTGTCAAATTCACCGAGTGCGAAAATTTTTCGCCGCCATGAACTACGCGGTGTCCAACTGCAACTAGCTGTTTTGTAAGTTGTAATTTATCAACCAATGAAACAATTATTGATATTGCCTCTTCATGATGACCCTCTTTAGCTTGCAGTGGCTGCTCGTGCTTGGTGTCATTTTCCTTCCAGCTGATCCTTGCGTTGGGCAAGCCAAAACATTCGCCAAGACCAGAGAGTAAAATTCTGCCATTTTCAGCTGCCATGACCGCAAATTTTAACGAAGAACTGCCTGCATTAAGAATTAAAATTAATTGCTCCATGAAAAATCTCTCTATATTCATAGTGTTACGGTTTGATAAATGACAATTACCCAACATTTTGCTCGCTTTTTCAGCAAGATCAGCAGGTTATGTGGATTCTACTACGTTAGCGTATTAACGAGGTATCTAATAGTAAAAATAGCTAAGAAAGATAATGTCGGGAATAATAAGTCGCAAGGCGTTGCTTACAAGTATCACTTGGCTTAGTATCGGGAGGTAAACGTTTGCTAGATCAGAAAGAGGCCATAATCGCATGAATTTAGAAATGATCACCGAAATTCTAGGGTGGACATCGGTTGCTTTTTACATAAGCATCACCGTGTTCAACAGCATGAAATTTACACGCTACGCCGCGTTTGGCTCTGCAGCCAACGACACCATCTGGGCATTTTTAATGGGATGGTGGCCAAAAGTTATTTTAAATCTTGCGGTTGCCTCGGTGAACACGTATCGCTACGCCAAAGATTTTATGAACGTGCCAAAATGGCTCATTATTGTGCTCGCAACGGTGATGGGCGGCGGTGTGTCGTACATCCTCTATTTTGCCGTGAGTAACTTTATGAGCGCGCCGACTTGGCAGGTTGGGTTGCAATTTGCTGATCTGGGTATCATTTTGCTGGCTCTGTACATGACAACGCTGCGCCGTTATCGTCAGCTGATGTTGCTTTCAGGTTTTGTCGGCATGGCCGCTTATTATGGCAGCACGCAGATGATGATGATCAAAGCAATGGTGATTGGCATTATGCTATACAAACTATTTTTTGATAAATCACCTACCAGCGACTCACTAAAAGCAGCATAATGGTTGTTTTTGCCGTAACGTAAGGCTTTCTTGGTAACAAGAAAGCCTGAATTTAGAGCCTGTTGTAATGATCAATAATTCTATCCAATGGTTTCCTGGACATATGCATAAAGCAATTCAGGAGATCGAAAAAGCGCTTCCTAGCATCGACGTTTTTATTGAAGTGTTGGATGCGCGCATCCCTTTTAGCAGTGAAAACCCGCATTTAAAAAAAATCCGCAAAGATAAGCCTGTGCTAAAAGTGCTTAACAAGCGTGACCTTGCCGATCCTGAGCTGACCAAACAGTGGATAACCCACCTCGAGCAGACGCCGGGCGTGCAAGCGGTCGCGGTCACAACCTCTAAGCCACGTGAAGTGCATGATCTTTTGCTGTTGTGCCAGCAGCTGGTGCCGCATCGCGTTGCGGTGGGAAAAAATGTTCGCACCATGATTGTCGGCATTCCCAACGTTGGAAAATCTACAATTATCAATACGTTAGCTGGAAGAGTGGTCGCTAAAACTGGAAATCAGCCCGCTATCACGCGTCAGCAGCAGCGCATCAATCTGCAAAATGGCGTGGTGCTATCTGATACGCCTGGGGTTTTGTGGCCAAAAGTGGAAAATCCGCACAGTGGCTTTCGCTTAGCGGCGACTGGCGCAATCAAGGACACGGCGATGGAGCACCAAGAGGTGGCGGCGTATCTGGTCAACTATTTAGCGGCGGAGTACCCTGCGCTGCTGCAAAGCCGCTACCAGCTTGCTGACGATTTGCAGGGCGACCAAGAGTGGCTGTCGGCAATCGCGAAAAAGCGCGGCTGTTTGCGTCAAGGCGGCGTGGTTGACCTGCACAAAGCGGGCGAAATTTTGCTCAACGATCTGCGAACCGGTGTGCTTGGGGCTATCACGTTAGAAAAGCCGTCCATGATCGATGCGGAGTTAGAAGCGGCGCGTTTAGCGGCCGAGCAAAAGGCGCAGGAGAAAGCCGAAAACAAAGAGGCGCGCCGTAAGCGTTACCTGAAAAACCGTTAATGAGCATATCTTACTCTATTTACTTGAGATTTATTGTGCTTGGCAACAAAGTTAATAATTTTTCTGTCGTTAGGTACTCGACAGATCAAAAAAATGCAGCTATAAAGCCAATAACAATAAGTAATTGATTGTTTAAAGAGTGATTTTTTTCTGTTTGCCTAAGGCAAAGGAAAGTTGGTTTATTATGTAAAGGAGCTCGTTAATGTTTAGTGGTCAAAAATTTTTTGATGACAAGCATTTTCCCAAAGGTTTTGCCCGATCAGGCTATTTCACTATCAAAGAAGCACAGCTTTTGGAATCGTGTGGACGTACCATGAAAGCATTGTATGAAGAGACAATGCAGCCACAAAATGAAGAACAACAACGGTTTGTTGATGAAACTAAAGGGCGGCGTGCGATTGAGTCACCACATGCGCTGTGCTGGTTTAAATATTTAGAGAAAATTAATCATAAACATACAGTTTATAATCTTTGCTCTACATCACGAGTGGCTGGCGAAGAGTATATTGAAGCTGAGCCAGAAGATTAAGATCGAGCGACTTTGGTTGAAAAATTTAAAATCCGAATGCTTAAGCTTTCGGATTTTTTTATTTTTGGCAGATAGTGTTGTGCGAGCGGTTTTAAGTCAGCAGCGCTTTAAGCTGTTGATAAGCTTGCAGCGCGCGCCTCTCTCCTGCACTAAAGGCGCTGTTTTTCCAGTTGTAACGTGTTGCGCTCTCTAAAACCTTTTGGGTAAGAAAAATAAATGGCAGCTCGCTACTTGCGTAATCGATGGGCTCAAGCGCCGGCGATGAAAAAGTCAGCGTAACGTCAGAAAACTGGGCGGTGAGTTGAGCCGAGAGGTTTTTTTGCGCGTAAGGCGCTGTTGCAATAAGCAAATTTTTGGGGTGGTTGAGCACGCGAGCAACATTTTCCTGATCAAAATCTTCTTTAGGAAGTGTGTAAATCGCATTTGGCTCAACGCCATGATCAGCCAAAAGTTCTTGAATTTCAAATGGCTCTTCTTCGCTTAGCGGCGCACTGTCAGTGCTTTGCACAATAAGAATGCGCAAGGCCGCTTGCTGGTTATACAGCGCGGCAGCGTGCTCGATGACACGAAAGTCGCTATCAGAAAAAATAACAATGCAATCAGATGGTTGCATTGCTTGATTGAGCTGTAAGTGATGCCACAACACGCAGATCTGGGGATAAATAGAAGGGCTCATCAGTACAAAATCCTCTTAGTTTGCAAAAGGTTGCTCAAATTAATGGCTGATCAGGCCACGCTTAAATCTTCTTCACAAACTCTGATTTTAGCTTCATTGCACCAATTCCGTCTATTTTACAATCAATATCATGATCGCCATCAACTAAACGGATGTTTTTCACTTTCGTGCCGACTTTGACAACCAGCGATGAACCTTTCACTTTAAGATCTTTGATCACCGTGACACTGTCGCCATCTTGCAGCACATTGCCATTTGCATCTTTAATGACGCGCTGCGCTTCTTCCGCCTCACTTGCATTGGCAGACCACTCGTGGGCGCATTCTGGACAGATCAAAAGTGCGCCATCTTCGTAGGTGTAAGGGGATTGGCAAACTGGGCAAGCTGGTAATGACATAATGAAAACTCTTTGATTAAGGAGGCGAAATTCTAAAGTAAAAAAAGTTTTTTTTCTATTTTTGCGCAAAAATGGCGTAACTTTTGCAAATCGCTGTTTTTGTGCTGGGTCTGATTTTACGCGCTTGCTGTGCGACGGTGCTCTCATTGCTTGTTGGCAATCGGTAACACTATGTATTGATTGTATAAACTGTTGCGATAGGGAATAGCTGCATACTTGGCTGGAGGATATATGTTAGGTGATTTGTTACAGCTATCACAAGATGGTAATAGTGTGTTTGCTGTGGCCGGCGCAACAATCGGCGAAGGACAACCACAGATCACTAAAGATGATTTTTATCAATGGCTTACAGAAAAAGAGATCGACTCTTTTTTTTGTTACGATGAAAACATCGCGCAGTTTATCGCTGAGCTAAACCAAGAAGAGCAAGCCGCTGCCATAAAAGAAGAGCCAAAAGAGCTGCGCGATCAAGAAATACACGAAGAGAGTACAGAAAACGCAGAAGGTGCAAAGGAGCCGCCAGAGCCGCTGCTCTTGGCTGAGCGGCGCAACGCTTCCGTCGCTGTCACCCTTGATGAAAAAGAGATGGTCGCCTATCTCACTGTAACCGGCCCCTACGGCGGCGCGCAGTTAAAAGGGAGCGACCTGCTGCATGCGCTTGGCAATGCCCTCATCGTGCGCGGGATCAAAAAAGAAATGCTGCGCAAATTATTCAGTTATTCTTTAAAACTCAAACGCGGCCAGCGGGTTGAAGCGCCGATAGCATTTGGGAAATCCGCGATTGCCGGAGAAAATGCTCAGCTACTCTATCTGGTTCAAGATGCCAAAGAACGCGTTTTGCGCCCGCAGGATCGCGGTGACGGCACTGTCGACATGCGCGACCTTGGCAAGCTTATCATGGTGGAGGAAGGGCAATTGCTGGCGACGTATCAGCCGGCAACCCATGGCGTTAATGGTTATACTGTGACCGGCAAAGTTGTCGAGGCAAAGGCAGGCGAGGAGCTGCCTTTAACGCTTTTCCCTGGCAGCGTGTTTGACGCATCGCAGCAAAATATCTATGCGGCGCGCTCGGGGATCCCCATTTTGCATCCCAATGGCGTGGAAGTCGAAGAAGCGCTCGTTTTAGACGCGGTGACGGTTGGCACTGGCCACATTGAATTTAATGGCAGCATCGTGATCAACGGCGATATTCAGCCGAGCATGCTGGTGAACGCCACTGGCAGCGTCACGGTGGGCGGCATTGTTGAGTCCGCTTCTATTATCGCTGGCAAAGATGTGATCATTTTAAATGGCATTGTCGGACGTCAGCCCACGGTGGAAAATCAATACACTGCAACAATCAATGCGCAAGGCGCGGTGCAGCTTAAATTCGCGCAGTACGCCAAAATCGAAGCGAAAGGTGATATCCGCATTTTGGGCTATGCGATTCACTGTTTTACTCGCACCGACAGCAACTTGTTAGCCGTTGATCGCGCAGGAAATCATGGCACCTTGACCGGCGGCACGCATCTGGTTGATGGCATGGTGAGAGCGGTTGTGATTGGCGCGTCGTCGGGCGTGTTGACGCAGATCCGGCTGTTTGCCAGCCTGAGCGAATTTTTGGAGCAAAAGCGCCACCTCAATGCGATGCTGGACATCGAATACGCCGGTTTACAGCAGTCGTCGCTGATGGAAAAACGTCTTGCTTTGCAAGGAGATAGGAAAAAAAGTGAGCTTCTTGTTAGCTACGTTGCGTTTGCAAAAGAGAATCACACCAAAAGCATTACCGAGATCGATGCCAAATTACGCGAGATCAACGCTGAAATCGATCGCGGCCTTACGTCGCGCCATATCGATATATTAAAAAAATGTTACAGTGGGCTACTGTGCCGCATCGGCTCGACCTCATTTCGCACCACCGACGAGCATGCAAATTGCCGAATATTCTCAAATGGATATCAAATTCAGATGGAACAGCTTAAAAAACAAAAATAATAGAATAATACCGTTGCAAATATAATTTTTTAACGATTAACTAGAGACGTCTTTTATCTAAATTGGAATGAGAATATAAATGAAAAAAATAATAGGTATACCACTTTTATTATTAGTCTTAGCCGGCTGTGATCAAGTTAATTATGCGGTTGATAAAGCGCAAGAAGCCGTTAATGACGCGATTGATTTTGTGCAAGATAAAATTGAGGATGAAGATTTAAAAAAATTAAGCGTAGATAAACTCAATAAATTTGGTGACGTTGTCAGTCAAATGTCACGCTCAATTAATGACACCATTACGCTTAATTATGCAGATCAAAAAGCGATAGATGATGTTTCGAAAAAAATAGAAAATGCGTACAGCTGTTTGGTCAGTGCGACATCAGAATCTACTGCAGAAAAATTATTGGCAGGATTGCGCGAGAAAATTGGTGACGAAAAAGCATTGTCATTGATTGATAAAAGCATAAATAAAGCCAAAGAAATTGGCAAATGTGCTTTTTAATGTGAGCTAAATTAAAATATATTTTAACACAAGCCTTAGCGTACGAGAGTTCACTAGGGCTTGTTAATTATTGAGATTATTTTTCTTTCTTATCAGGCATCATGATCAGTAAAGCATTATCTTTAACAATATAATGATGGTATAAAGCAGCCAAAGCATGGATAGCAATTAATCCATAGCCAATCTGTGCTAAAAGAATATGCCATTCTTTGATCATCGATCTTAAATCAATATCTTGTTCGATGAATGGCTCAATATTGATCACCCCAAATAGTAACCAGCTTTTTCCACCAGCAGCCATCACTAAAGTGCCTAATATAGGCAAAATAAAGAAGAGTGAATAGAGTGCAAAATACATAGCTTTAGCAATAATGTGTTGCCAATGAGGTGGCTGAGGAATAATTTGTGGCTCAGGATAAATTTTGCGTAACACCAAGCGGATTGCCATTATGATGAAGACTAAAATAGATGCATTATAATGTAGCCCTCTCATGATCATGTAAGGAAGAGATGGTTTATCAAATAGGCCTCTTAATTCTATACTTGCATAAGAAATAATTAATAAAAAAAATGTTATCCAATGTAAACTTATCTGCGCCTTGCTAAACTTTTGCATTTCTCTCCCCAAAAAAATAGAAATTAAAGTCTGAGTTATTAAAGTAATAACGAAGGTTTAAAATAAAAAACAAAATATTTTTATAACATTTGCATTTTTTTGTCAATCGATTATTTAAACGAGAAAACTTTTTATTTTGTGAAAATTTTTTGAATGCTGGCGTGTGATAATAATTATTATTTAATTTGTTGTGCCTTGCTGCTCTCCGCAGCAGAGGCGATGCAATCAATAAAAAATGCCAGCTAAGATCGCTTGTTAAGCAGATTTGCTTGTTTTAAATGCGCTTTTAATCATTTTTATAAAATGATTGTTTATTTTTTTCCGATAGTGAGATATTTTTTCTTTTTTGCTAAAAGCAGGGAATATCTAAAATGACAAGCACCATGTTCAAGCTAAAAAATGTGATCCAGAATTATGCTTGGGGTAGTAAGACCGCAATAACGACATTATTTGGTATAAAAAATAGCAATAATGAGCCGCAAGCAGAGATCTGGATGGGGGCTCATGTGAACGGCTGCTCAAAAAATGAGAGCACAGATCAAGCGCTCATCGATATTATTAACGCAGATAAAGTGGCTCTGCTTGGTGAATATACAGCTACTCGCTTTGGTGAATTGCCATTTTTGTTTAAAGTGTTATCTGCACAAACGCCACTCTCTATTCAAGTGCATCCAGATCTATTAAAAGCGCAGCAAGGTTTTGCGCTGGAAAATAAAAAAGGTTTAGCAATAAATGATGCTAAAAGAAATTACAAAGATCCAAATCATAAACCTGAGTTAGTTTATGCTTTGACGCATTTTAAAGCGATGAATGGTTTTCGTGCTATTGAGCAGATAATAGAGTTTTTTAATGTAATCGCTATATCTGTGTTAAATAAAAGTCTGGATGAATTTAAAAAATCGCCAAATAGCGATGGGCTTAAAATGTTCTTTAGTGCGATCATGTCTCTAGACAATGCGGATAAAGATAGGGCATTAGAAGAGCTATTTTTAAAAATAGAGCATTCCACAAATGATCCACAAATGAACGCTATTTTTGCCTATATTAAAAACTTTCGCGAACATTACCCAAATGATATTGGCCTCTTCTCTCCACTACTGCTTAATATTGTTGAGCTTGAGCCGGGCGAAGCAATGTATTTATCTGCGCAAACGCCACACGCATATGTGCAAGGAACTGCATTAGAAATTATGGCTAACTCTGATAATGTACTTCGCGCAGGATTGACGCCAAAATATATTGATTTACCTGAGCTGATTGATAATACCATTTTTTCACCCAAACCCGCAGAGTCAATAAAATTATTACCTTTGGTAAAACAAGATAAATTATTATATCCCGTTCCTGTTGATGACTTTGCTTTTGAAATTGTTTGTGTAAATAATAGTTCTAAACAATTTATGCGCAGCGCAGAAATATTATTCTGTATTGACGGCGAAGTGACGGCTATTAGCGAACAAGAAAAGGTCACCTTTAAAAAAGGCGAATCGATATTTATCAGCAATCACGTTGCTAAATATGAGTTGCAGGGAAATGCAAAAATAGCGCGCGCATTTAATTAATATGAATGGCGTGATTAAAATAATTTAAATTTCACTGTTGCTATTTTCATACAAATAGCAGCAGTTTTCCAATCCTCAATTTTTACTTATCTCATTGTTATTACTAGACTTAGTTTTATTCAACATGGCTGGTAATGCGAATGACCATTCACGCTGTTAAACAGTGGCTAAAAAGCAGCAGACACCCCGCCGCTGTCAGATTGTATAAAATTATCAAAGCGATACGTTGTGCCAGCTTGCCGCTACCAAAGTGGCTAGCGAGAGCACTTTATCTCTCCTTCAACGCCTTGGCCGCGTTTTGGCACTTCTCCTCGCGTACCCTTTTTTGGACGCCGCTATTTAAGGGAGCTGTGCGCCAATGCGGGAAAAATCTCTATCTTTATGGCGGCATGCCTCTGATCACGGGGCCTTTGCTTGTAGAGATTGGCGATAATTGCCGAATTTGTGGGCAAAGCACTTTTAGCGCGCGCACGGCGAGTGCGGCGCCGCCGGAGCTTTTAATTGGTAACAATGTTGATATTGGCTGGCAAACGACCATTGCTTGTGCGACGCGGGTTGTGCTCAGTGATAATGTCAAAATTGCTGGGCGCGCATTTCTTGCCGGCTATCCTGGGCATCCGCTGAGCAGCTCTTTGCGCGCGGCTAATTGTCCTGAGCTTGATCAACAAGTTGGGGAAATAATTTTGCAAGAGGACGTGTGGTTGGCCACAGGAGTTACTGTGCTCGCGGGCGTTACCATTGGCCGCGGCACGGTCGTGGTGGCGGGCAGTGTAGTGACCAAAGATCTGCCGCCTTTCGTGCTAGCTGCTGGGATCCCAGCCAAAAAAGTGCGCGATTTAACCGATGAAGAGAGACAATGAAGCCCCGCGATCTGATTGTTTTTGGTGAAGATTGGGGAAAACTTCCCTCAAGCACGCAGCACCTTATGAGCGAGCTTGCTAAAAGCCGTAAAGTGGTGTGGGTTAACTCTATTGGTATGCGTAAGCCGCAGTTTAATCGGCGCGATCTGCTGCGTATTTGCCTAAAAATAGGCAGTTTTATGCGCAAAAGTGCTGATAAAGTTTTCGCCAAAAAAAGCACACCACAAACGAGTTTGGGTGCAAAAGAGCTGCAAAAAAGCGCAATGGCCACACAGTTTAACGCGAAAAATGTAATTATTGTGGAGCCGCTGACGATTCCCGCGCCAAACAATTTTTTATTAAGAAAATTAGCCGCTTGGCTTTTAAGTTGGCAACTGCAGCCTGTTTTAGCGCAGCACCAGCTGCACGCGCCTATTTTGTGGGCGACCTTGCCAACCGCCGCGGATATGTATAAGAAACTTGGCACAAGCGCGTTTGTCTATTATTGCTGCGATGACTATGGCGCGCTGCCTCAGGTTGATAAAGCTCTGATCGACGAGCGAGAGCGGCAAATAAGTCAGCAAGCTGATCTTATCATCGTCACGCAACAAAATTTATTCAATAAATTTGAAGCGTTACTTCAACATGAAGCGGCGCAATCGCGGCCGTGCGCAGCCAAGCAAAAGCCGCGTAAGCCACAGCTCGCGCTGCTCTCTCATGGCGTGTCGCTAAAATTGTTCGCCAAGCAAAAGCCGCGCGCGGCAGATCTGCCCGATGATGGACGGCCGATCGCCGGATTTTACGGCTCGTTAGCCGCGTGGCTCGATTATGCGCTGTTGCAAAAGGTGATCGCGGCTTTGCCAAACTGGCACTTTGTTTTTATTGGGGAAATGAGCATCCATGCGGCGTGCTTGCAGCGATATAAAAATGTGCATTTTTTAGGTCCAAGAGCGCATCATCACTTAGCGAGTTACAGTCAGCATTGGAACGTGAGTTTGTTGCCTTTTGTCCTCAATTCGCAGATCCAAGCGTGTAGCCCTTTAAAATTAAAGGAGTATCTCGCTGCTGCGCGGCCCATTATTGCAACAGACTTTTATGAAGCTCAAGTCTATTCTGAACATATTCATATCATAAAAAATGCTGAGCAGATGATCCAACGTCTTGAAGAAATTAAATATTTCCCTGCAAGCAGCAAGCAACGTGACTATGTGCGTGAGCACAGCTGGCAGCGCAAAGCGCAGCAATTATCAATGTTGTTAGAAAAACTATGAATTCATTCGCTTTTAAGCTGGTTTTACTTATCGATCTGCTCTGGCGACGCCGCTACACCTTACTGCTGCCGATGCTGCTGTTAACGCTGTTTGGCATCGCGATTGGCACGTTTAGCGACAGAAAATACATTGCGCACACCAGCATGCTTATTCAAGAAACATCGAGCATGAACCCTTTTCTCGTCGATTTATCGGTCTCCGCGCAGATGAATGAGCGTTTTACGGGGCTGCAAAGTTTGATGCACAGCCGCCACATTCTTGGCAAAGTGGCCAAAGAGTTAAAGCTTATTTCGGATGATAGCGATCCGAAAGAGTCCGACAAAGTGCTGCAGCTGCTCTCTGACAACTTAGCGATGAGTATTGCGGGTAAGGATATGATCCGTATCGAGTACCGCTCGAACAAAGCGGAAGGGATGGCTGAAACGCTAAGATCGGTCAGCAGTTTTGTGATTGAAGAGCTGCTCGCACCTGAGCGCTCATCGATGCAAGATTCGAGCTATTTTCTCTCCGAACACATTAAATTTCGCCGTGAAGAGCTTGATAAAGCGGAAAATGCGCTGGTGACGTTTCGTAATGAAAATGCCGATGCGCTGCCCGAATTGCAGTTGGCAAACCAAACTCGATTGGACTATTTGCAGCAAAAATTGCTTGAAAAACAATCGGAAATGGCCGGCGCGCAAAAAAGCTTGGGCAGCCTTGATGAGCAGCTTTCGCGTACAAACCCCGTGATCGGCAAATTAGAAGATCAAATTGTTAAGCGCCGTAGCGAGCTGACATTGCTGCGCTCGCGCTATACGGATCAGCACCGCGCGGTGCAGACGGCGCTCAATGATTTAAAAAGGCTTGAAGCTCAGCGCGAAGAGATGATGAAAAGCACCAAGCCTGTGGTTGGGTCTAATGCGAATGCGCTGTGGGACATGGCAAGCGCTACGACGATGGGCAGCGATGAGAGTGTGCCGCTGCTGGTCAGCCAGCTTGAAAGTTTGCAGCAGTCGCGTAACCGCGCAGAAACATTGAAAGAAGAGACGGCGGCGCTGCAAGGGATCATCGACTCTTTACAGCTGAAAATAAATAGCTCAGGCGCCGTGCAGCAGGAGATCTTAAAGCTTGAGCGCGACCTTGAAGTTAAGCGTAAGTCGTTTGAAGAGCTGCTGGTGCGCCAAGAAAAAGCGCGTTTGACAAGCTCGCTGGGCGTTTTTGAGCAAGATAAGAGGATCAAAATTATTGATCAGCCTTACTCGCCGACGCGCGCGAGCAATTTGCCGGTGATTGTTTTTGCCATCGCGGGCTTTTTGGGCGGCGTGCTACTTGGCGCGGGCGGCGCCATTTTGCAAGAGTTTGCTGATACGACCATCCGCCGCATTGATCAGCTTGAGCGCATTACGGGCGCGCCGGTACTAACGCGGTTGCCCAAAATGCCAACCCCACTCTATCAGCTTGATTTATGTGCAAAAGCTGAAGACAAACATAACTCTGCTTAAGCGTTGCTAGGCAGCTTTGTCAACGTGCAAGCACCTGTGGTGCATTGGCGCAAGTTTAAGGAGCGCATTTTGTTTCCCTTTTCGATGCGAAAATTTTCTGCAGTGTTAACAACCTGCTTACTCAGTTTTGCTTGCCACGCGCAGTACCGTTTAGAGCTTGCGCAGCTGCAAAATATCAGTCCGACTAGCCAGTTTGTGATCAAAGGTGAAAACCCCAACGCGCGCGACGCGATTTTGGTGCTGCGCGCTGACGACACCGATTCGCCAGGCTACGCCGATCGCGCCAACCTCGAGCGCGTGCTGCCGCCGGGCAAATTTGAGCTCACGGTGCCGATGGCAAGTTTGCGCACTCCTGCGGGAAAAAAGCTTAATTTAGAAGCGCTTAAGCAGGTGATCATTTTTTCTGGCCGCGATGAAACGCCATTGACGATTGAAAATGTGGCAATAGTGACCCCGCAGCCGCTGGGGGAAAATGTGTTGGCGCTTGATTTTGGCGCGCCAGACAGCGCAGTGTGGCCGGGATTTACTGGCGTTGATCCTTCATCGGCGCTGCTTG
The DNA here is from genome assembly GCA_051650965.1 of Vibrionaceae bacterium. Lineage (GTDB taxonomy): Bacteria > Pseudomonadota > Gammaproteobacteria > Enterobacterales > Vibrionaceae > Enterovibrio. Next base: position 20,995 of record JBOFRL010000001.1, read on the forward strand.
AAGGTGAAAATCTGCAGGCCATTGATCGCGGCAACCGTCAGCAAGCGGCCGATCCGCTCATGATTGATGGCATTCGCGGCATTGAAAAATTAACGCTGCCGCTGACAAAAGGCGAGTGGCTGATCACTTTGTTTTTTCACGATCCGGGCGAGTGGGAATATTTGCCGCATCCGCTGCAGCGCAAAATTTTTATCGATGATAAAGAGATCTACAGCAAAAAGATGTCGAGTACGGAGTGGATCAGCAACGTATATCTGCAAAATCGCCGCGATTTGACGCCAAAAGAGGCGACGAGCTGGCAGCAAGTGGGGCAAAAGGCTGCTTCGCAAATTAGCGCACAAATTTCTAGTAGCGGCGCGCCGGTTGTGGTGACGCTACGCGGCGATACGCTCGATAGTCAGTTTTTGAATGCGGTGATGGTCACGCCCGCCAATAACAAGCAAATTTTAGAGACGTTTTTTGCTGAGCGTGAAAAATGGTGGAATAACAACTGGCCAACAGCGGCTTGGCAGCCAAAGCGCAGCGAAAAAAGCACCTTGCAAGTAAAAAGCGAACAGCAACTCGCCGCGCCCGGCACCTCAGCGCTGTTTGAGTTTGAGTTTGCGCAAGGAAAGGCTTTTGGCGCGCCGATGGTGGTGGTTAAAAAATTCCAGTCAAAAAATGACAATAAACAACCATTTAACTACGCGTGGCACTGGGGACAGTGGCATTTAAGCCGCACCTCGCTTTCATCGACTTTGCTGGTGGCGCGCAATGATCTGCTGCGCTTTGCGCCGCTTCCTAACCAAAATGAGCTGGCTAATGCGCGGCGCTTGACGCTGCGGGTCGATATTGCGCAAGACGCAAAACCAGATGATTATCAAGGCGAATTGCAGATCGTGCTCCCCGGCGGGCAAACTTTGAGCGTGCCATTTAAGCTCTCTGTGCTTGATGTTGAGCTGCCGAAATTGACCAAGCCTGTCGGTGTTTATCTTGAAAAACAGGTACAATTTGGTTGGTTTGATGAGCTTGCACGAACCGCTGATGAGGCTTTATTGTGCGATCTCAATTACTTAAAAAAACTCGGGCTGACAGGGATCTCGCCGCCATTCCCTACTCCCGACTCAGAAAAAAATGAGCAAGCCTTTGAGCAGCTGTTTGATGAGGTGACCGATCTTGGCTATTTCACGCCTTTAGCGTATGCGCCGGCGAAGCGCTTGCTGGCAGTAAAAGGGGCGAGCGGCGCGGCGCAAATTATCGCCAATATTCAAAATCGTTACGCGAAAAGGCTGCGATCGGGGCCTGTTTGGTCGATTGCTGATGAGCCGAGCAACCCCGGCCATGCGGACGAATTTGCTAAGCTGAGCAACGCGATGGCGGTCATTGCGCCAAAAGTGAAAGTCGCTGGCCATTTAAACAGCGTGGCTGATCATAACTTATTGGATTTATTTGATTTAGTGCTGATCAATGACGGCTTTGGCGTCGATTTGTCCGATATTCGCAGCGTTAAGCAAAAAGTGGAGCAAGTGTGGCTTTACAACCTCGATAATGTGCGCGCGGCGACGGGATTTTATCTGTGGCGCGTGGGCGCAGACGGATTTTTAAAGTGGCACGGCAGAATGCCAACCGCCGATCCTTTCGATCCGACCGATGGGCGCGAAGCGGATGCGCAGCTGCTCTATCCGTCGGCCGCCGCGTGTCCGGCTGAGCCTGATATCGATTATCAGCTTTATCAGCTCATGCAAGGGATTGTCGACCACCGCTGGTTAATGTGGCTGGAGAAGCAGCAAAATGATCCTAAGGCGGTCGCTTTGCTGGAAAAATTGCAAAGCACGCTGCCAACGCAGTGGCAAAAAATGCAAGAGCTTGACGATGAAAAACTCGACGAGCTGCGGCTGCAAATCATGTCTTTGGCCCGCTAAATAAAAAAGCCGCCATCAACGTGGCGGCTTGCAAACAAATTGTGATTATTACTGCGCGACTGGCGCGAATTCACGCGTCGGTTTCGCGATGATTGAGCGTGTGACTGTTTTGATTTCATTGATAATAACATCAATTTTATCGCCGAGCTTAAACTCGGTATTGCCATCGATTGTAACAATGCCAAGCTCACCATTGCACACAATGCGCTCTTTGTTTGCCAAAATAAGCTGGCCTGGAATAAAGGCGCTCGCGCCGTTCTCAAGCAGACGCACTCGCATCCCCGCGCGGTTAATATCGAAAATTTCGGCAAGCAAAACAGTCTTTTGCTGCATCGGCTCTTGTAGCAGCTGCACGTAAAGCCAATCGGCCACATCGCGCTCAGCTAAGCGGTGCAGGCGGCGCTGACGTGCCAGCAGCTCGCTAAGGCCTGGCTCTGGCGGCGTTGCGTGCTCATTTAACAGCATCGCTTTAAGCAGGCGGTGGTTGACCATGTCGCCATATTTACGGATCGGCGAAGTCCACGTCGCATAGCAGTCAAGTCCCATGGCAAAGTGCGGTTTTGGCGCCAGACTGACTTCGCTGATGGTTTGGTATTTGCGAAAGCGGTTTTCCAAATAAGCGTCGCCGCGCGCCGCAAGCTCGCGCCACAACTTGCTAAAGCCGCTAACGGAGGCTAGCTCGTCGCTGCTGTAATTGAGGCCGTGTTCGGCAAGTAACGCGCTGATCTCAGGCAATTTTTCTTTGGCAAAGCCGTCGTGGCTGTTAAATACGCCAAAGCCAAAACTTTTTTGTAACGCAAGTCCTGCGCAGATATTGGCGCTGATCATCGCTTCTTCAATCATGCGGTTAGCGATGCGGCGCATTTGCGCGTGGATCGCCAGCACTTGGTTGTCGTCGCTCAGCTCAAAGTAGTAGTCAGGGCGATCGGCAAACGAGATGGCATTTTGCTCACGCCACTCGATGCGCGCCAGCGTATAAGCGTGCAACGCTTTGATTTGTGAAGCGATCTGCTCTGAAGGGGCAAAGTTTTCGTTTTTGATCCCATCAAGCCAATCTGAAACCTGATCATAAGCAAGACGCGCATGCGATTTGATCGTCGCGGCAAAAAAGTGGCTGTCCATCAAGGTGCCGTCGCTTTGCGCGGTAACTTGGCAGCAGAGCGCATGGCGAATTTGTCCCTCGTGCAGCGAGCAGATGTCGTCGCTTAGCTCACGCGCTAGCATCGGGATGTTGCGCCCTGGCAGGTAGATAGTAAAGCCGCGCTGGCGCGCTAATTCGTCAAGCTCGCTGTGCGGCGCGACGTAAGCGGTCGGATCGGCGATAGCGATGGTCAAAGTAAAGCTACCGTCGCTGTTTTGCACGGTGTGCAGCGCATCATCCATGTCTTTGGTCGATTCGCTATCGATGGTGATAAATGGCAGCGCGGTGAGATCTTGGCGTGGCAGCGCTTGATCAAGCAGAGGGTAGCACTCGCTGCTGCTTTGCAGATCGTGCTGCGCAGGAGAAAGCGCCGGCTCACTGTTGGGCAGATTGTGCTTAGCCAGCGTTACCCACCACGGCGCAATTTTGTCGTCGGCGCTGGTCACTTTTTCGCTGATCTCACACAAAAAGCCGCCGTCACTTTTTAGCAGTGGGTGCTGCGTAAGCTGTGCGACCACCCAGTCGCCTTCGGCAAGCTTGCTCTCTTTAAGCTGCGCGCCATTTTTCACGCGGATAGCATCGCGCAGTGAAGGGTTGTCGGGCATAACTTGTAACTTATTGTTTACAAAAACAACTCTACCGATAAAGCGCGTGATAGATTGCTCCAGCAGTTGCTCAGGCTCGGCCACTTCGCGCTCGCGCTCGGTGCGAATAATGGCTTTGACTTTATCGCCATGCATAACTTTTTTCATGTAAGCAGGCGGAATAAAAATGCTGGTTTTATTATCAACTTCTAAAAAACCAAAGCCTTTTTCCGTCGCCTTAACGATACCTTCTTTGTGTGGAAGGGTCTCTTTGAGCTGTTGCTTGAGCTGCGCTAATAAGGGGTTGTTTTGAAACATGTTACTGGTTATTCCCATCGTAAATTTTCGCACCACTATACGAGCCTTAGTTAAGAAAGCCAAGAGGATACTTTTGTTGCAAAACGGCGCTCTTTACAAAGTTTGCGCGCAAATGCGCGAGAAACCCCTTTTTCGTAATCAGTGCACAAAAAATCATCGAGTTGCAAAATACCAAAAAAGTCGCCGCGGCAGATACCAAACCTGCATCACGCCGGTTTATCTTGAGTGATCAAATTCACACTGCGGGAAATTGGTTACAAAATTACAGTATTTGGTTGTTTTTTCTTCTTTTTTAACGTGGCAACTCTGCGCACACTAAGAGTAGTTTTGCCAATAAAAAGTGGAGGGAAGAGAATGCAGTTAATTAATGAAAAGCTTGTCTGCTTGCAACTGCAAGCCTCTGATAAAAAAGAAGTATTACAAGAGCTGGTTGACATTTTATATCAAAATGGCCGTTTGCATGATCCTCAGCAATTTTTAGCCGATGTTTATAAGCGTGAGGAGTTAGGAAACACCGGTTTTGAAGAGGGCATTGCGCTGCCACACGCGAAAAGCGCGGCAGTGAAAGAGCCGGCGGTTGTGGTGGGGATCAGCCGCCAAGGTATTGATTATGGAGCAGAAGATGGCAAGCCATCGCAGCTGTTTTTCATGATTGCTTCGCCAGAAAATGGCGGCGATCACCATATCGAGGTGTTAGCACAGCTTTCGGGAAAATTGCTGGAAGAAGGCTTTATTGCGCGCTTAATGGCGGCTACTGATCCTAAAGAGGCGGTCGCGCTGTTGCTTGAGCAAAAAGAAGCTGCCGCGCCCGTTGCCACACCTGCTCCGCAAGGATTTTTGATTGGAGTGACAGGGTGTCCTGCGGGGATTGCGCACACCTATTTGGCTGCCGAGGCGCTCGAAAAATCCGCGGTCGAGATGGGATTTTCGATAAAAGTCGAGACGAACGGCTCGATCGGCGTCAAAAACAGCCCAACTGAGCAAGAGATCGCTGATGCTGCTGCAATTATTGTCGCGTGTGATAAGCAGATTGATTTGAACCGTTTTGCTGGCAAAAAAGTGATCATTGCGGGTGTGAAAGAGCCGATCCGCGACGCGAAAGGGTTGATCAAGAAGGCATTAGAAGCGCCGGCTTACCAAGGCGAAACGAAAGCGGCGACGGCGGCACAAACACGCTCGGGACGCACTGATTTTTATCGCTATTTGATGAACGGCGTGTCGTACATGATCCCCTTTGTGGTCAGCGGCGGCCTGCTGATTGCGTTAGCGCTCGCTATCGGTGGTGAGCCTTCTGAAACGGGAATGGTGATCCCCGAAGGAAGCATGTGGAACAGTGTGTTAGCGGTTGGCAGCATCGCTTTTACCTTAATGCTTCCAGTGCTAAGTGGTTATATTGCTTATGCAATTGCCGATAGGCCCGCCCTAGCGCCCGGCCTGATTGGCGGCTGGATCGCCAACAACGGCTCATTTTATGGCGCAGAGGCCGGCACCGGCTTTATCGGCGCGATCATCGCAGGTCTTGCGGTGGGCTACTTTGTAAAATGGGTGACAGGGCTGCGTTATCACAAATACATTCAGCCACTTGTGCCGATCATGATTGCGCCGCTGAGCGGGGCGCTCTTTATCGCCAGCCTGTTTATTTTCGTGATTGGCTCGCCAATCGCCGGACTCATGGAAAGTTTGACGCAGCTGCTCACCTTCATGAGCGGCGGCAACTTGATTTTGCTAGGGATTGTGCTCGGTGGCATGGCAGGCTTTGACATGGGCGGCCCGTTTAACAAAGTGGCGTTCCTCTTTTCCGTAGGCATGATAGCGAGCGGGCAAACCCAATTTATGGGCGCAATGGCGTGCGCCATCCCTGTCGCGCCGCTAGGCATGTCGCTGGCGACGTTCCTCGCGCGTAAAATGGATCTCTTTGAAACGTCAGAACTTGAAGCCGGAAAAGCGTCTGGCGCGATGGGGCTGGTTGGCATCTCGGAAGGCGCAATTCCCTTCGCCGCGCAAGATCCGATGGCGGTCATTCCTGCAAACATCGCAGGCTCCATGCTGGCGGCGGTGATGGCGTTCTTGTTTGGCGTGACCAACAGCGTGGCGCACGGCGGGCCAGTCGTTGCGTTACTTGGCGTGATGAACAAACCGCTGCTTGCGCTACTTGCAATGGCGGCCGGTAGCGTACTCACCGCGCTTGTCTGCCTTGCGATTAAAAAGGCGCGTATTAAGCGTGTGTGATAACCGCCGGTAATTTTTGTCAGCATAAGTCACGCGTTAAATGCCAAGCCACACCGATTTTCGGGGTGGCTTTTTTGTTTAGCGGCGCCGAGTTTTTTGTTGGCTGCGCAGCGTTTTTGCGACTAGCAGTGCAGTGCGCGTGGCCATTTATCTTAGAAATTGTTTTTAAAGGAAAAAATCTGTCAATCGCGCGCAGGCAAAATTTGCAGGGCGTTAACTAAAAAAGTGTGAACTTATTCAAATTATTCTGGCTTTTTGTGCCATCCTGCAGCAGAATGTACCGTTATTTTCGTCGAGCCCATAGCATTAGTTGCTGTTACGCAACGAATAGGATTTTTGTTGTTGTTCACTTTGCAACGATATGACTTCCAATTGCCGTACCCTGTTTTATTTTTATCTAGGTATAATAACAGTGCAAAATGCTAATGGGGGCTCCGTTAAATTTGTTTACCATTGATTGGGATCCCCATGCAAAATACTGTAACAGAATTCCGCCAACTTGAATTGGCTACTACCCTTTTATCTGCTCTTGATAGCATGAATTTTACTACACCAACGCCTATTCAAGCAGCTTCTATTCCGCTGCTACTGCAAGGCTTTGATGTGCTTGGCAAAGCGCAAACAGGAACGGGAAAAACCGCCGCTTTTTCTTTGCCACTTTTAAACAAACTTGATCTCACTCAGCACAAACCACAGGCAATTGTGATGGCGCCAACACGCGAGCTTGCTATCCAAGTCGCTGCCGAAATGAAAATGCTGGGTAAAAACATTAATGGACTCAAAGTATTAGAAATTTATGGCGGCGCGTCGATCGTTGATCAAATGCGCGCGCTGCGTTCAGGTGCACACATTATTGTGGGTACACCAGGACGTGTAAAAGATCTTCTTAACCGTGATCGCCTGCAACTTGATGAAGTACATACTTTTATCTTGGACGAAGCCGACGAAATGCTCAAAATGGGCTTCGTTGACGACGTTACGTGGATCATGGAGCAAGCGCCTTCGTCTGCTCAGCGCGTACTGTTTTCTGCAACTATGCCGCCGATGGTAAAAACCATCGTTGAGCGTTTCTTGCGTAATCCAGAGCGCATCGACGTTGCTGGCAGCAACCGCACCGTTGAAAAAGTCGAGCAACAATTTTGGGTTGTGAAAGGTGTTGAGAAAGACGAAGCGATGGCGCGTCTTCTTGAAACTGAAGCAACTGACGCTTCAATCGTGTTTGTGCGTACGCGCCAAGACACTGAGCGTCTGGCGGATTGGCTGTCTGAGCGCGGCTTTAAAGCGGCGGCGCTGCACGGCGATATCCCGCAATCATTGCGCGAGCGCACAGTTGATCACATCAAAAATGGCGTGGTTGACGTGTTGATTGCAACTGACGTTGTTGCGCGCGGCCTTGACGTGCCACGTATCACTCACGTTTTCAACTACGACATCCCATTTGACGTTGAGTCTTACATTCACCGTATTGGCCGTACTGGCCGCGCGGGACGTGCAGGTAAAGCGATTTTGCTGGTACGCACCAACCAAATTCGTATGCTGCGCACCATTGAGCGTGTGACTTCTACGCGTATGGAAGAAATTCAGCTGCCGATGCGTGACAAAGTTGCTGCAGCGCGTGTTGCTCGTTTAGCGTCAGAGCTTGCTGAGCAAAAACAAGGCCAAGATTTGGGCGCGTTTTTGGATTTGATTGCCAAATTGCAAGAGCAAATTGAAGTTGATGCAGCAACGCTGGCTGCGATTTTGTTACAACGTCAGCAAGGCAAGCGCCAGCTATTTTACACAGGTCCAGATCCGATGGTTGCAGCGCTTGAGCGTGAAGGCCAGCGTCGTCCACGTCGTGAAGGCGAGCGTTCTGATCGCTTTGACCGTTCTGATCGCCCTGCGCGCTCTGAATCGAGCGGCCGTAGCCAAAATAATGCTGCTGATTGGGACACTTATCTGCTGCAAATCGGTCGCGAGCAAGGGATCCAAGTGAAAGACATTGTGGGTGCGATTGCAAACGAGCTTGGTCTTGAGAAGCAAAATATCGGCTCAATCAAGCTTGCGCCAGAGCACACTTATGTTCAGTTGCCGAAGAAAATGTCAAAAGAGCTGTTAAAACAGCTGCGTCAGCTGCGCATTCGTCAAAAAGCAACGGATGCCAAGCTTGTGGAAGGGTACATCAATATGGACCCACCACGTCGCAATCAAGGCGGTGACCGCAACGGTGGTCCACGTCGTGGTGGCGATCGCAGCAACTCTTCGCCACGTTCGCCAGAGCGTCGCTTTAGCCGCGATCGTAATAACGAACGCCGTCATGCTGATGCGTGATCTGCAAACTGCTTGATTGATCAACGCGTTAACCATTTGTGCAGCAAATAAAAACTGCACAAACGGGCGCAGATCGCAAAAGACCGGAAAATGCTGTCACAGGTGTTTTTCGGTTTTTCATTTTCCCATCTAAAATTTCTTTTATTCACAATGATATAAGAGAATGTCGTGCCGTTTTTGCCCTTCTTTTGTAAAGAATGTTAGTCAAAATGCAGCGGCGATAGTCAAAATTTCTCCAACTTTTTTATGTTATTCGCTCTGTTCGCTCTGTTAAAAAGCATTTGAGCGGAGTAGACTCAATAGCATTCTAAGATGTTTAGTTGCAGCTTTGCACCGCGGCGGGAATAGCGTTTTTTGTCATTGAAATTCAATAAGTTACCACTTCATCATTTTTTATTATCTATTTTTACCAATTTAACTAGTTAGCGTATGAATAAATATAGTTTTTTAAAGACATTGCTCTTTTCTGTGTGCGTAGGGCTGCTCGCGGCGCCAGCAAGCTCTGCTGAGCCTAAAGAAGGGGAGCAGCGCGATTTTGTGCAAATGCACATCGAGCGCCTAGAAAAAAGTGAAGGCAGCACAACCGAAATCGGTTTCTACAAAGAGACGCTGGTGCTGCTTGGCCAAATCGATAGGGAAAAAGCCCGCCAAACGCGCATTTTGCAGCGTATTCAATCGCTTCCTGATGATATGCAGCAAGTTGAAAGGCGCATGGATGAGCTCAGCAAAGAGAAATCATTGCCTGAAACGAAAGCTCATTATATGGAGCTTAGCCTTGCACAGCTTGAAGATGAGCAAGCTGAAACGTTAAACAACATGCAGTCGGCGCAAAACAGCTTAAGCATGATTGCTGGGCAGCTAACCAACTTGCAGACTCTGCCTGAGCGGGTTCAAGTCAGTATCAGCCGTGGCTATCAGCAAAACCAATTTGTGCGCAGCCGTTTAAACAATAACGCTGAGGATCTTAGCGAAGGTGAAAAGTTTAAGCTGCAGATCGAATCGCAGCTGCTGACGCTGCAGCAATCGCTTTTGCAACAAGAGCTTGAAAACCGCACCGCTTTGCAAGAATTAGCGCTCAAGCAGCGTGACTATTACAGCGTTGTGCTCAACAATCTAGAGCGTAAATTGCAGCTGCTGCAAGAGATCATGAGCATTAAGCGCCTCAGCGACACCACGCAGCAGACGATGTCGCCAAATAACGCCGCCATCAGCAGCAAAAGTCCGGTGATACGCCAAGCGCAAACGGTCAATAATCAGCTAAGTAAGCAGCTGATTGATTCGGTCACACAGACTAACGCTTTGATGAAGCTCAATTTGCAAGCTAAAAGCTGGCTTGATCGCGGCGCGCAAACGGAAGAAAACCTCAAAGAGCAGGTGCAGATGCTAAAAGGAAGCTTGATTTTATCAAGGATCCTTTACCAAGTTTATCAACAACTTGATGACGCTCCGGACATTTCGCTCAATGATCTTGAAGAGCAAATTGCCGACTTGCACTTAGCGCAATATGAGCTAAGCCAGCATCGCGACAGATTGTCGAACAAGGCGATGTACATTAAAAACTTGCTTATAAACAACAAGCAAGTGCTCGCCGAAGCTGACGCAGAATATTTAGACCGCTTGATCAATACGCGTATCACGCTATTAAATCAACTCAATCGCCAGCTCGACAACCAACTTGCCAGCACCATTAATTTGCAACTGACGCAGCAGCAAGTGCAGCGCGTGCATAGCGCAATTGAGTTTACGCTGCAGCAAAACGTCTTTTGGGTAAGCAGTAACAAGCCTATCGATGGGCGCTGGCTGCTCAACTGGCCGGTAGCGGTGTATGAGCAAGTACAAAATTGGATGGTGATCCCAGACATCGACGAGTGGTACAAGCGGCTGCCGCATGTGGCGGTGCCGGCGGGCTTTTTGGTGCTGGTTGGGCTGCTTTTGATGTGGAAACGCGCCACCCTTGCTGAAAAAATTAAGAAAATCAATAAAGACGTCGGCCGCTTTCGTAAGGACAGTCAGTGGAACAGTCCTAAGGCGATGTTTTTAGTGATGTTGCAGCGCTTGCCGATCAGCTTGTTTATTGCGGCGGCGGGACTATTTTTCATCTACAGCAATCTGTTTAGCCGCAATTTAGTTGTGCTGATCACCATCAACTTGGCGCTTGGCCAGCTGGTGTTTAGCGTCTGCATGCACGTGCTACGCCCAGGCGGCATCGCGGAGCACCATTTTCGCACTGACAAAGAGAAGCTAAAAATTCTGCATAAGCGCCTGCGCTATTTGTGGATCCCTGTGCTTCCTTTGATAATTTTGTCGACCAAAGGGGTGATGGAGCCGTCGACGCTGGGCAGCGATGTGGTCGGTCAGACGCTAAGCTTCCTGCTGCTTGGTTTGACCGCTTACTTTTTGATCCCGATTGCGATGACGGTGATCAAAGATAAAGCCAGCGTGCCGGTGTCACTGTGCGTGCTGGCGACAGCGCTCGCGCCGGTTGTCTTGATTGTGCTAAGCGTGCTGGGCTACCACTACACCGCACTAAAATTAACCGGCCGTTTCATTGAGTCGTTCTATCTCATCATCATTTGGATGCTGGTGTATCGCTGCGTCTTGCGGGGCTTGTCGCTGGCGGCAAGGCGACTTGCTTATCGCCGTGCGGTGGCTAAGCGCGATCTCAAAATGCAAGAAGAGAACGAGAACGGCGAGGCGATTGAAGAAGAGCCGCTTTCGGTGGAAGAGGTCAGTCAGCAGTCGCTTCGTTTAACGCGCATGGTGCTGGTGCTCATCTTTGGCGTGGCATTTTACTGGCTGTGGTCAGATCTGGTCGCCATCTTCTCTTATCTTGACAGTGTGACGTTGTGGAACAAAACGGTGGGAACCGGCGCGTCGATGCAGCTTTTCCCGACCAGCTTGAGCGATGTGATCACGGCGCTGGCACTGCTGATCGGTGCTTGGTCGCTGGCGCGCAACTTGCCCGGCCTGCTTGAAGTGTTGATCTTGTCGCGCATGGGGCTGGCGAAAGGCTCCGGCTACACCATCACGACCATGATCAACTACATTTTGATGGGCGTGAGTACGCTGACCGCGCTCTCGCTGATCGGCATGCCGTGGGAAAAATTGCAGTGGCTTGCAGCGGGTTTGACGGTCGGTATCGGTTTTGGTTTGCAAGAAGTGGTGGGCAACTTTGTTTCGGGGATCATCATCTTATTTGAAAAACCGATCCGCATCGGCGACACCGTGACCATCGGCACTTTTTCCGGTAACGTTTCGAAAATTCGCATTCGTGCTACGACCATCACCGATTTTGATCGCAAGGAAGTCATTATTCCCAACAAGTTGGTGATGACCGAGCGTCTCATCAACTGGTCGCTTAGCGATACGGTGACGCGTCTGATTGTGCGGGTTGGAGTGGCGTATGGCTCTGATCTCGACCTTACGCGTAAGCTGTTGTTCCAAGCGGCGAATGAGTCAAATCGCATCCTAAAAGATCCGGCGCCGCTGGTCTATTTCTTAAGTTTTGGCGCGAGCACGCTCGACCACGAGCTGCGTTTCTTCGTGAATGAGATGGTCGACCGAAACCCTGCGATTGACGAGGTTAACCGCAATATCACGCGTCTCTTTAAAGAGCATAAAGTTGAAATTGCCTTTAATCAGATGGACGTGCATATCAAGCATTTTACACGCGATGAGGCGGGGATCGCGCAGGCGTCATTGCCGCCGCCAAATAGCCCAAAGCCTGAAGATCCAGCTCCGGCAAAGGGATAAAGGCTCTCAAACGTTAAAAAAGCCATCTTCGGATGGCTTTTTTTATGCGTAGTCGTTAGCTTTTAAGCAGCATAGACTCACCGCGGCGGGCTCAACGTGTATTTGTCTGTTTGGGTACGCAAAAATGAAAAAAGCGCTCTAAGAGCGCTTTTTGTCGATATTGCAGTGTTTAGTGATGCGTTGCGATAGAACGGCTGCGCAGTTCAAAAATGAGCTTTTCAGCGCTGCAATCAAACTGCACTTTGATCTTAAGCGGATTAAGCTCAAATTCTTTTGTCAGATCAAGGTCGTGCTTCACATTAGCGTTGATTTCTTGCGCAAGTTTTAGATAAGCGTCAAACTCAGCCAGCACTTCTTGGCGGTTATCACCCAAAATTGTGACCTCGGCAACATTATCGCCTTCGCCGATCACATAACCTATCTGACCTGTGACACCACAAGCATCACAGACTTCAAATTCTTGATCTTTTTTCATAGTAAACTCTCTTAATTAACGTAATTTGTATCATATTTTGCTATGGTAATACTTTTTGATGTAAACAGATCAATTTATGCCGGTTATGGCTACCCTTATTACAAAAAGCAAAAAGGTCGCCTATAGTGATCAGTCGTTTTATTAAAGCAATGCCATCTGTTTCGTTGCGCGTTAAACTTATTTTGCCAATTTGGCTTTTGATCACCACCTGCTTGATCAGCGGCGGACTGACAGTTTCAAAACTATTCAAACAGCAGCTCAAAAAAAGCTTAGAGACCCACACCAACTCGCTGGGCGATATTGTTGCCTCTAATATAGCTCGCCCCTTTGCGAAGAGCAATCTTGTTGAATTTGATAATAAACTTAGCGAAGTTCGCTTTTCCCCTTATGTGATCACCGCACGGGTGCTCGCGGCCAACGATCAGCTGCTGCACGAAAAATTGTCGCTGCCACAAGGGTGTCGCATCACGCGGCAGGGGCCGGTGTGCCAAGATCTTGAGCTGTTCGTGGTTAATCGCAACATTTATTATGATAATCGCGTGCTTGGCCAAGTTGTGCTGTATACGGCAAACATTGAAGGGCAGGGCGAGTACCAAAATTTGATGAAGATGCTGATCGTCATCATCACCCTCTTTTCGCTATTATCGCTTTATTTTGCGCGTGTTATTCATAGCCTTATCACAAAACCGATCGATTCTTTGCGCCGCTCAATGTCGAACATGATAAGCCTTGGTGTGCAGCGCAAGCCGTTGCCTATCATGCATCATGACGAGCTTGGCGAGTTGACGGAGTGCTTTAACCAGATGGTGGTGACGCTTTCAGGGCGCGAGCGCGAATTGACCGAGGCGTTTACTAAGCTTGAAGCAAAAAATAGCTATATCAATCAGATCCTAGAAGCGATGCACAATGGTGTGGCGGTTGTTGTGCCTAACAGCAACATTACTTACAGTAACCCCGCCGCTAAAGCGTTGCTGCAGCGTGTCGGCAGCGCGCTAGAAAACTTGCCGCAGCTTATGCCACAGATGGAGCCTGCAACAGCGATGCAGCAACTGCAACAAGCCATCGAGCAGCATAAATCGCTGTCAAACATCGAGGTGACCCACAAAAAGACCGGCTGCGTGTTTCGCGTCAGCACAATGCCGATCGCTACCGAGCAGCACTCGCTGGTGCAGTTTGAAGAGATCAGCATGCAAAAAGAGGCGCAAAAACGGCGTAAGCTGGCGGAATTCATTTTTGACCATACGCCCAACGCCATGTTTGTGACGTCGCGTTCGCTGACGGTGCAGGCGCAAAACAAGGCTGCGATTGAAATGTTTGGCAAATTGTCGCAGTTACAACAGCTTGCGGTTACAGCTAAATTTTCGCTCGCTTTTTCTCAGATCAAACGGCTGCTGCATGACAAGCTGTTTCAGCTCGATATTGAAATTTTGTCGGTGGCGGATAAGCGCTTGCCGTGTCGGATCAGAATTGAGCCGATGAGCCTCGACAAAGAGAATAAGGCCGACGCGTTTGTGGTGACGATTTCTGACAGAAGCGCGGCACTCGAGTTGCAGCGCCTCGACCACATTGCGCATCACGACTCGCTAACGGGGCTGCCCAATCGCATTCGTGCGCTGCAAAAGCTGTGTCAACTCCATGATAGTAATCAAGATGTTCACGTGGTCTTTCTTGATCTTGACGGTTTTAAAGCCATTAATGATGAGCTTGGCCACCATGCTGGCGACTTGCTTTTGCAGATCGTGGCCAAGCGCTTGCAGGCATGTATCAGCAGCTCAGATCTGGTATCGCGCCTTGCGGGCGATGAGTTTTTGCTGGGAATTGTGGGCGCGAAAGATATCAGCCAAGTGATCACGCGCGTTTTAAATAAGATCAGCCAGCCTATCATCATTGATGGGGTGAAAGCATCGGTAACCGCAAGTGTGGGCGGCTGTTTTTGGTCTGCGTATGATAAAACCGTGTTAGATAAAATCATTGAAGCGGCCGACAAGGCGATGTATGAGGCGAAAAAACTGGGGAAAAACTGCTTCGTGTTGTCTAATCATAAGCCAAAAGAGTAATTTTTAACTTAAAGCGGCGTTGTTTCTTAACTAATTGAACTCATGGCCAAAATCATGCTCTGAGCTTTTGAGAGGCAGTAACATGGGTGATGATGGTGGCCAAAGCGAAGTGCAAAATTAGCAACCGGAAGCAATACAATCAGACATTGATTAATCGAGGCTCCATCACGCTTTGGGTTGATGAAGCGACCATTCAGAGCTGGCACAACACAAAACACCATGGCAAGCGAGGCCGCGATTTCACGTTTACCGACGGCGCAATAGAGACCGCACTTATGCTCAAAGGCATTTTCAAACTCCTTTTTCGCACTCTGCAAGATTTTCGGCGAGGCATTAACGAATGTTAAAGCGATAAACAAAGTCATAGGACTAAGCATGCCTATGAGTTACCGAGTGAATTAACAGGGGCAGTTTTTGTAGATCAGTGCGCTTGGAGTTTGATTTAGTCAACAACGCCTCAAAAAAGTGAAAAACAGCCTAGCTTTACATAAATAACCGTTTTTATGATAAATAAGCAGGCGCAACTGGATTTTTCAGGCGGTTAATAGGCTTAAAGGAGCAAGGTTGCTTAATAACGTTTACCTAAGCGACTTATTTTCCAACATGTTAATTACATCACTCTAATACACCGGACATTTTACAACTCCCCCACTTTGCTGGCCATTTACATATTTTTAATGGCTTATTGCTACTGGAGCGGATCAGGTTATGCAACCAAAAAATCAAAATGAAATGCAACGCTCTGATCTATTTACGCGATGCCAGCTCAGCCAACTTCTTGATGGCTGTCTTGATGATAGAGTGTATGGATCGCTGCAAAATACAGTGATGGCACTGAAAAATTCTCCCGTGCGGCCTGCCACGCAAGGAGCCACCACGTCCTCAAACCAGCTTAATATGCTAGTTGAAAAAATAGATTTACAGCTTAGTTTATTAGAAGTTGGTGATGCAAGAGCCTCTGGTGAAGAGTTGCCGTCGCTAGAAGATATAAATCTAGTACGAACCGCTTTAATGGAATACGAGTCAGCCAGCAAATACGAAGATGCAGCGGCCGCCCTTCTCAGAGAAGAAGGAAATGCGCAAGGATCAGCAGCAACTGATTTTAGACGGCGGCTTACGGAACAAAGAGAGCTTAGCAATCGCGCTTTTTCTCGGGCAGAGATGGCGCGGCAAAGAGCATTTGCTTTTTTAAATGATACTCGAAGAGCCGAGGTCACTCGCGTAGAGTCAACTCAGATCAGCGAGCAGAAAGAGACAACTCAGACAGAATTTTTATTGAAGCTAGATAGCCTGCTTGGCGACAACGAAGCTTTGACAGTGTCGGACCTAAACAAAAAACATCTGCTATTTTTGCAACTTTATTCTATGATCCTTAACTTATCGGATAGCGATATTCCTCAGAATGTGGGTGAACTTCTTCACTTTTTGTTACCGCCTTCCAGCAACAAAGCCTCACCATTACTGCTGCTTCAAATTATTCTTGGTGCTTTACGAGGGCTCAATCGAGAGACGGAGGCCAAGGTGTCTCAGCTTTTAAATATGCAAATTGCCCGAGGGCTGACATTTGAAATGCTCACTAGTCGCAAAGCAAGCGGTAATGCAACTCGTGATCGGTTTTTATTGCAAGCCAATACGCTAACAGCCGCCGAACAAAAATTAGCCATTTTGAAATTTACAAAAGTGATAATGGGTATTACCCACGCACTCCTTAGCGGGTATAAGTCGATTGATACAGACGTGAAACACCGTGCTGCAGCTCAGGAGGGCGCTCAACGAGAAGATGTCAAGGTACAAGACAATCTTCCTGAACCGGAGGATACGGATGTGCAAGACAATCTTCCTGAACTTACTGAACCGGAGGGTACGAATGCGCAAGACAATCTTCCTGAACCAAAGGGGGCAGGTGCGCAAGACAATCTTCCTGAGCCGGAGGATATGGATGCGCAGTACAACCTCGGGACGAAGTATGCGAAAGGGGAAGAGGTAGAGCAGGATCAAGCACAAGCGGTACATTGGTACCGTAAAGCTGCTGACCAAGGGCACGCGGAAGCGCAATACAGTCTTGCTACGAGGTATTCCTCTGGCTGTGGCGTTGAACAAAATAGCGAACAGGCGGTGCATTGGTTTAATCTCGCTGCTGATCAAGGTCATGCGGAAGCACAGTACAGCCTCGGGGTTAGATACAGCCAAGGCTACGAAGTGGTGCAAAATGATGAACAAGCAGAGCATTGGTATTGTCTAGCGGCTAATCAAGGGCTCATGGATGCTCAGTACAACCTCGCAATCATGTACACCGAACGTCATAGAAATACTAGGCTTTTGAAAAAAGCAGCTACATTGTTTAAAGTAAAGAGTCCTTCTAACTATGATGAATTAGCTCTACATTGGTTTCGCAAAGCAGCTGAGCAAGGGTGCGCCGACGCACAATTTAGTCTAGGACTTATGTTCTCCAAAGGGAGTGGAGTAAAACGTGATCTATTCCAAGCATATGCTTGGCTTTCAACAGCCGCCACTAACGGTCATCCTCGTGCCGCTGAAGCTCGAGATAAAGTTAGCGGAGACTTTTCGCTAACAGATTGGAGTGAAGCACGGCGACTAGCGAGTCATTATTTAGAGCAGTACAAAGCAAAGAAATAATAACTCATCAACGAGTAGTTAAAAAATATCTCGCAAATAAAGCATCCTAGGCACCGCAGCGAGCATGGATTCATGCTCAATATGATTGCGGGCCTTATCGCCTACCAACAATTGAAAGATAATAAGCCATAACTGAATATCACCCACGCAGTTTGATGATATTTCAGTTATGGCCGCTTAAGCCGAATTCAGGTTAACTACTTTAGTTTATTCGCTTTTTTTTGTCACGATACCAAAATAATGAGCAAGTATTTCATCAGTCAGCTCGCCTTTTGCCTCAAGCGCTTTTAAATGCGCAACGATTTTCTTTTGCTCATCGAGCGTTGGCAAAGGAAGATCCGGTTCACTGCTTGCAGCGCCTTGTAACAAATTATCGAGCTCAATCATAGAACACCTTATCTATCAAATAAGTTAACTTCATTAATGACTTACTAAAGCCAAGCTATTTTTAATAGTTGACCGCCAGACAGTCAACCATTTATGCACCGCTTTCGCAGCGCTCAATCACTTTCTTCTTACAAAATAAAAAAAGTGACATAAAAAAACCGCTATTTTTAAATGAGTTGCCTCGCATTTCGCCTTGGCCGCAAATGCAAGCGCGCAGCAATAAAAGCCCGCATGCAGCTAACCCGGCGTTTTTCAAGGTAGTTGTCGCCTGAGCTATTAAGCTGCCTCTTTTTTCTTCTCCGGATTTAGCTCCACATCGCCAACACGATCCCAGTTTCTAGCTTCTTTGGACCAGCGATTTGGATTCATTGCTCTTGCCTT
>JBOFRL010000002.1:0-1640 GCA_051650965.1 Vibrionaceae bacterium
CCGACATCCCGCACCTGTTTTTGGATTTATTTCTACACATGGCGTTTAAACAACTCAGCATCTAATTTAAGAGTAAATCTGCCGATACTGTTCGCCTAACACGTCGATAATGGTCTGCTGGTCGGCCGTAAGCCCCGTCACCTGCGGTGGAGCCGCTCCTAGCCGATACTCGTGTACCCCGCCAAAGCGCAAGAAAATCCAGCGTGCGGTCGGTTTTTGCGTTGGCTTCTTTTTCATGTCCGCCACGCTACGGCCATGCGCCACTAAACCTTGCCGGATCCGATGTTCAAGCGCCGCGTAAATCATCAAGCTGCAGGTCATCACCATCAGCAAGGCTTCAATACGCTCCGGCTTTTTCAGATACAGTGATGAGGTTAAAAATTCCGGATTTTTGAGAAAACGAAAACCGCGCTCGACGTTCTGCTGCGCTTTATAAATCGTCAATAGCTCGGCCATGGTGAGCGTTTCGCTAAGATCATTAGTCGCAAGGATAAACACGCCAGTTTGGCTGCGCGCCTCTTCAGCTCGAGCGAGGCTGCTTGCTGCGACACCTTTGATAGCAAACTGATAACCGACCGGCGTTTCACCCTGTTTCGGCCGGCCGCGCCCAGCATAGATGGGCTCACTTACGATTTCGGCGTCCAATTGCAGCAACATCAAGCTGGCAGTAAAACGGGCTAATTCAGCCTTTGCATCGGCTTCACAGGCAAAACGCTGAGCACATAATTTGGTGAAAGCTTTGAGTTCACGGGTGCTTTCTTTGAGCAAGTTTCTGGCTAGTGTTTGTTGCTCGCGGTGGCTAGCCTGCTCACTTCGCAGCAATAGCCAACGCTGCGCAACGCCGGCATAATTGGCGCTTTGCCAGCAGCCATGATAACCATCACCCAATGGTGTCAGCGACTGCATGCCGATAGTTGCCACGGCCCGCTTGGCCTCATTGAGGGTGACGGGCACGCGTGTAACAAACAATTGTTGCTGCTGATCAAGCAGTTGCAATGTCTCTGCGCAATACAGCGCTGCATCACCGACCAGATAGCGGCTCTCTTGCGCGGCCTTGAGGCTACTCAAATGGCGCCGTACCGTCTGCGCAAAGGCTTTGGTGTCATTGCTGTTGCCACTCAATGCCTGCATGTAGACGGGCAGTCCGGCCTGATTTTCGCAGATCAGCTCGAGGATAACTTGGTTGAGCTCTGGCCGGTGGTCGCGGCTGTAGCCTCGTACCAATTGCAGCTTGCCGAGCTGCTCACCATCGTCTTGATCGTAGGCGCCATCGACGTGAAAGCTAGTAATATCAAGATGTAACGCCGTACTTTTGAGTCCGAGGCGCCCGACGACTTGCTCGCTGATTTTTTGGTACAACTTGCTGACATCCGCCTCAAAAAGCGCATCAAGGCAGCGGCCAAGCACATCATCATTGAGATCATCCGCGCAAACCCCTGGGCCAATTAAACGTTCAACCGGTTTGTTTGCGAAGAATAGCGGAAACATGTGCAGGGTAGAGCGTGAGCGTCTAGCCAACCACACCTTGTACAAAATTCCATGGTAGGAGACGCTCGATATCGGGTTCTGATTGGCACATTTCATTTAAGCACGCGACCAAATAGTCGTAAGGGATCAATCCATTAGCTTTGGCTGTTTCA
>JBOFRL010000003.1:0-12845 GCA_051650965.1 Vibrionaceae bacterium
GAGTTTATGAAGCAAGATGTGACGGCTTACATGAAATATTACAACTTGGAGCGGCTGCATTCTGCTAATGACGATCTGTCTCCGGTAGAGTTTGAGAATTCTCAAGTAAAAGTGTCCAGTTTGAGTTGACCAGTACACCCTGCTAATAGAAGAGTAATGCTGCGAAATGGGCGCCAAATCGTTCTCTCATTAGACAAAAGTAACCCCGATCCTTGGAGCGCAAATAGTGGCCTCTTAGGAAAAATAGAGACCTCATTCATTTGCATGAAAGAAGGCCTTCCAGCAGAAAAATTCGCTTTAGTTAATTACAGAAGCGATACAGGTGAGCGTGTTAAAGTTCTCACGGAAAAAGAAATGGAGCCGCCAGAAACAACAGAAACAGGGATCCGTTATCAGCTAGATGTACAAAAATTCCCTTGTAATGTCAAAGAGTTTAAAGCAATAGAAGGAGCGCAGCATAAAACAGAAAAAGTAGTTAGTGAAATTTTACCAACAAACGTGAGTGCTGAATGTCCCACTGTATATGATCGTCCTCGCCCTTTTTTTAAAGTTACAAAAAATAAAAAGCATTGTGATCTAGTTATGACAACATGCGCTATTCAAAAAAATAAGGCAGGCGCTGTATCAAAGCACACACATACACATATAACTTTTTCTTACAAGCCTAAATAAATTAACGTATTGAAAATAAAGACTCTGTTGAAATTGTAAATAATTATGCACAACCTTATTGATACCCACAAATAGCCGCACAACAATAATTAGTAAGGCGGTTTGCTTATGTAAAAAGTAAACTTATTTCTAAAGCGGTTATAAAATAAGAAGCCCCCTATTGGCTTCTTATTTGTGATGAGATTTTTACAGTGTAAGTTGTAACAAAATGCAGCCTCTTACCCAAGCCTAGCTGTTACACTTCCTTCTGCGCAGCTAGCTCACTCCTGTTTTCATCAACGCCAATTTCTGGCAACAATAAGTTGAGCAAAATCGCCGTTATTCCGCCGGCGGCAATGCCCGATGAGAACAGGCTTTTAACTAGCTCAGGCATAAACTGCAAGATCTCCGGCTTTTGCGCAATGCCAAGTCCCATCGAAAATGACAGCGCCATGATCAAAATCGCGCGTCGGTCGAGCTCTGCTCGCGCAATAATGCGCACGCCGGCGGCTGCGATAGTGCCAAACATCACGATCGTCGCGCCTCCAAGCACAGGCTCTGGGATCATCTGGACGAAACTTGCGACGCCCGGAAACAGTCCTAAGATGATAAGCATTCCTGCGATAAAGTAGCCCACATAACGGCTAGCAACGCCGGTGAGCAAAATCACGCCATTGTTTTGGCTAAATGTCGAATTCGGGAAGCTGTTGAAAAGCGCGGCCAAAGCAGAGTTGATGCCGTCAGCCAGCACGCCACCTTTAATGCGTTTCATGTACAGTGGGCCTTTCACCGGCTCGCCAGACACTTCTGAGGTCGCCGTAATGTCGCCAATCGCTTCAAGCGCTGTGATCAAGAAGATCAGCACCAGCGGAACAAACAGGCTCCAGTCAAAACTAAGGCCATACTGCATCGGGATTGGCAATGCAATCCACGCAGTTGGCGCCGCGACGTCGGTTTTAAGCATTCCCAAAAAGTAAGCCAGCACGTAGCCGGTCAACATCGCAACCACAATCGAGGCGATGCGGATGTACGGGTTGCGCGCGCGGTTGAGCAGCACAATCACAAAAAGCACGGTGCCTGCTAAAGCGAGTTTGTCTAAGCTACCAAAACTGCCGTCAGCGATGGCCACATAGCCGCCGCCCATCGACACCAAGCCAACTTGCACGAGCGTCAGGCCGATCAACGTGACCACAATGCCCGACACCAGCGGCGTGATGATTTTTTTTGCGAGACGCAGCACGCGCGACAATAAAATTTCGGCAAAAGAAGCGAATAAAATGGTGCCAAAAATCGCCGCCATCATGAACTCTATGCTGGCGCCACCGGATTTTAACGCAAGGCCGGCGCTGATGATCGGTCCTAAAAAGTTAAAACTGGTCCCTTGGATAGACAACAAGCCGGAGCCTATCGGGCCGATGGTGTGAATTTGAATTAAAGATGAAAGCCCAGACGCGAGCAGCGACATGCTGATAATGGTGTTGGTCTGCTCTGCGGGCACGCCGAGCGCTTGGCAAATGATGAGCGACGGGGTGATCACCGCAACAAACATCGCGAGCAGGTGCTGCAGCGCGGCAAATAGCGTTTGCGGCAACGGCGGGCGATCATGCAGCTGATAAATGAGATCGCTTTTACGTGAAACTGATTGTGTCATAACAAAACCTTAATAATTTAAGCACCTTACGCACGCTGAATGGGTGTTTAAGGTGGAGCATGAGTATTTCTCTGTGATTGCTGTTAATCAGACTCTGCTACTGAAAAAAGAAAGTTTGCATTACATGCAAGTGCGCGAGTATAAAGATTTTTTACAAGAACGCAAACGTTTGCTAATTTAAAAAGCATTTTACCAACACTTTGTTATTACGACGCAAAATGACGCACAGCGCATAAAATCACGGCGGAAAAGATTTTTTCGCATTAAATAAGAGAAAGAGAAATTTTTTAAGGTTAAGGTTTTTACAAAGAAGATCTGCTGGTGTGCGAAGTTAAAAGCTGTAAAAAAGGACTTTTGCGCAGATAAAAAAAGAGCCTCATATTCTGAGGCTCTTTTTTCATTGTAATGATAAATCATTACAATTTTGATTGTTGCTTATCTTGTTCTGCAAAACAATTTAAGCGCGTTAGGAAAACATTACCAAGCGAATTCTAACGTCGCGAATCTTATTCTATTTCAGTATGCTGTGCAAGCTTTTTTTGCACAGCAACAAATAATCTCACACGGCAAGATCATTATAAATAGATTGAACTTTTGGCCAAAGTGATGTTCAGATCGTCAATTAACGAATCACTTGTTGGTTGCCGCGATGAGCCAAACTTTTTTGTAACACTTTGCTTCCATTTCTGATCCGCGTATCGAACGCTGCAAAAAGCACAATTTGCTCGATATTCTATTTTTGGCAATAAGCGCGGTGATGTCCGGAAGCGAAGGTTGGGAGGATATCAAGGATTTCGGCCACATTAAGCTCGATTGGCTACGCCAATATCGCCCTTTTGAGGCAGGATCCCACGCCACGACACCATTGCACGGGTGATTTGTCGCTTAAAGCCCGCTGAAATTGAAAAGGCATTTCAAGCGTGGATTTCCTCGCTAATTGCAGAAACCGGCTGCGATGTAATTGCGATTGACGGCAAAAATGCGCTGCATACGGGCAGCGCGTGGAGCTGCCAGCACAAATTGGTGCTTTGGCAAGTGGCCGTCGACAATAAAACGAATGAAATCAAAGCAATACCTGAGTTGCTGACTTTGCTGGAGATAAAAAATAGCATCATCACGCTGGACGCGATGGGGTGTCAACACGACATCGCCTTGCAGATCGTCAAACAAAAAGCCGATTACATTTTTGCGCTCAAGGGAAATCATTCAGGTTTGCAAAAGGAGCTTGCGGCGTGGTGGCATAAATGCACGCGTGAAGGGCTATCGGACGAGACATATTCCACGCACAGCGAAACTTATTTGGGCCATGGGCGAATAGAAACAAGGACGTTCCAGCAGCTGCTGATCGAAAAAAGCTGGCTCGCCCAACAATATGAATGGAGTGGCCTTAAAAGCGTCATTCAAGTGACCTCGACATCGACCGGCACCGATAGCATTGAAACCCGCTGGTATATGAGCTCGCAGGGCTTGAACGCACAGCAAGCCTTGCATTGCGTGCGCAGCCACTGGCAGGTTGAGAGTATGCATTGGCTGCTGGACATGACTTTTCGCGAGGACGAATCGCGGATCCGCAGAGAAAACGGCGCGCTGGCCTTTAATGTGATGCGAAAAATAGCCATGGCCTTGTTTAAACAAGATGAAACCAAAAAAGCCAGCATGAAAGCCAAACGTAACATGGCCGCGCTGGATGACGGCTATAGCTCAACCCTTTTAGAATCTTGAATTAAAATGCGTTAGCCGTGAAATAATCTGAACTCTGAGTAAAAATTTTGAACTAATGGCCCCGCTCGTGATCAGATCTTTTGATAAAAAAGAAACCTGATCACCCAGAGGGGCCATGCACAAATTAGTGGAATTGTTTTGCGATCTTGATGATTTTTGTGCAATTTTTCTGCCTGAATGGGAAAAAACTCAGCTCACCGACGGCGTGCGCAAGCGTCAACGCGCCGGACGCATGACTATCAGTGAAGTAATGACCATCATCGTACTTTTCCACTCGTCCAACCACCGTGATTTCAAAAACTATTACACCGGCTGTTTGGCGCGTTTTTATAAATCAGATTTCCCCGATTTGCTCAGCTATAACCGTTTCATTAAAGTAATGGCGGCTGCGGTAGTACCACTGTGTAGCTACTTTGCCCGCCTAAAAGATAATCCAACTGGTATCGAATTTATTGATCCAACAAGCATAAAAGTCTGCCATAACTTGCGAATTAATCGCCACAAAACCTTTACAGGACTCGCGCGTAGAGGCAAAGGGACCATAGGTTGGTTCTACGGTTCAAACTGCATTTGAATGCTAATCATCAAGGCGGCATTGTCGAAGCGAGGTTGACGCCAGCTGATGTTCACGACACAAAACCTGTGAATGAAATGGTGCGCAGCGGCATGGATAAACTCTATGGTGACAAAGGCTATATCAGTCAAGTGCTTAGCAATGAGCTGCTCAAGCAAGGCGTGACGCTTGTGACAAACGTACGTAACAACATGAAAGCAAAGGCAATGTCTTTGTGGAATAAAGCGATGCAGCAAGGTGTTTCATTATAGAAACCATCAACGATCAGCTAAAAAAATATCTCGCAACTAGAGCACTCCAGACACCGCAGCGTGCATGGCTTCATGCTCAATATGGTGGCGGGCCTTATCGCCTACCAATTGAAAGATGATAAACCACAACTGAATATTGCCCACGCGGAGTTTGCTATTGCAGTTATGGCCGCTTAAGCCGAATTCGGCTTCTATTTACTTTTAAGCTTAAAGATTATGAGTTTTCCTAAAAATGTAGAGTCAAAAATTAATCCATCTAAAACGGCTAGCAATGAATCACCAATTAACGACAAACAACGTTCTGCAGGTATAAGACGTGTAACTAATGTGATGGATTTCCCCTCACTTCATATGAGTGATTTAGTCAAATTCGGTAAAGGGGTGTATAGAATTAAAGATAATGGAAATTATATAGTAAAAATACTTTCTAATTTTGTGACTACAGGAGAGGAAGAGGTGGAATGCTTTAATAAGGTTCATGGTATGAATTCGGCGAGAATAATAGATATAGAATCAAGCAGTAAAGCAATTATTATGAAATATCTAAATGGCAAAACCATAGATAAATTAACCCGTCACGAAATTCCAGAAAATTTGATGCAAAAATTAATTGATTGCCTTAGCGATTTGAGAGGTAAAGGAATTTATCATGAAGATTTAGAGCTGCATAACTTCATTTATAACAAAGACACTAATAAAGTTAGCGCAATAGATATTACGAATGCTTTAGGTAAACCAAATAAATTAAGTGAGGAGCAATTGAATAGCTATGTGTGTCATTTTTTAGGGAAAGTTAGAGATTTCTGCGCAAGAAAAACAGGGGTAGCTCCTATTATTCCAAATTCAATATTTGCTACAGATATGACGTAAGCGTCTAGTTAGCAGCAATAAAAGAATGCTTTGCAACGCGTCACTTTGTTTAAAATGAGAAAATGTATTCTCAGTACAATATTTTTGGGGATGTTCAGCCTGAACATGACAAAATTTTTCAGCTTCCTATCTGGGAATAAAATGACGATTCCTTTATGTGACTGGGTTTTGCCGTTGCGTCAGATGACAAATATGGACTCGTGGCAAAAATTGCTTGCCAACGATCATTTCATTATTCCCTACGATTAACAGCTTTGCGATGTCATAAAAAATCCCCAAAACACAGTTTGAGGATTTTGGTTTTATTGGCCGCAATGGAACAGGCTAAAGTTAATCTTCTTGATGTTTCGCCAGCACGGCCGCAATCGCCTGATCTAACTCTTGCTGAACATGCTTTGACAAACGCCCGAACTCATAAGAAAAGTTGCGCCCTTTCACACGCTTACGCGCAAACATGCTTTGGCTTTTAAACTGCAGCAGCGGAGTGATGGTTGCCTGCTCGGTATTTTGCTTGTTTTCTTCTAACTTTAGCTCCGCCTTGATCGCCGCAATGATAGCGAGCTTCCTCTCTTCATGGGAATGTTCAGGCTGAACATTGACAACTTCTTGCCCTATTTTGTGCGTAAACTGCGCCAGCCAATCCCTATCAGGGCCGGCCAACTTCATCACTTTGTCGAGCACAGCATAGTCGGTGTGCGACAACAGGTTAGTGACAGGAAACAGCCCCACCAGCATCTCGTCAATGCTAGCAGCCTTAAGCGCCTTGCTCACCGCTGGGCGGCTCATTCCCATCATTTTGGCCACGTCATCTTGCGTGTACTCGCCGCTCTCCATGATGGCTTTACACTGCAGGCCAATTTCGCGTTGATTGTGCTCTTTTGCCGTTTGCAGCTGTTTAGCGAGCGCTTTTGCATCGGAATGCGAAAGCTCATCTTGCGTGACGAGAATGCGAAAAGTTTTAACCTTGCCATTTTGCAGCAGCATCCACGCGCGGCGGCGCGAACCGTCAAGCACATCAATTTTACCATTGTGCTCGCGCCCTACAGCAGGATAAAACTGCTGAAAGGTAAGAGAGTCCAGATCCGAAAGCGACTCTTTGGTTAAAAACGATTGATCGCGGCCGTTGATAGCAAAGGTGACAAAGGTGTTATCGCGCACCTGCTCATACGACAGGGTCAACTCATTAAAAGTCGCTTTCGCTCCCGACGCCAGTTGCCACACAACACTGTTGCCTACCGCTGCGATACCAAACGTTTTTTGCAGATATTGCGCTGCGCTTTCGCCGCTACTGCTGAGTTCTTGCGCCAGCTGCCGTGTCAAACTTTCCACGTTCGCTTTGGCCGCCAAGATCTGCGCCTGCTCCGAGCCTAATGTATTGCCTAGCGGACTCCCTCCGCGCTTTTTGGCCATTATTTTTGCTCCTCTCGCCACACATTGACAATGTCGCGCAAAATTTGGCTCGTCACTTCATAGCCATTTTGCTGAGCGCTTTGGAAAGTGCCTTTGCTTTTGGGGTACTCGCTTTTTGATAAATCAAACACGGTGGCCAATAAAGAGGAGGCTTGGCGGATCGCTTCGCTGTGTTTGAACTCTTTTGAGTAAAGGTAAGGGGCGAAATAGTCATACAGATTATTCATCAGCTCGGTAGTGGTCGAACTATCTCGATGATTCGTTAGCAATATTTTCATGAAGTCGTAGCCAGGGTGACCAGCGTTGGCGAGCAGCGCCCAAATTTGCGGAATGTAACTAAAATAGGAGCACGTCGCGTCGATGTCGTTTTCAGTAATAGAAAGCGGAAAAATGACGCTGCTGGCGGCAAAGTAGGCGTTGTAAGTGGCGTAGCCGAGCGACGGCGGCGTATCAATCAAAATGATGTCGAACTCATCGCGCACCGCATCAAGAATCTCGCTCAAGATGGAGTAGGGCGACGGCAGCTTGTGGCTGAAGATCTGCTCGTGAAACCAGCCTTCAATGGCGCGATCAGATTGTGAAGCCGGCAAAATGCGCAGGTTGGGGATGGTGGTATTTAAAAATGAACTTGAGATCACATCAGAAAAGGTTTCGCCCTCTTCTAAATCGAAGTTGCGCATGATGAGATCGCCAACCGACAAACAGCCCTCTTGCTCAGCCTCAGGCGCGTAGTACATCGACAGCGTCGCTTGCCCGTCCATGTCGATAAGGCCAATGCGGTATTCTTGATGAAATTCAGTCGCAAGCCCCGAAGCAATCGTCGCGGCCGACACCGTTTTGCCCACGCCACCTTTTTGGTTTTGGATCACAATGACTTGCGTTTTGTGATGGTGGCTGCGCACAAATTTCGCCTCTTTACGCAACGACTTAGGCAGCAGATTGCGCACCGCGTACATCTCTTCAATGTTGATTGACCACTGCGAATCCACATGGCGGCGTGGATCGATGCCGGTGCTGGCAACATATTTGTCGAGCGTTTTCGCGTCGATATCGAGATAAGCCGTCGCTTCCGCGCGGGTAAAGTTGCGTGCTTCTTTGCGATGATTGGCGAGGAGACGCTGATTGCGGCGCTTAATATAGCCATCCGCGCCTTGTTTAAGTGCTTGAAATAGCGCTGTAGTTTGTTGATTATCCATTTTTTATCCCTAAAAAGGTTTTAAAAAATAGGATACCCTTTGTTTTTAGCTGTGTGTATCAAAAATTAATGTAAATTGCGAGATGTAATACAAACAAAAGCCGGCCATGCAATCACACTCCTATCTTATTTATCGCGGACTCATCCCAAAAAGCGCACCTGTGCTCTCGCCGTAAAAATGAACTTTAGTGAAATATAACCCTCTAATTTCTATTGCTATTTTTTGTGAAAAGCGACTATGTTATCGTTTGCGGCAATCGTTTTCCTTTACTTATCAAACCATTTTTATATAACTAAAAAAAGAGGATCACCATGGCAGATAACTTCATTGTGCCGGCAAAAACTTTTCATGGCTTAGGAACTTTTAACAAACTTAGCGAGCTGCGCGGCAAGCGCGCCATGATCGTGACCGGACAAGGTTCGATGAAGCGCTCAGGTTATATCGATCGCGCTGAAAAGCTGCTGACTGAAGCAGGCTTTGCGGTATGCGTTTTTGACGGCGTTGAGGCAGATCCGTCAATTGAAACCGTCATGGCGGGCGCAAAAGTGATGCAAGAATTTAAGCCTGACTGGATCGTAGGTTTAGGCGGCTGCTCGGCTATCGATGCGGCTAAGGCGATGTGGGTTTTTTATGAATACCCGCAAACGCAATTTGCCGACATCATCGCGCCATTTACCATCAAACCGCTGCGTAACAAAGCGCGCTTTGTCGCGATCCCTTCAACTTCTGGCACCGGCACCGAAGCGACCTGCGTCTCTGTGATCACCGATCGCAAAAAAGGCACCAAATACCCGCTGGTTTCGTATGAGCTTTGCCCAGACGTGGCGATTGTTGACGGCGAAGTGTGCCAGTCGATGCCTGCGCACGTGACAGCAAACACAGGACTTGATGCGCTCACGCACGCGCTTGAAGCCTATGTAACGCCGCTTGCCGACGCTTACACCGACAGCTTAGCTGAGCGTGCTGTGATCGACATTTTCCGCGCGCTACCTGTTGCGGTGGCGAACGGCAGCGATTTAGCCGCGCGCCAAACCATGCACGACGCTTCATGCCTTGCGGGCATGTCATTCACCAACGCTTTACTGGGCATTGTCCACTCAATGGCGCACCAAGTTGGTGGAATGTTTGGCGTGCCACACGGCCGTGCGAACGCCATTTTGCTGCCTAACGTGATCCGCTTTAATGCCAGCGTCGCAGAGCAAAAATATGCCAAAATCGGCGCACTGATTGGCGTCGACAATGCTGAAGCGCTGGCCTGTAAAATCGAAGCGCTGCGCGAGCAAGTGGGCGTTGAGGCTGGCTTTAAAACGTACGGCGTTAACGAAAGTGAGTGGCAGCAAAAAGTGGAAATCATGGCCAAACACGCCATGGAAGACGCTTGCACCGGCTGCAACCCGCGTCAGCCAACCCAAGCTGAGATCGTAATGCTGCTTAACTTGTGTTTTGCAGGCACGCCTTATCGCGGCTAAACGTTGTTTTCTTTATTTTTTCTTATTGAGAAGGGCGCCCATGGCGCCTTTGTTATTTTTCCATCAAGGCAAATCCTTCCACATAAAAAATCGGCAACTTACTGAAAAGCAATCCTGCATTTTCATATTCTCAGGCAGATGCGTCATCAACGGTTAATACGGCAATTTTGCTGCAAAATTAAACGTTTCTCCCTTTAACAAAGAGCAAACCTGACATTTACTTAAGGTTAAACCTCGGCGAATTAACTTGAGCTGACAACACGTTGCGCGACACAAAGGAGGCACGATGAAAACCTGTTTGGTAATGGGAGCAGCTGGCTATATTGGCTCGCATCTGGTGCCTTATCTGCATGAGCGCGGCTATCAAGTGATCGCTTGCGCGCGGCGCCCGTGCCGCTTGTCTCAAGGAGTGGGGCTGCGCCTTGCTGACGCGCTGGTACCAAGCAGTCTGCCCGCTGCATTTGCTGGCGTCGACACGCTTTTTTATCTGGTGCACGCCATGGGCTCGGGCGAGGCTTTTCATCGTTATGAACTGCAAGGCGTAATGAACGTGGCGGCCGCAGCCAAAGCTGCCGGCGTGCGGCGCATTATCTACCTTGGCGCTATGCAGCCAGAAGGAAGTCAGAGTCACCATCTTAAATCGCGCCGCTATTGCGGGGAGCTGTTTCGCGCATCAGGCGTGCCGTGCGTCGAGCTGCGCGCGGGGATCATTGTAGGGCCAGGTTCTGCGGCTTTTGAGGTGATGCGCGATTTGGTGTTTAACTTGCCGTTTATGGTCACACCCAAATGGGTGCGCTCGCGCAGCATGCCGATCGCGCTAGTCAATTTGCTCTATTATTTGGCCGGATTAATCGAGGCCGACGGCGTCGATGGCGCGATTTTTAACGCCTGTGGCCCGCAAACACTCAGCTATCAGCAGCAGCTACAACATTTTGCGGCGCACATTGGCAAGCGCTGCCCCGTTATTCCTCTGCCGCTGCTCACGCCACAACTTTCAACTTGGTGGCTGCAATTTGTCACTTCCGTGCCAAGCTCGGTCGCCAAAGCGCTGATCGGCGGACTAAAGCACGACATTATCGGCGACGACAAGCCGCTGCAAGCCATTTTACCGCAGCAACTGCTCAGTTTTGATGAAGCGCTAAGTTACAGCCTCACGCTTGAGCAGCAGCTTGGCGAGCGCGAGCAGGGCGAAGAGACGCCGCTTGGTTTGCGCTGGCGTCACCCTGAATACGGTTTTTACGATCGCACGGCAGAAGGGCGCAGCCTTTGCCTTGCGTCAGCAGAGCAGATCTGGCATGTACTGGCGCAGCTTGGCGGAGTGCGCCGCTATTTTTACATGAACGGCCTGTGGGTGGTGCGCGAATGGCTCGATCATCTGGTGGGGGGGCCAGGGCTTACGCGCGGCCGCAGCAATTTTAAAACGCTGCGCAAAGGCGATCAGATTGATTCATGGGAGATCATTGGCGTTGAGCCAAATAAGCGCCTCAACCTGCTTTTTAACATGAAAGCGCCGGGCGTCGGGCGACTTGAATTTGTGATTGTGCCGCACGCGAGCGGCCTTAATGAGCTGATTGTCACCGCGCATTGGCATCCGCAAGGGGCGTGGGGGCTGGCGTATTGGCTTGTCATGCTGCCATTTCACCGTTTTATTTTTCAAGGAATGGCGCATGAGATCTGCTGTGAGGCGGAAGAGCAGGCGGGCATCGAAGTCATTGATCCATAAGTTTCAGTGACTTGTGATCGAGTGAAATTTGATTAACACAGGTTGCGAAAATAGTCTCTAATGTCATGTTACTAGCTTGCGCTGCGAAAAAATTCACACTGTTTTAAGTGGTTATTTTCGAATTCTTTTGCTAAAAAATTTTTGCTTGTTTTATATTTTTTGCATTATAAAACAAGCAATAGCCGTCGTTATTTGACGTAAATTTAACCAGTAAAACTTAAAACGGGGTCTGGTCTATTATATTTCCGCTGTTTTCGCTATCACCTTGCTCAGGATCATCGCGGCGCTGCTGCGCTCTTACGTTAGCAACGAGAGGGCTCGGATCCATTTGATTGAATTCGCCACGGGTCAGGTTAAACCTTGGTAAGGCAACCAGCGTAAACGTTTCATTTGTACCAGCGATCGGAATATTAAGGAACGTTTCCCCAAAACCGACAGTCACTTCACTCATGTGCAGCGTTGATGTTGGCGATAATACTCTAGTGGAAGTGAGCGCGTTGACCATGCCATTTGTGGCCAAAAAGGCGCCAAAAGAGGTCATCAGATCAGTGAAACGAAACACTCTGTGGCCAGCTTGCTCAGGCTGCATAGAAGTGAAACTGCTCATCGACGTGCTTGGCGCCGAGCTTGTGCTAGATGGCATTGTTGCTGCAGCCAGCCCCGCAGCGGCTTCATTGGCGGTGTCTATCGCATTGCCCGCAAGCCAGCCTAGCACAGAACCTGCAACTTGTGCGCCGGTGGTCAAAATACCCGCGGCAATGCCACGGCGCCCTTGCCAATAATTTTGTGCTAATGAGTCATAGCCAACACTGGCGTTCACATTTAAGCCAAGATGGCTATCTTCGGTTAGCTGGCAGCCAGTATCAATCCGCTGCACATTTTCCACCATGTATGAAGCACCATACACGCCATTTTCATCCGGAACCAAGTTGATCCCTGTATTGAGTACCCCCATCGCACCCACTTCTGTTGCAAAACCCGCTTCGTTATGCACAAACATCTGGATGATAGGATAGCGATAATTGAGCCCTCGTGAAATGATGTTGATTTGAAACCCCGACTGCGCCCATGTGCCGTAACTTGGAGCAAGTGAATTAGCACTACCAATTTTGGCCTGCAAAATTAAGATCGGGTTGACAGTGCCATACAAGCCTTGTCCTGCGCGAGCCATATGCTCAAGCACCTCACCAAAGCGGCGTTTTTCAAGGTAGTTGTCGCCTGAGCTATTAAGCTGCCTCTTTTTTCTTCTCCGGATTTAGCTCCACATCGCCAACACGATCCCAGTTTCTAGCTTCTTTGGACCAGCGATTTGGATTCATTGCTCTTGC
>JBOFRL010000004.1:0-6991 GCA_051650965.1 Vibrionaceae bacterium
CGAAAAATAGCCATGGCCTTGTTTAAACAAGATGAAACCAAAAAAGCAAGCATGAAAGCCAAACGTAAAATGGCCGCGCTGGATGACGGCTATCGCTCAACCCTTTTAGAATCTGGAATTAAAATGCGCTAGCCGTGCAAGATGGACAACAAAATTACCCAGCAATTTATCCGCATGCTGACACATATCGACAACTGTTTAGAAAAAGCCACCGAGCACGCCGTGCTAAAGCAATTTGATCAAGAAAATTTCCTGCACGCGCGCTTGATTGTTGACATGCACCCGTTATCGCGCCAGCTAAAAATTTGTGCGATGTCTGCTTGCGCGGCGGTCAGCTGTGCGACCCATTCAGCGATGCCGGCGCTAAACGATGAGCCAAAATCAATGGCCGAAGCGCATGCGCTGATCAAGCAAGTTCTTGATTATCTAAACAGCAAAATCGATGCTTGCTACGATAACTACGCCACCGGCGAGTTTCTTCCTCCATGGACGCAAGATAAAAAATTAGTTGGGAAAACATGTATCTATGATTTCGCGATTCCTAACTTCTTTTTCCACCTCAATATGATCTACGCCATTTTGCGCAAAGAAGGCGTCGCGATTGGTAAAGGTGATTATCTGGGCAAACTTGATGTTGTTGCCATCTAACGTCGGCGCTCGCTAACGTTGAGCACGCGCAGCTTAAGGCGGCGCATGATTGCAATTTTGCGCAAACAACATCGCGCAACAAAAAACACCAGACTTGTCTGGTGTTTTCATTATTAGCTGTGACGTTTACCCGCTTTCGCGTTCGGCAGATCGGTGATCGTGCCTTCAAACACTTCCGCTGCCAGCCCAATCGACTCATACAGCGTCGGATGCGCGTGGATAGTCAGCGCAATATCCTGCGCGTCGCAGCCCATCTCAATCGCCAGCGAAATCTCGCCAAGCAGCTCGCCGCCGTTTGTTCCAACCACCGCGCCGCCGAGCAGGCGCTGACTTTTCGGATCAAAAATCAGCTTGGTCATGCCACCCGCGCAATCTGAAGCGATAGCACGCCCAGACGCCGCCCACGGAAAACTCGCCACTTCAAACTCAATGCCTTGCTCTTTCGCTTGCTTTTCGGTCAGCCCAACCCAAGCCACTTCCGGCTCGGTATAGGCTATCGATGGGATAACTTTCGGATCAAAATAGTGTTTTTTGCCCGCGATCACTTCGGCCGCCACGTGCCCTTCATGCACACCTTTGTGCGCGAGCATCGGCTGGCCAACAATGTCGCCGATGGCAAAAATGTGCGGCACGTTCGTGCGCATCTGCTTATCGACCGTTATAAAGCCGCGCTCATCAACAGCGACGCCAGCAAGCTCAGCATCAATCATTTTGCCGTTTGGCACACGGCCAATCGCCACCAGCACCGCGTCATAGCGCTGCGGCTGCTCGGGCGCCTCTTTGCCGGTCATGGTGACGTAAATCCCGTCCTCTTTCGCTTCAACGGCGACGATTTTCGTCTCAAGCCGCACCGTAAATTTATTGGCGATTTTTTTGCTAAAAATGTTCACCACATCGCGGTCAGCAGCGGCGATGAGCTGATCGGCCATCTCCACCACATCAACTTTTGCCCCCAGCGCGTGGTAAACCGTGCCCATCTCAAGGCCGATAATACCGCCGCCCATCACCAGCAATTTTTGCGGAACTTCTCTAAGCGCCAGCGCGTCAGTCGAGTCCCAAATACGCGGATCTTGATGCGGGATAAATGGCAGCTCGATGGGCCTTGAGCCTGCGGCAATAATGGCGTGCTCAAAGGTGATTTGACTTTCGCCAAGCTCGCCTTTCACCAGCAGCGCGTTAGGCGAAATAAATTTGCCCACGCCTTTAACCACCCGCACTTTGCGTCCCTTAGCCATACCGGCCAGCCCTTGCGTAAGCTGCTGCGTAACTTTTTCTTTCCACAGACGAATTTTATCGATATCGGTTTGCGGCTCGCCAAAAACGATGCCGTGCGCAGCAAGCGCTTTAGCCTCTTCGATCACTTTTGCTACATGCAACAGCGCTTTTGATGGAATACAACCCACGTTCAGACAGACGCCGCCCAGCGTGTCGTAGCGCTCAACCAAAACCGTCTCAAACCCCAAGTCTGCGCAGCGAAAAGCAGCCGAGTAACCCGCAGGTCCAGCTCCCAGTACCACAACTTGCGCTTTTATTTGTTCGCTCATTTTGACCTCAAGTTAACTGTTGGATTATTTTCGCTAAAGTAGCAAAAGGCGCAGATCGGATAAACATTGATTTAAATAAGTGATAAATCGCGCGCCCTGCACGCCGTCAATCACGCGGTGATCAAACGACAGCGACAGCGGCAACATCAAGCGCGGCGTAAACTCGTGACCATTCCATACCGGTTTGTGCTGCGATTTTGACACGCCCAAAATCGCCACCTCCGGCGCGTTGATAATGGGCGTAAATGCTGTACCGCCCACGCCGCCAAGGCTAGAAATGGTAAAACAGCCGCCTTGCAGATCGGTGCGCGCAAGTTTGCCGTCGCGCGCTTTTTGTGAAAGCTGCGCAAGCTCAAGGCTCAGCTGCACCACGCCTTTTGCAGGCACGTCGTTTATCACCGGCACAACAAGCCCTGCCGGCGTATCAACCGCAACGCCAATATTGATGTATTTTTTCAGCAGCAGATCTTGCCCGTCGTCAGACAGCGATGCGTTAAATTCCGGAAACTGCTGCAGCGCCTTGGCCACCGCTTTTAAAATAAATACCAGCGGCGTTAATTTTACCTGCGCCCCTTTTTGGCTGTTTTGCTCTTGGCGAAACGCCTCAAGCCCCGTGATGTCCGCCTCGTCAAATTGCGTCACATGCGGGATCATCGCCCAGTTGCGCGCCAAATTAGCGCCAGAAAGTTTTTTGATGCGCGATAGCGGCACGCTTTCAATTTCGCCAAACTGGGTAAAATCAACTTTAGGCCACGGCAAAAGCGACAATCCGTTGTTCGATGAAGCGCTTGAGCCATTTGACAGCTGAGCCAGCGCAGCTTTGATGTACTGCTGCACGTCTTGCTTTTGAATGCGGTTTTTTAGCCCTGTTGGCACAACTTTAGAGAGATCAACGCCAAACTCGCGCGCTAAACGGCGCACCACCGGCGAAGCGTGTACATAAACAGAATTTTCAACAAATTCATTCAGTTCATTGGCTGCAAGCTCTGAAGTTTGCTGGGCAGCAGGAGTCGCAACAGCAGCTTGCGTGTACGCTTCAGTTTGCACTGGCGCTTGCACGGCAGGTGCGGCTGGCAATTTTTGCTCAGCAGGCGCAGCAGCTGCGGCGCTAATTTGTATGATAGGCGCGCCAGTCGCAACGCTATCGCCTAGCGCAACATAGATTTTTTGCACAACGCCGGCCTGCGAGGTAGGCACCTCCATCGACGCCTTATCACCTTCCACGGTTAAAATCGGCTGTTGCTCGCTTAATACGTCGCCCACTTTCACCAAAATTTCCGTCACATTGACCGCACTGCCGCCCACATCGGGCAGCATCACGTCTTGCAGCGCTGCAGTTTGTGCGGAAGCCGCGGCTTGCGGCGCAGCCTGCGGCGGCACATTTTCTGTCATAGGCGCTTCATTTGACAGCGCAGCCGGCGCGCGGTTTGGCGCTACAGACGCACTCGCATCCTCCGCCACAGCAAATTCCATCACCAGCGCCCCGCTGCTTACTTTATCGCCCACCTTGATGAGGATGTTTTGCACCGTCCCGCTCACCTCAGCAGGGACTTCCATTGAGGTTTTGTCACCCTCAACCAGCAGCAGCGGCTGCTCCTTTTGTACCAAGTCGCCAACCTTTACAAAAACTTGCGTGACATCCACCTCATCAGAGCCAATGTCGGGTATACGGATCTCGATTGTCATCGCCATGACTCCTTATGCGTGCAGTGGATTGATTTTTTGTGGATCGATAGCAAAGTGCGCCAGCGCCTTAGCGACCGTCTCTTTGTCGCACTCGCCGCGCTCAGCCAGCGCGCTTAACGCCGTCACAACGATAAAAGCGGCGTCCACTTCAAAATGATGACGCAGATTGGCGCGGCTGTCGGAGCGGCCAAAACCGTCAGTACCCAGCACTTTATACGAAACCGCGGGGACAAAAGCGCGCACCTGCTCAGCGTGATTTTTCACATAATCGCTGGCGGCAATCGCGGGGCGCTCATTGAGTACGCTAGCAATGTACGGGCGATGCGGCGCAGTGTGTGGGGACAACAAATCCTCACGCGCACATGCTTGTCCGTCTCGCGCCAGCTCGTTGTAGGACGTGACGCTATACACGTCGGCGCCAACGCCATATTGCTCGCTCAAAATGCGCGCGGCCTTGCGCACTTCATTTAAAATGCTACCCGAGCCTAAAAGCTGCACGCGCGTGTCACCCGCCACCGTTTCCAGCTTATAAATGCCACGCGTGATCCCCTCTTGCACCCCTTCAGGTATCGCAGGATGCGCGTAGTTTTCATTAAGTAATGTGATGTAATAAAAGACATTTTCAGGATTTTCGCCGTACATGCGCTGCAAACCTTGCTGCACAATCACCGCCACTTCATAGGCGTAGGCCGGATCGTAAGCGATACAATTTGGAATGGTGCTGGCGAGCACGTGCGAGTGGCCGTCCTCATGCTGCAGCCCTTCGCCATTTAGCGTGGTGCGCCCAGAGGTCGCGCCAAGCAAAAACCCGCGCGCCTGATTGTCGGCGGCAAGCCAAGCCATATCGCCGACGCGCTGAAAACCGAACATGGAGTAAAAAATGTAAAACGGGATCATCGGCAGATCGTTACAGCTGTAACTTATCCCCGCCGCCAGCCACGAGCCCATCGCGCCGAGCTCATTGATGCCCTCTTGCAGCACTTGCCCTGAGGTGGACTCTTTGTAAAACGCCAGCTGGCTGTGATCTTCAGGCTTGTAATTTTGCCCGTAGGGACTGTAAATGCCAATTTGCCTAAACAGCCCTTCCATGCCAAAAGTGCGCGCCTCATCGCCGATAATTGGCACTAAGTGCTTGGCAAGCTTACTTTTTAACAGGTGATTGAAGACGCGAACAAACGCCATGGTGGTCGAAATTTCGCGCGACTGCGCCTCAAGTAGCGGACCAAAATCGTCCAGCGTGGGCACGGTCAGCTGCAGCGACGAATGCGTGCGGCGCGCCGGCAAAAATCCTTGTAGCGCTTGGCGCTTTTCGTGCAGATAGTTGTACTCGGCGCTGCCAGCCTGTAGCTGCAAATATGGCAACTCGGCCACTTTGTCATCACTAACAAGGTGCTTTAAATTCAAGCGGTCACGAAGGTAGGTCACTTGCTCAAGCGAAAGTTTTTTCACTTGGTGTGCGATGTTGCGACTCTCCCCCGCCGCGCCAAGGCCATGCCCTTTCACCGTTTTTGCCAAAATCAAGGTCGGCTTGCCGCTCACTTGTTTCGCCTTAGCAAACGCGGCGTATAATTTTTGCGGATCGTGGCCGCCGTAATCAAGCCCTAACAGCTGCTCGTCGCTCAGATCGGCCACAAGCTGCGCCGTTTCAGGATACTTGCCAAAAAAATGTTCGCGCACATACGCGCCATCTTTGGTTTTAAAGGTTTGAAAATCGCCATCGAGCGTTTCGTTAAGCAGCTGCACCAGCTTGCCAGAGCGGTCTTTGGCAAACAGCTCGTCCCAAGCGCTGCTCCAAAGCACTTTGATCACGTTCCAACCGGCGCCTCTAAACAATCCCTCAAGCTCTTGGACAATTTTTCCATTGCCAAAAACAGGGCCATCTAAGCGCTGCAAATTACAGTTGATGACAAAGCATAAATTGTCGAGCTTTTCGCGGGCGGCAAAGCTGATCGCGCCGCGAGATTCCGGCTCATCCATTTCCCCATCGCCCAAAAAGGCGTACACGCGCTGCGCGCTGGTCTCTTTTAAGCCGCGGCCTTGCAAATATTTCAAAAAGCGTGCCTGATAAATGGCGGAAATTGGCCCAAGCCCCATCGATACGGTTGGGAATTGCCAAAACTCGGGCATTAATTTAGGGTGCGGATAAGAGGAAAGCCCTTTGCCGGCTACTTCTTGGCGAAAATTATCGAGCTGCTGCTCGGTCAGGCGCCCTTCCACAAATGCGCGCGCGTAAATTCCCGGCGCACAATGCCCCTGAAAATAGACAAAATCGCCGCCGTCTTTTTCATTGGCAGCGCGAAAAATATGGTGAAAACAGGTTTCGTAAATGGCTGATGCAGACTGGTATGAAGCGATGTGGCCACCGAGCTCGAGATCTTTTTTCGCAGCGCGCAAAATCATCATCACCGCGTTCCAACGAATGATGGAGCTTATCTGCTTTTCTATGCTCAACTCACCCGGATAAGCAACTTGATCGTTTTTAATTATTGTATTGAGATAGTCGCTGACCGCGGTGTTATCAAACGCCTTTCCAAACAAAGAAATACCTGCACGCTCGGCCTTTTCTAGCACCTGCTGCAACAAATAGTGCGCACGCTCCGCGCCTTGCTCAACAAGGACAGATTCAAATGCCTCTAGCCACTCTTTAGTCTCACTGGGATCAATGTCTTGTAATGTTTTTAGATCCGTACCTTGCGGTGCACTCTTCATAGTCTGTGTTCCTTTGTTTAAGCTTTGCAATGACAAACGGCTGAATGTAAAGGGACTTCTATTTTTCAATTGTTACGAATGCGCAAAGCTGTAGGCCGCTCCCTAAGATAGCGCAATCACAACGCTGGAAGTTTTTATGACAGTCACAAATCTAAGAAAAAATTAACAATTGCTACAGCAATGCGGCAAAGCCAAGCAAGAGCACCACAAAAGCAAACATTGCGTGCCCACTAAGGCAGGCACGTTACAGCAAAAGAGCGCATGCAAGAGTTATTGTTATTTCTGGTGTATGGAGGCTTTAGGGAAGGTGGCGTATCCTGCTGATTGATTTCCGCAAGAATCTCAATCAACAGAGGTGATACGCCATGAATAATTCTACCTTTAGTGCCCAGCCACAACAAGAG
>JBOFRL010000005.1:0-13484 GCA_051650965.1 Vibrionaceae bacterium
GTTTAGAGGTTTAGAGGTTTAGAGGTTTAGAGGTTTAGAGGTTTAGAGGTTTAGAGGTTTAGAGGTTTAGAGGTTTAGAGGTTTAGAGGTTTAGAGGTTTAGAGGTTTAGAGGTTTAGAATAAATGAATTATCGATTAACACAAGGATGGTGCGGAAGGAGAGACTCGAACTCTCACACCTAAGGCGCCAGAACCTAAATCTGGTGCGTCTACCAATTTCGCCACTTCCGCTTTTAAAACAGTTACTTGTACTTGGTGCGAAGGGAGGGACTCGAACCCTCACATCCGTGGGACACTAACACCTGAAGCTAGCGCGTCTACCAATTCCGCCACCATCGCTTTTCTCAAGCTTGCCGCTGAATCAGCAAGGTAACTGTTGCTTTTGTTGCTTTACATCAGAATTGGTGGCTACGACGGGATTCGAACCTGTGACCCCATCATTATGAGTGATGTGCTCTAACCAGCTGAGCTACGTAGCCATTTTATGGCTGGGGTACCAGGATTTGAACCTGGGAATGACGGGATCAAAACCCGTTGCCTTACCGCTTGGCGATACCCCAACAAAATCATTTTATGGTGCGGAAGGAGAGACTCGAACTCTCACACCTAAGGCGCCAGAACCTAAATCTGGTGCGTCTACCAATTTCGCCACTTCCGCATTTCATAATGGCGCACCCGAGAGGATTCGAACCTCTGACCGCCTGGTTCGTAGCCAGGTACTCTATCCAGCTGAGCTACGGGTGCGTTGGCTGGGGTACCAGGATTCGAACCTGGGAATGACGGGATCAAAACCCGTTGCCTTACCGCTTGGCGATACCCCAACTGAGGCGCGCATAATAATTAACTTTCGAAACCAAGTCAACAACATTTGTTTCGTTCGCCTAAATTTTAAGCAATCGTATCGCTTTGTTGTTGCTTGGCTTTTTCCTTTTTACCCGCTTACTTGCTACGTTTTTTAGGACGCGCCCAGTTATCAACGCGGCGCACGCTGGCACGTGTAAACACCAGCTGCCCTTCTTTCACATCATGAGAAAGCGTGGAGCCGGCGCCAATGGTCGCGCCCTTGCCAATAATGATGGGAGCAATCAATGCGCTGTTTGAACCAACGAACACATCATCTTCAATGCGCGTTATCGATTTGTTTGCACCATCGTAATTACAAGTAATTGTTCCGGCACCTAAATTAACGCGCTCGCCAATTTGTCCCTCGCCAACATAAGTAAGGTGATTAGCTTTAGAGCCTTCACCTAGCTGCGAATTTTTGATCTCAACAAAATTTCCCACATGCACATTTTGCGCAAGCCGAGTGCCTGGACGAAGCCGAGCGAACGGGCCAATTTTGCTTGCCTCACCGATCACGGCGCCATCGATAACGCTGTAAGCAGACAGCACCACGCCATCGGCAATTTCACAATCTTTAAGCTGACAACCTGCGCCAACAACCACATTGCTACCAAGCTTGACCACACCTTCGATCACAACGTTCACGTCGATTTCAACATCCATCCCAAAATGCAATTCACCACGCAAATCAAATCTTGCGGGATCGCGCACCATTACGCCAGCCGCCAGCAAACGCTCCGCTTGCAAGCGCTGATAAGTGCGCTCAAGCTTGGCTAGCTGCACGCGGTCATTAACACCTTCAACCTCAAAAGCGTTGCGTGGATGAACCACCGCTATCTGCCGCCCATCGTTATGCGCCATCGCAATAATATCAGTAAGATAAAACTCACCTTGCGCATTGTCGTTGTTTAGCTGCGAAAGCCAGCGGCGCAGATCTCTTCCAGTCGC
Organism: Vibrionaceae bacterium; assembly: GCA_051650965.1. Classification (GTDB taxonomy): domain Bacteria; phylum Pseudomonadota; class Gammaproteobacteria; order Enterobacterales; family Vibrionaceae; genus Enterovibrio. Next base: position 1,792 of record JBOFRL010000005.1, read on the forward strand.
GACCAAAACCCCAGTATTAACTTCACCAATTTTCTTTTGCTCGCAAGAGGCATCTTTTTCTTCAACGATACCAACTACTTCGCCTTCAGCCCGCATAATGCGGCCATAACCTGTCGGGTTATCCAAAATCACCGTCAGCAGCGCGATGCCGCCTTTAGGCTGCGCCTGCACAAGCTCTACAAGCGTGTCCTTTGCAATAAGAGGGACGTCCCCGTACAAAATCAAAACCTGCTCGTCGTCGGCAAAAAAAGTGGCCGCCATATTGACAGCATGACCAGTCCCGAGCTGCTGCTGCTGTAAAACCCAATTGATGTTTTCGTCAGCCAGCGTCGCCTGCACTTTTTCACCGCCATGCCCGTAAACCACGTGCACATTTTGCACATCGATTGCTCGGCATGTCTCAACCACATGCTTTAACATCGGCTTACCAGCCAAAGTATGCAGAACTTTTGGCAGGGCAGAGTACATGCGTGTTCCCTTTCCTGCAGCAAGCACAACAGCACTTAACGTCATAAAAAATCCACCTAACCCATTATTTTGACAAGAAACAAGCTTAACCTTTTTTTGCGTAAAGGCAGTAGCGCACTTAGCAAAATTGAAAACTTCATCCCTGAAAGCGGCACAAATAAAAAACGACTCCGTAGAGTCGTTTTTTTATACGCGCTAAATGCTAGCGAATACTTTTGGTCAGCTCGATAACGCGCAGCTGTGCGATCGCCTTAGCGAGCTCACTTGATGCCTGCGCAAAATCCATGTCGCCATGCACTTTAGAAATATTTTCCTGAGCGCGGCGCTTCGCCTCTTCCGCTTTCGCTTTATCCAAGTCACCGCCACGGATCGCCGTATCAGCTAAAACCGTTACAGTGTTTGGCTGCACCTCTAGCATTCCACCAGAAAGATAAATGATCTCTTCGCTGCCGTGCTGCTTAATGATCCTAACCATTCCCGGCTTGATTGCCGTCAATAGCGGTGTGTGCCCTGGATAAATACCAAGCTCACCTTCGCTGCCAGTGATTTGGATCATTTCAGCGCGGCCATTAAAAAGTTTCTTTTCTGCGCTAACAACATCCAAGTGAAACGTCATTGCTGCCATAAAAGCTTCTCCTGCGACTAAAGTTTTTTAGCCTTTTCAAGAACCTGCTCAATTCCACCGCAATACAAGAATGCTTGCTCAGGAATGTCGTCATACTCACCATTGAGCAAACCTTTAAAGCCGGCAATGCTCTCTTTCAGAGAAACATAAGCGCCTGACTGGCCGGTGAAAACTTCCGCAACATGATAAGGCTGCGTCAAGAAGCGCTCAATTTTACGCGCACGCGCCACGATCAGCTTATCGTCAGAAGAGAGCTCATCCATCCCCAAGATGGCGATGATATCTTTAAGCTCTTTGTAACGTTGCAGCGTTTTTTGCACGCCACGCGCCACATCGTAATGCTCTTGACCAACAACCAAAGGATCAAGCTGTCTTGAGCTTGAGTCAAGCGGGTCAATTGCAGGGTACAGACCGAGCGCTGCGATATTACGCGACAATACAACCGTTGCATCTAAGTGAGCAAACGTTGTTGCTGGCGACGGGTCAGTCAAGTCATCGGCAGGAACATAAACAGCTTGCACTGATGTGATTGAGCCGGTCTTAGTTGACGTAATACGCTCTTGTAGCACACCCATCTCTTCTGCAAGAGTTGGCTGATAACCTACCGCAGATGGCATACGGCCAAGCAGCGCTGAAACTTCTGTTCCTGCAAGGGTGTAGCGATAAATGTTGTCAATAAACAACAAGACATCGCGGCCTTCATCACGGAATTTTTCAGCAATGGTAAGCCCTGTAAGCGCAACACGCAGACGGTTACCTGGCGGCTCGTTCATCTGACCGTAAACCATTGCTACTTTTGATTTTATTGGATCTTTAACGTCAACAACGCCGGCATCCTGCATCTCAAAGTAGAAATCGTTACCTTCACGGGTACGCTCACCAACACCGGTAAATACCGAAAGTCCTGAGTGTTTCAGGGCGATGTTGTTGATAAGCTCCATCATGTTAACAGTCTTACCAACCCCAGCGCCGCCGAACAGACCGATTTTTCCGCCCTTAGCAAAAGGACAAATAAGATCAATAACCTTAACGCCTGTTTCTAAAAGCTCGGTAGTGTTTGACTGCTCTTCATAGCTAGGCGCCGCACGGTGAATAGAGTAACGCTCTTTTTCACCGACATCACCCATTCCATCGATAGGGTCGCCAAGCACGTTCATTATGCGACCGAGCGTTTCCATCCCAACAGGGACGGTAATCGAGCTGCCGGTGTTTTCCACTTCAAGCCCACGTCGCAAGCCTTCCGACGATCCCATTGCGATAGTTCGCACAACACCACCACCGAGCTGCTGCTGAACTTCCAAAACCAATCTTTCGCCGTCACGCTTCACGTTCAAAGCATCATAGACATGTGGTACTGACTGCTGTGAAAATTCCACATCGACTACCGCACCAATGATCTGGACGATCTTACCTGTAGTCATCGCTTATCCTCTAAAATTTTTACCATGTAGCTATACCGCTGCCGCTCCAGAAACAATTTCTGACAACTCTTGCGTGATCGCAGCTTGGCGCGCCCTGTTATAAATCAATTCTAAATCTTCAATCAAAACGCCCGCGTTATCGGTCGCCGCTTTCATCGCAACCATACGAGCCGCTTGTTCACTGGCTAGGTTTTCAACAACACCTTGATAAACCTGAGATTCCACAAAGCGAACAAGCAAAGTATCCAGCAGCTCTTTTGGACTAGATTCATAGATGTAGTCCCAAGCGTGGTTACGTTTTAGCCCCTTATCTTCAGATTTAGGCAACGGAAGCAGCTGATCGATAGTCGGCTCTTGTGTCATCGTGTTAACAAACTTGTTATACACCAGATACAATTTTTGCAACTCGCCATCATCGTAGAGCTTGAGCATAGCATTAACTGTACCAATTAATGCATCCAGCGAAGGATCATCACCGAGACCTGAAACTTGTGCGGCCACTCTTGCACCATGACTTTTGAAAAAGGTTGAAGCCTTTGCACCAATGAGCGCACATTCAAGCTCGACATCTTTTTCCTGCCACTCCTGCATGCTTTCAATCGTGCGCTTAAACAAATTAATATTTAAGCCGCCACAAAGGCCGCGATCAGAGGAAATAATGATATAACCAACACGCTTAACTTCGCGCTCTTGCATGTAAGGATGCTGATATTCAAGATTACCAAGCGCAACGTGCCCAATTACCTTGCGCATTTGTGCAGCGTAAGGGCGCGACGACTCCATAGCATCTTGAGAACGCCGCATTTTCGACGCCGCCACCATTTCCATTGCTTTCGTTATTTTCTGCGTGCTCTTTACACTGCCGATCTTGCTACGGATCTCTTTTGCACCGGCCATAAATAAACTCCGAAGTAAAGAATCCGGGCTACAAAACTATCGCCCTGTAGCCCCCTGTTTTACCAAGTCTGTGTTGCTTTAAAATCATTGACCAGCGCAGTTAGCTTGGCTTCAATGTCTGCGTCGTATTGACCAGTTTCATTAATTAATGAAACCAGATCCGCATGTTGCCCTTTAGCAAAAGACAGCAATGCAGCTTCAAAGTCCGCAAGTTTATTCAGCGCAACGTCGACCAAATAGCCTCTTTCCGCAGCAAAAATCACAATCGCTTGCTCAAACACAGACATCGGAGCAAATTGCTTTTGCTTCATCAATTCAGTGACTTTTTGGCCATGGCTCAATTGCTTTTTGGTCGTTTCATCAAGATCTGACGAGAACTGGGCAAACGCCGCAAGCTCACGATATTGAGCCAGCGCAGTACGAATACCGCCAGACAACTTCTTCATGATTGGAGTTTGCGCAGCGCCACCCACTCGAGAAACAGACACGCCAGGATCCACTGCAGGACGAATGCCAGAGTTAAATAGCTCTGTCTGCAAGAACATTTGACCGTCAGTGATAGAAATAACGTTTGTCGGTACAAATGCAGAAATATCACCGGCTTGCGTTTCAATGATCGGCAGGGCGGTCAATGAACCAGTCTTGCCTTTCACTTCGCCATTCGTCATTTGCTCTACATATTCAGCGCTAACACGAGCCGCTCGCTCTAGCAAACGCGAGTGCAAATAGAATACGTCACCAGGGAAAGCTTCACGGCCAGGTGGACGACGCAGTAAAAGTGAAATCTGGCGATAAGCAACAGCCTGCTTAGACAAGTCGTCGTAAACGATCAGTGCATCTTCACCGCGATCGCGGAAATATTCACCCATCGCGCAGCCTGCATACGGAGCCAAGAACTGCAGCGCGGCCGCTTCAGAAGCAGATGCCACCACCACGATGGTGTTTTGCAGCGCATCATGCTCTTCAAGCTTACGCACCACGTTTGCAATAGTGGACGCTTTTTGTCCGATCGCAACATAAATAGAAAAAATGCCTGATTTTTTCTGGTTGATTATTGCGTCAATAGCCAGCGCAGTTTTACCTGTCTGACGGTCGCCGATAATGAGCTCACGCTGACCACGACCGATTGGGATCATTGAGTCAACGGCCTTGTAGCCAGTCTGCATCGGTTGATCAACAGATTTTCGCGCGATAACGCCAGGCGCAATAGCTTCGACGGGAGCTGTCAACTTAGCGTTGATAGGCCCCTTGCCATCGATTGGCTCGCCAAGTGTGTTTACAACTCGCCCTAAAAGCTCTGGACCAACTGGAACTTCTAAAATTCGCCCAGTACCCGTTACTTTCATTCCTTCTTGCAGATCAATATAAGGACCCATAACTACGGCCCCTACTGAATCACGCTCAAGGTTTAGTGCTAACGCATAACGGCCATTTGGCAGCTCTATCATCTCGCCTTGCATGATGTTGGCAAGACCGTAAATGCGTATAATTCCATCATTTACTGAAATGATGGTACCTTCATTGCGAGCTTCATTAACGACATTAAAATCTTTAATTCGTTGTTTAATAAGCTCACTAACTTCTGTTGAATTTAGTTGCATGCTCCGATTCCCTAAATCAAGACTGCAAAGCATCACTCAGACGCCGAATTCGGCTACTCACTGAGTTATCAATAACCAAGTCATTTGCGCGGATAACTGTCCCGGCAATAAGCTCTTCATTTACCGTACAATTTAGTAGGACCTTGCGGCCAAGCCGAGCTTCTAATTTACTCGTTATAGCCTTAAGCTGCTCTTCTTCAAGCTCAACAGCGCTAATAAGCTCAACATTGATCTGCTTTTCAAAATCGCGGTACAACGAAGAAAATTGCGCCAGCACCTCAGGTAAAGCTAACAAACGACCATTTTCAGCCATTATTTTGATAAGACTTTGGCATTCCGCATCAATCTCATCACCACAAGCTTTAATGAAAACGTCCTGAATGTAGCCCGGTGAGCGAGCGCTAGTAAGCAACTGATTCACCACGCTATCACAAGAGACTTGCGCAGCAAAAGTCAGCATCGACGACCATTTTTCAAAGTCACCCTTTTCCAAAGCCAAATCAAAAACAGCTTTAGCATAAGGGCGTGCGATAGTGATCAGTTCAGACATACCATCGCTCCTTTATAGCGTTTTAGTGATGCTATCAAGAATATCTTTATGGGCATTCTTGTCGATTGAACGCTCTAAGATCTTTTCAGCACCAAGAATTGCAAGCTGAGCTACTTGCTTACGCAGCTCGTCACGAGCGCGCTTGCGTTCAGCTTCAAGCTCAGCACGGCCTTGGGCTAAGATATTTTCACGCTCAACCAATGCATCACTGCGCGCCTCATCAACAATCTGAGCTTTCCGCTTATTCGCTTGCTCGATTATTTCTGACGCAGCACGCTTGGCCTCTTTGATCTGCTCAGAAGCATTGTTTTGAGCCAAGTTCAAGCTCTTAGCAGCTCGCTCAGCAGCAGCAAGACCATCAGCAATACTTTTTTGACGCTCTTCAATTGCGTGCATGATAGGCGGCCAAACATATTTCATGCAAAACAGCACAAACATGGTAAAAGCGATTGCTTGCCCGATGAGCGTTGCATTTATATTCACGACAGCGCCTCCTTTTTTTATGTTACAGGTCAACAAGTAAGCGCTTATTGCAACATGCCGACGAACGGATTGGCGAATGTGAATAGTAGTGCGATAACAATACCAATCATTGGTACAGCATCCAGCAAGCCTGCAATGATGAACATTTTAACTTGCAGCATTGGAGCCATCTCAGGTTGACGAGCCGCACCATCCAAGAATTTTCCACCCAAAATAGCAAAACCGATTGCAGTTCCTAACGCACAGAAACTAACAATAATTGCGACAGCAATTGCAGAAAAACTTAGTACCGTTTCCATTTTTATCTCCAGTTACAAAAGATCGGCCACGCCGAACAAAAAATTAAAACTTAATGAGAGCTTTCATGCGCTTGTGATAAGTACACGATAGTCAACATCATAAAAACAAATGCCTGAATTGTGATAACAAGTATGTGGAAAATAGCCCAAGGTAAGGCACCCAACCACTGAGCCCACCAAGGCATCAAAGCTGCAATCAAAATAAAGACCACTTCGCCCGCAAACATGTTTCCAAACAAACGCATACCAAGAGAAATTGGTTTTGCAATTAAAGAAACAAGCTCAAGGAGTAAGTTAAAAGGGATCATCACAGGGTGATTAAACGGATGAAAAGCAAGCTCTTTGATAAAACCTACCAACCCTTTAACCTTGATGCTGTAATAGATCATCAAGAAAAACACACCCAAGGCCACCGAAAGGGTGATATTGACGTCCGCAGTTGGTACAACTTTTAGATAGGGAATGCCAAGCCAGCTCTGCGCAGGGTGAGGAAGAAAGTCGATAGGGATCAGATCCATCGCATTCATCAAGAAGATCCAGACGAAGATGGTTAAAGCTAGCGGCGCAATGACTGGATTTTTACCGTGAAAAGTGTCCTTTACATTGCTCGCAACAAACTCGACTATGATCTCAACCAAGCACTGCAGCTTTCCTGGAACTCCTGATGTTGCTTTTTTCGCAACACTACGGAACAGCCACAAAAAAGCCGCCCCAATCAAAACGGAGAAGAACATGCTGTCAATATTTACTGCCCAGAAACTACCTTCAGGCACCAAACCTAACTTATCTGTAGACAAATTAGTTAAGTGGTGAGTGATATATTCTGTCGTAGTAAGCGCTTCACCTGACACAGACATAATTTATCCTATTTTTTTACTGTCGATAAACAAACTGGCGCAAACAGGTTTCCCGTAAGAGTCAGTAAAAAAGTTAATGTGAGGGGAAAGATTTCCACCTTGGTATACCGGAAAGTCAAAGCAAATAGAGAGGCAATGAGGACAATTTTCAATATTTCGCCAAAGAAAAACGAGGCGACAACTTTTTTTGCAGCTCGTGCACCACTAAAAAGAAATGCGCAGAAAAAAAAGACACCGTTCGCGACAAGGTAAATAGCCCCGCCCACGAAAGCAGCAATGCCCCATTCTAAGCTCACAAAAAAACTCATTAGCATTGATATTGTCACGACAACACCTAGCTGGATCAGCATCGATTGCACTGCAAGGTGCCGTCCCTTGACGATAGGCGTAGCGATCATACATTCGCCATCCATAAACGCATTAACAATTCACTGTGTAGACTCAAGGACTGTAAAAAATTATATGCTTCATTTCATAAAATGCAAACTCAGATCTAAGTCTCACACAATACCCAATTTCATTTATAGCGACAGCCACAATTTGCGCGCCAGCGCAAAAAATGGTTCAACATCTCTTAATAAAAAAGAGTCTGTACAAATAATAAATTACAGTTTTGCAATTATTTTAAACATTTTTTCTATTTCTCATTTTTTGAAACAACATGTTTAGCCAAAGAGCAAAAAAAAACAATGCAAAACAAAAACACAGCACTTAAATGCACACTTTGGTTTCATAAAAATCATTCTTTTTGTATACGCAATAAGACTGTTTTTACGCTGCCAAAATAATCATTTTCCTTAGCGCACAGATAAATTTGGTGGATATTTAAGCACCTTCAATAAAAAATGCATAAATAATCGACAAATAAAGAAACGAGCGACCATTTCACTTTTATTGAAAAAAGCGCCTGTCTTAATTTCTTTGCAAAAATTTCATTTTTTAGAAAATTCTAGTCGGCAGCTATTTTTAAATAGCCAGCGCAAGTAAAGCGCACTCAGAAAATAAAAAAGCAAAGGGTGGAGTGTAATTACTGCGCGAAACAGAAAAATTTAATTACGAGGGAAAATATCGGCGTCAAGATTACAGGTAGCAGCTTGATAGATTTGAAATCCTGCAGCCAATAAAAAATTAGCTACAGAATAATTTACATAAAATTTACATTTCGGCTTGGCAAAAATTAGCAGTTATACGGCGTCACGCTTTTTTAATATCAGCAGATGCCTTTGGCCTGTGAGGCCTGCGACAATCAACGGATTGATCTCAATCAAGTAATCATCTTTTGGCAATGAATCAATCTCTTGCTCATCAAGCTGCCCTTTAAGAGCCAAAAAACAGCCTTTGTCATGCGGCAAATGCTCACACCACTCAAGCATGTCTCGCGCAGAAGCAAACGCGCGGCTAAGCACGCCGTCAAAACCAATTTCAGGTTGAAAATCTTCCACGCGACTTTGCACCGGATGCACGTTGGTGAGACCAAGCTCGTGCACCACTTGTCGTATGAAGCGAATTCGTTTACCGAGGCTATCGAGCAAAGTGAATGATTTTTCAGGATTAATTATTGCAAGCGGTAAACCCGGCAAACCAGGCCCAGTTCCCACGTCAATAAAACTTTGCCCGTTGAGATAAGGACTTACCACGAGGCTGTCGAGAATATGCTTTACCAGCATTTCGTTTGGTTCGCGCACAGATGTGAGGTTGTACGCCTTATTCCATTTGTGCAATAAAGCGACAAACTTCACCAGCTGAGATTTTTGGCTCTCACTGACAGACAGCTCGGTGCGCTCAAGCAGCTGCGCCAGTTTCTTTTCAAGCGCTGCAATTTGCAAAACGTCCATATCAGGCCACTCCTCGTTTTAGCATACACTGCTTTTTCAAATAAACTAGCAAGATGGAGATAGCCGCTGGCGTAACACCAGAAATCCGCGAAGCTTGGCCAATTGTTGCAGGTTTTGCTTGCTGCAATTTCAGGCGCACCTCGTTAGAAAGCCCTTGCACGTCCGCGTAGTCAACAGCACTTGGAATTTCAGTTTGCTCATAACGTAATGATTTTTCTATCTCATCACGCTGACGCTCGATATATCCGGCGTATTTTAGCTGGATTTCCACTTGCTCTGCAGCTTGCAAATTTTCATGCGCGGGCGCAAAAGTAGGGTGGCTGGTTAGCAGCCCATAGTTAATTTCAGGGCGACGCAGCAGCTCCTCACCGTTCGCTTCACGCGACAATGGCGTTTTCAGCAAAGCATTGAGCTCATCAACATGCGCAGAATTTGGCTGGATCCACGTTTGACGCAGGCGCTGCGCCTCTTGCTCCATCGCTTGCAATTTTTGCTCAAAAACTTGGAAGCGCTGATCATCGACCAGTCCAAGCTGACGACCAAGCTCAGTCAAACGCAAATCGGCATTATCTTCACGCAGTAACAAACGGTATTCCGCGCGCGAGGTGAACATGCGGTACGGCTCCTTGGTGCCAAGCGTGCAAAGATCGTCAATCAAAACGCCCATATACGCTTGATCGCGGCGTAGCACGATCCCCTCTTGATCCTTGGAAAATAACGCCGCATTTGCGCCAGCCAGCAGTCCTTGTGCGGCGGCCTCTTCGTAACCGGTAGTCCCGTTGATCTGACCTGCGAAAAACAGCCCTTGGATCGACTTGGACTCAAAAGTTTGTTTTAAACCAACAGGATCAAAATAATCGTACTCGATAGCATAACCAGGACGAATGATCTTTGCGTTTTCAAAGCCCGCCATTGAGCGCACGATCGCCAGTTGCACGTCAAAAGGCAGACTGGTAGAAATTCCGTTAGGGTAGAGCTCGTGTGTCGTAAGACCTTCAGGTTCAACGAAAATTTGGTGATGATCCTTATCCGCAAAACGCATCACTTTATCTTCGATCGACGGGCAATAGCGTGGCCCAATCCCTTCGATGATCCCCGTGTACATCGGGCTGCGAGCCAAGTTATTGCGAATGATCTCATGCGTTTTTTCTGTGGTGTTGGTGATGAAGCAAGGGATCTGGCGCGGATGATCCTCGACTTTTCCCAAAAATGAGAACACAGGGCAAGGATCGTCGCCATGCTGGATCGTCATCTTTGAAAAATCAACACTACGTGCATCGATCCTTGGTGGCGTTCCGGTTTTGAGACGATCCACACGCAGTGGCAGCTCGCGCAAACGGCTTGCTAGCGCGACAGACGGCGGATCCCCAGCGCGACCTCCCGCATAATTTTCTAAACCGATATGAATTTTTCCGGCTAAAAAGGTCCCGACGGTCAGCACCACTGATTTGGCGCGAAATTTAAGTCCCATTTCGGTGACCACGCCAACCACGCGATCCTGCTCAACCAAAAGATCAACAACGGCTTGCTGAAAAAGCATTAGATTTTCTTGATTTTCAAGATGCTGGCGAACATACGCTTTGTACAGCTGACGATCCGCCTGCGCCCTTGTCGCACGAACCGCGGGGCCTTTTGATGAGTTTAGGGTACGAAACTGGATCCCACTGTGATCAATCGCCAATGCCATCAAACCGCCTAATGCGTCGATCTCTTTGACTAGGTGCCCTTTTCCTATCCCGCCAATGGCCGGATTACATGACATTTGTCCGAGAGTATCGATATTGTGCGTTAGCAATAATGTCTGCTGCCCCATTCTGCTTGCAGCTAGCGCGGCTTCAGTACCCGCATGACCTCCGCCCACCACAATGACATCAAAGCAAGCTTGATAAAACATAACAAGACCTTAATTTTTAGCTAAATTTTCATTGCAAATTTGTTGGCGCATTCTAGCAGCGTTTGCTTATGAGTGATAACAAAAAATCAGAGAGAGAAAATAAAAAATTATTAATAGATCAAAAGGATCTTTTTTATTATTAGATCTTATTACTGCCAACGATCTTTGTGGATAAGTCGAAATTTCTTTTTTGGATCATTGTGTTACGCGTGATCAAATCCTGTGGATCACCGTTGTAAAACCTTTTGATTACTTGTGCGTAAAACGATGCTTTATCCACAAGCAAAAAATTTTGTGACTTTACACACGTATAATTAACGGCTTTTCCACAGCTTTTACCCAAAATTATACAGGGAGGTGTTTTCTCTCTCTTTTTCTGTGGGTAAGGTGTTGAGAACATGTTGATTTTACAAAGCCTTGCGTTTGGAAGGTTTGATCTTGCGTGTAAAGCTCGATCCTTTTTTAAGGTTTTAAGCTGTTGGACTTTTTATTGAAAAAATAGAGAAAGAAAGCGGCTAGAAATAACATTAAAATAATGAAAATATAATTCGGACAAAACGTTTTATGAATTTTAATATAACGCTAAATTTGTTGTGAGCAAAAGAGAGTGTAATGGAAAAATTAAGTTCATGGCAAGGAATTTGAATCATCACCAAAGGGTTAGGGTGGATCGGAGCGCTTAACCGGCAAATGTGATGAAAAAAATGAGTCATACAAACGGCAACAGCGCTAAATGCTAATAATTCACCAAGATGATTAATTG
>JBOFRL010000006.1:0-1182 GCA_051650965.1 Vibrionaceae bacterium
CTTGTTGTGGCTGGGCACTAAAGGTAGAATTATTCATGGCGTATCACCTCTGTTGATTGAGATTCTTGCGGAAATCAATCAGCAGGATACGCCACCTTCCCTAAAGCCTCCATACACCAGAAATAACAATAACTCTCCAGCAGGCAAACGTTTGCGTTAAGGCGCATAGGCCTTTAAACTAGCCAAACTTTAGCAACTTATGGATTAAAAAAGATGAAATCGTTTAAACAATTAGCACATGCAAGCATACTCTGCTATTCAACAATTTTTGCTGTGTCAGCCTATTCAACTCCCCTCCCCCAGCCGCCGATCATCGTGCAAGGTGCGATGGATATTGAAGTAAACACGCTGCTTGAAGCGCTGCAAGAAAAACAAGAGATCACCATTGGCTCTTGGACGTTTTGGCAGGGCAAAATTGCCAATTACCCTGTGGTCATTTCGCGCACAGAAATTGGCCTTGCTAATGCTGCGGCCGCCACAACATTAGCTGTTGAGCGTTTTGCTCCTCGCATGATCATCAATCAAGGTACCTCGGGCGGACATGATCCCAAGCTGCGCCGCGGCGATCTTGTGATTGGGGCAAAAAGTTTCAACATGGGGGCTTATCGCAGTGAATTTACGCCAGCAGAACACGGTGTTGATCCGACAAAATGGAGCAACTTTGCGGTAACTATGCAGTTACGTGAAAGCGGCAAGTTAGTTGAAAACAAAGCTTTTTCTGCAGATCCCCAATTAGTTCGGCTCGCGATGAGCATGGCAAACCACTATAAAGAGGGGAAGGTTGTTGAAGGAACAATTGGCTCTGCAGATGAATGGAATCGACAAGTCGCGCGGATCAATTGGCTACACCAGACGTACAACACATCCGTTGAAGAGATGGAGACATCAGCCGCCGCTTTAATCGCGCAAGCTTACAAAGTGCCGTTTATCGGCATTAGGGTTGTTTCTAACACAGACTTGCATCGCCAAGAGTTCGATCCGAAAACTGCGGTAAGTTGCCAGCAATTCACGATCACTTATTTAAAAGCTTTGATCGGCAATCTCGGCGTTTTTCAAGGTAGTTGTCGCCTGAGCTATTAAGCTGCCTCTTTTTTCTTCTCCGGATTTAGCTCCACATCGCCAACACGATCCCAGTTTCTAGCTTCTTTGGACCAGCGATTTGGATTCATTGCTCTTGCCTTT
>JBOFRL010000007.1:0-48050 GCA_051650965.1 Vibrionaceae bacterium
AAGTCACGCGCTTCACCGCCGTGTACTTTAGAAAGTACAGTACAGATAGCAGCAGTTAGCGTGGTTTTACCGTGGTCAACGTGGCCGATAGTACCAACGTTAACGTGCGGTTTTGTACGTTCAAATTTAGCTTTAGACACGATCGTGTTCCTTTCTAGTTATTAATCGTAATTACCGTCGTAAATACGATCAGATGTTGTATTAAACGTAGGCATAATGCCAGTATTGTTTTCGCCTATCAAGAACGTTCTGCGATGATTGATTCGGCGACATTTTTTGGAACTTCAGCGTACTCGCTAAATTCCATAGAATAAGATGCGCGTCCTTGTGTTGCACTACGCAGGTCCGTTGCATAACCAAACATCTCAGCCAGCGGCACCTTAGCGCGAATGATCCTCAGACCAGCAGGACCTTCATCCATACCACCGATTAAACCGCGACGACGGTTAAGATCACCCACAACATCACCCATCCAGTCTTCTGGAGTGGTGATCTCTACTTTCATAAGGGGCTCTAAAATAACAGGTTTTGCCTCAAGTGCGCCTTTTTTAAACGCCATAGACGCTGCGATTTTAAACGCCATTTCATTAGAGTCGACGTCGTGATACGAACCATCAAACAACGTCGCTTTTACGTCAAGCACAGGATAGCCGGCTAACACGCCGCTGCTCATCTGCTCTTCAATACCTTTCGATACCGCGCCAATGTACTCGCGCGGAACCGCGCCGCCGACTACTTCGTCGACAAAAACAAATCCGGCGCCCTCTTCAGCAGGCTCAAGTTTTATCCAAACATGACCATACTGACCGCGGCCGCCCGATTGCTTGATGAACTTGCCTTCCACCTCGGCTTTGCCACGAATCGTTTCGCGGTAAGCCACTTGCGGTTTACCCACGTTGCACTCAACGCTAAATTCACGGCGCATTCTATCAACAATAATGTCAAGATGCAGCTCACCCATTCCGGCAATCAATGTTTGACCAGATTCAGGGTCGGAGCTGACACGAAACGATGGATCTTCTGCCGCCAGTTTGCCAAGCGCGAGCCCCATTTTTTCTTGGTCGGCTTTTGAACGCGGCTCAACGGCAATTTGAATTACCGGCTCTGGAAAATCCATGCGCTCCAAAATTACTTTGGATTCTTGCGCGCACAAGGTGTCGCCCGTTGTCACATCTTTTAAGCCAATCGCGGCGGCAATGTCACCGGCGCGAATTTCTTTGATCTCTTCACGCTTATTCGCATGCATTTGCACGATACGGCCGATACGCTCACGCTTGCCTTTCACCGAGTTGTAGACCATGTCACCCGTATTCACCACGCCTGAATAGACGCGCAAAAACGTTAAGCTGCCAACAAACGGGTCGGTGGCAATTTTAAATGCCAATGCGGCGAATGGCTCATTATCGTCAGAGTGACGCTCGATATGGTTGCCATTTTCGTCTTCGCCGCTGATCGATTTTACGTCAGTTGGCGCTGGCAAAAATTCTACTACCGCATCCAGCACTGCTTGCACGCCTTTGTTTTTAAAAGCGCTGCCGCAAGTTGCTAGCACAATTTCATTGTTTAAGGTACGTTGACGCAGCGCAGCCTTAATTTCAGCCTCAGATAACGCTTCCCCCTCAAGGTACTTGTTCATCAGCTCTTCGTTGGCTTCCGCCGCCGCTTCCACTAAGTTTTGGTGCCACTCTTGCGCCTGCGCTTGTAATTCAGCTGGGATCGGCTCGTACGTGAACGTCATGCCTTGATCCGCCTCATTCCAGTTGATCGCCTTCATCTTAATAAGGTCGATCACGCCACGGAAATTCTCTTCTGCGCCAATGTTTAAGTGGATCGGCACCGGCGTCGCGCCTAAGCGATTTTTGATCTGCTTGATCACGCGTAAAAAGTCTGCGCCAGCGCGGTCCATTTTATTGACGAATACCAAACGCGGTACGTGATATTTGTTGGCTTGACGCCACACAGTTTCTGATTGCGGCTCAACGCCAGAAGCGGCGCAAAATACCACCACGGCGCCATCAAGCACACGCAGCGAACGCTCTACTTCGATAGTAAAATCAACGTGTCCCGGTGTGTCGATGATGTTGATACGGTGCGGCTCAAATTGCGCATCCATACCACGCCAAAACGTGGTCGTAGCCGCTGAGGTGATCGTGATCCCGCGCTCTTGCTCTTGCTCCATCCAGTCCATTGTCGCCGCGCCATCGTGCACTTCACCGATTTTGTGCGAAAGGCCGGTGTAAAATAGAATGCGCTCTGTCGTTGTAGTTTTACCGGCGTCCACATGCGCGCAGATACCGATATTGCGATACAGTTCAATGGGAGTTTTGCGAGACACGATTCCTCTCTTAATTTAATTTCGAAGGCGTAGGATTATTTCCATTGCCTTTACATTAACCAGCTACAAAAAACATTTAAATTCAATGCACTAATCTTGTAAACGATTAATGTAAGAGACAATACAATTAAAAAGCGGCTCGCCAAAGACAAGCCGCATTCTTTGCAATTACCAGCGGTAGTGAGCAAACGCCTTGTTCGCATCAGCCATGCGGTGAACGTCTTCACGTTTTTTAACCGCAGAACCTTTGTTCTCAGACGCTTCTAGCATTTCAGCCGCTAAACGCGCAGCCATTGACTTCTCACCACGCTTACGAGCAGCGTCAACAAGCCAACGCATCGCTAACGCGTTACGACGAACTGGACGTACTTCAACTGGCACTTGGTAAGTAGAACCGCCAACACGGCGAGATTTTACTTCTACTGCAGGACGAACGTTATCTAGCGCAAGTTCAAACAAAGACAGGTGAGCTTTGCCTGATTTTTCCGCCATGATATCTAGTGCACCATAGACGATTTTTTCAGCGATGGACTTCTTTCCATCAACCATTACGATGTTAACAAATTTTGCCAGCAGCTCTGATCCGAACTTAGGATCAGGCAGAATTTTACGCTGACCAATGACACGACGACGTGGCATAGCAATTCTCCGTTGTTTTTCTTCAGGTTTTATCCAAAACTTTTCAGTTTTTTCAAAATACAATTAATTAGTGTTTGGCCTTACTTAACGCATTTCAACGAAGAAATATTAAGACTTAGGACGTTTTACACCGTACTTAGAACGAGCTTGTTTACGCTCTTTTACGCCCGCACAGTCAAGTGCGCCGCGGATGGTGTGGTAACGCACACCTGGCAAGTCTTTAACACGACCGCCACGGATCAGCACAACGCTGTGCTCTTGCAGGTTGTGGCCTTCACCGCCGATGTAAGAAGTAACTTCAAAACCGTTGGTCAAACGCACACGGCAAACTTTACGCAATGCAGAGTTTGGTTTTTTAGGTGTAGTCGTGTAAACACGAGTACAAACACCTCGTTTTTGCGGACACGCGTCCAACGCAGGCACGTTGCTTTTCACAACTTGCTTTTCGCGTGGACGGCGTACCAGCTGGTTGATAGTTGCCATTAACTAGCTCCTGATAATTTCGTCTATGTAAAAATCGATGCCCACAAACGAGGGCCGCGAAATTTTAGGCGCGTGCCACAAAGGTGTCAAGAATTACTCAGATATCTTTGCATAAGTTAAATTTGCGGGAAGGGCGATTAAGGCTACCAAGTGAGGCTGTTTTCATATTGCACAGTCAAATCAACCAGCTCATCAACATCAATTAGCTTGACCAGCGATGAAGAAAACGGGGCAACGCTTGCATTTTCTACCTCTTGTGACGCTTCTTGGGCAGGCAACAGTGCCTGATTTTGCGCGAGCGCTGGAAAAACTGCGCGCGCAAAAACATCCTCTTGCAACGCGAAAATATTTTTGCACGCACAATTCATCAGCTGCGTGTTCCACGTTGTGTTCGGCAATAACGCGAGCACCGCATCTTGCAACAAAACAATGGCATCGTCGGCCGTAGCGTAACGCAAGCTGCAAGACAAAGCGTCACTGGCGTAGGGAGACTGTTTAACAAGATGCAGCATGTGAACTTCCAACTTAACCATCAAAAACGTAACAATTTTTTGCACGCGGCCATTTTTTTCGCCAGCAGCGCAGGATCGACAGGTGTCACATCTATGGCCCGTGGCGCGTCACTGAGGCCCCGCTCGGCAAGCGAAGTTTGGCAAATATAGCGCTGCGAAATATCGTATAGCGACAACATTTTAAAAGTTTTGACATGGTCGCGCACCAAAATTTTGCTAGGATCTTGCCCAGCCAAAATTTGCAGCACGCCATCGCCAAGAAAAAATAGCGCCGCATCATCGCTAAAATTGGCAAAGGCGAGCAGCGCGTCGAGCCCTTCGCGGCCAAAATCGCG
The DNA here is from genome assembly GCA_051650965.1 of Vibrionaceae bacterium. Classification (GTDB taxonomy): domain Bacteria; phylum Pseudomonadota; class Gammaproteobacteria; order Enterobacterales; family Vibrionaceae; genus Enterovibrio. Next base: position 4,305 of record JBOFRL010000007.1, read on the forward strand.
GCCAAATGGCGCGCTGGTGAAGACAAAACCGATCATCTTTTTTTCCTAAAATTGCACAACTCTATCTGCGCTTAGCAGCGCCTCGGCTAAGCTGCCAAGCCCACTTTGCGAAAAAGTGTTCGCCATATTGAACGCGGGCAATTTTTGCAGCTGCGCTTCATCCTCGCTCACAATGCCACGCCGCAGCGCTGCCGCCACACACGTTTGCAGCTCGACATTATGATTTTTCGACAGATCCTGCCAAGCCTTAACCAGATCAAACTCATCGCTTGCCGGCGAAACCAGCGCACTCGCATTTAACACGCCGTCATGATAAAAAAAGACTTGCGGCAGCTGATGCCCTTTTTTGAGCAAAGCGGTAGCGAAGCGAAACGCGGTATACGCACTTTGCGCGCCGTAGACCGAGCCTGTCACAAGCAGGACAAAACGCAAACTCATAGCGTCTCCTCTTCACCTCGCCGCTGACGGATGTAGAGATACACCGTGTGTTTTGAAATGTTTAAGCGCTCCGCCACTCGATTGATCGCGTCTTTAATGTCAAAAATGCCTTTATCGTACAAATCCACAACAATTTGTTTATTTTTCAGATGATTAGACACATTGCTATCTGCATTTATCTCGCTGATAGTGCGCTCAACTGTGCTATCGACAAGCTCAACCACATCGCTGGCAAAATTGACCGATGAGACTGCGCTCTCAAGCGGGTTTTGCGGTATAAATGATTGTAAAATCTGGGAGAACGGCGCATCCAAATTAATATTCAGACACAAGAGTCCTATGATTTTTTGCTCCGCGTTACGAATAGCCACCGTGATAGATTTCATCAAGGTATTGCCCTTTGAGCGAGAAAAATAGGCTTGCGAGAAGTTTTTCTGTGAACCTTCGATATCTTTCAACATTTTAAGCGCGTGGTCGGTAATAGGTGAGCCCACCTGACGCCCAGTATTTTGCCCATTGGCAATTTTGATCACCGAATTATTGAGATCAGCCAAAGAGTGCAAAACTATTTCGCAATGCTGGCCAATCAAGGCGGCCAGCCCATCCACTACCGCTGCATATGAGTTCAAGATCATTTTGTCTTGTTCGCTAACTGGCTTATTTGCCATATCGCACCTTCTTTGTGGCCACTTGGCCAAAATGTACCGACGAGTTTGCGCGCTCGTTTTTGCAGCAAAGAAAAAAGCGAAGTCAACGCTTCGCTTTTCTAATCTATTGCTGTGCAATACTTTTTTATTGCTTAGCGGCGCGTCAAATTTACACAAACACTTAAAATAGCTTCATCGCCACTTCGTAGAGATCTTTGCGAAATGGACGGCGCATGTTTTCGATAGCGTCAATGATATCGTGATGCACAAGCTCGCCGCGTTGCGTTCCCACACAGCGGCCGCCTTCGCCTTTCATCAGCAGCTCAACCGCGTACGCGCCCATGCGTGATGCCAAAATTCTGTCAAACGCAACAGGCTGACCGCCGCGCTGAATGTGGCCCAAAATAGTCGCGCGCGTTTCACGCTTAGTTTGCGCTTCGATCTCTTTCGCCAGCGCGTTCACGTCAGTCATGTGCTCTGTGATCGCGATGATGGCGTGTTTTTTGCCTTTCGCGATGCCATCTTGCACTCGCCCGATCAGCTGCGCTTTATCAAAGCCCACTTCTGGGATCACAAAATATTCACAGCCGCCTGCAATTGCCGCGCTCAAAGTCAGATCGCCACAGTGGCGGCCCATCACTTCGACAATTGAAATGCGTTGGTGCGACGTTGAGGTATCGCGCAAACGGTCAATCGCATCGACAACCGTTGACAGCGCAGTCATGTAGCCGATGGTGTAATCGGTGCCAGGAATGTCGTTGTCGATAGTGCCAGGCAAGCCGATGCAAGGGAAACCCATTTCTGTGAGTTTTTTCGCGCCCATGTAAGAGCCGTCACCACCAATTACAACCAGCGCATCAATGCCGTGTTTTTTAAGATTATCAATGGCTTGAGCACGTACTTTTTCATCCTTAAACTCAGGGAAACGCGCTGAGCCTAAAAACGTGCCGCCGCGGTTGATGACGTCAGAGACGCTCGCACGCTCGAGCTTGGTGATGCGATCTTGATGCAGGCCTAAATAGCCGTCATGGATACCAAACACTTCCAAACCTTCACACAATCCAGCGCGCACCACGCCGCGGATCGCAGCATTCATACCTGGCGCGTCGCCGCCACTGGTCAAAACTCCAATTTTCCTAACCATGTATACCCTCTGACTTTTAACTTGAAAAATCAATAAATTATGCAAATAAAGGCAACGAACATTCGCAGTTTGCTAAAGCAGATCCAAACTGCTTTTTTGCGCACATATTGAGCATATTATATCTGTCACATTACGCCGCAGTGTAGCGCGCTCCTAACTCGTTGAAAAGTGCTACACGGTGCAAGAAGTTGCGCGACGTCAAGTAACCAAACATCAACGCTCGCCGCCCAATTCTAAACGGTGCACCATCGCCACTGAAATCGGCTCTTGATGCACATGAATATCTGCGTGTAAAAAATGCTGCGCGAGCAACGTTTCGACTTGATCAGCAATGCGATGCGCTTCAAGTACGCTCATCGCGTCATCAAGCTCTAAATGCAGCTGAATAAAGCGCGTCGCTCCAGATTGGCGCGTGCGCAAATTATGCATGTCGATAACGCCGGGCACCGAGCGGACTAGCTCAACAATTTTCTCTTGCTCTTCAACAGGCAACCTCTTATCAAGCAGCGACTGCACAGCTTGATACGCAATTTTATAGGCGCTGCGCAAAATCATCATGCCGATGCCAATCGCAAAAATAATATCGGCTTGATAAATGCCATAACTGGTCAGCGCCAGCGCGCCCATAATGGCAAAATTCATCCACAGATCAGACTGATAGTGCAAAGAGTCGGCGGCGATTGCTTGGCTACCCGTTTTGCGCACTACCCATTTTTGCAAAATAACCAGCGCTAACGTCACCACCGCGGCAAGGGCGCTGATCCAAATACCAATGTGCGGTTCACTGACTTGGTTGGGGCGCAAAAAGCGCTCGACCGAGCTTAATACCAAGAAACACGCCGAGCCGAGCACAAACGCCGACTGCGCCAGCGCGGCCAGCGCCTCAGCCTTACCGTGACCAAAACGGTGCTCGGCATCCGCAGGTTTTAACGCGTAGCGCAAGGCTAACAAATTGGTGAGCGAAGCGAGCAAATCGACACTTGAGTCCATCAGCGATGCCTGCAAACTCATCGAATTGGTGTACCACCAAGAAAAAAGTTTAACCAATATTAAAAAAATAGCGGTCAACATTGCCGACCAAGCAGCAATTTGCACCCATTTGGAGTAATTCTCGCTCATCACATGCACAACATTTTTTTAAACTAAATGGCAAGTATACTGCCTGAGCATAACTTAGTAACTTTTAGTTTTGGTGACGCCACCCAAAGCAGATCGCGTTAACTTGACAATTAATAAGATTACTTAACTATATCAGCCAATGATTACAACTTTGGCGCAACATTTTTCGCTAACAAAACAAGAGGTTTTGACATGATTATTGTAACCGGCGGCGCAGGCATGATTGGCAGCAATTTGGTCCAAGCGCTGAATAAAAAAGGGATCACCGAGATTTTAGTGGTGGATGATCTTGAGGATGGCACTAAATTCGCCAACCTTGTTGATCTGCAAATTGCTGATTATATGGATAAAGATGATTTCCTAAGCCAAATTATGGCCGGCGATGATTTTGGCCCTATCGAGGGTGTTTTCCACCTCGGCGCCTGCTCTGCGACCACTGAGTGGAACGGTAAGTACATGATGCTCAACAATTATGAGTATTCAAAAGAGCTTCTGCACTACTGCCTAGAGCGCGAAATCCCATTTTTGTACGCCTCATCTGCCGCCACTTACGGCGGGCGCGATCACGATTTTATCGAAGAGCCGCAGTACGAAGGCGCGCTGAATGTGTACGGCTACTCGAAGCAACTGTTTGATAACTATGTGCGCCGTTTATGGGCCGATGCCGACGAGCAAGGCGTTGAACTTTCGCAAGTCACGGGCTTTCGCTATTTCAACGTGTACGGCCCGCGCGAGCAGCACAAAGGCAGCATGGCGTCGGTTGCATTCCACCTCAACACGCAAATTCACCAAGGACAAAACCTTAAGCTGTTTGCTGGCAGCGACACGTTCAAGCGCGATTTCATCTACGTTGGCGATGCGTGCGACATGAATTTATGGTTCTGGGAAAATGGCAAATCGGGCATTTTTAACTGCGGCACCGGACGCGCTGAGCCATTTAACGCCGTCGCGCAAGCTGTGATCGCATTTCATGGCAAAGGCGAAGTCGAAGAGATCCCGTTCCCTGATCACCTCAAAGGACGCTACCAAGCCTTTACGCAGGCCGATCTGAGCAAAGTACGCGCCGCAGGTTACCGCCAAGAGTTTAAAACTGTCGCCGAAGGTGTTGCGCAGTACATGGCGCTGTTAAATAAGTAACTAATTGCATTAATTAGCAATATTCCACAGCAACCCGTGCACTTAGCGCGGGCGGCTGTAAATTTAATCAAGAACAAAACTTTTTTTTATTAGCAGACGCAAATCATGATTCCGCCTCAAGTTAATGCGGAAATACTGCCACCCGCCCCCGCTTCAGTGTAAGATCTTGCCACTTTGCCCAAACCTCTGCGGAGCAATATGACTCAACCGCTTGCTTCTAGTAGCAATTCTCTTTACTTGCCTAAATTTCGGCTTAGTTTTTTGCATCCGCGCCACTGGCCAACGTGGTTTGCCGTCGCCGTTGCGTGCCTATTAGCCTTTGTCCCTTTTCGCCTGCGCGATAAGCTGGCAGAAATTTTGGCTAAGCGATTGGTTAAGCTCAATAATCGCGCCAAAAAGCGCGCGGTAATAAATCTGGAGCAGTGCTTTCCGCACAAGACAGCGCAAGAGCGCGCCGACATTTTAGAGCAGTGCTACATCAACGCGGGCTGCATTTTACTGGGATTTGCCACCATCATGGTGCGAAGCAAGCGCTATCTCGAGCAGCGCACGCAATTTCGCAACGAACACATTTTGACCGAACTTATCGCGCGCGGCGAAAAAATCATTTTGCTCGTCCCGCACAGCTGGGCGATCGACTACCCAGGCATGCAGCTAGCCTCGCGTGGCTGGAAAGTGGCCGCGATGATGAAAAAGCAGGCCAACCCCGTCGCAGACTGGCTGCTCAATCTGCAGCGCCTTAAATACGGCGGACGCACGCACGAGCGCAGCGACGGCGTCAAACCTTTCATCAAATCTGTGCGCGAAGGTTACCTTGGTTATTATCTGCCGGATGAAGATCACGGCCCGAGCATGAGCGTCTTTGTGCCCTTTTTTGCCACTGAAAAAGCGACGCTGGCAGGACTTGGCAAACTCGCCAAACTCAGCCAAGCCAAAGTTGTCCCTTTAATGCCGCGCTATGACCGAAAAACCGGCAACTTTGAGGTGATCATCCAAGAGCCTTTAGCGCCATTTCCGTCTGGCGACGAGCACCAAGACGCGCGCATGATGAATGAGCGCATCGAACAATTTTTGGCAGAAGATCCCGCGCAATATATGTGGATCGTCAATTTACTGCGTTCACGACCGGACGGCACGCAGCTCTATTGATAGTAGGTAGATAATGAACATTTTAATGGCCCTTTCCCAGTTAGAAGTCACCGGCGCGGAAGTGTACGCTACGACGGTTGGCGACAGCTTAACCGCGCGCGGCCACACCGTTTTTTATGTTTCCGACACGCTAACCAAAGCGCACATCGGCCAATTTTTTTCATTGCGCTTTAATAAACGCAGCGTGCCGCGCCGATTTTGGCATGTCGCGTACCTTTTGTACCTCATCAAAAAAAATAACATCCAAGTGGTACACGCCCACTCACGCGCTTCGAGCTGGAGCTGCTACGTTGCGTGTAAACTTGCCAATATTCCACTGGTGACGACCGTGCACGGCAAACAGCCGGTGCACGCTTCAAGAAAGCGCTTTCACGCGCTAGGTGAGCGCGCCATGCCGGTGTGCGAGGCCATTTTTGAGCAGCTGATCCATGAGCTTAATGTGCCAAAAACTATGCTCGAAGTGAGCCGCAACGGCATCGACACCAGCCAATATCAGTGGCAGCCGGCGCCACAAAACGCGCGCAAAGTGATCACTATCATTGGGCGCCTGACCGGCCCGAAAGGCGATCTCTGTTATCGGCTGCTCAATGAGTGCATCGATCTGGACGCTTTTGATGTGCAGGTCATTAGCGCGAGCAAGCAAGATGGGCGCTTTGCGCCATTTGCAGACAAGGTGCGCTTTTTAGGCTACAGCAATGATATTCCTCGCGTATTGGCCCAAGCAGATCTCGTGATCGGCGCAGGACGCGTGGCAATGGAAGCGCTGTTGTGCGGCCGCCCCACTTTTGCCATTGGCGAAGCGTGCAGCATCGGCCTTGTGGACGAAAGAAATATCGCCCAAGCGATGGCGAGCAACTTTGGCGATATTGGTTCTGGGATCTTGCAGATTGATTTTGCAACGCTTGGCGAGCAGATCGCCGCCGCAACCACGCAGCAACACTGTGAGACCAGCGTCAGCGAAATCATCAAGAAAAACTACGATCTACAAGCGATTACCACGCATCTTGAGCAGATCTACCAATCGGTTTATGTGCGCTACAAGAAAAAAGAGATCCCCGTTTTAATGTACCACCGCTTTTTTGCGGACAAGGCGCACCGCGGCAATCACAGCCCAAGCCTCGACATTAAGATGTTCGAAAAGCACCTTAAACTTTTAAAATTTTTAAATTTTGAAACGCTCACCTTCGCAGATCTGGCGCAAAAGGGCCTTGTCTCGCGCTTAGCACCCGGCAAGCGCTACTGCATGATCACCGTCGATGATGGTTTTAAAGACAATTACCATCTCATGCTGCCGCTGCTGCAAAAATACAATTTTAAAGCGGTGGTCTACTGCGTGACGGGCACCGATCATAATGCGTGGGATGTGCTGCATCCTACTAATCCTGAGCAGCCGTTTAGTTTAATGACCGACGCCGAAATCAAAGCGATGGCAGATTCTGGCTGTATCGAAATTGGCGGGCACACTTTGCATCACCCGCATTTAGACACGCTCAGTTATGCAGAGCAGCTGCATGAAATTGTTGAAAATAAACAGCAGCTGGAAAAAATTACCGGCCAAGAGATCCTCTCTTTTGCTTATCCTTATGGCGACTGGAATGACGACAGCGTCGCGATTGCCAAAGCGCATTTTGCCTTTGCCGTCGCCACCAACAGCGGCCCGCTGGCGCTGCACGAAGCGCCGCACCTCATTCGCCGCATCGGTATTTATCCCGGCACTGACACGCTCGCCCTCGCGCGCAAGATCACCGGCGGCTACCTGTTTCGCAAAAGTCGTCCAAAACAAAAGCGACGCGCCATGCTGCTGTTAAAGCTGCGCAATCGCTGCAAAATCGACCCCAGCAGCACGCTGACTATCGGCAAAAAAACGCGCATTCGCTGCTGTACTATCAATATTCGCGGGCAAAATAACCGGCTGATCATTGAAAATGGCGCCAATTTACGCCACGTTCATCTCGAGATCGAAGGCAATGGCTGCACAATTAGGATCGGCAAAGAGAGCGTCATCGGCGAAAACTGTTACCTGTCAGCCAAAGAGGACGGCATCACGCTGAGCATTGGCGAGCGCTGCATGTTTTCACGCAACATCAAGATCATGACCAGCGACGGCCATGGCATTTTCAACAAAAACAACATGCAACGCATCAATCCAGCGAAAAGCGTCACCATTGGCGATAACGTGTGGCTGGCGGACAACGTTGTCGTGCTAAAGGGCAGCGACATTGGCGACGCGAGCGTCATCGGCATTAATTCGATTGTGACGCAGGCCATTCCGGCGCACTGCATCGCGACCGGCGTGCCGGCGACAGTGAAAAAAACCGATATCATCTGGCAGCCATAGCTGCCTTAACTTTTAACTATCGTGTGGGTAGCATGAAAATATTGATCATTGGCCCGTCTTGGGTCGGCGATATGGTGATGTCGCAAAGTCTTTATCTGCAGCTAAAACAAGAGTATGCAGATGCGCAAATTGACGTGCTAGCGCCAAGCTGGTGCTTGCCAATTCTTGCGCGCATGCCGCAGGTCAATCGCGCCATAGCCATGCCAGTTGGCCACGGCAAACTGGCGCTCAAAGAGCGCTGGCAGATAGCGCAGCAGCTTAAAAGTGAGCAATATCAACGCGCATACGTACTACCAAACTCGGCAAAATCGGCGCTGATCCCGCTTTTTGCCGGCATTCCAATGCGCTGCGGCTGGAAAGGTGAAATGCGCTACGGCCTGCTTAATGATCTGCGCAGCAACAAAGAGCAATTTGCCTATATGGTTGAACGCTACGTCGCGCTCGCGTTTAGCAAAGAGTCCATGCTGCAAAACAGCCAGCTGGCGACTATTGCGGTGCCGGCATTGACTGTCGACCACGAAAATCAGCGCCAATCTTTAGCAAAATTTGCCATCGATGCAACGCGGCCAATCGTTGGACTTTGCCCCGGTGCAGAGTTTGGTCCAGCTAAACGCTGGCCTGAAGAGCATTACGCGCAAGTGGCGCGCGAGCTTATCGCGCAAGGTAACCAAGTGCTACTTTTTGGCAGCAAAAATGACGCCCCCACCACGGGCAAAATTTGCGCACAGCTCGCAAATCGCGACAACATTTTTGATCTGGCGGGAAAAACGGCGCTCAATGATGCTGTCGATCTGCTGGCCGCCTGTCACACCGTGTTTAGCAATGATTCTGGGTTGATGCATGTCGCCGCGGCTGTTGGCTGCAATATCGTCGCTATTTATGGCTCAAGCTCGCCGCGCTACACGCCGCCGCTGACGCAAAAAGTGCGCATTGTCCACACCGACATCGATTGCCGGCCGTGCTTTAAACGCGAATGCCCGTTTTCCCACACCCGCTGTTTAACCCAATTAGCGCCAGACGTCGTTCTGCATAACTATGACCTGTTGATCAATGAGTCTAAAAATGAAACTACGTAGATTACAAATTTCCGCCCCTTTTGCCTGCTTTGAAAAAGGCGCTTATCTTTCCTGCAAAGCAAGAAAGTATTTGAGCACCCAATTTGACCCGCAAAAAATCACCAAAATTGCCGTGATCCGCCACGCCGCGCTTGGCGATCAAGTGATCACACGCCCCTTTTTGATTGAGGCACGGCGCTTTTTTCCTAACGCGACGATCACCTTGGTAAGCGTTTCTAACTATCAGTACGGCACGCCCGCCGATCTCGTCGATAACGTGCTGGTGATGCATGGCAACGACAAAAAAAATCTTACGCTGCAGGAAAAGCTCAGCAATATCAAACAAGCTGGCGAGCAAGAGATCATTTTTGACCTTGCAGGAACCAACCGCTCGTACTGGTTTACCGCGTTGACTCGCGCCAAATTGAAGTTTGGTTTCCCTTACAAAAGCTGGCTGCGCGGCACGCTGTACAACGCCTGCGTGTTTCGCTCCGATTTTCAGCCGGAAGTTGAAGTGATGCTCGACATGCTGCGCTTTCTCGGCCACACGCCTCAAGAGCGCCTCGATTTTGCCTATCCCGACAACGCGCAGCTCAAACGCAGCGAAAAGCCGTATATCCTCTATTTCAACGGCGCCTCGCAGCCGCGCAAAGTGCTCACTAACGCGCAGATGCAGCAGCTGTTAGAAGAGGCTATCGTCAAGTTTCCCCATTTTGAGCACGTATTTTTAGAAGGGGTTGCGCCAAGCGAAAAGGGCGAGTTTTTACAATCGCTAACCACGCACAAAAATTTCTCCATTCAACCGTGCATGCCGCTTGAGCAACTCGTCGAATACAGCGCCGGCGCGACCCTCGTCGTTTCACCAGACACCGGCGTGCGTAACGTTGCGATTGCCACGCACACGCCAACGGTGGGGATCTTTTTTGCGACCGTGCCCTTTCGCTACACGCCGCGCTATGAGCTTATCCATCACATCGTGATGAATGCTGATGCAAGCGTACCTTCTGCGGCGCAAATTTTGGCGAGCATGGAGCATGCGCTGAGCGTGCAAGCTCAGCCGTCGCCCACCATCAACTAAAGGATTTTGCGATGAAACCCGCCACTCCCACTATTTCTATTATCTGCCCGTGTTTTAACGAGCAAGAAGTTGTTGAACATTTCACGCAAAAAATTAGCGCCATTTTGCATGCGACGGGATTTAGCTTTGAGCTGATTTTTATCAATGACGGCAGTACAGACAATACGCTCGAGCGACTCTACGAGCTGGCGGCGCAAAACAGCTACATCCGTGTGCTTAATTTGTCGCGCAATTTCGGCAAAGAAGCCGCGCTCACGGCGGGGCTTGACCATGCACACGGCGAAGTTGTGATCCCGATTGATGCTGATCTGCAAGATCCGCCGGAGCTTATCACGCAATTTATTGAAAAATGGCAACAAGGCTACGACGTGGTACTGGCAAAGCGCGTTGATCGCAGCCAAGATTCGTGGGCAAAAAAACTGTCGGCCAATCTGTTTTACAAATTTCACAACCTCATCGCCAACGTGCCGCTTCCTGACAATGTGGGCGATTTTCGGCTAATGACGCAGCGCGTGGTCGAGTCGATAAGAAAACTTCCTGAAAACCAACGCTTTATGAAAGGATTGTTCTCTTGGGTCGGCTTTAAAACGGCAGTGATTGAATACCAGCGCCCTGCGCGCGCGGCCGGCCGCACCAGTTTTAATGGCTGGAAATTGTGGAATTTCGCCCTCGAAGGGATCACAAGTTTTAGCACCGCGCCGCTGCGGATCTGGCTCTATCTTGGCCTGATCATTTCCGCCATCGCCTTTATTTATGGCAGCTTTATCGTCTTTAAAACGCTGATTTTTGGTATCAGTTTGCCAGGCTACGCCTCCATGATCACGCTGATCTTATTTTTTGGCGGCATTCAGCTTATCGGTTTAGGCGTGATGGGCGAGTACATTGGCCGGTTGTATATTGAGTCGAAGCGTCGCCCGATTTATCTCATTGAAAATGATACGAAAAATGACTCTCATGACCCAGTGGATTGCTGATCTGTTCCAGCTGCGCTTAGTGCGCTTTGGCCTCAGCGGCGCACTTGCGACCTTGACCCACGTGAGCGTGGCCTTCGCCGTGCTCTATTTTGGGTCAAGCAGCACCTTTATCGCCAATGTGGCGGGCTTTAGCTGCGCATTTGGGCTGTCGTACTACCTGCAGTCCTATTTTGTTTTTAAGCAAAAAGCCTCCACGCAAAACGCGTGGCGTTTTTTTGTAGTACAAGTAGGCGGGCTGCTGATTGCGCAGCTGATCAGCGAATTTCTGCACAGCATCAGTCCTTATTTGCGCGTGGTGGTTGTCGTTGGCCTGATCCCGCTTGTGACCTACTTTTTACACCGTATTTGGACTTATTCTTCCACACCAAAATAACCGTAGAGATCGAACATGGACGATTTTTTTGAACGACAGCAAAGATGGCTGCTCGGACTGATATTTATGCTCGGGCTAGCGCTGGCATTAATGTACGCCAATAACCAGATCCTCACCGGTGACCAGATGCAGATGCTGCATAAAGGCTACCTTGGCGCTTATCAAGACATTTGGCTGGCCTTTGGCAATGCGGCAAGCGCGGTGGGCAATGTGCCGGGTTCACTTTCGGCGTGGCTGATCGGCGGGCCGCTGCTTTTGTGGGACACCCCGTGGGCGCCGATGCTGCTGCTGATAGCGCTGCGCGTCGTCTCGTTTCTTCTGTTTGACTCCGTCCTGCGCGGCATTTTTAGCGCGCCGGTACGCATTTTGTTTGCCGTTTTATATTGGCTCAATCCGTGGCTGTTGTACGACAGCTTATTGTACAATCCTTCGTATCTGTGCTTTTTTACTGCGCTGCATTTTTGGTCTGCCTACAAGCTAAAGGACTCGCCTTCGTTTGTGTATAGCCTTTTGCATGTTTTGGCGATTGGTGGAGCGATGCAGCTGCATTACTCGTGGCCGGTGCTGGCGCTGATCTCGTGCTTTTTGCTTTATCGCGGCATGGCAAAACCGGCTTGGAGCGGCGTTGCCAGCGCTATCGTGCTGCTGCTCGTGTCGCTGATCCCCTATATTCAAGAATATAGCGTCAACAGCGAGCTAAGCCGCGAAAGTGACCGCTACATCGGCTATGGCGCGGTGCATGTTTATCCGGTGCTAAAAGCGTTAAGTTACTGGTTGCGTTATGGTTCGATGCTGTTTTCCAACCGCATCATCACCGATTCGACCTTTGACTGGCTGACGCAAATTGAGTGGCTGCGCATGGTGGTGAAATACAGCTGGCAGGCGCTCTTGTTCGCGATTGGCGCAGCTTCTGTGGTGCTGAGCGCGTGGATCAACTGGCAAAGTTTTCAGCAAATCAAAGGCAAGTTGAGACGCGAGCTGCCGGTTGAAAGCAATACGACGTGGCTGCTGCTTTTTGCCGCAGCTGCCGTTTTCGCCATTCTTGTCAATGCGATGCTATCGCCAATCACCTTTTCTTACTGGCACCTGATCTTAGCCTACCCGCTAGCGCTGTTGCCGATTTTGGTGGCAGGACAAACTCTGCTCAGCAAAGATCGCCGCCGCTTTGTACTACTACTGACAAGCTGCGCGATATTTTTTGTCTTCGTTAATCTTATTGCCGCTAACGATAGCAACAAATACAGCTTTAAAGTCAATTATGTAGAGCAAGTAAACGCTTATCTGCTTGAAAAAGAGCTCACTAAACAAGCGGACTGATCTCCTCGGCACTCGTGACACGCGAGTGCCATTTTTTTGCATTCCCTCCCCCAATTTGAGAAAAATGGCGCAGCCCAGCGCACTTTTTTGCCACACCGTGCTATTTTGCGTTATCTTGCTTTTCTTTTATCTACGAGGTGAGCATGGCGTTGATCAATCAATTGCAACTTGGGCGCGACAAGTTACGCCGCCAGATCGGGCGCTGGCTGTTTGACAAAACGCGCGCGCCAATGGCGACAAACGACACGCAATCGCCGTCAACCGAAAAAGTCGTCCTGATCCGCTGGGATGCCAAGCTTGGCGACGCGATTGTTTCATCGTGGGTGGCGCGAGAAATTCACAAGCACCTTCCAGAGCGCGAGGTTTGGGTCGTCACCACCAGCGCGATGGCGCCACTTTTTCGCGACCATTTTGATTGCGATAAAGTGCTCGAAATTGCCAAACGGCCTAACTACCGCGATTTAGCGGCGCTAGCAATTGAGCTTGGGCGCGTCGGCTATCTGGTGCACTTTGGTAATGCGCTGAAAATGAAAGACATCTACTTTCTAAGCCAAGTCAAAGCGCGCCACATTGCCGGAATGGATGACAAGCTAAACTGCATCGACATTAAACTTGGCGCGCAGACGCAGGCAAGCCACTTCAGCGATAAATTTGCCGCGCTGTTAGCGCAGATGGGCGTGAACGATCCAGATCAACGCTATATCATTCCAAGCGATAAGGCATGGGAGAGCGAGCTTGCCCACTGGTGGCCAAAAGAGACGGGCGTTTTGGCGTTTAACCCTTATGGCAACGGAAGCGCGCGCCGCCTGAGTGCCGATAACATCAAAACGATGCTGCACATTATGCTAAGCGGCTGCAACGCGCCGATTTGCCTGTTGTTTTCACCTGAGCTTGCGCAAGAGGCGCGCCACATTGCCAGCGAGCTTAACGAAGCGCGCTTGCTATTGTGCCCTGCTGCGCCGTCTGTCGGCACTCTTTTCACCCAGCTTCGCCACAGCAGCGCTTTAGTTTCGGTTGATACCGCGACAGTGCACATTGCGTCCGGCCTTAATCTGCCTATTTTAGCGCTGTATAACCCAGATCTTGGCGGCGGCAACCAAAATTACACGCAGTGGCATCCAAACCACCCTGACGCGACCGTGCTATTTTCTAAATCGACCAGCGAGCAGCAGATCAATTCGCTTGATCTCAACGAGTTTGCGCGCACCTTTAGCGAATGGGTAAAACCAATTCACGCGCTACACGCAGCGCCACAAGCAGAAGCAGAAGCAGAAGCAGAAGCAGAAGTAACAGAAACAAAGGCTGAGCCAGAGCTCAAGCAAAATAGTGAAAGCCAAACAGCAAGTGATACAGAACGTTAGTCTTGTGCTGCTAAATCACGCAGCCAAGAGGTAAAAAGCTTGTGCAGCAGCAAATTTGCCGCACTACACACAAACAAAAACAGGCGCCAAGGCGCCTGTTTTTCATCAGCCAAATTAAATCAAAATTAGCATGTAGCTAAAAACGGATTCACTTTAACCACTGTTTCGCTGCGATCCGGCCCCGTTGAAATGATATCAACCGGCACACCCGTAAGTTCTTCAATTCGCTTAATATAATTAAGCGCGGCTTGCGGCAGATCGGCTAACTTTTGCACGCCGAAGGTGCTTTGTTGCCAGCCTGGCATAGTTTCATACACAGGCTCAAGCCCTTCGTAAGCCTCTGCTGCCATTGGAGAAATAGCGAGCAGCTCTCCATTGCGCCCACGGTACGCGGTACAAATTTTAATTTCAGCGAGCTCATCCAGCACATCAAGCTTGGTCAAGCAAAAACCTGAAATTGAGTTGATCTGCACAGCGCGACGCATCGCAACAGCATCAAACCAGCCACAGCGGCGCTTGCGGCCGGTGGTTGCGCCAAATTCATTGCCCTTAACGCCCAAATGCTCGCCTGTTTCATCAAACAATTCGGTAGGGAAAGGACCTGCGCCAACACGCGTGCAATACGCTTTTGCGATCCCCAAAATGTAGCCTAAATGGCGCGGACCAAATCCGCAGCCAGCCGCGACGCCAGCCGCCGTCGTGTTAGACGAAGTCACATACGGGTAAGTGCCTTGATCGATGTCGAGCAGCGTGCCTTGCGCGCCTTCAAACATGATCTTATCACCGCGCAAACGCGCCTTATCCAGCTCATCGGCCACGTCAATGACCATGCCCGTTAGGCGATCAGCAAACTGCAACAGCTCAGCCAGCGTCTCGTCATAACTGACCGGCGCCACTTTGTAAAAGTGTTCAAGCTGAAAATTGTGCAGCTCCATCACGTTACGCAGCTTCTTCGCAAGCTCTTCTTTATTAAACAGATCGCCAATGCGCAGCGCACGTCTTGCCACTTTATCTTCATAAGCTGGCCCAATGCCGCGACCTGTCGTGCCGATTGCCTTGCTGCCACGCGCTGCTTCGCGCGCATGGTCGAGCGCAACGTGATAAGGCAAAATCAACGGACAAGCTTCAGAAATGAACAGACGCTCAGCGACCGGAATGTCGCGTGCCTCAAGTTGGGCGATCTCTTTGAAAAGTGCTTGCGGGGAAACGACAACGCCGTTACCGATAATGCATTTCACGTGTTCACGCAAAATACCAGAAGGAATAAGATGTAAAACAGTCTTTTCGCCGTCGATGACCAGCGTGTGGCCGGCATTGTGTCCACCTTGATAGCGCACCACATAGCTGGCTTGCTCGGTTAACAGATCGACGATTTTTCCTTTACCCTCGTCACCCCATTGGGTGCCAAGTACAACAACATTATTATTCATCAGCATTGATCAGAAGCTAATTAAAGCAAGATATTACCACCGTATGCGCCACGGTAAAGTCATTTTTTACGAAGAAACATTTTTCAAGCTGATTAAAGCGCGCGAAAAAATAAAATGGATGGGAAAAGAGAAGCAAAATAAGCCAGACGCGGCTTACTCTGCCAAAGTTAACGTCATTCGAATGTTTTTTGTCGAGCTAATAAAGCCTTAGCGGCCTCACCGACCTGTTTTTGGCAAAACAGCACTTGGTGAATTTGTTCAACAATCGGCATCTCAATTTGCATACGCTGCGCTAGAAGGTATACCTCTTTGGTATTGCGATACCCTTCAACCACTTGCCCAATGCTGGCGATGGCCTCTTGCAGCGATTTGCCTTGTCCAAGCGCCAAGCCAAAGCGGCGGTTGCGCGACTGATTGTCCGTGCACGTCAGCACCAAATCGCCAAGTCCCGCCATCCCCATAAAAGTCTCTTTATCTGCGCCAAGCGCCACGCCAAGGCGTGTCATCTCAGCAAGACCACGGGTGATGAGCGCCGTTCTGGCATTGGCGCCAAAACCGATACCGTCAGACAAACCTGCG
The DNA here is from genome assembly GCA_051650965.1 of Vibrionaceae bacterium. Classification (GTDB taxonomy): domain Bacteria; phylum Pseudomonadota; class Gammaproteobacteria; order Enterobacterales; family Vibrionaceae; genus Enterovibrio. Next base: position 20,444 of record JBOFRL010000007.1, read on the forward strand.
CCAATCGCTATCACGTTTTTCACCGCGCCACCAAGCTGCAGGCCGATAAAATCGCTATTGGCGTAGACTCGCAGCGACTTGCTACAGTGGATGGTATTTTGCAGATCGCTTAAAAACTGCGGATCAGTCGCGGCCACCGAAATCGCTGTTGGCATGCCAACCGCCATCTCTTTGGCAAAAGTGGGGCCAGAAAGTACAGCCAGCGCAATTTTATGCCCGAGCCGCTCGCGCGCCACTTCGTACAACAGTCTGCCGGTGTCAGCTTCCAGCCCTTTTGTCGCCCAACATAAGCGCGAGTCTGGTTTTAACCAAGGCTGCATCTGCGTTAGCACGTCGCCAAAAACGGAGCTTGGCACAACCAGCAAAAAATCGCGGCTAGCGGCGATAGCTTCTTGTAAATTAGCCGTGATCTGCAACGAGTCAGGAAAAACGATCCCTGGCAAAAATTCGTCATTAACGCGGCTTTGCTGCAGCCGCGCCATGTGCTCAGGATCATGTCCCCAAAGCAGAATATTCGCCCCATTGCGCGCAAGCGAAATGGCTAACGCTGTACCGTAAGAGCCCGCGCCTAACACAGTCATTGCAACAGCTGTTTTCATGCTTGTCATCGCGTGCCTTTATGTTATGCGTCGGCTAATGCGTCAGCGTTGTTTTTGCTTTGCTGCTGCAGATAATTCATGAACAGCGCATCAAAGTTAACAGGCGCAAGGTTTAGCTGTGGGAAAGTTCCTTTTACGACAAGGCTTGAAATAGTTTCACGCGCGTAAGGGAACAAAATGTTCGGGCAGAATGCGCCAAGGCAGTGAGCAAGAGAAGCTGGCTCCATACCCGTTGCTGTGAAAATTCCGCCTTGTTGAACTTCGCACAAAAATGCATTTTCTTCGCCGTTTTTCACCGCAACAGTCAAGCGCAATACCACTTCAAAAATGCCATTTTCTGCGTCTAGCTCACGGCTTTGCGTGTCCAGATCCAAATTCACCTCAGGTTGCCACTCTTTTTGGAACACTTGTGGTGAGTTTGGCGCTTCAAATGAAACATCCTTTAAAAAGATGCGTTGAATTGCAAAGTTTTGTTGTACAACGCTGTTGTTTTCAGCTTCAGACATTATTTCTAGCCTCTTATTTTATTTAAGATAAACAATTCTTGCTTAACACAAGCTATTTTTTACTGCCCGCAATCAACGGCAACTTCGCTTCATTCCAAGAGATCAAGCCGTTTTCTAAAACAAAAACCTGCTCAAATCCAGCCTTGGTCAAAATGGTCGCCGCCTCTATCGCTGTTTGACCGGTTTTACACACCAAAATCACCGGATGCGACTTATGTGCTTCAAATTCAGCCAATTTGCCATTTTTAAGATCGGTCGCGCTGACTCGCATAGCACCCGCGATGTGACCTTTGCGAAAATCATCTTTGCTGCGCAGATCAAGCATCACGCCATTTTGCTGGTTCATCAGCAAAGTCGCTTGCTGTGGAGAGGCTAAACGGTAGCGAACTAACAACTGTTTCACAACTGAGATAGCCAGCATGACAGCTAAACCAACCCATGCGAAGACCCAGATAATATTTTTTTGAAGAAACGGAACCCATTCTTGCATAACAACTCATACTCTGCGTTTAAAAAAACGCTCCAGAGTATATACCCAAACGGGTTTAAGAGGCAGTCTCGCACCGCACAACCCTTAACAAATATTGAGTTGCCTCCAAGCTTGCAGATATTGTGTACGTCAAGCTTTATTTGTGCCATTGTCAAACTACGACCAAGAATTTCGGTTAAATATCCATTTTGCAAAATTTCACACAAGATATTTTCCTTGACAACATGATTTTTACCTACTGTATCACTACTGATATGTTGTAAAATCCTTGCAACTTTCACTGTTAGTAAAAAAATTCAAGAGGACTGACTATGTCTACTAAAAAGCCAATGGCGCTCGTGATCTTAGATGGATGGGGCTACCGCGAAGAAACTGAGTTCAATGCGATTGCAAATGCTAAAACTCCTGTGATGGATGCGCTGATGCAAGCCAACAGCACACTCATTTCAGGCTCAGGCATGGACGTAGGTCTACCTGATGGTCAAATGGGTAACTCTGAAGTAGGCCACGTCAACATCGGCGCAGGCCGCACGGTTTATCAAGAACTTACTCGCGTGACCAAAGATATCCGCGATGGCGACTTTTTCAAAAATGCGGTTTTAGTCAATGCGCTAAACAAAGCCAAGCAAGCTGGAAAAGCTGTGCACATCATGGGGCTTTTGTCTCCAGGCGGCGTGCATAGCCACGAAGATCACATTGCAGCAATGGTCGAAATGGCCGCACAAAACGGCTGCACTCAAACTTACTTACACTGCTTTTTAGACGGACGCGACACGCCGCCACGCAGCGCTAAAGCGTCGCTAGAGCGTTTCGACGCGCTGTTTGCCAAGCTTGGCAACGGCCGCATCGCGTCAGTTGTCGGCCGCTATTTTGCCATGGATCGCGATAACAACTGGGACCGCGTCAGCCAAGCTTATGAGCTGCTAACTGAAGCGAAAGGCGCGTTTACCTTCGACAGCGCGCCACAAGCCCTTAAAGCGGCTTACGCACGCAACGAGAACGATGAGTTCGTTAAGCCTTCTGTGATCGCAAAAGCTGATCAGCCGCAAGCGGCTATCAATGACGGCGACGTGTTGATTTTCATGAACTTCCGTGCCGACCGCGCTCGCCAAATCACGCGTGCATTTTTGCCAGAGTTCAACGGATTTAAGCGCAACAAAGTGGCAAAACTGGCCGACTTGGTTTCTTTAACTGAGTATGCTGCTGATATTAAAACCTCTTGCGCCTACCCTTCTGAAAACCTCACCAACACCTTTGGTGAGTGGATTTCAAAGCTTGGCAAAACGCAGCTACGCATCTCTGAAACTGAAAAATACGCTCACGTGACTTTCTTTTTCAACGGCGGCGCAGAAGAGCCTTTCGCTGGCGAAGACCGCATTTTGATTGCTTCACCAAAAGTTGCAACTTACGATCTGCAACCACAAATGAGCAGCGAAGAGCTGACCGATAAACTGGTCGCAGCCATTAAGAGCGGCAAATACGACTACATCATCTGTAACTATCCAAATGGCGATATGGTTGGCCACACTGGCGTGTACGAAGCCGCTGTTGCAGCCTGTGAAGCCGTTGACCACTGCGTTGGCCGCGTCATTGAAGCGATCAAAGAGATGGATGGACAACTGCTGATCACAGCCGACCACGGTAACGCAGAAATGATGGTTGATCCGCAAACAGGCGAAGCGCACACCGCGCACACCAACTTGCCTGTGCCGCTGATCTACGTTGGAAATCAAAATATTTCTTTGATCAAAGGCGGAAAACTTTCTGATCTTGCGCCAACCATGTTAGCGTTGACCAAAATCGAAAAGCCAGCCGAAATGTCAGGCAAGGTTTTGTTTGTTAACAAATAAACTGTTCTAATACCTTAAGCTTTGGGCATATTTTTTTAATATGCCCGCTTTTTATTGCTACTATTATTTACCATTACCGCTCTTTATAGATGAAAAAACCAAGCGTTCTAATGAGTGAAAAGTTTTGCAAAAAATGTTTATCCACTTTGTCGGCATGTATCGCAATTAATTAGACTTGATATACTGCCGGTTTACTTTCTGAACATCAGCGACCATGCAAAAGAAAAAATTTAGCTCAGCAATCGCCTCTTGGCCGGCAACAATTTGCGTCGCATTCACTTTTGCCTTTTTGCAGCAAGACGCCTATGCCGAGCCTAGCGCGGTAAACTTATCGAACGTAAAAAAAGAGATCCGCCGCGAGCAAGCCCAGCTTGAATCTAGCAGCGACAAATTAACCCTATTACAAAGCGAATTAAAAGAACAAGAGCAAGCGATCAACCAATTTATTCAAGATATTCGTCTTTTAGATCGACGCTTAGCCGAAATCCAAAAAACGATTGATAAATTGACCAGAGAGCACACGCAGCTTGCGCAGAGCAAAAGCGTCCAGCTCAAGCAGCTGAGCGAACTGGTAAACCATCAGTATCGGCAAGATAACAACGATGGCGGTATGAGCGCGATATTTACCGGACAAGGCGACAAGCTCGATCGCATGTCGGTGTATGCGCAGCGTTTATCAAAAGCGCGCAGCGACACTATTTACCACCTTGAAACCACGCAAACCTCTTTAGCCCTTAAGCAGCAACAACTTAGCTACGAAGCGCAGCAACAAACCGTCATGCGCGAAAAATTGTCGGAGCAAAAAGACCAGCTTTTGAAGACGCAGCAGTCCAAAAAAGAGGTCGCGCAAGCTATCCGTCAAAAGATCAACAGCAATAGAAACAGAATTTCTGAGCTCAAAGAGAACGAAAGGCAGCTCATCACCGAGCTGAAATTGGCGCAGGAGATGCAGCTAAGGCGCGCGCAAGAGCTAGAAATGCAGCGGCTCGCGCAGCAAAAACTGGCTCTCGAACAACAGCAACAACAACAGCAACAGCTGCAGGAGCAACAAGAGCAGGAGCAAAAAGCGCTGGAAAGCCAAGCTCAAGCCGCCGAGGTGGCAATGACTGGCATTGGCGCGCTGAAAGGCCGCCTGCGCTGGCCGGTGCACGGAAAAATTTTGCACTCCTTTGGCAGCCAACAAAGCGGTCAGCTGCGCTGGAATGGCGTCGTGATTTCGGCCAAAGAAGGCACTGAAATCAAAGCGGTACACGATGGCACCATCGTTTTATCCAACTGGCTGCGCGGCTACGGGCTGATGATGGTCATCGATCACGGCAAAGGTGACATGAGTTTTTATGGCTACAATCAAGCCTTGCTCAAAAAAGTAGGGGAAACGGTGAAGGCTGGCGAAGCGATTGCGCTGGCTGGAAACAGTGGAGGCCAAGCAGAATCGGGGCTCTATTTTGAAATTCGCCGTAAAGGCGACACTATTAACCCGACGCCTTGGCTTGCAAAAAGATAGTGCTAGCTAACCTGATCACTGACTAGACTAAACTTTTGTCCAAACCAAAACACCTCAAGGAGCTACAATGAAAAAAGTTCTTGTGATCTCAGGTCATCCAGATCTGGCTTCTTCAAACTCGAACTCTCTGATCATCAAAGAGCTGCAAGCAAAAATTGGCAACATCGAAGTGCGTCAACTCGACAAACTTTATCCTGATTTTAAAATCGACGTAGCGGCTGAGCAGAAGGCGATGCTTGCAGCAGACATCATCGTGCTGCAATTTCCTTTTCACTGGTATTCAGTGCCAGCGCTGCTAAAAAAATGGATTGACGACGTTTTTACTTTCAATTTTGCTTACGGCCCTGAAGGCGACAAGCTGGCGAAAAAACATTTCCAGCTCTCTTTCACCGCCGGCGGACCTGCGCAAGCCTATTCTCCGCTAGGCTATAACCATTTCACCATCGAGCAGCTGATCCACCCGCTGCAGCAGCTGTGCTATTTGGCGCAGATGGAGTATCTGCCACCGATTTACTCGCATGGCATGATCTATATTCCGGATGTATACAACAAGTTAGAAGAAGTGCAGGCGCGCGCGAAAGAGCATGCGGCGCGTCTGATTGAAAAAATCCAGTCGCTGTAACATGACAATGAGGTGGTACTAACCCACCACCTCAAGCCTTGCATACTGTACAACCAGCCATTTTAAGCCGTGGTCAAAGAACGATACTTGCACACGGCTTTGCTCTCCCGCCCCAGAAAAATCAACCACTTTGCCTAAACCAAATTTAGGATGATTCACTTTGCAGCCAAGGCTAAGCCTCGATTTGCTAAGATTTTCTTGCGCGATTTGCGCAGCAAAACGCCCAGCCGCAAGCGGATAGGAGACTTTGGCGCGCAGGCGGATCTCTTCGACGCAGTGCGCTGGCAGCTCTTGGATAAAGCGCGACGGGGTCTGCAGCGTCTCCTTGCCGTAAATGCGCCGCGACTGCGCATACGAGATGTACAACTTTTGCATCGCACGCGTGAGCCCAACATAACAAAGACGGCGCTCCTCCTCAATTCTGCCAGCTTCTTGCTGCGATAATTGACTCGGGAACAGCCCCTCTTCAAGTCCCACTAAAAAAACAAGCGGGAATTCAAGACCTTTCGCGCTATGCAGCGTCATCATCTGCACAGCATCAGCAAATTTGTCCGCCTGCCCTTCACCCGCTTCAAGCGCCGCATGCGACAAAAAAGCGCCAAGCTCAGTTTGCGCCTCTTCATCCTGCCAAGAAAATTCACGAGCCGCGTTAACGAGCTCCGCCAAGTTTTCTACCCGCGCCTGCCCTTTTTCACCGCGCTCGCTGGCATACCAGCCTTGCAGACCCGAGCGCTTAATACTCTGCTCCACCAGTGCAAACAGCGACATTTCACGCGTTTCATCTTCAAGCTCATCGATCAACGCCAAAAACTGCTCGAGCATGTTAGTCATGCGCGCGTTGAGCGCTTTTTCATCCACAAGTTGACGGCTAGCTTGCCACAAGGTTTTGCCCTGCTCGCGTGCAAGCGTACGGACAAAATCGAGCGTCTTTTCGCCGATGCCACGCGCGGGCACATTGATGACCCGCTCAAAAGCTACATCGTCTAATCGATTGTTAATTAAGCGCAAATACGCCAATGCGTCTTTAATTTCTTGGCGCTCAAAAAAGCGCATTCCGCCATAAATGCGGTAAGGCAATCGGGCCTGCAGCAGCGCCTCTTCTAGCACGCGCGACTGTGCATTGCTACGATACAAAACGGCGCAATCCTGCAATTTGCCGCCATTTTCCTGCCAATCTGCCAGCTTATTGGCGACAAAGCGCGCTTCATCGAGCTCGTTAAACGCACTGTAAACGCTGATTGGCTCGCCTTTAGCGCCTTGCGTCCAAAGCTGTTTGCCCATGCGCTGTAAATTGTTCGCAATCAAATGGTTGGAGGCATCAAGAATGGTCGAGGTCGAACGGTAATTTTGTTCAAGACGGATCGTTTGCGCCTGTGCAAAATCCTGCAAAAAATGGCCGATGTTGGCAATTTTTGCGCCGCGCCAGCCGTAGATAGATTGATCATCATCGCCGACGATCAGCACGTTACTGCTTGTTCCCGCTAGGATTTTTAGCCAAGCGTACTGAATGGCGTTCGTATCTTGGAATTCATCGACTAAAATGTGCGAAAAACGCTGCTGGTAATGGGCGCACAGCGCGGGATTTTTAGATAACAGCTCATAACTGCGTAGCAAAATTTCAGCAAAATCAAGCAAGTTTGCCCGATCGCACGTCTGCTGATATGCACTGTAAATGCGCAGCCACGTCTGCTCGATCCCATCGCGCGCGCGGATCTGCTCCGGACGGCGTCCTTCATCTTTATGTCCATTGATAAACCAAGCTGCTTGGCGCACAGGCCACTGTTTTTCATCTAAATTTTGCGCTTTTATCAGCCGCTTAAGCAAGCGCTGCTGATCTTCGCCATCAAGAATTTGAAAATCAAGGCTCAGGCCAGCCTCAAGGTGATGCGTGCGCAGCAAACGGTGACAGAGCCCGTGAAACGTGCCACACCACATCGTGCGGCTCACATGGGGGATCAGGGCGTCGATGCGCTGCTTCATCTCAGCAGCCGCTTTATTGGTGAAGGTGACCGCTAAAATGGCATACGGCGAAACGTGCAGCGCTTGCACAAGCCACGCGATGCGGTGCACAAGCACGCGAGTTTTGCCGCTGCCAGCACCAGCAAGCACCAGATAATTACCCGGCGCCGCGCTAACCACTTGGCGCTGCTCGTCATTTAACCCGTTGATAATAGAAGAAGTGATCATAAAGATGCATTCGAAACAGCCCGTTAATGGGCCATTATAGCGATTTGCCGCCGTGCCGGCAGCAAGCAATGCATTTCTATTTGTTTTGGCAAGCGTGCAATGTGTTTTAGCAAACGAGTAGCCAAGTGGCAGCGCTAAAGCGCAATCACACCATCAAAGACATGCACCGCAGGCCCTGTCATCCACAACGGCTCACTGCCGCCTTTCCAGCGCACCTGCAGGCTGCCGCCCGGCAAATGCACGGTGACCGTGTCCGCAAGCAGACCCTGCTTAATGCCGACCGCCACCGCCGCGCACGCCCCGCTGCCACAAGCGAGCGTCTCACCAACACCGCGCTCATAGACGCGCAGGCGAATTTCATGGCGCGAGACAATCTGCATAAATCCAACGTTGACCTGCTCAGGAAAACGCTCATGAGTCATCAGCATCTCGCCGTGCTCGGCCACCGGCGCGCTCGCCACGTCATCGACAATTAACACGCAGTGCGGATTGCCCATGCTGACCACGCCGATAAAAAAGGTGTTTTCGCCCTTGCGCACAATGTAAGTATTTTCTTCTGCAGTGGCGCGAAAAGGAATTTTATTAGGCTGCCAGATGGGTTGCCCCATATTCACCGTCACCGAGCCGTCGTACTCCACTTTTAGCTGCAATTTTCCCGCTTGCGTGCTCACTTTAAGCTGCGATTTGTTGGTCAGCCCTTTGAGCTGCACAAAACGCGCTAAACAACGCGCGCCATTGCCGCACTGCGCCACTTCGCTGCCATTCGCGTTAAAAATGCGATAATGAAAATCGCTGTCAGGATCATAAGGCGGCTCAACAAGAAGCAGCTGATCAAAGCCAATACCACGATGGCGGTCGGCCAAGCGGCGAATGAGATCGGGCGAAAAATAGCCATTTTGCGTGACCACATCCACGACCACAAAATCATTACCAAGACCATGCATTTTTGAAAATTGCATCAATAAAATCCTATTTAGGCAAAATTCGCTCAAGTTGCCACAGCGAATCAAGCGATTCTCGTTGCCGGACGATATGCGCTGCGGCGCCATCCACCATCACTTCGGCGGCGCGAACACGAGTATTGTAGTTAGATGACATCACAAAACCATACGCACCGGCGCCGCGCACAGCCAAAAGATCACCGTTTTGCAGGGATAGCGCGCGCCCTTTGCCAAGGTGATCGCCCGTTTCGCACACCGGTCCCACCACGTCATAAATTTGTGGCGACGACTCGCGCGGCGTTACAGGGACAATCTGCTGCCAAGCTTGGTAGAGCGCGGGGCGAATGAGATCGTTCATCGCCGCATCCACAATCGCAAAATTCTTATGCTCAGTATGCTTTAAATACATCACACGTGTAAGCAGTACGCCAGCATGCGCGGCAATTGCACGGCCTGGCTCTAAAATAATTTCTAATTCAGGGACTTGCTGCAAATTTTCGCGCAGCGCGTTGGCATACTGCTGCGCTGTTGGCGCCGCTTCATCGCCGTACGCTACGCCAAGGCCGCCGCCAAGATCTAAATGCTCAATCACTATGCCATCAGCGCGCAGCTCAACAATGAGCGCGACGAGCCGCTGCAGCGCGCTGACAAATGGCGCAAGCTCTAGCAGCTGGGAACCGATGTGGCAATCGATGCCGGTGATCTTGATGTTAGGCAGCTGATGCGCCTGCAAAAATAGCGCCCGCGCCTGTGTGTGCGCGATGCCAAATTTGTTCTCTTTCAGCCCCGTTGCAATGTAGGGGTGCGTTTTGGCGTCGACGTCAGGGTTGATGCGAAGACTCACCGGCGCCACTTTATTTAGCGAACGCGCCACCTCATCAAGCAACAAAAGCTCGGCGCTCGATTCCACATTAAAGCAGCGAATGCCCACTTCCAGCGCGCGGGCCATCTCCGCAGCGCTTTTGCCAACGCCAGAAAAGACCACTTTGTCGGCGCGTCCACCCGCCGCAAGTACGCGCTCAAGCTCGCCTTGCGAAACAATGTCAAAGCCGCTGCCAAGTTTGGCTAGAACGTTCAGCACCGCTAAATTGCTGTTGGCTTTCACGGCAAAGCAGATCAGGTGACGGCGATCGGCAAATGCCTCGGCAAAGGCGCGCCAGCCGTTTTCCAGCGCCGCGCGCGAATAGACATAGAGCGGCGTTTGGTATTGCAAAGCCAGCGCCTCTAGCGAAACTTGCTCGCCATGCAGCGTACCGTTGTTTAGCGCAAAATAGTCCAAGCTTGTTTTCCTCACTAACCATGCCGACCCGAGTTTACTTTTTGCTTACTGTGCGGCAGCAGCGTCCTGCTCTGGCGCTTGCGCCGCAATTAATTTTTTATTCGTCACAGGATCTTCTGGAAAATGTAAATTACCACGTTGCCCGCATCCTGCTAGCACGGTCAATACCGCGCATAAAATGACTATTTTTTGCATTTTCATCCATTTTCCATTCGTATGCCAAAATCGCGCCACGGCAACCGCTGCAAAACAGCGCTGCAGCAGCGTAAACTTAGGTATATAATCGCAACCCACAGCGAAAAGCAAGCAAAGCGGCACACATATGGACAATAGTCAATTTCACATTTTGGTCGATAAAGAGATGCTCTGGCTGGAAAATGCCATCGAACAAAGCGGCGCGCCCATTGATTTTGAGATCAATGGCAACGTTATGACGCTGGAGTTTGAAAATCGCAGCCAAATCGTCATCAATCGCCAAGAAGCGATGCAGCAAATTTGGGTGGCTTCGCTTTCTGGCGGATACCATTTTAGTTACGCAGAAAATGCGTGGCGCTGCAGCAAAACGGGACTGACACTAAAAGCGTTACTTACTCAAGAGTGCAGCCTGCAGGCGGGCGAAACCATCGATTGGGACTGACAGTTATCAGCCCGATTGCTTGAGCGGTTTTGCGCAGCAAAAATTTTTGGCGCGCCAATGTTGCCGCCGTGCGCAAGCCGCTAAGCGACACTCTCTTCGTGCAGCGTCAAATCTGGATTTTGCGGTTGGCGCTCCGTTTTATAAGGGATCAGCTGCACGCTATCTGCGTGATGAATGATCTCGTAAAACTGCGGCAAGTTAAAATTCACCTCATTTTCATGCAGCGAATCTTTGTTTTGCAGCAAAGAGTAAAAACGGTTCACCGCGCGCACCACCGCTTCTTTGTGCTGGCCGCACTGGCGGTAGACTTCGATGCGGTTATGCTCATCAAGCAGATAAATGTTAAAGCCGTTATCGCAATCTTCGAAGAAAAACTGGATCAATCCTTCACTGGCAAACGAATCGACCAGCGCGGGCGGCGTAATGTCGACCTCGGTGAGCTGCATAACCGGCAACTTGCTGATCTTGTTACTTGAAATTGTTCGATAAAAATCGATAGGATTTTCAAGCTTTTGCACCGACACACCGCGTCGCTCAAAAAACAGGCCAAAAGTCGCCGCCGCAACGCGCAGCAGTTTAAAGCGATACTGGCGGCCGGGCTCAGACGGGTGCAAGCGCATATCGATGGCGTCGCTGATGAGCTGCAAAACGCTGCGCCTGATCACCTCATTTTGCTGGCTCGCATAACAAAAAACATCAAGCGATTCAGGAGACTTCGCATCTTGGTGCATCTTGTTCAAGATGGCTTTGAGCACCTCTAAAATGGCGCTATCCCCTTTGAAGTGCAGCGTACGCACTTCGTTCCAACTGTTGGTATAAATCAGGTCGATGCTGCCGATCAGGCAGTGCGACTTACAGCTAAAACTGAATACATCGCTGGCCGTTAGCACCGTTTTAGTGGCCAGCGGCTGCGCTAACGCGTAAGTAGGATCTTGTTCTAGGTTGATAAATAGCGCTAACTTTCTGATTTCACACGGACTTGAGAGCGCTTCACGCGAGGCGCTGGTGCGCGTGATAGAAAACGTGTTGCGAATATCGCTGGCAAACTGATAGCACTTTGGCTCATCAACATGGCTGCCTTTGCTGATATGGTGCATGCGCGTGCTCGGCGTGAGCAGCTCATTAAAATAAGCCCAAGCAACCAGCTGCGACAAATAGCGGTTATGCTCAAGCGGCGCGCGGCCAATGATCTGCTCGGCCGCTAGCGAGTGCTTATACAAATACCAGCCGTCAGGGCTCGCGCTGCCTTCAGGCACTTGGATAAAGGAGAGATCATCCTCGTGCAAGTCATTGATAAACTGAGTATTTATCAGCGTCACTTTACCAGGCAGCACTTCAAACGCCGCATACAGCTTGCGCGCAAGCATGCTAATGTCTTCAGAGCTTATCGATGAGTTGATCCTATTTTTTTCCGCAAAAGCAATTAAGTTGCGATAACTTAACATCAGCGCATCAATTAGCTCGTTATGTGTTTGTTTTACTTTATAAATTTTCCAGCCGTTGCGGTTATCGTTCTCAACGATCTGCGCTTTGCTCCAGCGCCACTTTGTCACCAGCATCGACACGATTTCACGCCGCCAATCCATTTTACCGCTTTGCACTGGCTGGCTTAATTTTTCATTGGTTTTAAGATAAAAACAGCGGCGCACTAAGTTTAAGCGCTTTTCATCGCCGGTTTTTTCTAAATAATCCATGACCTTATCTAACACCAGCAGATAAGAGTCGGTTTGGCAGATAGCGATCTGCTCGGCAAAAAAGCGCCGTTTATATTCGATGCTTAAAAGTCTAGGCTTAGGGTATTCCCACGAATACGCTTCGAGCAAAATAGCCTTAAGTACTGATTTATAAGGAGAATCTATCCCCTTATACAGCTGCCATAAACTTGAACCAAAAAATTCTTCCGCAGGAATCGATGGCAAGCCGCCAAAATCAATCCACGCTTCGCGGCGAAGTTGCCCTTGCTTAACAAGCTGCGCAAGATAATTTTCGTAGTTATCTTCTTGATCGGGCGGGACTAAGTACCACATCAGCGGCAATCCAGCTAAACAGATGGCCGAGCGATAAAATTCATCAAGTAACAGGTAGTGCTGACTAGTTCCGCAGTTATCCGATGTCATTTCATCGGCATTTTGTGAGCGAAATCTCTCTTCGCTCATAACAAAAAAGTTACACTCCACACCTTGGTCGAGCGTCCAGTCGGAAATTTGCTGGCATTTTTGTTCTAATGCGGTTTGCTGCTTGCGCGTTAGATTGGCTTCAACGCAAACCCAAATGTCGAGGTCGCTTTTGAAATTTTGGCCGATCGAGCCTGTGCTGCCCATTGCATACAGCCCTTTGATTGGCGTCGTTTGCGGCGCGGCCAAGCCGGTGAGTTTACTGTCGAACAGCGCTTGCCAACTCAGATGCACCTGTGGCTTAACCTGAGTGAGCGGAAAATTAGCAATGCCAAAGACTGCTGCTTTTTCAACAAATCCTGGAACTGCAGGATCATTGATGTGCAACAGAACTGGTAAGATATTAAATATGGTTAGTGCCTGCGCATGCATTGCGCTACAAGCGCGCTCAAATCTAGCCTGATTAAAAATATCGAAACGCGCTAATTGCTGTTCAACATAATTTTGCAAAGTACACATCCAAAATAGCCGACATCCTGTCAACATGGCGAGTTGCAACTGATCTTGTGCAAATATCGAAGCCAATATCAAAGCGATAAAGCGTGATCAATTTATCATTTTCCCTGATGGGGGTAAAGTAAACAACTTTGATCAATTCTTGACCTTAACCCATCGACCAAACAAAACAGTGCAGTAGAGAGCGACATATCTCAAATAAAATTAAGAAAAAATAGAGACTTATCTCAGCTTGTTGGTAGCCGCTTTTCAACAAATTGATGTCAATCGAACTTTTCTACGCCCCAACATTGCCCCGTGCCTACTTCACATTTTTAGACAAAAATCCCCGCGCTCCTTACTGGGTTCGCAAAAGCGTAAATAAAATGGTTTTTCTGCGCGCGATCTGGCTAAAATCCTGCTTCGATGATCGCTTCTATTCGAGCTCAAATTCGTCATGCTAGGATGGGAAAATAGCAGTTGAGGTACCAGACAATGAACACGATTTACGACCAAACCATTCGTATTGCTACGCGCCGCAGCCCGCTCGCGCTTTGGCAAGCGCACTACGTGAAAACTCAGCTTGAAACCCACCATCCCAGCCTGCGCGTTGAGCTGCTGACCATGGTCACTAAGGGTGATATTTTACTCGACACACCTTTGGCCAAAATTGGCGGAAAAGGGCTTTTTATCAAAGAGCTCGAGCAAGCGTTGCTCGACGGCCGCGCAGACATCGCCGTGCATTCAATGAAAGACATTCCCGCCGAGTTCCCGCAAGGTTTAGGCATTGCGGCGATTTGCCAGCGCGAAGATCCACGCGACGCGTTTGTCTCAAACCGCTACGCCAGCATTGCGGAGCTGCCGCATGGCGCAATAGTGGGCACCTCAAGCCTGCGCCGCCAATGCCAGCTGCGCGCGCAGCGTCCCGATCTGGTAATAAAAACCTTGCGCGGCAATGTTGGCACACGCCTCTCCAAGCTTGATGAAGGTCACTTTGATGCGATCATTTTAGCGGCCGCCGGACTCAAACGGCTTGAGTTAGCCGAGCGCATCGCTTGCTTTATTGAGCCAGAAGAGATGCTGCCCGCGGCAGGCCAAGGCGCGGTTGGTATCGAGTGCCGCACTGCCGACGCCGCACTGCGCGCGCTGCTAGCGCCGCTCAACGACGCCGTTACGCAAGCGCAAGTTTTATGTGAGCGTGCAATGACTAACAAACTGCAAGGCGGCTGCCAAGTTCCCATTGGCAGCTTTGCCGTAAGCTCTGGCGACAAACTGATGTTGCGCGCCTTAATTGGCGAGCCTGACGGCAGCAAACTGCTGCAAGTCCAGCTAGAGGGCGACATCGCACAGGCTCAAGAGCTTGGTGAGCAAGCGGCCGCTCTGCTGCAAGAAAAAGGCGCGCAAGCGATTTTGGACAATCTGGGAAGCAGCGCATGACCGTACTGGTCGTTCGTCCCGAGCCCGCTTGCAGCGAGCTTGTTAACCTGTTTCAAGCCGCCAATATGGACGCGATTGGCGCGCCATTTTTACAATTTGCCACCGGCAAAGAGAGCGCAAAGGCGGCGACAATGCTGCCAACGCTGCCACCGCACAGCGTGGTGCTTGCGGTCAGCCCGCGCGCGGTTGAATTTACTCACGCTGCGCTGCAAGCGGCAGGCAAGCCGTGGCCGCAGCCGCTTCACTACATCGCGATTGGAGAAAAAACCGCGCACACGTGGCGCGCGCTTGCCAACATTCACGCCCTCACCCCAGCCCGCCACGACAGCGAAGGCGTCATGCAGCTGCCTTTTTGGCAGATGGCTCGCAATATCACTGTGGCTATTTTGCGCGGTAATGGCGGGCGCGAATTTATCGGCGATACTTTAGCTTTGGCCGATTCAAAAGCCAATGTATGTTACTTTGAGGTTTATCAACGAATTTGGTATCGTGACGGCGTAACACAGCACAAAAAACAGTGGCAGCAAAACAGGATCACGTCTGTTGTGGTAACAAGTGGCGAACAATTGCGTTTTATGTGGCAAGATCTTGATAATTCAGAAAAAAACTGGATCATTCGTTGCCAGCTGTTCGTCCCAAGCCAACGGATTTACCTGCAAGCAAAGTCCTTAGGATTTACTTGGATTTGTAATGTGAACAGCGCCAATAATCTAGACCTTTTTACCGCGGTGCGATTAGCTGACCACACTCTTTCGCGCTAATTTCGTTATGTACTAAGTCCTATGTACTTATAAATTTGGAAAAAAAGATGAGCGGATCGAATAAACAATCGGGTGAACAGTCCAACGCAACGAGCAACGAGCAGGCAGACACGGCCAACGCTCAAGCGCCTCTCGAGCAGCAGCCAGCAAGCCAAGTGAGCGAGCCTACAACCGAAGCAGTTAAAGAGCCTGAAACTAAAGCGGCTAGCGAGCCTGAAACCGAAGTGGCCGCAGTGCCTGAGGCGAAGGCGAGTCAAAAGCCAGCCAGCACAGATCTAGACCATCACGCTCGTGTTACACAAGCAGAAAAACCAAGCCCCATCCCAAAGCCAAAATCATTGCATAAAAGCGAAGCTGAACATAAAGCGGCGTCACAATCCGAGCATAAAGAGTCGCATTCAAACACGAATAGCAAAGACGCTAAAGAAAGCTGCGCGAGTGATAAAAAGTGCAAGAAAGGAGGCACAGGACTGTCTCTACTTGCCATCGCGATGGTTGCAGGCCTTGGCGGGTTCATTTTCGCTTATGCGCATCCGAAAATTGCGCTGCAGCTTGAGCAGATGACAACATTGCAGGATGAAATCAACACCTTACGCAGCGAATTGGTCGCACAGGCGCAGCGTAATAGCACTCAGCTTACCAAGCTGCAAGAAGAGGCAAAATTTGCCCTGCAGCAAAGCGATAACTCTATCAGTTCGCTACAAAAAACTTTACTCGAGCTCAAGGGGCGCCGTCCTAACGACTGGCTGCTCGCTGAAGCGGACTTTTTGGTTAAGCGTGCTGGCCGGCAGATTTGGTTTGAACAAGACACGGTGACCGCAATTCGTCTGCTCGAGACTGCCGATCAGCGCATCTCTGAGCTTAACGACCCCTCGCTAACGCCGATCCGCCAAGCGATTGCCAGCGATATTCAAGAGCTTAAGTCTGTTGTGCGCGTTGATGCTGACGGCATTGTTCTCAAGTTGACCAGCTTGCAGCTGCGCGTGGATAAACTGCCGCTTTCGCATGTGCTAGTCGCACAGGAGCAAGAAGAGAAGGCCGAGCCGCCGCAAGTCTCTAATAACGTTGATAATTGGAAAGAAAATTTGCGCGCATCGCTGCTTAATTTCATCGACCAATTTATCACCTATCGCCGCCGTGACGGCAACGCGGTGCCGCTGCTAACCACCGCACAAACATTCTATCTGCAAGAAAACCTCAAAGCCAAACTGGCGCAGGCCATCAACGCGGTTTATCGCGAAAACAGCGACCTTTACGGACAAGCGCTTGGCGTATCGCAGCAGTGGCTACACCGTTTTTACAATGTGGAAACGCCTGAAGTACAAAGCTTTTTAGCCGCGGTGCAAGAGCTTGAGCAGCAAACCATCAAGGTCGAGTACCCAAGCCAGCTGGCTAGCCAAACGATTTTGCAAGATGAGCTGTCGCGACGCTTACAGCGCGATCTGGGACTTTCTGCTGCGACAGGAGAGAGGCAATGATCAAATTACTGCTGCTCGTCGTTGTTCTGGTCGCGGGACTGTTTTTAGGCCCGCAAATCGCCGGCAACCAAGGCTACGTGCTATTGTCGCTGGCCGATCAGACAATTGAAATGAGCGTTACCACGCTGGGCACCCTCATCTTTTTGCTGGTTATTGCCCTGTTTTTTATCGAATTTGTGATCCGCACGCTGCTAGGTTTGACGGGCTCGACCGGCCGCTGGCTGTCTGCGCGCAAGCAAAGCCGTGCGCGCCAGCTGACCAACACCAGTTTGCTTAAGCTGTTTGAGGGCGAATGGCGTCAAGCGGAGAACTTGGCCGTTAAAGGCGCGGAGAATAGCGAAGCTTCACAAATCAACTATTTGACCGCAGCGCAAGCGGCGCAAAACCGTGGCGACATCGAAAGCCGCGATCATTATTTGCACCAAGCCACGTTGGGCGATCCTGACAGCTTTGTCACCAACTTGACGCGCGCAAAATTGCAGCATCAACAAGGACAGTACGAAGAGGCGCTAGCCAGCCTGCAAGCGTTAAGCAGCCAGCATCCGCGCAACACGATGCTCTTGTCGCTGCAAAAAGAGACGCTGCTGCAGCTGAAAGATTGGCAAGGGCTGCTGCAACTGCTGCCAAAATTGACCAAAGCGGAAATTCTCACCGCCAGCCAAGCGGAGCAACTTGAACTGCAAGCGCAGGGTAGCCTTATCACGCATATCGCTGAGCACAAACCTGCAAGCGAGCTGCTGGTGCATTGGAACAAGTTGTCGCGCACGACGCGCCAGCAGACGGTTTTGATCCGCGAAATATGCGGCGCTTTGATCAAAAAAGGCGAAAGCCAAGAAGCGTTTGCGATTTTAAGCACCAGCCTGAAAAAAGAGCCGCATGAAACGCTGATAGCGCAGCTTGCCCAGCTTGAACTGGCTGAGCTAAGCCCTGTGATCGCCTTACTTGAGCAGCTACAACGCGATAAAAATGGCGCCGCGCCGCACCGTGCCTTAGCGCAAATTTATGTGCGCAAAGAGGCGTGGCAAGAAGCGCGCGCAGCTCTTGAAGCAGCGCTGGAGATTGATCCTAAGCTTGCCGACGTAGCGCTGCTGGCCGATGTACTTGAAAAGCTTGGCGATAAAGGCGCAATCGCGCAAATTTCGCAAAAAGCGTTGGAGCTTACGCGCAGCCAAAATCAATCGGTGCTGTTCCCCGCTAAACGCGACATCTAGCCTGCAATTACCCATAAAAAAACGCCCGTTTGGGCGTTTTTTATTACTCGCTGCATCACGTTTTTATTGCTGCATCGCTTGAAGCTGAATAAAAGCCTTTTCTATATCAAGCGGATCAAGCTCTTCCCCGACAAGATTGCTGTCCCAATCGATGCCAATCATCACCGCATCGTTGGCAAGCTCCACCAGCCAGATCTCCTGAAACTCTTCCAAGCTTATCGCAACCGGCGTGTAATTTTGCCATTCAGCGCTGCACTGTTTCTCCGCTGCTTGCTCACTGGTCCAAAAAGGGATCACATCCGTGTTTTCGTAAAGTGCTGACTCACACACGACCCAGCCACCTTCAGAATGCAGCCCCCACAACGTACCGTTTTCTTGTACTCTTTGGACAAACTCATTGATCACAGAAATATCGCTGATCGTCATGCCGCCTCCATGTGGACAAACTTAAATCGACATTTTGACTTTATCGAGTAAATACAATAAGTAATGTAAAAATAATAAGAAAACAGGCTCCTTGTACTAGAAAGCCGCGCAATCAGCAACGATCGTCAGTTTTGAGTCACTTTTCGTCCGTCATCGCCGCCTTTACATACACATCAAAGCGATTTTTTTTCGTTGCAATCTGCATGGTTGGCTTTTGATCTGCTAAAAAATTAGCAAAGCTTGGCCTTTTTACTACAACACGCTTGGTTGCCAACAAATAGGCGGGCGCAAACAGCGCATCGGCGTCCTCATCGCTGCCAACCAGCGACTGAAAAGCGCGCATCTCTTTTTTCACCAGCGCCGATTTTTTGCGATGGGGAAACATCGGGTCGAGGTAGACCACATCAGGACGCGCCCCTTGCCAATGGGTCAGTGCGTGCGCACTGCCATTTGCACAAAAATGCAGCTGCATTCGCTCGCTCACCCAAGCGCCAATTTCGCTATCCAATTTCGCTCGCTGCAAGCCATCGGCAAGCAAAGCGGCGACAACATTGTTGCGCTCCACCATCTCGACCTTGCAGCCAAGCGACGCCAGTACAAAAGCGTCGCGGCCAAGCCCTGCAGTCGCATCAAGCACCAGCGGCGCCGCGCCCTTATTTAGTCCTACCGCTTTGGCGATCTCTTGCTGCTTTCCGCCGCCAAACTTGCGCCGATGCGCCGCGGCACCAGTTGCAAAATCGGCAAAAATGGCCCCCATTTGTGGATCGCACAGCCATTTTAACTCCAGCCGCTCTTCACTCAAGGCTAAGGCAAATTGCGCGTCATCTTGCGCTAAGATCTGCCAATCTGAGGCCAACTGTTGTAAACGTGCAAAAAGCTCTGCTGAGCTCGCCTCAAGACAAACTGACATCGATTTAAATTTCCACAACAAAAATAAACAGTTTCAAACAAGCGCGCGTTAGCTATTTTTTTCGCTGCGCTCTTGCTGCAGCCAGATAGCCACTTGTTTGGCAAAATAGGTCAAAATTCCGTCCGCGCCGGCGCGCTTAAAGCAAAGCAGCGACTCCAGCACCGTTTCGCGCTCATTGAGCCAGCCATTTTGCGCCGCCGCTTTGTGCATCGCATATTCGCCTGAAACTTGATACGCGAAAGTCGGCACCTGCAGCTCACTTTTGACGCGGCACACCACGTCGAGGTACGGCATGCCGGGCTTAACCATCACCATGTCAGCGCCCTCTTGGACATCCATCGCCACCTCATGCAGCGCTTCATCGCTATTAGCCGGATCCATCTGGTAACTTTTTTTGTTACCGCCTTTCAGATTGCCTGCCGAGTTGACGGCGTCGCGAAATGGCCCGTAATACGCAGACGCATATTTGGCCGAGTAAGCCATGATCTGCGTGTTGACGAATTTTGCCTGCTCAAGCGCATTACGAATCGCGCCAATACGGCCATCCATCATGTCAGAAGGCGCGACCACGTCCGCTCCCGCTTTAGCGTGCGACAGCGCTTGTAAGATCAAAATTTGTGACGTTTCATCATTAAGCACATAGCCGCTCTCGTCGGTGACGCCGTCTTGCCCCGACAACGTGTAAGGATCAAGCGCTACATCGGTGATGATGCCAAGCGCTGGCTCCTGCGCCTTAAGCGCCCGCACCGCGCGCTGCACCAACCCTTCATCGCTGTACGCTTCTTTAGCGCACGCCGACTTAAGCGTTTGCGGAACAACGGGAAAAATTGCAATAGCTGCGATCCCAAGGCGCACCAACTCGCGCGCCTCAAGCAATAGCTCATCGATAGAAAGCCGCTCAATACCCGGCATGGACGCGATAGGCTCGCGACGCTTTTCTCCGTCCAACACAAATACCGGATAAATCAAATCGTTAACCGATAATTGATGCTCAGCGACCAAGCGGCGACTAAATTCATGTTGGCGCAATCTGCGCATGCGGCGCGCCGGAAAAGCTCCCTGTATTGGCATTGCTTTCTCCCATTTTTGCAATAAAAGCAGATGATAACCACTTACGCGGTAAGATGCGATATTAAGCCCGCGCTTCACACAAAAAGAGCGCTGACCGCGAAAGCTTAGCGCACGCAGCGCCCGTTAGCGGCAAAGCTTGCAGAGTCGCAGGCGCGTGTAGCTCAAAATGGGATAAAACACTTAAAAAAGAAAAGATCCGCAGGGAAAAATAAAGGAAGAGAAGAGCGCTTTTGCTGACAAAAAAGCAAAGCGATAAACGGCTGTTTATCGCTTCTCTTGCGCATGACACTGCGTGACAGCAGCGTGCATTGTATTTAGCTTGCCGCGCAAGCTATGCTGCTACTTATTCATCGCGCGCCACGCCAAAAGCCAGCTCACCAGCGCGCCCGCTCCCATCATCAACGGCCCACGCGTCTCGCCATCTTGATACAAAAGCACCGCCAAAATCAGCAGCACCGCACCAACGCCAAATAAAAATTTGCCGCGGTTATGCATGCGCTGCGTCTGCATGTAGTCGCGATAGACCGAATCGATGCGCTGCTCAAACTGCTGCCCGTGCGCCAGCGCGCCGTAAATAAGCTCCGGCAACTGCGGCAGTTTGCTCGTCCAAAGTGGCACTTTATCTTGGATGGCGTTTAGCAGCGCCTGCGGCCCGATCTGCTCGTTCACCCAATTATCCAAAAACGGCTTAGCCGTGCCCCACAGATCAAGCTGCGGATAAAGCTGTCGCCCCAACCCTTCCACATACAGCAGCGTTTTTTGCAGCAAAACCAGCTGCGGCTGCACCTGCATGTTAAAACGGCGCGCGGTATTAAACAGGTTTAGCAACACATGGCCAAACGAAATGTCGCCAAGTTGTTTTTCAAAAATGGGCTCGCACACCGTGCGAATGGCCGCTTCGAAGTCGTTGATATTAGTATCAAAAGGAACCCAGCCCGACGCCACGTGCAGCTGCGCCACCTTGCGGTAATCGCGGCAAAAAAAGGCTAGAAAATTTTCCGCCAGATAGCGCTTATCTTCGCTGTTTAATGTGCCAACAATGCCGCAATCGATGCCAATCCAAGTGGGATCTTCTGGCGTCTCATAAGAGACAAACACATTGCCCGGATGCATGTCGGCGTGGAAAAAACTGTCGCGAAATACTTGCGTGAAAAAAACCTGCACGCCGCGTTCAGCCAGCAGCTTAAGATCGACCCCGTGCGCCTTGAGCCCGTCAAGATCGGCCACGCCGATGCCGTAAATGCGCTCCGACACCATCACCGTTTTACGACAAAAATCGCTATAAACTTCAGGGATATACAATATGCGGTCGTTTTCAAAATTGCGCCGTAGCTGAATAGCATTGGCCGCCTCGCAGCGCAGATCAAGCTCCGTAATGAGCGTTTTTTCATATTCCGCCACCACCTCGACCGGCCGTAGCCGCTGAGTTTGCGGCACCAAACGCACCAACATGCGCGCAAGGCGAAACATCAATTTCACATCTTGCGCAATGATCGCTTCAATATCTGGCCGCAACACTTTGATCACAACCTGTTGTTGCGATGAAAGCAGCGTCGCGGTGTGCACCTGCGCTATCGACGCGCTCGCCAGCGGCTTTGGATCAAAATCGGCAAACCACTGCTCAAGCTTGCCGCCTAGCGCTTGCTCAATTTGCGCGCGCGCCAGCTCGCTGGAAAAAGGGGCCACCTTGTCTTGCAGCAGCGCCAGCTGATCGGCAATTTCCGCGGGGAATAGGTCGCGCCGCGTAGAAAGCATCTGGCCAAATTTTATCCAAACGGGGCCAAGCTCTTGTAATGCAAGGCGCAGCCGCTCGCCCGGCGCTTTTTCGTGATGGCTGTTTTTTAGCCAAAACAGCGCGCGGCGCGGGTAGAAAAATTGACTTTGCGTGACAGACTCCGGCAGCAGGGCGTCGATGCCATACTCCAAAAGCACTCGCACAATGCGATAAAAACGGCGAATTTCAGTGGGCGTCATCCAAACCTCTGTGAGCCGCGATTTTTTGTTCAAATTTGTCCAGCCGCTCCTGCAGCGCGTCCACATCATCGTGCAGGCGCGTCACGCAGTCCGCAAAATAGGCCACTTCTAGCGCATTGGGCGACAGGCGCCACTCCTCAATGACCAGCTGCGACACATAATGCTGCTGACGCTTGAGCTGCTTTTGCATCACGCTGAAGAGCGATTTGCCACTTTGCACCAGCGAGTGCGCGGCGACATCGCCAATGTAGCGCGAAATCCACTCTTCCAGATCAAAACCCACCTCTTCAAGCAGCGCGCAAAACTGCAGCAGCACGTCAATGTCGCCAGAGAGATCAAGCTTGCCCTCTTTAAGCAGCCCCGCAAGCAGTGCCTTATCCTGCAATTTTGCCAGCAGCGTAACCGGCAGCGACAACTGGCAGTCCACCTCGCCCGCAAATTGCGCGATCACGTCGATTTCTTGAGCAAAAACAAAAATCAGCGGCTTTTTCAAATCGCTAAAATAAAGCCGCAGCACCTTTCCTTGCAGCCGCGCAAGACGGCGCAAACTCTCTTCGCTAGCGTCAAGCAAGAGCGTGTTGACACCCTTTTTGATAAGCTGCGCAACTAAAGGATCTAAAGGTTCAAACATCTGTTTTCTCTAAAATTTGTAACCACGATGCAGCGCCACGATGCCGCCGGTTAAGTTGAAATAGCGCGTATGCTCAAAGCCGGCCTCTTGCAACATCTGCTCCAGCGTTTGTTGATCGGGATGCATACGGATAGATTCTGCCAGATAGCGGTAACTGTCCGCGTCATTGGCGATAACGTGCCCAAGTTTTGGCAATAAATGGAAAGAGTAAGCGTCGTAGGCCTTGTTCAGCGGCTCAAAAATGGGCTTAGAAAACTCCAGCACCAACAGGCGCCCGCCCGGCTTTAGCACGCGAAACATCGAGCGCAGCGCGCGCGCTTTGTCCGTAACGTTGCGCAGGCCAAAACTGATGGTGATGCAGTCAAAATAGTCGTCCGCGAACGGCAACTCTTCCGCGTTTGCCTGTACATAGCTGATATTGCCGACAATTCCCGCATCGCGCAGCTTAGCGCGGCCAATTTCCAGCATCGACTGATTGATATCAGCCAGCACCACCTGCCCCGTTTCGCCCACTATTTTGGAAAATTGCGCGCTAAGATCGCCCGTGCCGCCAGCTAAATCGAGCACGCGCTGGCCACGCCGCACGCCACTGCAATCAAGAGTAAAGCGCTTCCACAAACGGTGAATGCCAAATGACATCACGTCATTCATCACATCATATTTGGCCGCAACGCGGTGAAAGACGCCCGCGACCAGTTTTTGCTTCTCGCTGGTCGGGACCGTGGAAAAACCAAAATGCGTTACAGGCGCATCCTGAGGCTGATCGGCGCAAGACGGCGCAGCGCAAGGCGACTCTTGAGGTTGGCGGCTCATTGCAGGATCCATCATCAAATAATGTACATGTAGTGTACGTTATCCTGCTGCTTGATACAAAACTTCGCATAAATTTGCGCTTAGCGGCGGTGGAAAAAGAAAAAGCGCCGCAAAGCGGCGCTCGATCTGATCGTTGATAAAAGGAAAATTAGGTTTCGCTTTCGTCCTCACTCTGAGGTGGTGTGTGCGGCTGCGTTTGATCGGCTGTACCGGCACCGCCGTCGCCATCTTGTAGCTGTTGCTGATCACGAAATTCTAGTTGAGGAGGACCCTCGACTATCTGACGCTGCCGCAAAAGTGCAGTAGTCATAACAGTAGTAGTTACACGATGCTCTTGACGCCCGCGTACATGAGTCGTAGCACCAGCGCCATCGGTAGCTCCCACAGTACTCTGGATATACACATTCGCGCGTTCAGCAAGAGGGCGCACCTGTGGATCTTGTGAAGAAGATCTAGTCCGCGGCACAAAAACCGTAGTTTCCAGCGGCCGATCCTGCGAGCCTCTGCGATCAGCTGACACAGCTCGCCTTTGCGCAGCAGCAGTTAGTTGAGGCTCCTCATGGCCAGTGACCCTGTTTATTTCCCTTTGAAGTCTTTGTAAAATATCCCCAATATTCAAAGAAACTGTGTCGCTGCTAGTAAGTCTTCTTCCAGTATTAGCCCCTGATGATAACACAAGGCGAGTTTGACAGTGCTCCTCAATAAATCTCCTCAAATCGGCATTACCACTCATTAAACTTGTTACTTGAGACTGTAACTGCTGCAATTCCCTCTGATACAAACAGTGAAGCCGCAAAACGTCTAGCCCGGAAGAACTTCTTTGCGCAGAAGTTCTTACTGCTTGAGTTTGTCTACTTTGGTCAGAAGTGTTAGTCGTATTTGCGGCAACCCTTGCAGCTTCCAAATCTTTTACCAACCTAGCTCCATAAAGCGCTAGACCAGTAGTGACAAATTTTGCATCAGCCTCTTTTTGTTCTTCTGGCGAAGCATTCGTTCTTTTGCACTGTTCTGCCTTATCCTTGGCTTCTCTATGCTCAGCTTCTAGTTGTCTCATAACATCGTCAGTCAAATCAACTACATTAGCTCTCAACACTCCTGCAAGCTCGGGCTGTGGCCCCAGTGCTACGGCAGCGGCACCCGTAGCGGGTTGCCATGACGCGCGCCGCGTTATTTGAGAGGTACGTAATGCCATTTGTGTTTCGTTCAGTTGGTGCTGTGTCTGCAAATGTAATGTGTTAGCATTCAAGAGCTGTTTTTCTAAAGCAAGAACCTGAGCTTTTGCCTCAAGTAAGTCCTTTTTCGACTTTTGGCTTTCTTCCCCAGCTGCTTTGGCTGCATCAGCCGCATCGTTAGCTGCTTTTTCGGCCGCTTTCCTAGCTTCTTCTGTTTCTTCTAGAGCACCTACTGCTTCATCAAGCGCGGTTTGCAGTTCAGTAATTTGGAGCTTCAGCTGTGCAACTTCTTGTTCCAGCTGTTGAACCCTCTCTTCGAGCACTCCAATCTGCTTGGTCGCTGCATTAAGCTGTGTTTCCAACTCTTTAGTGCGCGCTTGGGCTTGTTGAAGCGCTGTTTGCGACTCCGTAAGATCTGCTCTCGCCTTCTTAAGCTCGGCAAGCTGTAGTTCAGCTGCTTTTTGCAACCTCTCGACTTCTGCTTGCGCCGCTTTAGCTGCTGCTTTATCTTCTGCGCTTCCCGTTTTCGCTTTTTCAAGCTCCTTTTCAGCATTAGTTTGCGCCTCTTGAGCTGCTTCTTGCGCACGTACAGCAGCATTTAGAGCAGTCTGTGCCTGTTCCTGCTTTGTTTGCGCATCATTTGTGGCATCTTGGAGGTCACTTTGTGCTTGTGTGAGATTTCTTCGCAACTCTGCACACACTCTCAGTGCATCATCGCGTTCTCCTGTTACCGCTGCTAGCTCTTTTTGTTTTGTAGCAGATCCGCCTTGGGCCTTTTTAAGATCGCCTTCAAGCTTCCCGATGCTAGTTTCTAGTTCAGTTACACGCTCTTGTGCAGCTTGCAGCTCTTTCAACACTCGATCTCGGTCTGCTTTTGTATCACCAAGCTCCCTTTGAGTCTCGGTGAGCCCTTCTCGCATCGCTGCTTCAACTACAACGCTGCGATTGCTGTGACGCGCGGTGTTTACTGAGGTTGCTGCAACTTCACCGGTCAGCCTACTTTCATACCTACTTACTAGTTCCGTTACTGTGAGGCGGCCGCCGGAGTTAGGGCCTAGGTCTTCTGCTCGGGTTGTCTCTCTATTTTGAGTTATAATTGTGCCTATTGGGTCCGCAGCAAGGCCTCCTCTACCGTCAGGTGCTAACAGCTCGACAGTATTTGTTTGCGGGCCTGCGTCAGGAGTGCCTCTCACTACAACACCCACTACTGTTAATGATTGGCCTTCGCTTTGCGTTAAACCCGCAGATAAGTTAGTCGCTGCAGATAAGACCAACCGCCGCGACTCAGGATTTAAATTTGGTACACCCATAATGCCTCTTAGAATTAGTAAAATTTGTGCAAAATGCGTGTAGAGCCTTTCATACAACATGCTTGTATAAAAGTGAATTTATCTGAATAGTTGCCTTCTATAACTATTTTTTAAGACACACTCTCGTTCAATAACGCGTGTGAATACCACTGACTTGCGCAAAAAAAACGCCCACTGTTCAAGGTGGGCGCTCTGCTCTGTTTTTCAGGCTGATCATCGTGAGTGTGGCCGCAGCTTCATGCAACGGCCGCGCGTAATGGGGCGATTAACCGCCGCCCTCATCATCACTATCTTCGTAACCTATTGTATTCCATCTCTGCTGTTGTCCTGTTTGAGATTGGTTCACTGGAGGTTGTCTTGGTCTAAATCGCCTAGAGAGCTCTGTCTGATGCAATGCAAGCGCAAGTTGCCGATCAAGTTCTTCTGACGAAGGCAGTAATGATGGAACTTGGCTAATTGGCCCAGTTGGAGGTACCAAGCTTATTGTCGATGGCGGGATCCCCGTAGGCAACGTCAAACTCGGCGCGCCAGCCCTTGATAACGGCTGCGATACGGCCTGCGTCACTTGAGTGGTCGCTGCTCTAAATTGCAGCTGTGACCGCTGTTGCTGGATAGGGCGCGGCTGCTGTGAGCGCGAAGGCTCTGGTGAGAACGGTAGCTGCTGTGAGTGCGATTGCTGCGGCGCAAACGGCGCCCCAATGTCCGTGCCTAGCGGGATAGAGACGCGCGCCGCGCCTGCCGCAAAGCTCTCATCATCACTGCTATCATCCATTAAATCAAATTGCATGGTTGGCTGCACCTGATAAGTCGCCGATGCATGCGTAGCAGCTGTTTGCGCAGAAGATGATTGCGGACTGTACTCGCGCGTTGCTACGGTAAGATCGCCTACGTCGGCATCAGGGCTCGATGCTCTGCGAATTGTCTGCAGCGATGGCAGCCACACTGTTTCAGTAGCGGGATCATATTCCACAAGTGTGCCAACAGCAACATTATCAATACTTGAAGTCGGCGTAGAAACAGGGCTCGAAGTTACCGGAATGTACATAAACATGGAGATATTGTCAAATCTGGTGTATGGGGTCGGTTAGGCAGCATTCCTGTCTGACTCATCCAGCACCTGCATTCCATCCTTGAATTTCACGTTATCCACTACCAGCTTTAGCAGCGCAAACCCCTGTAGGCGCCGCCA
>JBOFRL010000008.1:0-1571 GCA_051650965.1 Vibrionaceae bacterium
ACGGCGCCAACGGCTGCGCCAGCTCCTGCCAGCTTTCCTTGCGTCGCCTTGGTTTTTTGATAACTGGCCTGTGCAGCAGATAGTTTTTTCTGCTGTTCATTAAGCTGCTGGAGTCGCCTGCGCTGTTCTGCTAACTGGGAATTCGCCCTGTTCATGTCTGCAGTGAGTCGCCGCTGATGCTGCGACAGATTGCGAGTATCGATGCCTGCACTGCGTAGTGCAGAGCGTTGTTGCTGGTGGCTGGCTGCTAGCGCCCGCTGCTGATCTTTTAGTCGCGAGGCCGCAGCGCGCGCTCGTTCAAAATCTCTAACCAAAGCTTTTGATGGGGTTCCGCCTTTATTCATCTCAAGCGCTAGCCGCTGCACCTCTTTTTGCGCTTTGGCTAAATCGCCAGATGTTGATGCAAGGCTTTGTTTTAATTTGCGAAAGCTGTCAATTTGCCCAGCCTGTTGGCTGAGCTGTTTGATGTGATTTTGCGTTTCTTTTACTTGTCGTGCGGCTGCTGTGCAGCTACTGCGGATCCCTTTAAGTGGGCTGGTTATTTTGTCTACTGCGGCAAGTAGCACACTGATCTGAAGCTTAGCCACGATTCCCCCCGTTCACTTGCTGCCATCTGTCCAAAGCCATTTCGTGCCATACGCTGAGCTCGTCGAGTTCCATGGCCGCCATCTCGCTAAGCGGCCAGTGAAAAATAATTGCTATGTCAGCAATTAGGTCATCTACGCAATCGGGGATTGCTCGCTCTGGTTGTCCAATTGTTGTTTCTTGGGGACTAAAAAAAGGCTGATTTCACTGCCAATTTGCACGAGGTCTGCCGGATCCATATTTAGTACTTCGTCTTTTGTGATCACTGGTTCGCTGATGCGCGGCAAAACTGTCGCGATTGCGTTAACGTCAAGGGTCAACAGATCTGTCAGTGATAAACCGCGCAGCTCGCCAGCCTTTGGTTTTCTGAGTGTTACTTCTGTGATCGCCTCTTTGCCGCGCGTGATAGCCTGATCTAAAACAATATTTTTTGGAGCTGACATAAAAACCTCAATGATTTGATAATTTTAGAAATTAAAACAATTAAATAATTTCAATACGTGCATTACAGGCCAATCGCTTTTCTGTGTTCAGCCATTCTGTCTACGCCATCTGGGCCAATCTCGAGCATGTTGATAACGTCGATTTCATGCAGAACCTCGCCATCAACGACAACTTTGTAATATGAGTTAGTCATCGTCACTTTGGTGGTGCTGTCATCGCCGTTTTTCCACGTACCGTTGTCGATTTCTTTAAAACGCCCGCGAGTGATGATTTCAATTGAACTTACTTCGCCTGTATCGTCGCGCTGCATTGAACCGGCGAACCGTAACTGCACGCCATCGGCTTTGCTTGCCCCGTGCTTTTTTAAAATTGCGCTGCTAATGCCGCCAAATACAAACTCGGTATCAAGCGCTGAATCATCTAGCCCCATATCGATGCTTGCTGCACCGGGCATTCCACCCGCGCGGTATGATTCGAGTTTTCTAGTTAGCTTGGCTGGCGTGAATTCTGTTGCTTCGCCAATCCAGCCTTCGCCGTCGAGG
>JBOFRL010000009.1:0-3525 GCA_051650965.1 Vibrionaceae bacterium
ATGATAAACCGCTTTTCATCAACTTACTAACGACTGCTTTTTTGTGCGCTTCAGGATAATGTCTCACTCAAACCTAACTTCCGCCCCCTGTTCAATAGTACGAAAAACTGAGGCGACAACTATCCTGACACAGGGGGAAGGCGCTGCAGCAACAAAAGCAGCTGCCGCGATGCCCAAAGTGAATGTTGTTCGCCGCATCTACACTAAAATGTTCCCCAAAAGGAGAACCGACGAGCCTATTGCAGTGCTCAAATGTCGGGAAAAAATCGCTGAAGCTTATAAGCCTGGCGGCATTATTTCACAGCTTGAGCACATGGCATTTATGCTGAGCGCATTTAGGCCAAACCCTATGGATCAGGAAAAATTTCAAAAAACACTCGCGGATAGCAAAAAATTGCTAACCAAATTAAATAGCTATATGCCCGCGGTGCTTGAAGGTAAAAACACTTCTTTAGCAGACAAGGTCCGCATAGCCTTTGCGCTCGCGTTAAATGCACGATTAATGCAAGATATGGACAAAAAGACCCTCACAAAACCCGACACATCGGAATTTGTGAGCTTTTATCCCAAACCGATATCTCTGTCCATAAAATTGATCCATTATCACACTATCCTCTCTTATCTTGAAACCCTCCCTTTACCATGGGATTTTGAGACTCTATATCTCCATGTGATAGGATTTGCCAAAAATTTTTATTGTGAAGATCTTTATCAAAAAGAGGTGGATTTGGAGAACTTCAAACTGGCAGACGTTCCATTGAATCTTAACCACATTTTACCGCGCACCTACTACCTCAAAGTGCTCGGCCTCTCTCAGAATGCATCGAACAATGACGCCCGTGACGCCTATAAACGGCTTTGTTTGCAACACCATCCAGACAGAAATAAAAACAACCAAGAACAAGCAAAAGAGATGTTCGCTCGCTTGCAAATAGTTGCTGCAGCGCTAGAGCTTTAGTGCTATGAAATAGACAAAACTCCACTCAACCGTGCATTATAATAAGAGGCGACGCACTTACTGTGCCTTATTCGCCAGTCACACTTTTATTCCAGCCCCCAGAGCCACACAAACAATCACGGCGCCTTGCGGTTACGTCGCAATGCGATATAAACTGTTTTTATTAATGTTTTTTGTTACCTCACAAAAAGAGATGCTTTATCTATCGGCTCTATGAAAAAAATAGTTAATTTTTGCTGATAGCTAATAAGAGCAATTTAAACATTACCTTATAGGTCATTATGTTAGAGCCTGATCTCCGCTCATTCTCGCCAGCGCTTAGCTTAAATGAGTTGCAAGAGCTTATGTCTGGAAATTTTGGTCCACACCAAGCAGGATCATTTTTTGCCCTTATTAGCTTGTTACGCAATACAGAGCAGACCCCAGCAACACAGATGTCGCCGCTGCAAGTCGTGCAGCAAAAATTACAAGCACAATACGAAGCCACACCGTTAGATGGCGCACCAGAAAATGCGCCAACTCGTCAGCAGCTCCAGTGTGTTATGGAGGCAATCGCCTGTTATGAGCGCCAAAAATCAGAATTGCCAGAGCTCCTTTTAGCGTCTGAGTCGCTGCAGGCATACGATAGTGCAAGACAAGCCGTGGGCCTTAGTTCTGATGATTCAGCTCGCTCAACACCGATAAGCGAAGTATCATCTACTTACGAAAAAATCATCTCTGCCATGCCCGTCACTCCCACTCAGCGATACCATGCATTTTCAGCTGTCGCACAGCTTAAACCTTTACTTGAGCGCCACTCTATTTTTACGGCAAGCCCTCAGCAAAGAGAAAACCTGCTTTTACATTTCCACACATTAATTCGCTGCGAGTTGCAGCCATCGCTCCCTATCACCCGCTCACCGCTTGCGTTTGAGGCTTTTTTCGATGGTGATAACAGCGGGGACTGCTCGCGCTTAGAATGCCTGCAACTGATGACAGCTTGCTTGCGCGGATCGCCAAAAGCGGAGATCGCCGGCGAAATTACAGCGCTATTAAGCAGCAATCTGACTGAAGAGATCACTTTTGCACAAATCTTAGTGCCGCGCGCAGCAAATAATATGAGCGATAGCGCTCTATTCAGCGCATTCTCTCATCTAACGCCAGCCGCGCAGCAGCTGTTTTTAGCCAAATTGTCACACGCCGCCTTAAAAATCTGTCAGTTGATCACCGTTGAGCTAGCGCAAAGCAGAAGGGACGCGCAGACAAGCCCGCCATTGAGCGCCAGTGCATCGAGAGCGCAATCCGTCTCTTCTGATAGCGCAGAGCGCGCAGCAGAAAGCCCAAAGCCTGACAGTGAAGATGAGTTGCCCACGCCAAGCGCAGAGCAGACCTTTTCCACCGAGTCAAATATTGACCAACCAAGCCCAATCCCAAGCCCAAGCATCGCGGAAGCCGAAACTGTAACAAGCCGCGGCGCCGAGGTTTCACCCGAGCAGCAACAGCTCACACAAAAATGTTACCAAAAATTGAGAAAGGCCTACCAGCTCAATGGTCCTCTCACTGAGCTTGGGCGCATCACTTTACTGCAAGCACCAAACAGCGTCCAAATTGATAGCAATCGGGCGCTGCTTATGCTTAATTATGGTATAGCGCTACTTACCCGCTTAAGCGGCTATATGCCATATCTGCCACAAGAAGATGTAAAATTAGCAGCCACGATCCGTATCACCTTTGCGCTGGTGCTAAATGCAAAAATGCTGCGCGAGATGAGCGCAGCCGCGAGTAAAAGTCCCAGCTCGGCAACGCCGCCCCCTACGCCGCCACCTACGCTTCCCCCAATGTCTTCATCGGCGAGATACCTTCATTATTACACTATCTGCGCCTACCTTAAACACCGCACGCAGCCGTGGAATGTTGATGCCCTTTATCAAGATGTAACAGAACTTTTGCGTCATTTTGAGCCTAAAGAAAGCGAACAGAGTCAAGTGACCAATGTGCCTCTTACTACATTTATGCTCGATGATGTGCCGCTAAATCCTGAGGTCGAACTGCCAGCCAGTTACAGTCGAGCCGCCCTCGGCGCATCCTCTACTCAATCGCCAGAGGAGCTCCTCGCCATTTACAAAGAATGCTGCTTACGGTATCACCCAGATCAAAATCCACATCAAAAAGAGCTCGCTCAAAAGAGGTTCTTACGTCTGCAAATCGTAGGTGCATCACTGAAGTTAAAGCTGTAGCACTATAGCTCATGAATAGGGTGACAAAACTCAATTGTCACTGCAGTGTCACTTGTGACCTTTCCCCTTGTAGGCAAGCTTTTCTTTTTGACCACAAGCGCCCCCCTTCCCAAACAGCCACTAGCGGCCGTTATTAAGTCACGAAACCGTCGACATCATTTCTTTTTATTTTATTTTTTTATCGCGCAATAAAGGGTACTTTGTAGTGATTTCCGACATCCCGCACCTGTTTTTGGATTTATTTCTACACATGGCGTTTAAACAACTCAGCATCTAATTTAAGAGTAAATCTGCCGATACTGTTCGCCTAACACGTCGATAATGGTCTGCTGGTCGGCCGTAAGCCCCGTC
>JBOFRL010000010.1:0-3815 GCA_051650965.1 Vibrionaceae bacterium
AGGCAAGAGCAATGAATCCAAATCGCTGGTCCAAAGAAGCTAGAAACTGGGATCGTGTTGGCGATGTGGAGCTAAATCCGGAGAAGAAAAAAGAGGCAGCTTAATAGCTCAGGCGACAACTACCTTGAAAAACGCCGATATCGTGCGGCGCAAACCAAGTCCATTGCCAAGCGTTGCCCTCGGTGTAGTTGCCGGTTTCATGCTCGGTGCCGTATGGATCAAACGGCGTCATGAAATTGCCATCAATCATCACCGGACGCATAAAGCCGGTCACACCAAATTGCGCATATTCGGCTTCATTTTTGTCAAAATAGCGCTGATAATTTTTCGCGCGCTGCAGATAGCGCGCTTCTTCTGCTGTTGCGCCGGCCATGCGTGCAATTTGCGCAATCGCCGCGTCATAAAAGGCATTTTCTAGCCCGTAAGAAACCGACTCTACCGTGTAGTCTTCAAAAACGGGCACGTCATCGATGCGCTGCACCGCAGGAGCAAAGCCGACTTGCTCGATATATTTTATGTGTGGCGAGAGGGTCTTATCGAGCACGGCGCGATCCCACACCGCCGCAAGTGCTTCGTAGTTGGTGTAGGTTGAAGAGTCGACAGCGGCCTTGAGCGCGAGCTCTTTTTCCGCTTGGCTAAATTGCGCGGGAAATTTGCTCAGCGCATCGGCGAGCACAACCGTCGCGGGATAGCCCACCATGGTGCCGGTCTCGTCGCCTAAATGCTCCCATTTGGGTAGCAGGCCGCTTTGCTGATATTTTTGCAGCAGATCTTTGGCGTATTGTACCGCGCGCTGTGGCTCGGTGATGGTTTTCAGCGGATGCAAGGCGCGGTGCGTGTCCCACAATGAGTAGATGGAGAAATTGGGCTGCTCGGGCGTCGCTTGTCCGCTGGTGATCTGCGCGGTGCCTGCGCTTAATGCGCCGACGGCCATGCCGCGAAAACTGCCATCGACATCTTGGTAGACGGCTGGCGCAATTTTGCTGTGGTAGAGGGCGGTGTAAAATATGGTTTTTTGCGCTTCACTGCCGCCTTCTATTTGAAAATTAAGCGCATTTTTCCAAGTTTGCCGCGCATTCTCCCGCGCTTCATCAAACGAGACGTTGCCTTCCGCCGCGTAGTTGTTGCGCGCGCCTTGCTCGCTGGTCGAGGAGATGGCGACTTTGGCGTTAAGCTGCGGCGAGCCGCTCGCTTCAAATTCGATGTAGGCGGTGACATCGGCCAGCGTGCCAGAGGCCGTGCTTTGTTCAGCGCTGAGGCCATCGACAGTAACGCCGCCGGCTAGCAGCTGCACCTTTTTGATTTTTTTATCAAATGTTGCGTAGAAAAAGATCTTTTGATTTTTCGCCCAGCCGGAAAACTGCGTGGCGTCGCGCTCGCCAACCACAGAATAACCGTCGTCGCTGATGGTCAGTTTATTGCGCAGCGGCTTTGAGCCCCAGTCGCTATTAAGTATTGAATTTAAATCAATTTTTAACCGCTGCGGCTGATCATTTGGGTAAGTGTAGCGATGAAAACCGACGCGCGCCGACGCTGTCAGCTCAGCCTTAATACCATTTTTAGCGATAGTAACGCTGTAGTAGCCAGGCTGTGCTTGCTCGCTGCTTTTATCCATTGCAACGGAAATGGCTTTTCTGTAGTCGCTATCTTGTTCAATGTATTCGCTATTTTCTTCTACAAACGGTAAAAACGAGATGTCGCCAAGCCCGCCCATGCCCGTACCTGAAAGATGGGTGTGCGAAAAGCCAAAAAGAGTTGTGTTATCAAAATGATAACCAGAAGAGGAGTGCCAGCCAATCAGCTCGGTATCCGGCGAAAGTTGCACCATCCCTTCAGGCACCACGGCGCCCGGAAAGGTGTGGCCGTTAAAACCGGTGCCGATAAACGGGTCGACATAAGCGAGCACATCGTTTGCCGGCGGCGTTGGCTGCGGCGCGCTGTCAGTGAGGGCGGGCGACTGCTCGTCGATGCAGCCAGACAAGGTTATGCCGCTAAAGATGGCGCAGGCCAGCGCCGTTTTGCGCAGTTTCATCACATTTTCCTTATGCGCCAACGAATTGGCGCGATGTTAATTGTAAAAAGTGGTGGTCAAAAAAGGCTCGAATGCACTTACATGGCTTGCATGGCTTCGTCTTTATCGCCGGTCATCACAAACCGCAGCTCGCCGCCCGCGCGAATATCTTTATGTTTGAACGTGAAATTGGCTTCGATTGGCGCGCCGTTGATGGTGACAGACTTGATGTATTTGTTATGCGGACTGTTATTGTCGGCGATGATCTTAAACTCGCCGCCAGCCACAGGAATGGTCACCTCATCAAACAGCGGACGCCCAACGGTGTAAGTCGGATCCCCTGGCGTGACTTGATAAAAGCCCAGCGCCGACATCACGTACCACGCCGACATCTGCCCAACGTCTTCGTTGCCGATCAGCCCATCAGGCTCGGTGCTGTACATGGTATTCATGATCTGCTCGAGGTACTCCTGCGTTTTCCAAGGCTCGTCAGTCAGCGCATACAGGTAGGGGATATGGTGCGATGGCTCGTTGCCGTGCATGTACTGGCCAATGTAGCCGGTGAGATCCGGCAGCGCTTCGCCGGTGTTAGACGAGCGCGCGTTAAACAGCTCGTCGAGATCTTCGCGAAATGCCGTTTGCGGCGTGGTGCTTTTTCCGGCCGCGACATCGGCAAGGTAGATCTCTTGCATCAGGCGTGTAAAGTCGTGCAGCGGCTGAAATTTCCACTGCCACGCATTGCCTTCGGTGTAAGCAAATTCGTCAACATAGTAGGGATCAAAGGGTAACAGCGGGCATTTTTCTTTCATTGTGCCCGAGCCTGCCGGCCATTCCACCATGACGCATTCATCTTTGCGCGCCTCGTCAACCGGCTGATTAAACTCAAGCGGCGGCTTGTTGGGGCTTGAGCTGTTGGGGTGATTTTTCGGACGCAGGTAACCGGTTTGCGCATCCCAGTGGTTGAGCCAATTGTCGGCGCGCGTCAAAAACTCGTGCTCAAGCGCGCTGTCGCCGGCCATGCGCGCAATTTGCGCCATCGCCCAGTCGCCGTAGGCAAACTCGAGGGTGTAGGAGGCGCTGTTCCAGTAGCCGTGATGGACAAAACCATTCTCTTGATACACTTTGACTTGCACGACGCTTGCGGCGCCGACATTGTTTTCGTCGGTCCAATCGGGAAACTCGGACGTTTCATGAAAACGCACCGTAAATTCGGCCGCCTCTTTGGCCGCTTGCACGTCGACATTGAGCCCCTTGGCAATCGCATCGGCCAAAATAGAGACGGCGGGAAAGCCAATCATGGTGCCGGTGTAGTGGCCGTGCAGCTCCCACTTGGGCAAAATGCCACCTTCACGATACTTGCGCAGCAGGTCGTTGGCGAACTCTTCTGCGCGCTGCGGGTCGATGATGGTGCGCAGCGGGTGGGCGGCGCGAAACGTATCCCACATCGAGTAGACCGAGTAGTTGGGCGTGCCGTTGCCTTCTTGCGTCACACGCGTGCGCATGGCGGGATAGCGACCGTCCGCATCTTCAAAAATCATCGGCGCAATCGCGGTGTGATAGAGCGCGGTGTAAAAAATGGTGCGCTGCTCGTCGGTGCCGCCCGTGACCTTGATGCGGCTGAGCTCTTGTTGCCAGCGCGCTTGGGTCTGCTGCTCGGCTTGGGCAAAAGCGGCGTTTTTCAAGGTAGTTGTCGCCTGAGCTATTAAGCTGCCTCTTTTTTCTTCTCCGGATTTAGCTCCACATCGCCAACACGATCCCAGTTTCTAGCTTCTTTGGACCAGCGATTTGGATTCATTGCTCTTGC
>JBOFRL010000011.1:0-7194 GCA_051650965.1 Vibrionaceae bacterium
GCGCACTCGACCATCGCGGGTTGTGTCGTGCATCACTTCTAGCTGCTGCTTTTGTTCTGGAGTGAGAATAATTTTCATGGCGCGCAGTGTGATATCAAAGTTATTAAAAATCAAGCACCTTCAATGCTCATGGGTATAAGCAGCTGTTTGCTTAAGGCGCGCAGGATTTGCGCGGTTGCGCCCCAGATCAAATGGTTTTGATAATGCAGCGCGTAAATGGGGTGAGGGCTGTTTTGGATCGAGACCGAAATCGATTTTAAGGTCTGTGGATTGATCAAAATATCTAACGGCAATTCAAATAAACTGGCCACCTCATTGTGGTCGAGTTTTGCTTTATAGTGCGACGGAATAAAACCCAAAACGGGATAAATAAGATAGCCGCTGTGAGTCGCGATGGGCAGCAAAGAGCCCAGCACTTGCTCGCGCGTTGCGGTAATGCCAACCTCTTCTTGCGTTTCGCGCAGCGCAGTTTCAATTAAATCGTGATCTGATTTTTCTTCTTTGCCGCCAGGAAAGCAGATTTGCCCTGGAAAATTGGCTAAATGGTGGGCGCGTTTGGTGAGCAGTAAAAAAAGCGCGTCATTGCGCTCGATCAGACCTAAAAATACGGCGGCTTTTTTGTGTTCGGCTTTGACGAGAGGCGAGTGCACGTCAAGCATGGGGTGAGTGCCATTTTTGCTCACATAGCGTGTTGATAACATAAAGTTTTGCATGAGCCAGTCACGATTTTTTGGCTGCATGCCGCTGAGTATTGCCTGCGCAATTTGACTGGTCTGTGCGCTGTGCTCATGATGGCGAGCGCTGATCCTTTTTTTATGATCGATCATTTTTATCCGCTAAAATAGGCAAAATTTTACTGAGTTTATGGAATGTCTCTTGGTATTCAGCAAGTGGCTCGCTATCAAGAACAATTCCGCCGCCAGCCCACGCATATAAAGAGTCATCGATTGCCACAACTGTCCGGATCGCGATGTTCAAATCCATATTTCCATTACGACAAAGATAGCCTAAGCTGCCGCAATACGCAGCACGTCGGTGCGGTTCAAGCTCGTCAATAATTTGCATTGCTCGCACTTTTGGAGCACCGGTGATCGAGCCGCCTGGAAAACAAGCTTGCAGCAAATGGGCGCGGCTTTTGTCCGGCGCTAATGTCGCCTCGATGGTGCTAACTAAATGGTGTACCGAGGTAAATGATTCAATTGCAAAGAGTTCTGGGACTTTGACTGAGTGCGGCAACGCGACTTTGCTTACGTCATTGCGCAAAAGATCGACAATCATCAGGTTTTCTGCGCGATCTTTCTCTGACGATTTTAACTCGTTGATTTGGGATAAATCTTGCTGTGGATCGCTGCAGCGTGGCCGCGTCCCTTTGATCGGTTTGGTGCTGATTTTTCGTTGTGAAAGCTGTAAAAAGCGCTCGGGAGAGATGCTGAGCAGCGCGTAATGGTCAAAGCGCATGAAGGCGGAAAATGGCGCTTGGTTATGCGCGGCCAATTTTTTGTACATTTGCCACTCATCGCCTTGATAATGCGCGTGAAATCGCTGGGCAAAATTGATCTGATAACAGTCGCCAGCGCGCAGATACTCTTGGATCTGGGCAAATTTTTGCTGGTACTGCGCAAAGGTCATGTTTGATTGCCAAGGGGAGGTGAGAGAAAAATCTTCCTCCTTAGCATGGCATTGCGCTTTTGTTTGTTCTTGCGTTCGCGCTTGAGATTGCGCCGCTTGCTGCTGTAGCCACGCCCAGCGCTTGCTGCCTTGTGGCTCGATCAGCACCGCTTTTTGCAATTTATGATCGACAACCAGTGCCCAGTCGTAGAGGCCAACCGCTATTTCGGGGATCGCCAGATCTTGCTTAGCGCAATTTGGCAACTTTTCAATTTGCCGCGCCAGATCATAACTAAAATGGCCAATCGCTCCGCCGCAAAATGGCCACTCCTGCGAAACTGGCGCTGGCGGCAACAGCTTGTTTATCCAATATTCGAGCTCGCTAAAGCACTCGTTGTGGTTTTCGATTTTGTTTGCGCCAAGCGCAATCGTGTTGACGCCGTCTTGGCTACAAAACGTCGCGATAGGATCGCCGGTGAGGATGTCAAAGCGGCTGTCAGGGTGCGACGCCGAGCTTGAATGCAGCAGCATTGCCCACGGCTGGTGGCAAAGTCCATGGAAAAGTTCAGTGAGATCTGCTGAATATTTTATTTTTTGCAACGTAAGTGGCAGACACATTTTTTTATTCGCACCAATTCAATGTTAAGGTAACAAGGTTGGCAATAGAGTATCGTAAGATCCCCTTTTTAGGTATTTGTCGAAAAGCTATTTTACAGCGTAACATGCGTGGCAAATGCAAAACCAAAGTTGCTCTTTCGCACGCTTGTTTCCAGTGTCTGTTTCATCCTTTGAATAAATTTGAGTGAGGCTGTTATGACAATGATCCGCAATCAACATGTGATTAATAGCGTCGCTGACGCGCTGCAGTTTATCTCTTATTACCATCCGGTCGACTTCGTGCAAGCGCTGCATCAAGCCTATGAAAAAGAACAAAATCCGGCTGCTAAAGACGCGCTCGCGCAGATCTTGACCAACTCGCGCATGGCGGCTATCGGCAAGCGTCCGCTGTGCCAAGATACGGGGATCGTGACCTGCTTTGCTCAGGTGGGAATGGATGTGCGCTGGGAAGGCGATAAAACGCTGCAAGAGCTGGTCGATGAAGGGGTGCGCCGCGCTTATACTGACCCCGATAATCCGCTGCGTGCGTCGATTGTCGCCGACCCAATTGGTGAGCGCAAAAATACCAAAGACAACACGCCGGCAGTGCTGCACATCACGATGGTGCCGGGAAATACGGTGAGATTTTCGATCGCGGCAAAAGGCGGCGGCTCAGAAAATAAAGCCAAAATGGCGATG
Source organism: Vibrionaceae bacterium (assembly GCA_051650965.1). Taxonomy (GTDB): domain Bacteria; phylum Pseudomonadota; class Gammaproteobacteria; order Enterobacterales; family Vibrionaceae; genus Enterovibrio. Next base: position 2,905 of record JBOFRL010000011.1, read on the forward strand.
CTTAACCCTTCAGACGATATTGCGGCATGGGTGGAAGAGATGGTCACTAACATGGGCGCGGGCTGGTGTCCGCCGGGCATTTTGGGGATTGGCGTTGGCGGTACGGCCGAAAAAGCGCCGCTGCTGGCCAAAGAAGCGCTCATGGAAAGCATTGATATGCCGCAGCTGCTGGCGCGCGGTCCGTCGAACAATATTGAAGCGCTGCGCATCGAAATTTATCGGCGGATCAACGAGCTAGGCATTGGCGCGCAAGGGCTTGGCGGCGTGACCACAGTGCTGGACGTCAAGATCAAAACTGCGCCCACGCATGCGGTGTCAAAACCGGTCTGCCTGATCCCTAACTGCGCCGCTACGCGTCATATTTCATTTACGCTCAACGGCGAAGGCGCCGCGCAGTTTACAGCGCCGGATCTGAATTTGTGGCCAAAAGCGGATTGGCAAGTCAACGACAGTATGCGCCGCGTTGATCTTAATTCTCTGAAAAAAGAAGACGTTGCCGATTGGAAAGTGGGCGAAACCTTATTGCTGTCGGGCAAAATTTTAACCGGCCGTGACGCAGCGCATCGGCGCATTCAAGAGCGCCTGCAGCAAGGGCTTGGCCTTCCTGACGGCGTTGATTTCACTAATCGCTTTATTTACTATGTCGGCCCCGTTGATGCGGTGCGCGAGGAAGCTGTGGGTCCGGCAGGCCCAACCACCTCGACACGCATGGATAAATATACCGAAATGATGCTTGGACAAGCCGGCATTATTGGCATGATCGGGAAAGCTGAGCGCGGTCAAAAAACGGTTAACTCCATTAAAGAGCATCAAGGCGTCTATCTGATCGCGGTGGGCGGCGCGGCTTATCTGGTGGCGAAGGCTATCAAAAAAGCGCGCGTAGTGGCATTTGCCGATCTGGGGATGGAGGCTATCTACGAGTTTGATGTGCAAGACATGCCTGTGACAGTGGCGGTCGATCCGCTTGGCAATAATATTCATCAAATTGGTCCGCAAGTTTGGCGAATAAATCTCGAGCATGAGAAAGAAATTAACAGTCTGTGATGGTTAGCGTGAAAAAATGCGGCAATGATTTGCTGCATTTTTTATAACCGATTTTTAGTCTAGGTTTTCAACCGCGCGTTGAAATTACACGCTTAAAAGAATAAGTGATGGTAAATAATGAATAAAGTGTCTGAAAAAGTAGCGCAAACCGCAACGCCGCATGATACAAGCGCCTTGTCCTACCACATTGTGCCTGTGACCAGTTTTATGCAAAATTGCTCCATTGTTTGGTGTAATAGCAGCAAGATGGCAGCAATTATTGATCCAGGCGGCGACGCGCGCGTGATCGCAGAGCAAGTGGCAAAAAGAGGCCTCACCGTGCAGCACATTTTGTTAACGCACGGCCATTTAGACCATGTTGGCGCCGCTGTGGAGCTAGCAAAAGAGTATGGTTTGCCTATCACAGGCCCACAGCAGCAAGATGACTTTTGGCTGCAAGCGCTACCGATGCAAAGCACGATGTTTGGCATGCCGCGCGTTGAAGCTTTCTCGCCGGCAAATTGGCTGCAAGATGGCGCGGAGATCATGGTTGGCGAGCAGCCGCTGCAAGTCATTCATACGCCAGGGCATACGCCGGGGCACGTGGTCTTTTTTAGCCGCCATGCGCGCCTTGCTTGGGTGGGGGACGTGCTCTTTAACGGCGGAGTTGGCCGCACCGATTTTCCTAAAGGTGATCACGCAACGCTGCTCTCTTCAATAAAAGACAAATTGTTGCCGCTAGGCGATGATGTCACTTTTATTCCAGGACACGGGCCGACATCAACTTTTGGTCATGAGCGTTGTCATAACCCATTCATTGCTAATGACTTTCCTAGCTATTAACCATCATAGCCATCGATAAAAAACGTTTAACGCTGTTTGGCAGCGTTTTTTATTGTATGGTTAGCATAAATAAGCCTTTGGCTAAAAATTGACGTAACGATCTTGGAGTATGTGTGCTAGATAGTCGCCGCGAAATTAACTCGATAATTAAATTGGCAATTCCTGTTTTTATCGCGCAGCTTGCGCAAACTAGCATGGGATTTGTGGACACGGTAATGGCCGGTGGCGTGAGTACTACCGATATGGCAGCGGTTGCCGTCGCCTCAAGTGTTTGGTTTCCCGCTATTTTGTTTGGTATTGGCATTTTAATGGCCATGGTGCCGATCATTTCACAGATGCATGGCTCGGGGCGCCAAGAAAAAGTGCCGATGCAGATCCAGCAAGGCATCTATCTTGCTTTGCTGCTCGCCGTGCCGATTGGCCTGATCCTTTATCATTCTGATTTTATTCTGAATATGATGGATCTTGAGCCAGCGCTGCGCGAAAAAACCGTTGGCTATCTGCACGCGGTGGTTTTAGCGGTGCCTGCGGTGTTGCTGTTTCAGGTGCTGCGTAATCTGGCAGAAGGCTTGTCGCTCACGGTGCCGGCGATGGTGATTGGCTTTATTGGACTTGCCGCCAACGTGCCACTGAACTGGATTTTTGTTTACGGCAAGCTTGGCGCGCCGGCATTAGGCGGGGTGGGCTGTGGCGTTGCGACGACGTTGGTTTATTGGCTAATGTTATTGTCGATGTTTGTCTATGTATTGATTAACAAAAAGCTGCGCCGCGTACACGCGTTCACCAATTTTGCTGCGCCGTCGGCCAAATTTTTGTGGCGCATTTATAAGCTGGGCTTGCCGGTTGCAGCGTCACTCTTTTTTGAAGTGACCATGTTTGCGGGAATTGCGCTGTTAATTGCACCACTTGGCGCGATTGTGGTTGCATCGCACCAGATCGCCATCAACTTTTCGTCGATGGTTTTTATGTTGCCGATGAGTTTTTCTACCGCGCTCAGTATTCGTGTGAGCTATCAGCTGGGACAAAAATCGGTGGATGGCGCCGCGCAAACCGTGAAATTGGGGCTGATGATTGCGTTTTGCGCTTCATTGCTCACCGCTCTGCTCAGTGTGGTTTTCCGCGATTTCATCATTTCGCTGTATAACAACGATCCGGCGGTTGTGGTGCTTGCGGCAAATTTGATTTTAATTTCAGCCATTTATCAGTGCATGGATGCGGTGCAGGTTGCAGCTGCTGGTGCGCTGCGCGGCTATAAAGACATGACGGCCATCTTTAAGCGTACGTTCTTCTCTTATTGGATTTTAGGCGTTCCGATTGGCTATATTTTGGGCTTAACCGATTGGCTTATCGAGCCGCTGGGCGTTTATGGCTTTTGGGTTGGGATCATTATCGGTCTGACTGTCGCTGCTATTTTGCTTGGAAAACGCCTTCATTGGATCCGCTCGCAGCCCAAAGAGTGGCAGCTGGCGATGGCGCAAAAATAGCCTGAGTCAGTTGAGGCAATATTAAAACTTTTTGCGGAAAATATTTTGCAAAAAGTTTTAATAAAAGTAAGTTTGCAGCCCCAAAATAAGCAGCGGAAGGATTGCTAATTGAATCGCGAAAGTGATCCGATAATTTTTATGCCACACTCTTTGCGCTGCTTGATTAATTTTTATGCCAAAAAATATGATCAATGCCGATGCCAGCATAAAAATAGTGGGAAATAAAAATTTTGATTGCGGCTGCCACTGCGAATAATAAGGCAACGCCTCAATAAATACGGGGAAAAAATAGCTGCAAAAAACTAAAAATTTAAAAAGCTGCGGCCATCTTTCAAAACGGTCGCGGAAAATTTTACTGCGCTGATTAGGTAATGTTCGCACTCTGTTCATAAATGGGCCATAAAACGTTATTTTCTCTTAATTGATAATGGCAAAAAATTAAGAATGCACCATTTACTTTGGGTTTATTGTTTGTGCTGCGTGCCGCAAAAGGGCTATTTTGATAGATATTAGCCCTTATTTTTCAGAGTATTATCATTAGCAAACATAACGTTGCTGTTGAAATTGTAGAAAAAGAACAGATTTGGTTGGCTGGGGAAAATTAATCAGTGCTGCGTTTTGGAACTATTTTATGTTAATGAGCAGATTGCATTGAGCTTAAAAAACGTAACAAATAATAGCAATTTATATTTCGCATAAAACGTTTGCTGAAAACTATATTTATGCGTGATGTGATAGCTAGAAAATATCTAAACGTCGTTATTAAAGTAATGCTGTATCCTAGATGGGTTTTATAAATAACCCCCTGTGTCAGGATAGTTGTCGCCTCAGTTTTTCGTACCATCGAACAGGGGGCGGAAGTTAGGTTTGAGTGAGACATTATCCTGAAGCGCACAAAAAAGCAGTCGTTAGTAAGTTGATGGAAAGCGGTTTATCATTG
>JBOFRL010000012.1:0-5265 GCA_051650965.1 Vibrionaceae bacterium
GCACTCGACCATCGCGGGTTGTGTCGTGCATCACTTCTAGCTGCTGCTTTTGTTCTGGAGTGAGAATAATTTTCATGGCGCGCAGTGTGATATCAAAGTTATTAAAAATCAAGCACCTTCAATGCTCATGGGTATATACACAAAATACCTCAAACTAACTCAGCAAAAAAAGGGCGGTCAACAGCGCAAACCGCAGCCCTTTTCCCACTGTAATAAAAAGCGCGCAGCGCAGCGCTGGCAAACGATACCAGCCTGCAAGCACACATAAAGGGTCGCCGATCAGCGGCAGCCAGCTAAACAGCAGCGCCCAATCACCATAGCGATGCAGCCAGCGCCGCGCCATCGTTTGGCGACGTTTTTGCGGCGACGGGCGCTCAGGCAGCAGGCGCCCTAGCCAATAATTGAAAATTCCACCCAGCGAATTTCCTAGCGTCACGGATAAAAACAGCAGCGCCAACGCGTTGTTTTGTAAGCTTAACGCTAAAAGATAGTGAGCTTCGCTGCCGCCAGGAAGCAGCGTGGCGCTTAAAAAGCCGCTACTAAACAGTAACCACGGCGAAGAGAGATCGGGCACAGCGCTCCTTGATAAATAAAAGCGCCACAGCGCAATGTTTAAGCAAGCAGAAAATACGCCGCAGCAAAACTGTTTCCTGCTTGCGAATGTTCTTAATTACAATGTCTTAGTGAGATAGTAGCGCTCATGCACCAACGGCGCCTGCGCGAGCGTCATCTGCAACTGATAACCGTGGCGCTCGTAAAACGGGCGCGCCTGAAAACTGAGCGTATCGAGGATCACAAAACGGCAGCCGCGCGCTTTGCCCGCCTCTTCCATCGCGTTGAGCAGCTGACTGCCGGCGCCTTGCCCGCGCAATGATTGTGCAACCCACAACAAATCGATGTGCAGCCAATTGCCATAGGTGCAGCCAATGCAGCCGCCTTGGCGCTCGCCCGCTTCGTCGTGCATAAATACCGCTAGCGGCACGCGTTTGCAGTCGCCGATCACCGCATGGTTACTTTCGTTCATGCGATCTTGCAAAAAAAGACGATCGTCGATAGTTGGCTGTTGCAAAAGATCTACGGTTAACTTCATCGCACTTCTCCACGCAAATTAAAAACTTTCCCCCACCACCGCTTGCGCCAAAGTGGATGGGAGAAATCACAAAAACTCCTTATTTTATAACAAATTAGCGAATAATTGCCGTAAATAGCCTGCAAAAGTGCACTATTTTGCTTTTGTGAGCAAAGCTGTGATCGCGACGGTAGAGCGCCAGCGCAAAATATGATTTCATTCCCTTAACAGGCAAAGTTGTACCCATGCATGAGAAAATTTTATTTATCAATTGATAGGACTATATCTATGAGCTTGAATCTTCGTCAAACACTCCTTGCCGCGGTCGTAGGCTTAACCCTCACACCGCTTGCGTGGGCGCTGCCCAACGTCCACATTTTGGCCACCGGCGGCACCATTGCCGGCGCGGGCCAATCGGCGACGCAGTCTAACTATGAAGCGGGCAAAGTCGCTATCGAAACCTTGATCGACGCTGTGCCGCAAATGAAAGAAGTGGCCGCAATCCAAGGCGAGCAAGTGGTCAAAATTGGTTCGCAAGACATGAATGACGAAGTGTGGCTAAAACTTGCCAAGCGCGTCAACGAGCTGCTAGCCAAAGATGATGTCGACGGCATCGTGATCACGCATGGCACCGACACCATGGAAGAGACGGCGTATTTCCTTAATTTGACAGTGAAAAGCAGCAAGCCTGTGGTACTTGTTGGCGCGATGCGTCCGTCAACGGCCATGAGCGCTGACGGCCCGATGAACCTGTATAACGCGGTAGTTACAGCGTCAGATCCTGCGTCAAAAGGACGCGGCGTCATGGTAGCGATGAATGACACCGTGCTTGATGCGCGCGATGTGACCAAAACCAACACCACCGGCGTGCAAACGTTCACGGCGCCAAACTTTGGCCCGCTCGGTTATATCCACAACGGCAAAATCGATTATCAGCGCGTGCCAACTCGCCTGCACACCAAAAAAACGCCATTTGACATCAGCAAGTTAGAAGAGCTGCCGAAAGTTGGCATCGTTTACAGCTACGCTAACGCCAGCGATGTGCCACTCAAGGCGCTGCTTAATGCCAAGTACGACGGCATCGTGACCGCGGGCGTTGGCAACGGCAACCTGTACAGCACGCTGTTTGACACCCTCGCCACAGCCAGTAAAAAAGGCGTGGCTGTCGTGCGCTCAAGCCGCGTTGCAACAGGCCCGACAACGCTTGATGCCGAGATTGATGATGCTAAATACGGCTTTGTTGCCGCAGGCACGCTTAATCCGCAAAAAGCGCGCATTTTGTTGATGCTGGCGCTAACACAAACTAAAGATGCGCAGCAAATTCAGCGCTACTTTAACACTTACTAAGCGCTTCCTCGCATCACCGTTGTGGCTGACTTTCTAGTCAGCCGCATTTTTTTTCACCATTTTTTCTATTTAGTCAAGCTATGCAGCGCATTGCCGCAACCATTCTAATGCATTGCAAAATAAGAATAATTTTGCACAAGCAAACGTTTGCATGATACCTTAGCGCGGCTTTAATTTTCTTTCATTTTTCTAACCGTTTGCAAATAAGAGTTATCATGATGAAAAAGATGTACAAACGCGCTGCCGCCGTCGCCATTTCGCTAGCCTTATTAACTGGTTGCGATAGCCAAAGTGAACAAGAAGGATCGCTTGCTCCCATGAACGTACGTTTTGCTACCTTTAATCTCTCTTTTGATCGCACAGCTGCTGGCGTTTTATCGGCTGAGCTTGCCATGACTCGCGCCAAACAGGACACGCTGATCGCGCGCCTCAACGCCGGCCAATTGAAAAATGAGGAAAAAAGCACCGCCCAGCGCGTGCAGCAGATCCGCAATGTGGCTGAGATCATCCAGCGCAATCGTCCCGACGTGTTTGTACTCAATGAATTTGACAACGACGGAAGCGGCAATAACAGCAGCGATCTGGCCGCCTTCAATACCAACTACCTCGCGCACGCACAAAGCGATGATGTTAAAGGGATAAGCTACCCTGTTCGGCAAACTTTTGCGACCAACACTGGCCTGATGAGCGGCTTTGATCTCAACTTAGACGGTAAAATTGAAGGGCCTGACGACGCGTGGGGCTTTGGCAATTACCACGGGCAATACGCCTTTGCTGTGATGTCAAGATTCCCGATTGAAAGCGATAAGATCCGTACTTTCCAAAACTTTAAGTGGAAAGATATGCCTGGCGAAGCAAACCCCATTATCGATGATTGCGACAATAGTAGCGCGCCGATCCCCGCAAATCGCACTTGTGGCGACGCGTGGTATGACGACGACGCGTGGCAAGCGCTGCCGCTGTCATCAAAAAACCATGTCGATCTGCCCATTCGGATCACAGCAACAAGCGGCCAGTCAACCACTGTCCACTTTTTGCTCTCGCATCCAACGCCGCCAATTTATGGCAACGCTGCGCGCCATAACGTCAAGCGTAACCGCGCCGAAGTGGCATTTTGGAATGACTACATCAGCGGCGAAAGCTACATGGTTGATGATAAAGGCGTTTACGGTGGACTTGCGTCTAACGCGAAATTCGTTATTGCCGGCGATCTCAACGCCGATCCCATTACTGGCGATGGCGATCTGAGCGCCATTAACGATCTGTACAATAGTAGCTTCGTTAACCCATTGGTGAGCAATGGGTATTTGATTCCGACCAGCGAAGGCGGCCCAGAGTGCCTTGCCGATCCTACGCTTTGCAAACGCAACAACTCTCGCCCATCTCCTGAGCGCATCACCAGCAGCAGCGGTTTGCAACTTGATCACGTCATTCCATCGGCCAACCTTAATACGACAGCTAGCGGCGTGTTTTGGCCAGCGAGCTTTCAAACTGGCTATCATTTGGTCTACGCGCAAATTGACGGCGCAGTAGACATCGCGAAAAAAGTGAGCTCTGATCACCGTTTGGTGTGGATTGATTTCACGGTAGATTAATTACCAAGCGTCCAGCACACGATAATGCTGAAAACGATAAAGCCCAACCTAGGTTGGGCTTTTTATTTTCACTCTTCTAGCAGGCTGTTTCTCTATAAAAATCCTTTAAAAACCGCCTGAAAAGAGCAGCGACGACTTTGGCTACAAAGCGCGCCATTAATCCCATTGCGGCGCTAAACCTGCAGGATTTGCAAGACGCTCGCCACAATCTAGCGCGGCGATGGCCTTTTTATCGGCGTCGTCAAGCTTAAGCTCAACCGCCCGCAAATTGCTCGCCAAATTCTCACGCTTGGTTGACGAGGGGATCACCGCGTAACCTTCGCCCATCGCCCACGCCAAAATCACCTGCGCCGCGGTAGCATTGTGTTTGTGCGCAATACGCAAGATAGCCTCATCTTTCAACGCCTTACCGTAAGCAAGCGTCATGTAAGAGGTAATGTGAATGCCGTGCTCTTTCGCCCACTTGGCCACTTTGCGGTTTTGCAGGTAAGGCGAAAGCTCGATCTGATTAGTCGCAATATTGGCGGCGCCGACAGCTGCAATCGCCTTTTCCATCAAGGGGATAGTAAAATTTGAGATGCCAATTTGGCGCGTTATGCCCATCTCTTTGGCTTGCAGCAGCGCCTGCATAAACTCTGCAACTGAAACCGCATCCTCCGGCGACGGCCAGTGGATCAGCGTTAAATCAACGTGATCGGTACGCAGCTTTTGCAGGCTCGCCTTAAGGCTTGGGATCAGCTTGTCTTTGCTAAAATTGTCCGTCCAAATTTTGGTCGTGATAAACAGCTCTTCGCGCGGCACGCCGCTCTCTGCAATGGCCTGCCCGACAGCGGCTTCATTATCATAGATCTGCGCAGTATCAATGGCGCGATAACCAAGCTCAAGCGCGTTTTTGACCGATGCAATCACAACGTCGCCCTTGAGGCGGTACGTGCCAAGACCAAATACTGGAATAGTCATGTAAATTTCCTTTGATATCAAATGCGTCAGCGAAAAATAAGTATCGCATGCCGCCGCCATGTTGAAAAAGGGCAAAAAATGCAAAGGATTTTTGTAGTTAGCGCAAAAGTGAAATTTAGAAAAGAAAAAACCCAGCCTTAGGCTGGGTTTTAAATAGTGGCGGAGCGGACGGGGCTCGAACCCGCGACCCCCGGCGTGACAGGCCGGTATTCTAACCAACTGAACTACCGCTCCGCAGTCGTATGACTAAATTAGGTGTCTGGCAATGTCCTACTCTCACATGGGGAAACCCCA
>JBOFRL010000013.1:0-6180 GCA_051650965.1 Vibrionaceae bacterium
GCAAGAGCAATGAATCCAAATCGCTGGTCCAAAGAAGCTAGAAACTGGGATCGTGTTGGCGATGTGGAGCTAAATCCGGAGAAGAAAAAAGAGGCAGCTTAATAGCTCAGGCGACAACTACCTTGAAAAACGCCGTTATCAAGGAGTTAACATGGGGCAAGTTACGGTTTATCACAACCCACGCTGCGGCACGTCCAATCGCGTCTTAGCGCTACTCGAAGAGCGTGGAATAAAGCCTGTTGTGATTGAATATTTAAAAAATCCGCCCTCGCGCAGCACGATGGCCGAGATTTTGGCCAAAATGAACTGTGCGCCACGCGCGATTTTGCGCACGAATTGTGATGTTTATGAAGAGCTTAAGCTTAGCGATACGAGCATTAGCGACGAAAAGCTCATCGATTTGATGCTTGAGCACCCCATTCTCATCAATCGCCCCATCGTGATCACGCCAAAAGGCGCCAATTTGTGCCGCCCTTGCGAGCTGGTTTTACCGCTACTTGCAGACGAATAATAGGCGAAATCGTTAGCGACGCACATTACCAATAAAAAACGCGCCCTTAATAGGCGCGTTTTTTATTTCATCAGCGAGCTAATTTTTCTCACAGCGCTTGCGCCACGTGTGGTTAACGTCCCACACAGGCAACCGCTGCTGGCTGCTGCAATCGATAAAAATAAGATTGTCGTGCACGCGGTAAGGCACGGCGTTCACCTCGGTCGGCCAGCTAAGCTGCAGCTTTTCAGGCAAACGCGCCTTAATGTAACCGGCGTAAAGACGCAGCGCGCCAGACGAGCCTGTAAATGGCGTCGCCTTGTTGTCATCGCGGCCAAGCCAAAAGGTAGCCACTTCACGCCCGTCCATGCCGACAAACCAGCTGTCTTTGTTATCGTTGGTGGTGCCCGTCTTGCCTGCTAGCTCTACCGCGCCATGCGTTTGCTGCAAGAAGCGCGCAGTACCGGTGCGCACCGCCTCTTTTAGCGCGTACATCGTCAGCCAACTTGCCTGCTCAGAGACAACCTGCGTCGCCGTCGGCCAGTTGCGATAAAGCACCTCGCCATTTTGCGTCACAACCGCGCGCAGCGCAGTCAGCTTCGCTTGACGTCCGCCACTGCCGATGGTTTGGTACATCTGCGTCACATCCATTGGCGAAAGCGCAAACGCCCCTAGCAGTAGCGAAGGCAGCGCACGAATGTTTTTGCTCTCAACGCCCAATTTGCTGAGCATTTGCAGTACATTCTCCAGCCCAAGCTCCATGCCCAAATTGACAGTCGGGATGTTATAAGAGTTGGAAAGCGCCCACAGCAGCGAGACTTCGCCACGAAACTTTTGGTCAAAATTTCTTGGCTGCCAAACTTGGCCGTCCGCGCTTTGCAAGGAGATCGGCTGATCTTTGATTGGCGAAGCCAAGTTGTAGCGCTCCGGCTGCTCAAGCGCGCTCAAAAATACCAGCGGTTTTGCCAGCGAGCCAATCTGCCGCCGCCCATTGAGCGCGCGGTTAAAGCCGTCAAAGCTCGGTTTGTGGCCGCCAAGCATGGCGCGAATTTCGCCGCTTTTGCGATCGGCAATCACCGCCGCTACTTCAAGCTCTTTGCCGCCGCGCTTTTGCAGCGCCGGCATCTGCTCGACCACCGTTTTTTCCAGCAAACTTTGCGACAGAGGATCAAGCGTACTAAACACGCGCAGTCCGACTTTTGGGTCAAATCCATCGCCAACACGTTGATTTATCTCATTACGCAGCTGCGCAAAGTAGGCCGGCTGACGCGAAGTCAAGTTGGCCGCATCCTTCACATCAAGCTCTTGCGCAATAGCGGTTTTATACTCATGCGCGCTGATTTTTTCCAGCTCCATCATGGTACGCAGCACCACATCGCGCCGCTCTTTTGCCCGCTGCGGGTAGCGCCACGGGTTATAATAAGAAGGACCTTTGATCAACGCCACCAGCAGCGCGAGCTGATCGATACGCAGCTCAGCAACCGGCCGGCCAAAATAGAGCCGCGCGCCAAGGCCAAAGCCATGAATGCCCTTTCCACCAGACTGCCCTAAATAGACCTCATTGAGGTACGCCTCGAGGATCTCATCTTTGCTGTAGCGATAATCAATTAGCAGCGCGATATAGAGCTCTTTGAGCTTGCGCAAAAGCGTGCGCTCACGCGTCAAAAAGAGGTTTTTAGCCAGCTGCTGGGTCAGCGTCGAGCCGCCTTGCACGGTGCGCCCAGCGCGCAAATTGACAAAAAAGGCGCGCGTTATCGCAATCAAAGAGACGCCGCTGTGCTTATAAAAATTGCGATCTTCAGTCGCGATCAGCGCCTCAACCAAAAAGAGCGGATAGTGCTGCTTTGGTAAGAAAATACGCTGCTCATCTGCGCCAGAGTCAAGCATTCCTAGCATTTTTGGCTCAATGCGCAAAAATCCCAGCGGCTTGCCATCTTGCACCTGCTCGATTTTTTTCACGCCGCGCCGATCAAAAATGATACGCACATGCCGCGCAAGCTCAGGCCCGTCCTCAAAGGCAAACGGGCGGCGAACAAGTTCAAGCGTATCAACGCTCTGCGCGTATTCACCGACATTTTTTACCGTCGTAACCTTGTGATAGCCAAGCGTATGCAACTCGCGCTGCACCTCGTTCAGCTGGATCGGCGCGCCTGGCGCAAGGTGCAAAATGCGCGCATACACCGTCGCCGGCAGCTGCCACAATTGCCCATCAAAGCGGCTTCTGATCTCTTTGTCGAGGTAAAAACCATAAGCGGCTAAACTGACCCCGCTCAAAATCGCTAGCAGGCTGAAAAATTTAAAAATTTTCTTACTCCAGCGTTTGGCTGGCGAAGCTTGCCCATGCGGATCTTTAGAATTTTTTTGCAAAGGACTGACTGCGCCTTTGGAATTTTTTGTCATAACGTTCGCTGACCATAACACAAAAGCGCCGCTATTTTTTTAGCACGCTTTTCGATGCAAATGAAGGACAACAAGAATACCCCTGTTAGGCGGTATTTAACACAAACTAACCACTTTTTTTATGAAAAACAGGCGACTTGGTAAGAAAAAGGCAGGAGCTGCCAGAAATCCTGACCGCTTCCTGCCTAATTGTAAAGCGGCGCGCTTAAAGCGCGCGCAGCTATCTACAGCTGCTTGACGGTTATCGTCGCCGCCCTTTTCGTGTAGTGCTCCATCTTATGGAAATTGAGGTAACGATACGTATCCGTAGCCGCTGCATCTATTTGTTTTGCATAAGAAAGATACTCTTGCACGGTTGGAATTTTTCCCAAAATCGCTGTGACCGCGGCAAGCTCTGCCGATGCCAGATAGACATTTGCGTCAGGGCCTAGGCGATTAGGGAAGTTGCGCGTTGAGGTCGAAACAACCGTCGCACCTTGCGCCACGCGCGCCTGATTGCCCATACACAGCGAGCACCCCGGAGTTTCAATGCGCGCCCCAGCGCGACCATAAATGCCGTAGTAGCCTTCTTCAATCAGCTGATCTTTATCCATTTTTGTTGGCGGCGCGATCCACAAACGGGTCGACAAAACGCCAGAAAAATGGTCAAGCAGCTTGCCTGCGGCGCGAAAATGGCCAATGTTCGTCATGCAGCTGCCAATGAACACCTCGTCCACCTTATCGCCAGCCACTTGCGACAACAGCCGCGCGTCATCAGGATCATTCGGCGCGCACAAAATGGGCTCTTTTATATTTTCTAAATCAATTTCAAGCACATGCGCATACTGCGCGTTCTTGTCCGCCTCAAGCAGCACCGGATCATCGAGCCACTGCTGCATCGCATTGATGCGCCGCTCGATGGTGCGCTGCGAGCCGTAACCTTCGCTGAGCATCCACTTGAGCATGACGATATTCGACTGCAAATATTCGCTGATCGACTCGCGAGAAAGCTTGATCGTACAGCCCGCCGAAGAGCGCTCAGCAGAAGCGTCAGATAATTCAAAGGCTTGCTCGACCGTGAGGTGTTCAAGTCCCTCAATTTCTAAAATGCGCCCAGAAAACGCGTTAATTTTGCCCTTTTTCGCCACGCTCAGTAGCCCATTTTGAATGGCAAAATACGGGATTGCATGCACCAAATCACGCAGCGTGATCCCAGGCTGCATGGTGCCCTTAAAGCGCACCAGCACAGATTCGGGCATATCCAGCGGCATGACACCGGTCGCAGCCGCAAACGCAACAAGGCCAGAGCCCGCAGGGAACGAGATCCCAATAGGAAAACGTGTGTGCGAATCGCCGCCAGTGCCCACCGTGTCCGGTAGCAGCATGCGGTTAAGCCACGAGTGGATAATACCATCACCCGGGCGCAGCGAAACGCCGCCACGATTCATAATAAAATCTGGCAAGGTGTGATGCGTCACGATATCGACCGGTTTTGGATAAGCGGACGTGTGACAAAATGACTGCATGGTGAGATCGGCGGAAAAACCCAAGCAGGCCAAATCTTTAAGCTCATCACGCGTCATCGGGCCCGTTGTATCTTGCGAGCCGACGGTAGTCATTTTAGGCTCGCAGTAGCTCCCTGGCAAAACGCCCGGCAAGCCGCACGCCTTGCCCACAATTTTTTGCGCCAGCGTGAAGCCATGTCCAACGTCGCTGATTTTGGCCGGCTGGCAAAAAACTGTCGTCGGCGCGAGGCCTAAAAATTCGCACGCGCGCGCAGTCAAGCTGCGGCCGATGATCAGCGCAATGCGCCCACCGGCGCGCACTTCGTCAAACAGCACTTTTGTCTTCACGTTAAATTTGGCAAGCAGCTCGTCACTGTCATGCGCGCGTACTTCGCCTAAATAGGGATATAAATCAATTACATCGCCCATGTTAAGTTTGCTGACGTCCACCTCTATCGGCAGCGCGCCTGCGTCTTCGAGCGTGTTGAAGAAGATCGGCGCAATTTTGCCGCCTAAGCAGTAGCCGCCCGCGCGCTTATTTGGCACCGAGGGAATGTCTTGCCCCATGAACCACAACAACGAGTTAACCGCCGACTTGCGCGACGAGCCAGTTCCAACCACGTCGCCCACGTAAACCAGCGGGTGCCCCTGCGCCATCAAAGTTTGCAGCTGCGTGAGCGGGCCAATTTCGCCAGCTTTGTCCGGCGTGATGCCATCGCGCGCATTTTTAAGCATCGCGAGCGCATGCAAAGGAATATCGGGACGTGACCACGCGTCTTGCGCAGGCGAGAGATCGTCGGTGTTGGTTTCGCCGCTGACTTTAAACACCGTCAGCGTCACTTTTTCAGGTACCGGCGGCTTTTGCAAAAACCACTGCGCGCTCGCCCATGACTCCATGACCTGCCGCGCGTACGGATTGCCGCTGCTGACTTTATGCGCCACGTCATGGAAAGAATCAAACATCAACAAAGTGTGAGAAAGCCCTTGCGCAGCAACGGGGGCGAGTTTTTCGTCATCAAGCAGATCGATGAGCGGCTGAACGTTGTAGCCGCCCTGCATCGTTCCAAGCAATTTAGTCGCCATCTGCGCGCAGACTAAAGGCGAATGCGCTTCCCCTTTTGCAAGGGCGCTCAAAAATCCAGCCTTAACATACGCCGCCTCGTCAACACCGGGCGGAATGCGCTCTTCGAGCAATTTAAGTAGCAACGCCTCTTCGCCTTGGGGCGGATTTTTCAGCAGCTCAACTAACGCTAACGTCTGCTCTGAGGTCAAAGGTTTAGGCACAATTCCTTGTTTTGCCCGCTCAGCTTCATGATTTCGATAACCTTCTAGCACAATTTTACCCCTCATGGTTTGTTGCTTTTTTGGTGCTTGAATAAGCCGCAAAAAGCGCCCTTGGTAGAAATTGGAAAAAGCGCCAGCGCGTTTGCATCAAAGCTGCTCGCCCGGCCGGTCAAGTACTTCACTAACGATAAATTTTCATGCACTTACCTAGTTTACGCCTGTTTGCAAAAACATGGCTGCTAGGTGTGGCCGTTTAATTACAAATCATTTGTGTTGCCATGCGATAAAGGTGAAACTAGCAAACAGGTAACACTGTTTCTTTCTCATGTTTTTACACAAAGATCAATCATCAAGAACATTATTTGCTAAAGGTGACAAGATGGACCACGGCAAGATCATTATAAATAAATTGAACTTTTGGCCAAAGTGGTGATCAGATCGTCAATTGACGAATCACTTATTGGTTACCGCGATGAGCCAAACTTTTTTGCAACACTTTGCTTACATTTCTGATCCGCGTAT
>JBOFRL010000014.1:0-19677 GCA_051650965.1 Vibrionaceae bacterium
GCGAAAAATAGCCATGGCCTTGTTTAAACAAGATGAAACCAAAAAAGCAAGCATGAAAGCCAAACGTAAAATGGCCGCGCTGGATGACGGCTATCGCTCAACCCTTTTAGAATCTGGAATTAAAATGCGCTAGCCGTGACCACGACTCCACTTCCCAATCAAATCACTGCTCCACTTCTCAATCAAATCACTGCTCCACTTCCCAATCAAATCACTGCTTCACCTCCCCATCAAGATTTACCACAATCCTGTCTTGCTGATTACAATGTGGCAAGAGACATTTTTGCTCGCTCTCCTAAAGCCGCCGCAGCAATGCTGCGCCTCGTGACCCAAAGACTACTTGTTGAATTAGGAGAAAGTGGAAAAAATATTAACAACGATATTCGTTCATTAGTTGCTAAAGGCATTCCTGTCGAAATTCAGCAAGCGCTGGATTATTGCAGAGTGGTAGGTAATAACGCTGTCCACCCAGGGGAAATTGATCTAAACGACAATCCTCAGATGACAAGTGATCTATTTGAAATGATCAATTTTATTGTCGAAGTTATGATTTCTAGGCCAAAGAAGCTGGCAGCGCTTTACAACTCCCAGCAAAATGGGTTTGCAAGCGATAAAAGAACGAGATAAAACCAAATAGAAAGTTGCTAGTTGCGCAGGAGAAATTACTGCGCGTATAACAACAAATGCCATTTAAATAGCCTTTGCTGCCGCGAGTATGCTTAAATCTTGTCGTGAAACCGCGCAAATTTTGGCCTTACGCAGATTTTTTGTAAAAACAGGAGCTTATGATGAAAATTAGCCACCTCGATCATCTGGTACTCACCGTTGCCGACATTGCTACTACCGTGCGCTTTTACGAGCAGGTGCTCGGCATGCACTCCGTGAGCTTTGGCGGCGGCCGCATTGCGCTAGAATTTGGCAAACAAAAAATCAATCTGCACCAGCGCGGCCACGAGTTTGAGCCGAAAGCAAAAAACGTCAAAGTGGGCAGCGCCGATCTCTGTTTCATCACAGAGACAAAACTGGCTGATGCGATGAAGCACGTAGAAAATCAAGGCGTTACTATCATCGAAGGGCCAGTCAGACGCACCGGCGCGCAGGGCGCTATCACTTCGTTTTATTTGCGCGATCCCGATGGCAATCTCATTGAAATATCAACATACGACAACGCATAACAGCGCGCGGCGTGAAAAGCGCGTTTAGGCAGGACGGCTTTCACGCGCTCTTGGTAATAGGCGCAGGAGATTGCTGCGAGGACGATTGCAGAGAATGCAGCTTGGCCTTGGCAACGCGCCGCAGATAACGCGCCGCAGATAACGCGCCGCGCAGCACAATTACCTCACCCGTGCCATAACCATTTTTCGCCCGCAAAAGCCGATTTACACCACAAAAACGGGCCCGCTTCGCGCCCCAATCATGCATTCGCCTGTTGTTACCTGACTGATAACGCTGTTAATATTGCGCCAATTATCTATTTGTAGTTAAGTCATGACTGAATCAATTTTGCTCTTTGTTAGCGCCGTGCTGGTTAACAACTTTGTGCTGGTCAAATTTCTTGGGCTATGCCCGTTTATGGGCGTGTCGAAAAAGCTCGACTCGGCCATCGGCATGGGACTTGCCACCACTTTTGTACTCACGCTCGCGAGCGCCTGCTCTTACTTGGTCGAACACTATTTGCTCGAGCCTTTTGGCGTCGGATTTTTGCGCACCTTAACCTTCATTTTAGTGATCGCGGTTGTTGTGCAATTTACTGAAATGGCAGTACAAAAAGTCAGCCCTGTGCTCTATCGCCTGCTGGGGATCTTTTTGCCGCTCATCACCACCAACTGCGCGGTACTTGGTGTGGCGCTGCTTAACGTCAACCAAAATCATAATTTCGTGCAGTCGCTGGTATTTGGCTTTGGCGCCGCAGTCGGCTTTTCGCTGGTACTGGTGCTGTTTGCTGCGATGCGCGAACGCATTGCCGTCGCGGATGTGCCGCTGCCGTTTCGCGGTCCGGCAATTGCCATGATCACCGCGGGCCTGCTTTCACTCGCCTTTATGGGCTTCACCGGTTTAGTTAGGCCGTAATATGTCTTTGTTTACTACATTAATGTGGGCGCTGTTAGCCATTACAGTGCTGGGCGCGCTGTTTGGCCTGCTGCTGGGTTTTGCCTCGGTGCGCTTTAAAGTGCAAGGCGATCCCATCGCAGAAAAAATCGACGCCATTTTGCCCCAAACTCAGTGCGGCCAATGCGGCTACCCTGGCTGCAAGCCATATGCGCAGGCCGTCGCCAATGGCGAAGCCATCAATAAATGCGCGCCTGGCGGACAAGAGACCATCGAAAAGCTCGCGCAGCTGTTAGGCGTCGAGGTGCCAAGCGCAAACGCGCATGAAAAGGCGCCCGCCGATGTCAAAATGGTCGCGTTTATCGACGAAGCCAACTGTATCGGCTGCACCAAGTGCATTCAGGCGTGTCCCGTGGACGCTATCAGCGGCAGCGCGCGTCAGCTGCACACCGTGGTAGAAGCCCTGTGCACCGGCTGCGAGCTATGCGTCGCCCCTTGTCCAACCGATTGCATTGTGATGCGCGCAGTCACCACTAACCGCTTCCAGCGTTTGCAAGCGATCCCTGTGCGCCAGATCAACGCGGAAACTGCAGCAGATGCGCCGGCGACAAGTGCTGCGACGCCATCCACCGACATTTCACAACCAACCGCGCCAAGGAAACAGCCATGAGCGCTATAGACAAAAACATGCAGCCCAAATTTGCCCTGAAACCTGCATTCAAAAAAGTGTTTGGCTTTTTACGCTTCATCAAAAAAATCAAAGCGCTGCTAAAAATACTCAACGCATTACGCTCGCGAAAAAAACAAAATCAGCAGCCGCAAGAGCAGCTTGAGCAGCTGCAACAAGCGCAAGCGGCGCATTCGCCTAACCCCTTGATGCAAGACAATTTGTGGCGCTTTCACGGCGGCATTCATCCGCCAGAAAATAAAACGCAGACCTCCAGCAAACCCATTTTGCCCGCGCAGCTGCCGCCAGAATTTATCATCCCGCTGCGCCAGCACATCGGCGCGCCAGCACAGCTGTGCGTTGCGGTTGGCGAGCGCGTGTTAAAAGGGCAGCCGCTCACGCGTTTGCCGGTTGTGCCTAGCCACAAGCAGATCAGCGAGCTTGAGATCATGCGCTGGCGCGAGGAGCCGCCGCTCACCTGCTGCGTGCACGCGCCAACATCTGGCACCATCATCGCGATAGAGCCGCGCACCGCTAATGCGGCCTCGCCAAACGACGAGCTGTGCGTGATTTTGCAAACCGATTTTCAAGATGAAGCAGCCGCTCACACCCCGCTTAGCAATCATCAAACGCAGCCTGCCGCCGCGCTGATCGCGCATCTGCAGCAGATGGGCGTGGTTGGCCTTGGCGGCGCCGGTTTTATTACCGCGCAAAAACTTGCCTGCGCGCAAGACGCGATGCTGTTGATCGTCAATGGCGTGGAGTGCGAGCCCTACATCACCGCCGATGACAGGCTGATGCAAGAGCACAGCGAGCAGATTGTGCAAGGCATTGAAATTTTGCAGCAGATCATTGAGCCAAAGCAGGTGATCATCGCGATCGAAGATAACAAGCCTGACGCAATTGCGGCGATGACGCGCGCAAGCTTAGGCCGCGAATGGCTGCGCGTGCAGGCGGTTCCAACGAAATATCCGTCCGGCGCCGAGCGCCAGCTCATCGAAGTGCTCACCGGCATGCAAGTTCCAGCGGGGAAACACCCTTTTGATATTGGCATTTTGATGCAAAATGTCGCCACCGTTTTTGCTATCAAGCGCGCGGTTATCGACGGCGAGCCGCTTATTGAGCGCGTGGTTACCTTCGCTGGTGAGACGCTGCAGCTGCAGGCGAACCGCTGGGTGCGCATTGGTACGCCGCTTGAATATCTGCTCGAGCTGCATGGCCATAAGCCTCAAGGACAGCGCCAGCGCCTGATCATCGGCGGACCGATGATGGGATATTGCGTGCCCAATGCGCTGGTTCCCGTCACCAAAACCACCAACTGCTTGCTTGTGCCAGCCGGCCACGAGCTTACGCACAAAGAGGCCGAGCAAGCCTGTATCCGCTGCGGGGAATGCGAGCGCGTGTGCCCAGCCTCTTTGCAGCCGCAGCAACTGTTTTGGTTTGCAATGCACCAAGAGTTTGCCAAATGTGAAAAAGCAAACTTAGCCGCGTGCATCGAATGCGGCGCGTGCTCGTTCATTTGTCCAAGCAAAATCGACTTAGTCCAGCACTACCGCAGCGCTAAGGCGCAAATGGCGCAGCAGACGCAAAAAAAAGCCGCTGCAGAAGTGGCCAAAGCGCGTTTTGAGGCAAGACAAGCGCGCCTTGAGCAAGAAAAACGCCAGCGCGAGCAGCACAACCTTGCGCTGCAGCAAGCGAGCAAGCCTGCCAGCGCCACAGCGGCGGCAAGCAATCAAGCGGCAGTCGCAGCGGCTATTGCCCGCGTCAAAGCACGTCAGATGCAAGCCAAAGGCGAGGCGCCCCAAAGCGAGCAGTTAGAGACTGCGAAAGGCAATGCTGAGTCCTCACAAGCGGCGCCAGCGCCCTTAACGCCGCTTGCCCCAAATAAAGGCGCAGCCATTCTCGCCGCAGGCTCGATCGTTACATCGCAAGAAACGCAAAATGCCGCAGCACTTAACAGTGTGCCAGCGCAACCGGTAAAAATAGGAGTCGCGCCTGTGCAGCAGACGGCGAAGATACCCGCCTTTTCTGCAATCAAGCTGCAGGCAACATCTGCGCCAGCAAGCGCACAAGCTGCAGCGCCGAGCGCCGATACGCCAAACAGCGATGCACCAAGCGACGCAAGCTCTAGCCCTAAACAGCCGCAAGAGGATAATTGACCATGGCTTTTATGATCAGTGGCAGTCCACATCAAACTGCGCGCCTCACCACACGCCAGCTCATGCTGTGGGTGATTTTTTGTACCCTACCAGGCATCGCAGCCTTGACCTACTTTTTCGGCTACGGCGTGTTTTGGCAAATTGCGCTGTGCGCCAGCAGCGCGCTCATTATCGAAGCCGCGTGCCTGATGATGCGAAGGCGTCCGGTGCTGCCGGCACTTTTAGATGGCAGCGCCCTGCTCACCGGCGTTTTGCTAGGTGTCTCGCTACCGCCGCTTGCGCCGTGGTGGGTTGGCCTCATCGGCTGTCTGTTTGCCATCGGCATCGCTAAGCAGCTTTATGGCGGACTTGGGCAAAACCCATTTAACCCCGCCATGATTGGTTACGTGGTGCTGCTGATCTCTTTTCCTGTGCAGATGACCGCGTGGCTTGCGCCGCAATCGCTGCAGCTGGTGTCGCAAGAGCTCATGGACAGCTTTTGGGTCATTTTTAGCGGCCACAATCTGGACGGCTTTACCAATTTACAGCTGCGCATGACAGTGGACGGCACCACCATGGCCACGCCGCTGGATGCAATGAAAACGCTGCTAAAACAAGGCGAAAGCGTCAGCGCAATCAGTCTTGCGCCGATGTTTGGCGATTTTGCTGGCAAAGGATGGAACTGGGTCAACGTCAGCTTTTTAGCCGGCGGACTGCTGTTACTGCGCCGCAATGTGATCCAGTGGCACATTCCCGTCTCGATGCTCGGCACGCTGTTTGTCTGCAGCAGCATTTATTATCTGTTTTGCAATCAGCAAGCCGCTTCGCCGGTGCTACACCTTTTCTCTGGCGCAACCATGCTCGGCGCATTTTTCATCGCCACTGATCCTGTGAGCGCGGCAACGTCAAACCAAGGGCGGCTCATTTATGGTACGCTGATCGGCGTATTACTATTTGTGATCCGCACCTTTGGCGGTTTTCCTGACGGCGTGGCATTTGCTGTGCTGCTCGCAAACCTTTGTGCGCCGCTGCTCGACCACTTTTGTGCGCCGCCAAGCTATGGCACACAAGCGCTCACCACTAGCCGTAATCGTGATGTAATTTGACATGAATAATGATCCTCAAAAAACCGGTGTAGCGGCAGCTAACACCCAACCCGCGGCCGCACAGCTCAAAGAGGCGGCCACAAACTCTGCGCCACCTTTATGGCAGCAGATGGCCGCGCACAGCACCACTCTTGCGCTCAGCGCGTTGCTGTGCACTGCGCTAGTCAGCGTCACTTATCTGGTTTGCGCGCCGCTGATCCAAAAGGCGCAAGAAGAGCAGCACCGCAAATTGCTAGAAAACGTTTTGCCGCGCTCTTTTTATAACAATGCGCTGGAGCAAAGCTGTCTTTGGATCAGCGATCCGCGTTTAAGCAAAGAGCCGGTGAAAGTGTATGTCGCTAAGCGCGATGATGAGCCGGTCGCCCTGATCACGCAGGCGGTAGCGCCTGACGGCTACAGCGGCGCGATCAAATTATTATTGGCGGTGGATCTGCAAAACACCTTGCTTGGCATTTCGGTGCTAGAGCATCATGAAACGCCAGGGCTTGGCGACAAAATTGATAGAAAAATCAGCAAATGGCTCGATTCTTTGCAGGGCAAAACGCTGCAAAGCGAAAACGATACGCTGTGGCAAGTGAAAAAAGACGGCGGCCAGTTTGACCAATTTACCGGCGCGACCATCACGCCGCGCGCGGTGATCAACGCCACACGGCGCGCGATCTGGACGCTGCACGAGCGCCAGTCGCACATTCTTGCGCAGCAAACGCGCTGCGGTTTGACAAATAGCGAGGCGAACAATGGATAGCACTTTGCTCAAAAATGGTTTGTGGCACAACAACCCAGCGCTTGTGCAGCTGCTTGGCCTGTGCCCGCTGCTGGCGGTATCGAGCAGCGTCAGCAATGCGCTCGGCCTTGGCCTTGCGACAACTTTCGTGCTGGTGTTGTCCAATACCAGCGTGTCGCTGGCGCGCCGCTTTATCCCCAACGCCATTCGCATCCCCATTTTTGTGATGATCATCGCAGCCCTTGTGACCTGCGTGCAGCTGCTGCTCAACGCTTTTGCTTTCACGCTCTATCAGTCGCTGGGGATTTTTATCGCCTTGATCGTCACCAACTGCGTGATCATCGCGCGCGCAGAAGCCTTTGCCAGCAAAAATGGCCCCAAACTTGCCGCGCAAGATGGGCTTTGGATGGGGCTTGGCATGACGCTGGCGTTGGTTGTGCTTGGCGCGCTGCGCGAGCTGCTTGGCAGCGGCTCGCTCTTTGCTGGGATGGAGCACCTTTTGGGCGATTGGGCGCAGATTCTAAAAGTGCAACTGTTTGAATTTAATGAACCCTTTTTGCTGGCGATTTTGCCGCCGGGCGCTTTTATCGCTGTGGGCTTTTTGATCGCTGCCAAAAACAGCTGGACGCTACGCGCAGAAAAAAAGCGCGCGCAAGCGGCTGACAAGAGCGCAGCGCCAGCGCAAGTCACAGCAAACAATTAAGCGCAACAAAGACTTCAACCACTGGCGCATCGCGGCAAAAAGCGCTGCGCCTCATTCGGTCAGGACCTATGAATTCACAGCAACGCCTCACCATCCTCACGCGCTTGCAAGCGCACGAACCCAATCCGCAAACGGAGCTGAATTGGCAAACGCCGTTTGAGCTGTTGATTGCGGTGCTGTTATCCGCGCAGGCAACCGATGTCAGCGTCAATAAAGCGACGCGCACCTTATTTGCAAAGGCGAATACGCCGCAAACGATGCTGGCGCTTGGCGAAGACGGCATCAAAGAACACATTAAAAGCATTGGACTTTTTAACAGCAAAGCGCGCCATATTGTCGCCACTTGCGAGCGGCTTTTAGCGCTGCATCAAGGCGAAGTCCCCGAAGATCTGCAAGCGCTGCAAGCGTTGCCAGGGGTTGGGCGAAAAACAGCGAACGTAGTGCTAAACACCGCTTTTGGCTGGCCAACTATCGCCGTCGACACGCATATTTTTCGCGTTGCCAATCGCACCGGATTTGCGCCTGGGGCGACAGTGCTGCAAGTTGAGCAGGCTCTTTTGACTGTTGTGCCTGAAGAATTTAAGCTTAATATCCACCACTGGCTGATCTTACATGGCCGTTATACCTGTGTCGCAAGAAAACCACGCTGTAATAGCTGTATTATTGAAGATTTATGCGAGTTTTCTGACAAAACAGCCTAATAAAACTTCAGGGCAGTGCAAGCAAAGCCATAATAAAACAACGATCGAACAGACTTTTTTGCGCCAGATACAAGTTTTGTAGCTATTTATTGAAACTCGCGGTAAAAAACGCTATCTAAACAATATTGTCATCCTTAATTGATGCTTATACAGGGACCTTCATGCTTGCTCAAAAATTTCAAAGCCTCACGCTGTACTTGCAAGAGCAAATCATCGGCCAACCTGAGCTGATCGACCAACTTCTCATTGCGCTACTTGCCGACGGCCACATTTTAGTGCAAGGCCCTCCGGGGCTCGCGAAGACGCGTGCGGTAAAAATGCTCGCTGACTGCATCGAGGGCGATTTTCACCGCATTCAGTTCACGCCCGATCTGCTGCCCTCTGATCTTACGGGGACCGATATTTTTCATCCCGAAACAGCCACGTTTAGCTTTCAGCAAGGCCCGATTTTTAACTCGCTGCTGCTCGCTGACGAAGTCAACCGCGCGCCGGCAAAAGTGCAAGCGGCAATGCTTGAGGCGATGGCGGAAAAGCAGATCAGCGTTGGCCACAAAACGTACCCTTTGCCGCGCCTGTTTTTAGTGATGGCAACGCAAAACCCGATTGAGCAAGAAGGGACTTATCCGCTTCCT
Organism: Vibrionaceae bacterium; assembly: GCA_051650965.1. GTDB lineage: Bacteria > Pseudomonadota > Gammaproteobacteria > Enterobacterales > Vibrionaceae > Enterovibrio. The sequence goes on from JBOFRL010000014.1 coordinate 8,721, forward strand.
GAAGCGCAGCTTGACCGCTTTTTGCTCCAGCTTGACGTCGATTATCCTGACGAAGAGAGTGAGCTTGCGATTTTGCGCCTCAATCGTGGCGAGGCACAAGGCCGCACGCAGCAAAAACCGGTCACACTTAGCCAGCTAGAAGTGTTTAGCGCACGCCAAGAGGCGATCGGCGTATATATGGCGCCTGAGGTCGAGCAATATCTGATCCGCCTTGTTGTGGCTACACGTGAGCCGCTGCGTTACAGCGAGCAGCTCGCCAACTGGCTGATGATGGGCGTGAGCCCACGCGCCACCCTTGCCCTCGATCGCTGCGTACGCGCTCGCGCATGGCTCGATGGTCGCGACTTCGTCACCCCAGAAGATGTCCAGCGCATGGCCTATCCCGTGCTGCGCCACCGTTTGCTGCTGAGCTACGAAGCGCAGGCACAAGGGATCACCGCCGATGAAGTGATTTCTTATCTGATTGAGCGAGTAGCCAGCCTATGAGTTTTAAGCGGCAGCCCATTCTTATCCCCAATCAAGCTGCGAACGCGGCAAGCAGCGCGCAGCCTTACTCTGCTATCAAGCAAGCCGCGCAAAAGCAAGCCAAGCTGCGCCGCTTTTTTGGGCAAGAGAACCCGCTACCGCCGCACAGCGATGGCGTGAATTTGTGCGCCGCTGAGCTGCTTTATTATCAAAAACAGAGCGTGCCGGGACTTTCGCCAAACAAAAGTATTTGGGCGGCGCAAAACGGCCAGCACGGCAGCAAGAAGCTTGGGCGCGGCATGGATTTTTCGGAAGTGCGCCCTTATCAGGCGGGCGATGACGTGCGCAATATCGACTGGCGCGTCACCGCACGCACGGGCGCTGTGCACACAAAACTCTTTACCCAAGAGCGCGAGCGCCCGCAAATGTTGCTCATCGATCTTAGTTCGAGCATGAAATTTGGCTCTAACTTGCTGCTTAAATCGGTGCAGGCCAGCCATCTTGCCGCGCTGCTTAGCTGGATGGCAATCCGGCAAAATGACCGCATTGGCGCAATCATTTTGACCGATACGCAGCTGCTTGAATGCAAGCCAACGGCGCGCCAGCAAGGGGCGCTAGCGATCATCCAAGCGTTGATCAGCGCTCACAGCACGCCGGCGACCAATAAGCACGCTTTTGACGAACTGGCGCAAAACTGGCAGCGCGCGCTGCGCCATCTGCAGCGCCTGTGCCCAAAAGGGAGTGAAATCACCCTGATCAGCGATTTTTATAAGCTTTCTGAGCAAGATTTTTTGCCGCTGCGCCAACTTAATGCGCACAATCGCACCAACTTTGTGCGGATCATCGACCCACTTGAGCAAGGCGAAACCGATTTTCGCGGCGTCGAATGGGTGGGCGATCGCCAGCAAAATGTTTGGCTCAATTTTGCAAGTAAACACACGCGCGAAAGTTTTGCGCAGCAAGATCATGAACATGTGCAGTTTTTGACCCAATTTACCCGCTCAATTTTCAGCCCGTTGCTGACACTGAGCGCAGCCACTCCCCTGATCCAACAGTTGGAAAAGGTTGCTCGCAACCGAACTTATTAGCATGACACAACTCACGTATCCCAATTTACCGTTACCGCTCGCAGATCTGCATCTTCCCCCAGAGCCTGGGATCTGGCCGCTGGCGTGGGGCTGGTGGCTGGTTATTATCAGCAACGTGCTGATCTTAAGTATCAGTATTTACAGCATTTGGCGCTATCGACGCCGCCACCTTGCGCAAAAACAGGCGCTGCAGCGGCTTGACGATTGCAAATCCATCGGCCAACTCAACGCGCTGCTAAAACAGGCCGCGCTGAGCTATTTTCCGCGCGAGCAGGTCGCGTCGCTCACCGGCGTGCAGTGGCTTAAATTTTTGGACAGTTTTTTAAAGCGCCCACTGTTCGTCCCGCAGCAAGAGCTGTGGCTTACAGGCAGCTTTAGCCGCGCGACGGTCAGCGCAAAGCAGCTGCGTTTGAGCAAAAAAATCGCCAAAAAATGGCTGCTCAAGGCGCTGCCGCCTAAGCAGACGAGTCTACAAGAGCGTGCGCTGGCGCATACCCAGTCGCTCAAGCAAAAACTGCCGCCCACTTTGCGTTTTACGACCCTCACCAAGAGCAAGGAGGCGCGCGATGTTTGATTTTATTTGGATTTGGATGTGGCTGTTATTGCCGCTGCTTGTTTTTTTCCGCGTTAAGCCTGCGGCGCAAAAAGGGGCGATTTTGCTACCGCGCCTGCCGCAAAATATCGGCCAGCGGCACAACGTAAATCGCTTTTACCTGCTGCTGATGATTGCAGGCTGGACCGCGCTGGTGGCCGCGGCTGCAAGGCCGGTTTGGTATGGCGACCCGATTTCCATCATGCCGGAGCACCGCGACATGATGCTGGCCGTTGATCTGTCAGGGTCAATGGAAATTCAGGACATGCAGCAAGAAAATGGCAAAACAATCAACCGCTTGAGCGCGATAAAAGAGGTGTTGTCCACTTTTATTGCGCAGCGCCAAGGCGACCGATTAGGGCTGATCTTATTCGCCGATCACGCTTACTTGCAAACGCCGCTCACCCTTGATACGCAAACGGTCAATGAGCAGCTCAGCCGCGCCGTTTTGGGACTGGTCGGGCAAAATACGGCCATTGGCGAGGCGATTGCGGTCGCCACCAAAACCTTTATCGACAGCGAGGCGAAGCAGCGCGTGCTGGTTTTGCTCAGCGACGGGCAAAATACCGCAGGCGTGCTTGAGCCGATGGAAGCGGCCAAACTGGCGAAAGCGCACGGCGTGGTGATTTACACCATCGGCGTTGGCGCAAAAGAGATCGCGCAAAGGGGCTGGTTTGGCCAGCGCACCGTCAATCCTTCGCAAGATCTCGATGAAGAGACGCTTACCGACGTCGCCACCCTTACCGGCGGCGCCTATTTTCGCGCCACCGATCCCGCGCAACTTGCACAAATTTATCAGCAGATCAACAAACTCGAACCTATCAGCGATGTTGTGCAAACTTGGCGACCACATGATGAACTGTTTCGCTACCCACTCACGCTGACGTTGTTTGTCTCAGCGCTGCTGGTTTTACTACGGAGGCGCTATGGCTGATTTCACCTTTATTTATCCCGCTTGGCTGCTGGCCTTGCTGCCGCTGGCGCTATTGCTGCCGCTGTTGAAAAAAAATGATCGCCACAGCAGGCTGCTGGCGCCGCATTTAAGCCATGCGTTACAACTTTTGCCGGAAAAAAAAGCGCACTCGCCGACCAAAATCGTCGCGCTGAGCTGGATTTTAGCCGTCATCGCGCTGGCAGGTCCTAGTTTTAATCGCCAAGAAATGCCCGCAGCGCAGCTAAGCGAAGCGCGCGTGCTGGTGATGGAGATGTCGCAAGCGTTGTATGCGACTGACATTTTGCCAAGTCGCTTAGAGCAAGCCAAATATAAAGCGCTCGATATGCTGCCGCACTGGCAAGAAGGAAGCACCGCGCTGGTCAGCTATGCTGGCGACAGTTACACCGTGAGCCCTTTAACGCAAGATGCAAAAACGCTGCAAGGGCTGATCAGCGCCCTTTCGCCGCAAATTATGCCCTCGCCTGGCAGTAATTTAAGCGCTGGAATTGCGCAGGCGATAACGCTGCTTAACCAAGCAGGCTTTAATTATGGCGACATCGTTGTGATCAGCAGCGGCGCAACGCAGTCGCAAGTGGACAAAGCGCTCGAGCTTTTGAAAAATAAGCCTTATCGCGTGCACGTGCTAGCGATTGGCACCGAGCAAGGCGCGCCGATCACCTTGCCTGACGGGCAATTGCTGAGCAAAAATGGCAAAGTGGTGCTGGCAAAACTCAATTTGCTGCCGCTGGCACGGCTTGCAACCGCGACCAAAGGCATTGTCGAGCGCTGGCAGCCAACCGACGCCGATGTTGCGCGCATCACCTCAGTACCAAGTTACGCCAAACAGTTTAACGAAAACAACGTCAAGCAGACCATTTCTGAGCGCATTAATCACGGTGTGTGGCTGCTGCCGGTTTTACTGCTGCTCGCACTGGCCAGTTTTAGGCGCGGCGTGATCTTGCTGCTTGCCGTATGCGTGCTGCAGCCTGCGCCGAAAGCTATCGCCTCGCCCTCTTCTTTTGGCATAGAAAAACCCTTAGAGCAGGCGCAGCAGATCCTGACCTCTTCGTGGCAGCATCTTGATAAATTGCAGCAAAATCCAGCGTTTAGTAATAGCGACCAAAAAGCACTGCACGCTTACCAAGCCGGCAATTTTCAAGACGCCGCCAATCAGTTTACCTCCCCCGCTTGGAAAGGCGCGGCGCTGTATAAAGCGGGCGATTATCAAAGCGCTATCGAGATCTTAACGCCGCTTAACGACACAACCTCTGCTTACAATTTAGCTAACGCTCACGCAAAAACTGGCGATTATGCCAAGGCGGCCGAGCTTTACCGCGCGCTGCTGGCAAAAGAGCCAAGCCACCGCGACGCTAAGCGCAACCTTGCCTTGGTTGAGCAAGCGCTCAAAGAGCAGCAAAAAAATCCGCCCAAGGAGCAGCAAAAGCCAGACACGCAAGACGCAAAGCAAGATCAGCAGTCGCAAAATGAGCAACAAGGTACGGGCGATAACAATCAGCAAAATGAGCAACAGCAAGGACAAGGACAAGGACAAGGACAAGGACAGAATAATAGTGCCGACTCGTCTGCCAATCCGTCTCAAGACCCAAACAGCGCTCAACCTGCTGATCAAGCCAGTGGCGACACATCAGCAGCATCCCCGCAAGCACAACATGGCGCGCAGCCAAACAACGCTTCTGGCGATGAAAGCGCTCAGCAATCTGCGTCGGCCGGCGACGGCGAAGAGCAAGAAAACGCGCGCGAGTCGTCCGCCATGCAGCAAGCGCAGCAGGGTAAGCAGGCTGACGCTGAAAAGAGCGGCCAAGATGTTGCCGCCGGCAACGCTGTTGCTGATCAAACCTCTGCCGAGCAGCAGAGCAATCTGCAACGCAGCGATCCCGTATTGAAAAAACTTGAGCAAGTCCCTAACGACACCGCGGCGCTGATCCGAGCCCAAATGTTGTTACAAGAGCGCGAGAAAAATCCGCCCTCACGCCGTCAAGCTTGGTAAGCCAAATAGGAAAATGGAATGAATAGTCGCCCAATAACTCGAATACGCTGTTTTGTACTTATATTGGCTGCCTTTTTTAGCCTAAACAGTTTTGCCATCGAGGCTGTCGCTACCGTGTCGAAAAACGAGGTGGTGCAAGATGAGCCTTTTGAACTGCTGATCGTCGTCAACGATAATGTGCCAAATACGCGGCTCGATCTGTCGCCGCTCGATGGCAATTTTCGCTACAGCCGTCCCTCTGTCAGCAGCAACACCACCATTATCAATGGCAAGATGGACAAAAAGACGCTGTGGCGCGTCACACTGCTGGCGCAAAAACTTGGCACCGTGACCATTCCCTCTTTCACCATCGCGGGGCTTTCTACCACGCCAATCGTCATGTCGGTGACGAAAGCGGCCGCGACAAATCGGCAAAACAGCGATATTCGTCTTGAAGGAAAGCTCACCAGCACCACCGGCTATCTTGGCGAAACCTTGATTTATACCGCGACGCTGCAGCTTGGCGTCAATGTTGAGTCGCCGATGCTCGAGATGCCAAGCGGCGAAGGGCTCGAGGTGACGCAGCTCAACGACGACGAGCAGCGCGAGATCATCAGCAACGGGCGACGTTTCTTGCAGATCGAGCGCCGCTATCAGATCAGGGCGACGCGTGCTGGCACGCTGCTGCTTAACGGCGCGGTGTTCTCAGGGACGCAAATTAAAGGCGGCGGCTTTGACACTATCGCGGTCCCCGTGCAGCAAAAAGCGGCGCAGGCGACGCTGACGATAAAAGATAAGCCTGCCAACGTGCAAGGCGTGTGGCTGCCAACGCCAGCGCTCGAACTGAGCCAGCAGTGGCTGCCAGAGTTTGATACCACCAACGGCAAAGTTGGCGAGCCAATCAATCGCCTCATCACCTTGAAAGTGAAAAACACTCCGCAGAGCGCGTTGCCCGATCTTAAGATCACCTACCCCGACTCGGTGCGCGTCTACGAAGAGAAGCCGCAATTTAGCCAAGAGGGCGACTTTAGTGTTGTCACGCTTAAGCAAGTTATTTTGCCAAGAAATGAAGGGGTTATCGAACTTCCTGGCATCAAAGTGGAGTGGTTTAACACCGAAAAAGAGCAAAGCGAAAGGGCCGAGCTACAAGGGCTTTATATTAATGTGGCGCCAGCAGAGCACTCAGTATTGAATTTAACGCCCAATACCACGCAAACGGCGGCAGCTGCTGCGACCGCGCGCTACAACCCTGGTTACTGGCCGATTGCGACCTTACTCTTTTTGCTACTGTGGCTTGCCACGTTAGTGTGGCACCTGTGTCACCGCGTGCGCAGCACACGCCAAAGCAACAAACAAAATCATGCGTTTGACAGCAGCTTTTACTCGCTCAAACGCGCGGTTCATAGTGACAACCAAATCCAAATTTTGCGTATTTTCCGAAGCTTAGATCTTTCCCATGTTAGCCCTGAGATCAAAGAGCAGCTTTCTCAGGAGCTTATTTTGATGCAGCGCGCGCGCTACGGCACGGCGCCTCATCCTTGGCAGTACAAAAAATTATTGTCGCTGATCAAAAAGGCGCAAAAGCAGCAAAAAAATGCCAAAAAGAGCACTCAGAATGGACTTGTTCCGCTGTAAAAGCCGCTCAACAGCTAGCACACAGCAATAAAAAAAGCCGCTCAACGCGGCTTTTTCATTAGCAATCACTTAAGGCTATTTGCCTTGCAAATCATCCGCTTGCTTAGCTTGGATCGCCGTTAGTGCGATGGTGTAGACGATATCGTCAACCAGCGCGCCGCGCGACAAATCGTTAACAGGACGACGCATGCCTTGCAGCATCGGCCCAATTGAAACAAGCTCAGCAGAACGCTGTACCGCTTTGTAGGTGGTGTTGCCGGTATTAAGATCTGGGAACACAAACACCGTCGCCTTACCCGCCACTGGCGAATTTGGCGCTTTAGAGAGCGCAACGTTTTCCATGATAGCGGCGTCATATTGCAACGGCCCATCGATCACAAGATCAGGACGTTTTTCTTTCGCAATACGGGTCGCTTCGCGCACTTTATCAACATCTGCGCCTTGGCCAGAAGTACCTGTTGAGTAAGAGATCATCGCAACGCGTGGCTCAATGCCAAAAGCTTTTGCAGAATCAGCAGATTGGATAGCAATTTCTGCCAATTGATTTGCATCAGGATCGGGGTTGATAGCACAGTCGCCATACACCAGCACTTGATCCGGCAGCAGCATGAAGAACACCGACGAAACCAGCGACGCGCCAGGCGCAGTTTTGATGATCTGTAGCGGCGGACGAATGGTGTTAGCGGTGGTGTGCACTGCGCCAGAAACAAGGCCGTCCACTTCGTTGGCTTCTAGCATCATGGTGCCAAGCACCACGGTGTCTTCAAGCTGCTCGCGTGCGACCACTTCCGTGATCCCTTTGCTGCGGCGCAGCTCAACCAGACGCGCTACGTATTTTTCACGCACTTGAACAGGATCGATGATCTCCACGCCCGCGCCAAACACCACGCCTTGACGCTCAGCGGCCAAGCGAATAGCTTGCGGGTCGCCAAGCAACACGCATTTTGCAATATTGCGCTCAGCACAAATTGCGGCGGCTTTGATGGTGCGCGGCTCATCGCCTTCAGGCAACACGATGCGCTTGCCCGCTTGGCGTGCAAGTTCGGTCAACTGATAACGAAATGCTGGCGGGCTCATGCGGCGGCTGCGGTTAGAAACATCAGAGAGCGACTCGATCCACGAGCTGTTGATGTATTCCGCGATATGCTCTTTGATGTACTCGATGCGATCTTTATCGTCCGCCGGCACTTCAAGGCTAAAGCTTTGTAAATTAAGCGATGTTTGCCACGTGTCGCTGTCGGTACTAAATACCGGCAAGCCAAGCGCAAATGCTTGCTGACAAAGACTGCTGAGCTGTTTTGGCAACTCAAAGCCGCCGGTAAGCAGCAAGCCGCCAATTTCAACGCCGTTCATCGCGGCAAGACACGCCGCCACAATCACGTCGGCGCGATCGGCAGATGTAACCAGCAAAGTTCCCGCGCGCAGATCATCAATCATGTTTGGCACAGAGCGTGCACAAAAGGTGATCCCTTTAATGCGCCGTGTATCCATTTGGCCAGCATTGATAATAGTCGCGTTAAGATGCGCGGCGATATCTTGCGCGCGCGTCGCGATAAGCTCAATGCTCCACGGAATACAGCCAAGCACTTTGGTTGGGCTTGTTTCAAAAATTTCCTTCATCGCCACGCCTTGCGCCGTAGCTTTAGCAAAAACGTCAAACAGATCAGGGCGAGTGCGGCCTTGCAGATCAATCGGCGCGCCAAATTTATTGATAATAACGCCCAGCAAATTGATGTTTTTTACGCCGCCGAAGTTGGCCATCGCCATCGCAACGCTAATGCGCTCTTTAAGCTGCGCTGGCGTATCGGTTCCTTGCATCGCGACAAAAACGATTTCAGTATCAAGTGTTTTCGCAATTTCATAGTTAAGGCGGTTAGCGTAAGAGTGCTTACGGGTCGAAACCAAGCCTTCTACCAGCGTCACTTCAGCTTTGGCGCTGATCTCCGCATGCTTGGCGACGATGTCTTCTAAAAGCACATCAGTTTGATCTTTGCTGATCAGCTCTTCTACTTTAGCGATGGGGAGCGGCTCAGCAATCGCTAAATTGCTGCTGGCGCGTAAAATTGTGGTGGTGAGATCAGGAAGATCAACATCTTTTCTTGGCTGCGCGATCGGCTTAAAAAAGCTGACGCGCACACCTTTTTGTTCCATTGCGCGCAACAGGCCAAGGCTCACACTGGTCAGCCCGACACCTGCGGTAATTGGGATCAACATTATGGTACGAGACACGACTCACTCCTTAATCAAATATCACTTTGGATAAGCCTTATACATAATGGGCTATGCAGGAAGGCTTTTTTATCTCAAAATCAAAGCGGCTGATCAAAAAAATCAGCCGTCCATCATGATCCGGTGCGGACTTAGCTTAATGCCAAGCGAGCAGTGTCTTGAGAAATAACCAATTCTTCATTTGTTGAGATCACAAGTGCAGGGATACGGCTATTTGAGGTAGTGATAACGCCCTCTTTGCCAAAACGTGCAGCCAAGTTAGCAGCGTCGTCAACTTCAATGCCAAGCAGGCCAAGGCGCTTAAGCACAAGCTCACGCAGCGGCGCAGAGTTTTCGCCAATGCCGCCGGTGAAAACGATAGCGTCTAAACGGCCATCAAGACACGCTGTGTAGCCTGCCACATATTTTGCCAAACGGTGGCAAGTTACGTCCATCGCACGCGTCGCTTCTTCTTTTTGCTGATAGTTATCTTCAACATAACGGCAATCCGAAGTCACTTGCGTCAGACCTAGCAGTCCAGACTCTTTGATCAGCATGTCGTCGATTTGCTGCACGCTATAACCTAGCGCGTTGTGCAGGTGGAAAATGATCGCAGGATCAAGGTCGCCCGAGCGCGTGCCCATGACCAGACCTTCTAGCGGCGTCATACCCATTGATGTATCAACAGATTTACCGTTTTTGATCGCGCACACAGACGCACCGTTGCCAAGGTGGCAGCTGATGATGTTCACTTGATCGACAGGCTTGCCAAGCTGCTCTGCAACTTGCTGGGTGATGAAGTAGTGTGATGTACCGTGCATGCCGTAGCGGCGGATGCCGTGCTCTTTGTAAAGTGAGTAAGGCAGCGCGTACAGGTACGCTTCTTCTGGCATAGTTTGGTGAAATGCTGTGTCAAATACCGCAACATTTTTTAGCGCTGGAAACGCTTTTTGCGCGGCAGAAATGCCAACTAAGTGCGCAGGGTTATGCAATGGCGCAAAAGTCGCCGCATTTTTGATCCCTTCTAGCACGTCATCAGTGATCAGCGCAGATTGTGTGAACTGCTCGCCGCCGTGCACAACGCGATGGCCAATGGCTGCTAAGTTTTGCGCCAGCTCAGGCTTCGTAGAAAGAATATTTTCAACAATAAAATCAAGTGCCTGCTGGTGATCTGCCCCTTCAGACAGCGCAGACTCATGCTTACCATTAAGCTTCCACTTAATGCGCGCTTGCGGCAAATGCAAACATTCAGCCAAACCAGACAAATGCTCCTCACCTGTTTGCGCATCTAAAATGGCAAATTTTAGCGAAGAACTACCACAGTTAAGTACAAGGACAAGCTTAGACATATCAAACAACCTATTTAAAATAAACTGCCACATAAGTGAAAATAAAAAATCGACACGCATTGCTAAAAAAACAAGCGTAGCTAGCGATAATTTCCACTTACTGGCTACACCGCAGGGAATTTTCTAAGTAATACAACAAAACAAAAAATACCGAGCCATACGCAACAATCGCCTAAGCAATTACAACAAGTTGCCGTACAGTTTCCTATTTTTGTCAGTTGCGAGACGCACTATTTCGCGTAACAATTAATTTAGCGCTAAGAATAACGATAGTTGGCACAGATCACAAAAAATTTTCAAAGCTTATGCGCATGAAATGAATAAAAAGCAACCTGAGTACCACAACTTTTTTCACGTCCGTCACTACCAAGAGGCTCGCTATGGCACAGCAATCAATCTGGCAAACATTGCGTTTTGGCGATACCTATCGCAAAACATGGCCACAGCGCAAAGAGCTCGCGCCGCTGTTTCCGGAAAATCGCATTATTCACGCGACGCAATTTTCCATGCGCGCGATGCCGGCGGTGGCGGTAAGTAGTATTTTGATCCAGATAATTTTTAATCCGTCATTCCGCACCTGTTTTAGGATTTAAAAAAGCTTGACGGCGATCGACCATTCTGATCTATTACTGCTTTTTGCCGGTAGATATTTATGGCCACTCCCGCTATCACTATTCGTAACCTCGATCACCTTGGCTT
>JBOFRL010000015.1:0-42812 GCA_051650965.1 Vibrionaceae bacterium
GGCGACCATAGCATCTTGGCCCCACCTGTTCCCATTCCGAACACAGAAGTGAAACGAGATAGCGCCGATGGTAGTGTGGGGTTTCCCCATGTGAGAGTAGGACATTGCCAGACACCTAATTCAAACGAAAGCCGACTCAATGAGTCGGCTTTTTGTTTTTCATCTCGCGCCGCAGCTTTGATCTGCCTGTTTTTAACCGTTTTTGTGCGCATCCAGCCTTGCGACTTGTTGATTGCGCAGTGATAATTCGCCGATGCAGCGACGTGCTTTGGTGCGATTTGCAGCATCTGGCTAGCCAGAATACTTATCTGATGCGAAATTTACTCTTCTAATTTTACTTTTTGGCGAACAGAAAATCGGCAAAGTTGTGCCGCAACACTCTGTTCTAAAAAGAGATCTTCACTATCTTTGCAAATTGTTGCGGCGGAAGAAGAGACGGCTGCGCAAATAGTAAGCAATCGCAAGCGAAAACAAAAAAAATGCTAGACGGCTCCCACGCTTTGCCTTATTATACGCTCCGCTGTCGCATAGAGCGTGGCGAAAAATATGGTGGCTATAGCTCAGTTGGTAGAGCCCTGGATTGTGATTCCAGTTGTCGCGGGTTCAAGTCCCGTTAGTCACCCCATCTACTCAAGCAGTAGAAATCTCGGTGAATAGCGCAGTTTGGTAGCGCATCTGGTTTGGGACCAGAGGGTCGGGGGTTCGAATCCCTCTTCACCGACCAATCATAAAGAAGCCTCTCAGTTGAGAGGCTTTTTGCTTTTCAGGATGCCAAGAAATGACGCGCCTGCTCTCTATTTACGCCCGTAGCGGCTCTGTGCTGCGTTTGCCGCAAGGCGTAAGCTTTCGGCCAGCGAGATAGGCTTTAAGGTCAATTACGACAGTTTTTGCTCTAATGCCGTGAGCTTCTCTTCAAGCTGCGTCAATTTTTTGCGCGTACGTAGCAACACTTCTGTTTGTATATCAAACTCTTCGCGACTTACCACGTCAAGCTTTGACAATTGTGCTTGTAGCACTTCTTTGACTTTTTGCTCAACATCGCCGCCAAGCGTTTTGATGGAGTTTGGCAGAGTCTCTTGGATCTGCTTTACGATCTGCTCGATTTTCTTTGGGTCAAACATTAATCATTCCTTGTTAAATTTCATGCAAAAAAAAGGAGCCAGATGCTGGCCCCTTTGTAACTGATTTCTCAGTTAGTCCAATTGGCTTAGCATACCCTTATCTTCATCAAATAATGGTAGCGGCTCGTGCTTGCTTGCAAGATAGGTGTAAATTACAGGCAAAACGAACAGTGTAAACAAGGTGCCAATTGCAAGGCCAGCCACGATCACGATGCCGATACTAAAGCGCTGCGCCGCGCCTGCACCGGTTGCGTACATCAGCGGGATAAGGCCTGCAATCATTGCAGCCGTGGTCATCAAAATAGGACGTAAACGAACTTTAGCCGCTTCCATTACGGCCCCCATTCTATCCAATTTATGATGTAGCTGCTCCTCTTTTGCAACTTCACAGATCAAAATACCGTGCTTGGTGATAAGGCCGATCAGCGTGATAAGTCCTACTTGCGAGTAGATATTCATCGACGCCGCTCCCCAAGCAAGCGCAATCAATGCGCCGCAAATCGCCAGAGGCACTGAAACCAGAATAACCAGCGGATCGCGCAGCGATTCAAACTGGATGGCCAAAACCAAGAAGATCACCGCCATTGCCAGAGCAAAAATGCCAAAAAGCGCATTTCCTTCAGTGACATATTGACGCGCTTCGCCGAGGTAGTCGTGCTGATAGCCGCGAGGTAAATCGGTTTTGGCGATCTCCTCAAACCACTGCACCGCATCACCGACTGTTGTGCCAGGCCCTGGAACTACGCCGATAGTGGCGGAGTTGAGCTGGTTAAAGTGCGGCAGCGCGCGCGGGCTTGCGACCACGTCAACCGTGAGCAACGAGCTGAGCGGAATAGAATTGCCGTCAGCAGCGCGGACATAGTAATTGTTCATCGACTCAGGATTTAAGCGAAAACGACGCTCAACCTGCGGAATAACCTCGTACGAGCGACCGTAGATGTCAACGCGGTTAACAAAACCGTCTGCCATCATGGTGCTAAGCGTCAGGCCAATGTCTTGCATGGTGACACCGTAAGAGCCGGCTTTGTCTTTGTCGATGCTGATTTTCATCGTCGCAGAGTCAAAGTTTAGGTCTAGATCCGAGTGCACAAAGCGTGAGTTTGTCTTCACCTTAACTAAAATGTCGGCCGCCACTTGGGCAAGCGTTTCAAAGTTGTTAGGCGTTGTAATGACAAATTGCACCGGAAGGCCCGAACCTGCGCCTGGCAGCTCAGGTAGCTGGAAGGTGGTGACCGCCATTTGTGGAATGTCTTTCACCGCCGTGCTAGCCCGTTTTACAATTTCGGCTTGGCTTGCGGTGCGATCGGCCCACGGAACTAAAGAGGCGATACCAAATGCTTGGTTTGCTTTCGGTATTCCCGAAAAGACCTGCGAAAATGCCACTTCAGGCTGCGCCGCCAAGTACTGGTTCACTTGCGCCATGGTTTTTTCAATGTAATCCAAGTTCGCGGTTGATGGCGCTGAGCCCACAACCATGAACACGCCTTTATCTTCAGCAGGGGCGAGTTCGCTTGGAATAAATTTGAATAAAAGTGGCAGTGAAAGCATAACCAACACCGCAAACACGATCACCACAGGACGCACGCGCATCACGTAGGTCAACATGCGCATGTAGCTGTTGGTCATGCCGTCTAAGAAGTGGTGAACTTTTTGCTCAAATTTGTTTGGTGTTTCATTGGCCTTCAACATCTTAGCGCACATCATCGGCGATAAGGTTAATGCAATCACACCCGAAACAAATACCGAGCCTGCCAGCGTCAGTGCAAACTCTTTAAACAGCGAGCCGGTCACGCCGCCCATCAATGCGATCGGCGCGTACACCGCCGCAAGCGTTAAGGTCATGGAAATTACAGGCACCGCAATTTCACGCGTACCGATGATGGCCGCCCTAAACGGAGGCTCGCCCATTTTGATGTGACGGTCGATGTTTTCAAGCACAACGATCGCGTCATCGACCACAAGACCAATCGCAAGTACCATCGCGAGCAGCGTCATCAGGTTGATGGAAAAGCCAAACAGCTCCATCATCATCGCCACACCGATCAGCGATAGCGGAATGGTAACGATAGGGATGAGTACCGCGCGAAATGAGCCTAAAAACAGCGTGATAACCACCAGTACGATAAGACCCGCTTCAGCGATGGTTTTGATAACCTCGTTGATTGACGCGTTGATGGCCACAGTTGAGTCGTACAACACGTTCATTTCAATCGTGCTTGGCATGTTGCGCTTAAGATCTGGCACAAGCTTTAGCACGTCGCGCGCAATGTCGATGGGGTTAGCAGACGGCGCCGCGTTAATTGCGACAACCACCGCTTCTGCGCCATTAGCGGACGCACGGTAAAGGTCGTGGCTTTTTTCTAGCGAAACCGACGCAATGTCGCCAAGGCGGATAACTTGTCCGTTTTGTGACGCCACCACAAGGCGCTTAAGCTCTTCAGGATCAGAAACTTGCGTATCTGCGCTGCCGTTGAAGAGGTTAAATTCACCAATCGCTTGGCCGGTCGCCGACTGATAGTTGTTGGCATTGAGCACTTGCATCACATCGGTGGCGCTAAGCTTAAATGCCGCCATTTTGGCAGGATCTAGCCAAACACGCAGCGCGTATTTGATGCCGCCGAAAACGTCAATTTTTGAAACGCCATTGACCGTAAAAAGCTGCGGCTTGATCACGCGCTCGATGTAGTCACTGATCTGGCTTGAACTGAGAGAATCTGAGTTAAAACCGATATACATCACAGCGGTAGAGGCGTCAGCCGAAGCGCTTACTGTCGGGTCTTGCGCGTCACTTGGCAGCTCTGCGCGTACCGAGTTAACTTTAGACAAAATGTCCGCTAGCGCCGCGTTAGGGTCGGTGTTGAGCTTCATGTTTACGGTGATGCTCGACTGGCCTAAAATCGACTCCGACGTCATAAAGTCGATATTATCGGCTTGCGCGACCGCTTGCTCGATAGGGGTTGTGATAAACCCTTGGATAAGATCCGCGCTTGCGCCGTAGTAACCTGTTGTAATTGTTACAACTGTGCTAGTGACTTTGGGATATTCGCGGATCGACATGTTGAACAGCGATTGCAGGCCGATCAGCGCTATCAAAAAGCTGATCGAAACCGCAAGCACCGGTCTTCGAATAAAAATATCAGTGAACTTCATAACGCCTCAT
This sequence comes from Vibrionaceae bacterium, assembly GCA_051650965.1. Classification (GTDB taxonomy): domain Bacteria; phylum Pseudomonadota; class Gammaproteobacteria; order Enterobacterales; family Vibrionaceae; genus Enterovibrio. The sequence continues at coordinate 4,282 of JBOFRL010000015.1, forward strand.
TACAATTTTGGTAATTGAGCTGGAGGAGTAAGCGCATTGTTTTCAACTACGCGAACTTTCGAGCCGTTGCTAAGACGAATTTGCCCAGATGTGACAATAACGTCACCGACTTTTAAGCCCTCGATGATGTGCGCGTCGCCGCCTTTACGCTCGCCGACTTTGATCACTTGCTGATAAGCGCGCATCACGCCGTCTTCTTCACGCAAAACGAAGACATTTTCGCCGTACAGTGCAAAGTTGATGGCAGTTTGATTGATGATGATCTGATCTTTTTGGACTGGCAGAATGATGTTAGCGCGTGCAAACATACCAGAGCGCAGCATGCCGTCGTTGTTCGGGATGTCGGCTTGGACTTGGATCAGGCCGCTTTGAAAGCTTACCGCAGGCTCAATCGCGCTGATGTTTCCAGAAAATGGTGTATCAGGGAATGCATCTACAGAAATATCAATAGGTTGCCCAATTCTGATCTTGCTGATGTCTGTTTGCGGCACAGTGAAACGAAGGCGCATTACCGACGTGTCATCGAGACGCACAATTTCCATGCCAGGTTGCAGGTATTGGCCTAAGAAAACGTTACGCAGACCCACTACGCCAGCAAAGGGGGCAGTGATGGTGCGACGCTCAATGGCGGCGGTTAAACTCTCAATATCGGCACGCAGCGAGTTGTAGCTTGCTTGCGCGTCGTCAAAAGCCTCTTTTGATACCGAGCCATTTTTGTACAGCCCTTGATGCCGCTTAAATCTGGCTTCTGCGGCAGGCAGACGCGCCATCGCGCTTCTTAAGTTGGCCTCTTCCACTTTAGAATCCAGTTTTACGAGCAATTTTCCTTGCTTGACAACTTGACCTGAACTAAAGCCGAGCTCTTTGACGACACCGCTGACCTCAGCCGCCAAAATTACGCCCTGATTGGGCTCAATAAAACCAATCGCTTGGATGGTCGAAGTCCAGTCACTCGGCGTAACCTGCGCGCTTGTAACCGGATATTCAGGCTCAGGCATGTTTGCCAAGAAATTAGCAATCATCTTTTGTTTGAACATGTTAAAACCAATCACGCTGCCAAGTAGCAGCACTGCGATAATTAACATGACCACAAACGATTTCTTCATTGCGTTTGCTCCATTATCATATTAGGGAAAAAGAGTTGCGCCGCCTGCCAAAATTGCAGCGGACACAGGCCTGCAAAGTATCTACAGGCGTAATATGGACTATATCACTATTCAACTTTTGAATTCTAACTAACAGCATTAGCCGATTGTCTCGAGGACATCTTGTGAAACTTAATTTAGCCCAAACTGACGCAGTTAATCATGTTTCTGGACCTTGCCTTGTTTTGGCCGGCGCAGGATCTGGCAAAACTCGAGTGATCACTCATAAAATTGCTTACCTTATTCAAAGTTGCGGGTATCAGGCTCGGCACATAGCGGCGGTGACTTTTACCAATAAAGCTGCGCGGGAGATGAAGGAGCGCGTAGCACAAACCTTGTCGCGGCCACAAACTCGCGGACTTATCGTATCTACATTTCACTCATTAGGCCTAGATATTATTCGGCGTGAATATAAAAGCTTAGACTTAAAAGCAAATTTTTCACTTTTTGATGATCAAGATCAGCTCGCACTTTTAAAAGCGCTCACCGAAAAGACGCTCGATAACGACAAAGAGTTGCTAGCACAACTTACCAGCAGCATCTCGAAATGGAAGAATAATCTGCTGCTTCCTGAGCAAGCTATAGCAAAAGCAAGCGGTGAGCGGGAAGTGCTGTTTGCGAAATTTTACGCGCAATATCAACAGCAAATGCGCGCTTACAATGCGCTTGATTTTGACGATCTGATTTTTTTGCCGGTGCTGCTTTTTTCCCGCAATCAAGAGGTGCTAACGCGCTGGCAGAGCAAAATTCGCTACCTGCTGGTGGACGAATATCAAGATACAAATACATCACAATATCAGCTGGTTAAGCAAATTGTTGGCGAGCGGGCACGCTTTACCGTTGTGGGCGATGACGATCAGTCGATTTACAGCTGGCGTGGCGCGCAGGCGAAAAATTTGGCGCAGTTAGGGCACGATTTTCCGGCGCTTACCGTGATAAAACTTGAGCAAAATTACCGCTCTAGCCAGCGTATTTTGCATGCGGCTAATATTTTGATCGCCAACAACCCGCATCTATTTGAAAAAAAGCTTTTTTCGCAGCTGGCCTACGGTGAGCCTTTAAAGCTGCTCAAAGCGAAAGATGAGGAGCACGAGGCGCAGCGCGTGGTCGGCGAAATTATCGCCCACCGTTTTGTCAATCGCACCCGTCACAGCGATTATGCGGTGCTTTATCGCGGCAATCATCAGTCGCGCTTGATTGAAAAGGCGCTGCTGCAAAACCGCATTCCTTATCGCATCTCGGGCGGCACGTCTTTTTTTTCGCGCGCAGAAATCAAAGACATGCTCGCGTATCTGCGACTTTTGAATAATCAAGATGACGACGCCGCCTTTTTGCGCATTGTGAATACGCCAAAGCGTGAAATTGGCCCGACGACGCTCGAAAAGCTTGGAACTTACGCCAACATGCGGCAAAAGAGCCTATTTGCCGCCAGTTTGGAGCTAGGATTTGCGCAGCACATTTCCAGTAAGCGGCTGCAAACTTTACAGCGCTTTACCTCTTGGATTTTGGGCTTGTGCGAGCGCATTGAGCGCGGCGAGGCTGTTGACGCGCTGCGGGCGCTGGTGCGTGAGTCGGGCTATGAGCAGTGGCTGTTTGAAACGTCGCCGAGCACAAAGGCTGCGGAAATGCGGCTCAAGAACGTCTCTGAGCTGTACAGCTGGATCATCAAAGATTTGAATGGCGATGAACAAAATGAGCCGCGCACTTTAAAAGAGATCATCCAGCGGCTCACTTTGCGCGATGCGATGGAGCGCGGCGAGCAAGAGAGCGAGGCGGATCAGGTGCAGCTGATGACGTTGCATGCGTCAAAAGGCCTTGAATTTTCTTATGTTTATTTAATTGGCATGGAAGAGGGGATTTTGCCGCATCAAAGCAGCATCGACGAGGACAACATTGAGGAGGAGCGCCGCCTCACGTACGTTGGGATCACGCGTGCGCAGCGAGAGCTTACTTTCACCTACTGCCAGCAGCGGCGCCAGTACGGCGAACTTATCACGCCCACACCAAGCCGTTTTTTAGACGAGCTGCCGCAAGATGATCTGTTGCGCGAAGAGGACAAGGCGCCGCCAACGCCAGAGCAGCGCATTGAGCGCAGTCAGCAAGCATTAGCCAACTTACGCGCGATGCTAAAGCCGTAAATCATTCACCGTTTTTGCAAAAACAAAACGCCGCTTGTGAGGAAGGAAAACTTCCTTGTGCGGCAATTTTTGTTGCTAAAAAAATTGAAGGCGTTACGACTGATCGGCCGCGCTATTTTCTTCACAAATCGGCGTCATCAGCTCGCCAATTGACTGCGCCAGTTTTTTGTAGCGCTTACGCAGCGGTGAGCCAGGGCGATAGCCCAAGGTTATCAGGCGCGTCGCTTCTGGCGGCGCAGTGGGGATGTAGACCACGCCATCGCGGTTGCGACATTTAGGCACCGCGAGTTTGGGAAACAGCGTTAGCCCGACATTGGCTGAAATCATGCTGCGGATCGTTTCAAGGCTGGTGGCGCGAAAGCGTTTGTCCTCAGACGCGCCAGCGGTGAAGCAGACGCCTAAAGCTTGCTCGCGCAGACAGTGACCGTCGGCAAGCATAAGCAAGGACTCGCCCTTCAAATCACTCATTTTAAGCTGCGTTTTTTTCGCCCAGCGATGCGTTTCTGGCAAAGCTATCAGCAGCGGCTCGTTGTAGAGCGGAATTTCGCGCAGGTGGCTGGTTTCGCGCACCGCCGCCCAAATCACGCAGTCGAGTTTGCCTTCTTCAAGCTGCTGCACCAGCTGGCTGGTTTGCGCTTCAAAAACGGTCACCGCTAAATCGGGATATTTTTCTTTTAACAGCGGGATCACGTGCGGAAGCAGGTAGGGGCCGATAGTTGGGATCACGCCGATATTGAGCTGACCTGCCATCACTTCCCCCTGCTGGTTGGCGATCTCTTGCAACAGCTTGATCTCCAGCAGCACTTTTTGTGCTTGGCGTACTATTTGCATTCCTGCATCAGTGAAGAAAAGTTTGCGGCTAGAGCGTTCGAGCAGCAAGACACCAAGTTCATTTTCTAATTTGCGGATTTGCCCGCTTAACGTCGGTTGACTGACAAAGCAAGCTTCTGCCGCTTTACGAAAATGCTGGTGCTCGGAAAGAGCGACTAAGTATTCAAGATCGCGTATATTCATAAAAACATCGTTTGCAACTGGCCATGGCAAAACTATACCTTTTTTAGCGGTTGCTTGCATGCTTGCAACTTGTTGAGATGGACGATTTATGTTATCGCTTGGATGGATTTAAAAAAATAATGAGCTGCCAACCGTGTGATTTAGTAAAAAGCAGTGTCAAAGAAAAGCTTGGGCGCTGCAAGCGCTGTTTATGGCAGCTTGCGAGCCTTCAGTTGATCTTGTGGCTAATGTGGTTTGCAAAGTTTGATGAGGCGCCGCGCAGCATAGAAGCAATTATTATCTATTTTGCTTTAGCGGCAAGCGCGCTGTTACTTTTGCTGCACATGCTCGCCTTTATTTGGCGCCGCTGGATAAAAGTTGAGTAAAATTAGCCGCAGGTGTTGGCCTTTTGTGCACACAGTGTGCAAAAGGTATATTTGCAAGCGAATAGGCGCGCCATCACAGTAGCTGTGTTGTAGTGGTGGGCTTGTCTGTTTGCATTGCGCGATACAATCAAGCGCAGTTTATCTATGGAACCTTGATTATGACTGATACACACGCAGAACTAAAAAGTAACATCAACATGCTTGGTGTTTTACTTGGTGAGACAATCAAAGAGGCGCACGGCCCAGAGCTGCTAGCGAAGGTAGAAGAGATCCGCTGTCTTTCAAAGCAGGCTGCCGCCGGCTCGGCTGCGGATCGCGAAGCGCTTATTGAGCTTTTGCAAACGTTGCCTAGCGAACAGATGCTGCCGGTCGCGAGGGCTTTTAGCCAATTTTTAAACCTTGCCAATATCGCTGAGCAGTACCACAGCAGCGTGGCGTGGGATAAGGGATTGCTAAAAAATCCACTCGATACGCTGTTAGCGCTATTGTCTGAAAAAAATATCAGTCAGGAGCAAGTGCTTCAGACCGTCAATGGATTAAAGATTGATCTGGTGCTTACCGCGCACCCAACGGAAATCGCGCGCCGCACAGCTATCCATAATATTGTACAAATTGACAAATGTTTGTCGCAGCTGTCGCTAAGCGATCTTCCGCAGCGCCAGCGCGAAAAAGCGCACCGTCGCCTCGAGCAGCTGCTTGCGCAGTCGTGGCATTCGGATGTGATCCGCAAGCAGCGCCCAACGCCGATTGATGAGGCGAAATGGGGCTACGCGGTGATTGAAAACAGCCTGTGGCAAGCGGTGCCTGACTATCTGCGCCAGCTTGACCAAAAATTATTCGACTATTGTGGCTACAAATTGCCGCTCAACAATAGCCCTGTGCAGATCTCAAGTTGGATCGGCGGTGACCGCGATGGTAACCCGTCGGTAACGGCTAAAGTGACGCGCGAAGTGCTCTTTTTGTCCAAACTGAAGGCTGCCTCTCTTTATCTTGTTGATATACAAGAGCTTATCGATGAGCTGTCGATGACGCGCTGCAACGACGCTGTGCGCGAGCTCGCCGGTGAAGAGCACGAGCCTTACCGCGCAATCTTGAAAAAAGTGCGCTCGCTTTTGATCAACACCATTCATTATCTGGATCGGCAAAATAGCAGCGCGCGTAGCGATAAACGCGCCGTGCTGACCCACGTTGACCAGCTGTGGGGGCCGCTGCACGCCTGTTATGTGTCGCTGCACGAGTGCAACATGGGCATGATTGCCGATGGCCTGCTGCTCGACATCCTGCGCCGCATCCGCTGCTTTGGCATTCATCTTGTCAAACTCGACATTCGCCAAGAGGGGCCGCGTCATGCGCAGGTGCTTTCTGAGATCACGCTGTGCCTTGGCATGGGCGACTACAGCCAGTGGAGCGAGCAGGACAAATTGGCGTTTTTGGTGCGCGAGCTTAATTCAAAACGGCCTTTGCTGCCGCGTGATTGGACACCGACCGAAGCGTCGCAAGAAGTAATAAACACGTGCAAAATCATCGCGAAGCAGCCGCAAGAAGCGTTTGGCGCCTATGTGATTTCAATGGCGAAAACGGCCTCGGATGTGCTGGCGGTGCACCTGCTGCTCAAAGAGGCGGGCTGTCCTTTCAAAATGGAAGTGTGCCCATTGTTTGAGACGCTTGACGATCTCAACAATGCAAAAACTGTTATAGAGCAGCTATTTAGCATCGATTGGTATCGCGGCGCGATTGCTAATCAGCAAATGGTGATGATTGGTTATTCCGACTCAGCAAAAGATGCGGGTGTGATGGCGGCCGGCTGGGCGCAGTATCAAGCCATGGAGTCGCTGATCAGCTTGTGTGAAAATGCCGGTGTTAATTTAACGCTATTTCACGGCCGTGGCGGCTCGATTGGTCGCGGTGGTGCGCCAGCACATGCAGCCTTGCTTTCGCAGCCTCCACGCAGCTTAATGGCCGGATTACGCGTTACCGAACAAGGGGAAATGATCCGCTTTAAGCTCGGTCTTCCAGAAATTGCAGTTTCTAGCCTAAATCACTACACAAGTGCGATTTTGCAGGCGAATCTTCTGCCGCCACCTGAGCCAAAACAAGAATGGCGACATTTGATGGATGCGCTGAGCAAAGAATCTTGCCGCGCTTATCGCGATGTAGTGCGCAACAATCCTGATTTTGTTCCCTATTTTCGCGCGGCGACGCCTGAGCCAGAGCTTGGCAAATTACCGCTCGGTTCACGTCCGGCCAAACGTAACCCGAACGGCGGCGTAGAAAGTTTGCGCGCAATTCCGTGGATTTTCGCGTGGAGTCAAAACCGCTTACTGCTGCCTGCTTGGCTTGGCTCTGGGCAAGCGATTGAATCGTCAATCGATAAAGGAAATTTGGCCATGCTCGAGGAGATGTGCCGCGAGTGGCCATTTTTCTCAACGCGCCTTGGCATGCTTGAGATGGTGTTTACTAAGGCCGATCCTCTGATCGCCAAGTATTACGATGAAAAGCTTACCGATAAGTCGTTATGGCACCTTGGCGAGCAGCTGCGTACCCGTCTGCAGCGCGACATTAAAACAATCTTAATGGTTGAAAATAATGAACATTTGATGGCGCAAGACCCGTGGGGCGCAGAGTCCATCCGTTTGCGCAACGTCTACATTGAGCCGCTAAATATGCTGCAAGCGGAGCTCTTGCACCGCACGCGCCAGCAGCCTGAGGAAGAAGGGCTGTTGACTGAGGCGCTGATGATCACCATCGCGGGAATTGCTGCAGGTTTGCGCAACACCGGTTAAAGGTAAAATATTAAGAAATAAAATGAAAAAGGCTACCTTGTGTAGCCTTTTTAGTTTCTTCTATGTGTGCGCGGAACTGCATTTAGTTCCACAAAGATCATTTTTTTTGCGAAAAAGCACGAATGGAATTACTGCCATTGACTAACAAAATATACAGGCTTGGTACGTATGCGTTTAATTGATTAATCACAAATTTTATTCAACGGAGAACACAAATTGTGTCCCCTTAATGTGAGTGTTTTTTTAATTTAATGAGTCTATTTTGGCAATTGCAAACAATTAAGCGATCAAATCAAATTTATTTAAGTCCAAGTTTATTTGGGCGAGTTTCGCGCAACGTAAAATTGTTTCAACTGTCTTTTAGTTAAAACGTAAAACAGAAAGTAATACGTATTAGCTTGCAGTTGCTTTTTATCTTTAATTACTGGATGAAAAAGATGTCTCTACCTCACGTTATTTTGACGGTGCTCTGTCACCATGATTCAACCGGTTACGATATAACCAAACAATTTAGCCGTGCTATTGGCCATGTTTGGCGAGCAAGCCATCAGCAAGTTTATCGTGAATTAAACAAATTGGCGGAAGATGGCGCGGTGACTTTTAAACTTGAGCCGCAAGATGGCAAGCCTGATCGTAAAGTCTACTCTATCACTGAAATTGGCCGCCAGAGCCTGCACCAGTGGTATCAGCTACCAGTTAAGCATGCAACAGAGCGTGATGAAATCTCGGCCAAGCTTATTACCAGCAACATTTTTAATGCTGAGCCGATGATTGAACACATGCAAAATTTAGTTTGTGAGTCTCAGCATCAACTTAACCATTTGATAAAACTAGAAAAAGAACATTACCACACGCCAGCGCAGTTATCGCACGACAAAAAACTTGAGCGTTTAGCGCTGCGTAGAAATATTTTGCGTACTGAGGCTTGGTTAGTTTGGGCTCAAGAAGTTTTATCTGAGCTTGACGAAATTAAGGGTAATGCCTGATAAGAAATAAGAAGTAAATTTAATTGGTTATGTTAGAGGTGCGATATCATCTCTGATTTTGCGATGATATCTATCTCTGTCTTTATTTTTTGATAAAAGTAAGAAATCATGTCGGCTTTTATTTCGTTTTTTTAACGTTTATTTTTTATTTAAAAAATAAAATGAGTTACTGCAAGTCAGTTTTTAATTTGCAGAAAATGATAGAGCGCCGACTTTTTACAAAATATTGCGCACAACAATAATTATAAAAATTCACATTTATATAATTTAAATGAATCAATTTAATTATTTGATGGGAATTTCTATTTTAATGCCAAGGCCAGGATTGCAGTCATAAAGTGTAATATTCCCTTGATGCAAACCGACCACCGCTTTGACAAACGAAAGTCCCAGCCCAATCCCGCCATCCGTGCGGCTTTTATCCACGCGGTACATGCGCTCGAAAACCCGCGCTTTTTCCTCGTCAGAGATGCCGATGCCGTTATCTTCCACGCAGATCCAAGCTTTACCCTCTTCTGCCGCGCCGCGCAGCATAATGCGGCTATTTTCAGGGCAGTAGCGCAGTGCGTTTTCGATCAGGTTGGCTAGCATCTGGATCAAAAGCTCACGGTCGCCTTCAATCCACACCGGCGCGCTTGGCAGCGACACGGTCAAGCTCATTTTTGCATCTTCAGCGACGTCGCCGTAAATGTCGGCCACCGTATTGAGGATGGTGGCGATGTTTTGCTGGCAAAAGCGACTGCGCCGCATGCCGGCCTCAATTTGTGAAATTCGCAGCAGCGCGTCAAAAATGGTGACAAGGCGCTGCGACTCCTCCAATGCGTTATCCAAGTTTTTCAGCATCGACTCGTCGGTGAGCACTTCTTCGGCCTGATCGCGAAATTCCAGCAGATTGTAGCGCAGGCGAGTGATGGGGGTTTTGAGCTCGTGGGCGATATTCGCGGAGATATCGCGGATCGCCGTCACCGAGCCTTCGAGGCGGGCGAGCATGTCGTCAAGCGCGCGGCTGATCTGGCCAAGATCATCAAAATTGTAACCTGCGCCGATCCGCACCGAAAGTTTACCGCTGGCCGCAGCGTTGAGCACCGACTCGATTTTCGTGATCCGTTTTTGTGTGTAGCGACTTAGCGCAATCATAGTGAGGGTGGTCAGCAGCGACACCAGAATTCCGGCGATCAAAAAGCCGGTGACAAGAATTTCAATAATTTCATCGTCTTCAATCGGATCGTCGTCAATTTCATGCAAGCTGCTTTGGGTCAGGCGCATGGTTTTTTCTACCAGCTCGCGATTTTGCTCTTCGAGCTCGTAGTCAACATAACTGATTGTTACCGTTGCCATGAGAAACAGACTGATCATGAACACACAAGAAAAAACAATACCTTGCTGTATTGCTGAGCGTTTTAGCCACTTTGGGGGGCGCCAAGAAAATACGATTTGTTCGTCCATCATCAATGTGTTTCCTTTTGTTTTTCTAATAATTATTTAGCAGCGGCTTTGCTGCTTTTTTCAAACTTATAACCTGCGCCGCGCACCGTTTGGATCAGCGTGTCTTCAAACGGCTTCTCTAATTTGTTGCGCAAACGGCTAATGTGCGTTTCAACCACGCTGGTTTGTGGATCAAAATGGATGTCCCAGACGTGCTCAAGCAGCATGGTGCGCGTGATCACTCTACCGGGGTGGCGCATAAAAAGTTCAAGGATTTGAAACTCTTTCGGCTGCAAATCGAGCGGCTTGCCTTGGCGCGTAGCGGTGTGGTTAAACAGATTGAGGATCAGATCTTCATGCACAAGCTGCGCTTCAAGCTCGATCGATTTTAGCGCGGAGCGGCGCGACAGTGCGGTAACGCGGGCTAAAAGCTCAGAAAAGGCAAAAGGTTTGGTGAGATAGTCATCGCCGCCCACTTCGAGCCCTTCCACGCGATCATCAACGCCGCCCAGCGAGGTCAAAAACAGCACTGGTGTGTCGATTTTAGCGGCGCGCAGCGCTTTGACTAGCGACAATCCATCAAGGCCGGGGAGCATGCGATCGACGACTGCTACGTCAAATTGCTCGCTTACGCAGCGAGTGAGCGCCTGTTTGCCATTATTGATCACCTCAATATTGTGGCCTGCTTGACGAAATCCTTTGGCAATAAAATGGCTAACGCTTTGATCATCTTCAACTAATAAAATGCGCATGGTTTCTCCTATAACTTTCAATGTTAGGTGCGGATCGGCAATGCGGCTATTGTAAGCTATCTCTTTTTCAGCAAAGTTGTCGAAGCTTTACAATTTTGTAATAAATGCCAAGGGCATGTGTGAGCTCTTGGCTACGGCGCGGCGTGTTGCGACTGCGACGACTGCTCAGTTTTTGCCAAAGGTTTACAAACAAAAAAGCAGCCCTGAAAACCACTGCCTTGCGCGGTGGGAGTGGTGACGGCGGTGGTGCCCGCTAGCGGCGCCGCATAATTTGTAGCATCCGCGTATTTATTAGGGATAAGAATTGGATGGAAGAAGCGATTTGTGTCCAAAGCTATTCCTTGTTGGCCGGTGTCACGGATCCGCGTTCTCCTCTTTAAATACGTTTCGTAGTGGCGCATTGGGGCAAGGCTTAGATTGGACAGATAAAGCTGATAGCTGTGGCACCAGATTTCATTTTGAGGGCTCTCGGGATGAGGCGCGCGATGAGTTTGCGTCACCAACTTAAAGCAATCTGTGCTTGGATCGTAATCGGTAACAAGTGTCGCGTGCTCATAACGTTCGAGCTGCTTAACAAAATAGTCTGTGCTGTAAAAAGGCGCATTGATTTCGCCAGATGGGCAATGTGCGGCGGTGGGGGTTGCGTTATAAGCGATGGCGACAGGGTGGCCACTTTCTAACGCCGCGATCATTGAGGAGCGAAATTCCTCATAATTGTTAAAGGTTTGTTTTTGCGCATCAATGCCACATTCACTGGCGATCGCCGCAAATTGGGTGGCAGATAAAACTTCACCTTGCACTGAGCCGTGCTCTTTGGCTTTTTTCCGAATTGACGTTGTGGCTGTGGCATTGCCTAGTTTCATATATGGAATATGTTGCTCAGAGTCCGGTGGATAAAAATGGCTGTGTGCGGTAAATAGCGCACTGAGTTTGCAGGTGGCGCCAATTTGCGTATGCCGCTGGGTAATGGCTTTGATTTCGGCCGGAATATTCACCGCTACACGCGTTTTATTCTTTTGCAGATGGCGGAAGAGAACTTCTAAATTGTTCATGATGAGCTTTTCGGCGCGAACAATGTAATGTTTTATGTACTCATGAGCAATGGTGTCGCGAGCTTGCTGGCATGTCGCGGCAATGAGTTGTGCTAGCTCTTCTTTTCTTGCGGTTAGCTGCTCTGCAGTTCCATTACTACATTGAGTTAATTGCAAAATAGCATCTTGCAGCTGCGGCACAGTATGGCTGAAAAAGTCGCTGTATTGTATTTCGCTCTGAGTCAGCGCTGGATCAAACTGATCATACAGCGCGCCGTGCATGGTTTTTGGCTGCAGCGCCTCTTTTGTTAAATCAAAGAGCTGCCAATTGTGCAGCGCAGTTTGTACCGGCAAATGCCATAAATTTCTAAGATCATCTAAGGTCGGATTTTGCGGAACGCTAGCTTCGGAAATGCCTCGGCAGTGGGCGATCTCTTTGACCGCGCACGCGATGTAGTTTTGATGCGCTTTGGCGAGATTGTGTATCGCAAGGTTTAAAGATGGGTTGTGTGCAAGATTCATTTCGCTTTGTGCCCATAGATGCAAGATAGCCACGTAATCGCTGGCTTTTTTGCGCCGTGCTTGAGGCGGCGTAGGCTGTAAAAAATCTTGAACAAATTGATCGATGCTCAAACTGCCTAGCAAAATTTTTTCTCTGATCGCGCAGTATTTTTCCATGCCAGATCCCGCAAGTTGTGCCATGTTTAGTGAAACTTTTGCTGCGAGAGTGCGCGGATTTTCGCAGCAGTTGCTGGCAACCCCGCCTACCGCACCTTGCAAAGAAAGATCAGCTAAATCTTGAGCTAGCGCGCTGGCCGCCGCGTTTGAACTGGTGCTAGGTATGGATGAGAAATTCATGGATTGCTCGCGTGACTTTTAGAATTTCACATAGCTTAAATAGTCGCGTCAAAGTGCGCAGCTAAAAATAGATAAAATAGTTGCGATGGCGCCATTTTATTGTGGCGGCAAGGAAAGCTCTGGTCTGTTTATTTGTTTGAAACTATTAAGGTTTTTAGAAAGGCGAGGCGCTGCTTAAAAACGTTGTCTTAAAAATAGAGCTAATGATCGGTAACTGATATTAGAAAAAGAAAACTGCGATGAACGCAATGAAATCAATCAGTAAGCACAGCCATTTGCTAAGCTTTTGGGTGTTTGGAAGTATTTGATAAACGCCTCATGGAGGAGCGTGGTGATGAAAAAAATAATTTCTTGCGCCATCTTGTCCGCATGCTTTTGCATTTATAGCCAGCAAATTGCTGCAGAGGTGCAAGACAGCGAACCCGAGATTGATTGTCCCGCACAAACTGTGCCTATTGACTCGCAGCGTGCGTGGGTTGTGACCGACGAGTCTTGTCCCATCGGTAAAGGTATTTATGATCAAGCGCCATCGCAAAGAGACAGCATTTTCTGGTTGCAGTGCTCTTACGCCAGCCAAATGCCAAGTAAGTCGTTCGCTGATCAGCTAGAGCCTGTTGTATCAATCGATATGGTTGTGATCCGTAAGGAAAATACGGGGAAGTATCGCTGTTTGATTGGGCCGTTTGTCAATTACGACGATGTTGTTTATCTGCGTGATGAGCTGAACAAAAGCGTGATCAAGACGTTTATTCGTGAAGTACCTAAAAGTGGCGAAGTTAAGCCTGCCAGCTTATCTAAAACTTCAGGGCTTCTTGCGCAAAACAAAATAGCGCCTGTCGAGCCTGCGCTTAAAGCCAACATGGCAAAGCCCGCAAAAGTCGCAGAGGCGGTGAAAGCAGAAAAAAGCGCGCCAGCTCAAGCAGTTAAAAAAGCCGCAGTAAAAGAGGTCGACCAAAGTAAAGCTGCAGCAGAAAAAGTGGCTAAAGCCGCTGCGAAGAAGGAGGACGCTTCTATCGCACAAATTATTTCTCAGCAGCAGGCCGATAATGTTTTGGATCAGTTATCAAAAGTGAAAGATGCGGTGCCTGCGCCAACGGCTGTGAAAGTCAATCCAGCTGCGGTGATGGAAAAAGGTCTCGCAAAAGAAGAAATTACGCCGCAAAAGCCGGAGGCCACAGAGCCTGTAAAAGCTGTGCCGCTGAGTGAGCCAGCTCCTGTTATTGCGCAAGCAAAAGGTAATGAGCCAACGGTGCCCGCCCAAAACGCGAGTGCGGCAGCTCAGCCTGCGCCTGCTCCTGCAGTAAAGCCTTTTATAATCAGCGCGAGCGACGGGGATCTGGCTACGATTGGCGACAGGCAATTTTATAAAATTGGCGATCTTTACAGTCCTGTGCCTTCAGAGGATCAGCAAAGTCATTTTGAAATAGACAAAGAGTGGTGGCGAGCGTCGCTGCGCCAAGCGACGGAAATTTGCACAAAAAACAGCATGCAGGTCGTTACGATGGCGCGCCTGCGCGAAGTGGCCAATAACGACATCGCGCGCGATAAGCTGCCGAAAAGATTGCCATTTTGGGTCAATGAGCGAAAAGCGTTCGACATCATGATGATGGTGCCGATGTCGCTTACTGAAAATTCGGCAATTTATGTACTGTGTCAGCCGCTTTCTTAATATTTAGAAATTTGTTTTCAAATTAATAAAGTTAATAAAATGTGCGAAAAACTTTTTAATTACCATGCTTGTTTTTCAATAGATGCTATTTATTTTGTGACAAATAAATGGTGCTGTTCATTCAACGACTTTTATTAACTTGCTGTTCATATCAAAGCTGATACGAAAAAACTATTTTTTGCCGCTGAAAAATAGACTAAGTTTTTTGAAAGCTAATTGATTATTTTATTCTCAAATATTTTTTAAATATTAAGTAGTGAGCGGATTTATCTTTTTATTAAAACAGGATGCTTCTATGTTAAAACGTTTGGCTGTTTCTATTATGCTTGCGCTAAGTGTTCAAGCATTTGCTGCTGAAACTTACGATCCAGCAAAGAGTTACTCTACTGGCGAGCAAGTTTCATTTAATGGCAATATTTACGAAGCGCAGTGGTGGGCAAATCCAGGTGATAGTCCAGCAAGTGTTACGCCAAATTCTTGGGAATCTCCGTGGATTTTAGTTGCCCAAGGCGGTGGTGATACTGCGCCAAAACCCGATCCCGCGCCTAAGCCAGATCCAACTCCGACTCCTAATCCGGAGCCTGAAGGTCCACCGCTGCAAGGCAATTATCCTGCATATAAAGAAGGAACCGCTTACAAAGCAGGTGATGTCGTCGCGGTTAGCAACCAACTTTACCGTTGTAAATCAGGCGTGACATCGGCGTGGTGCTCAGGCTCTTCTTGGGCGTACGCACCAGGCACAGGCACCGCTTGGGCGGATGCGTGGGAAAAAGTTTCTGAAGATGAGGCTGCAAACCCAACGCCAGATCCAACTCCAACTCCAACGCCACCCCCTGTCGGCGGTGATACAGGCGGCAGCACTGGCGGCGCATCTGGCCCTGGTGGCACTATCGGCCCTGATGGAAAATATTACATTCCGCGCTCAGTTATCGATGCAAAAGAACTTGAGCTGACCTCTTTCCCGATGATGGAAATTGTTAAAAATGACATCCGTACTTTGCCTAACGATCAAGTTGAGGCAATTGTGGCGCTGTCTAAAACAAATCCTGACAATGTGAAGCGCGTTGAAGCCATCATGCCGGAGAAAGATTGGAATGAGGTGCTGTTCCCGACGCGTGCACCTGAATACACCTATCTTAATTTCTTAAAGGCGGTTGGTAAGTTCCCATCATTGTGTCAAACCTACACGGATGGTCGTGATTCTGATGCGATCTGCCGTAAGTCGCTGGCAACTATGTTTGCGCATTTCGCGCAAGAAACAGGCGGCCACAATGCTTATTGGGATGAGCCAGAGTGGAAGCAAGGCCTTGTTCACGTTAGAGAAATGGGCTGGAGTGAAGAAGGACGCGACGGCTATAACGCAGAATGTAGCCAACCTGAAACGTGGCAAGCTAAAAAATGGCCATGTGGTAAGTTTGAAAATGGCGATTTCAAATCCTACTTTGGTCGCGGCGCTAAGCAGTTAAGCTACAACTTTAACTACGGCCCGTTCTCAGAAGCCATTTATGGTGACGTTTCTGTGCTGCTGCAAAAACCAGAAATGGTTGCAGAGACTTGGTTGAACTTAGCGTCAGCAATATTCTTCTTCGTCTATCCACAACCACCTAAGCCATCAATGCTGAACGTAATCAATGGAACTTGGCAGCCAAATGAGCGCGACCTTGCTAATGGCTTGGTGCCAGGATTTGGTGTCACAACACAGATCATCAATGGTGGCGTTGAGTGTGGTGGCAGCACGGAGATTGCGCAATCGCAAAATAGGATCAGCTACTACCGCAAATTTGCTGAGCATTTTGGAGTGCCGATCCTTGATAGTGAAGTGCTTGGTTGTGCCGGTATGAAATCGTTCGACGAATATGGCGCAGGCGCGGTTAACATTTACTGGACAGAGGATTGGTCATGGGGTGGCACTTCAACACCAGATGAAAAATCCTATGCTTGTCAGCTTGTGCGCTATCAAACTGCTTATTCTGCTTTTGTAAAAGGCGATTACGCAAACTGTGTGAAAGAGACGTTCCCTAAAGCGGTAATTGTTGAAGATCAGTAATAACAACATTAAGTTAAAAAAGCCCAGCGATTGCTGGGCTTTTTATTGTGCAAAATTAAATAATCCTTTGTGAAGTTATGAAATATTGCAGCGTTAAATTAGCTTTTCGAAAAATTTAATTTATAGACCGTTTTACTTGCGTGATTTAAAAAATGTTCAGCCAATCAATTAACTGAATTATATAATATTTCACTAAATGAAAGTAAGGATGAGCTTTATAATCCAAGCCTCGGCGAGATATATTCGCCATAACGAAAATTTCATACAATAGCATCTTGCTGGCTTTGTATTTTGACGGGGTGGTTATGCAGATTTTTGAGCAGCAAATTCACAAGTTAGCGCTGGATGAGTCGGAAGAGCAAGAGTGGCTTGTGGCTCAGGCAGAGAAAAATGCCATTACAAAAAAACTGCTTTTAAGTCAGCAAGTTCTTATTTCGGTGGACAAAACCGCGCTGCCGGAAAAAATCATGAGCTACGACGAATTTTACCGTTTAGTGCCTGTGCCGTCTGGCGTTTTGCCGGATCTGACGAGCCAAAACGCGCCCAGTTTGTCCGCAACAAGAAAAGGGCCGCGTATGTCTGCGCAAAATAGCAATGTGCAGCTGAAATTTTCTTCTGAGCGCAATCCATTAGTTACTAAAATGCTGCATGAAAGAAATGAGCAAGAAAAAGCGCACTCCCAAGCTAAAGATAAGAAAAAGGACTAGCAGGCCTGCTGAGGCGCTGCTAGTAAATTCAAGCAATTAAAGCATCCCCAACTTAGCAAGCAGCCCGCGCACCTTCTCCTCAATGTGAGGGTCTTTGGTTATCGGCTTTCCCCATTCTCGATTGCTTTGCGACGGCGCCTTGTTTGTGGCATCGAGAACTAAACAGTTATTGATGAGCTGCAGATCTCGCACCGGATCGGAGCGGGTTGTGAGCGCCCAAATGACATCTGACCAACAAGTGGCATCTATTTCCGCATCCAACAAAATCATCAACTTAGCCTGACTAGGCGGCACAATCGCTGGCGCTTGTCTCTCTGCTATGTCCGCTGTGTCCAATGTGGCAAAAACAACCTGCCCTTGTCCGCTTTTCGGAAAATAGAGCTTGAGATCCGAGTGTTGCGAATGCAGCGCAAGCGGCGGCAGCTGATCCGCCTGCATTTTGGCTGCCAATTGCTCTTCTGCAAATTTTTGCGTGAAATCAAGCCCCATCTTGCCGCCAAGCCCCGCAACCGGCGAAGCAAAGTCGAGCGAGTCAATCGGCGTATTATTAACGCTTACAATGTCTTGCGTGGGCGCAAAATTGGCCGCGAGTGCATCCATAACCGCGGGCCAGCTGCGAATATCGACCTGCGCATCGCACACCAAAACGTATTTGGTGTACATAAACTGGCGCAAAAACGACCAGATCCCCATGATCACCTGTTTGGCGTGGCCGGCATATTGCTTATTGATGGAAACGATCGCAAGCCGGTACGAGCAGCCTTCTGGCGGCAGGTAAAAATCAACAATTTCAGGGAATTGCTTTTGCAGCAGCGGAATGAACACTTCATTGAGCGCAACGGCAAGCATCGCCGGTTCATCGGGCGGGCGTCCGGTGTAAGTGCTGTGGTAAATGGCGTTTTCACGCAAAGTCATGTGCGTAACAGTCATGACGTGATGGCGCTCGACCTCGTTGTAGTAGCCGGTGTGATCGCCAAACGGCCCCTCATCAGCAAATTCAGTGGGATCGATATAGCCTTCCAAAATTAACTGAGCGCTCGCCGGCACATCTAATTGATTACTAATGCTTTTCACGACCCGCGAGCGGCTTTTTCGCAGCAGGCCGGCAAATGCGTATTCCGATAAGCTGTCTGGCACGGGCGTCACCGCTGCAAGGATGGTGGCAGGATCGGCGCCAAACGCCACTGAGACGGGGAATGGTTTGTCAGGGTGAGCCTGCATCCAATCCTTGAAATCAAGCGCGCCGCCGCGATGGGCGAGCCAGCGCATGATGATTTTGTTTTTGCTCAATTTTTGCTGACGGTAGATCCCAAGATTTTGCCGTTTTTTGTAGGGGCCTTGCGTGATAGTCAGCCCCCAAGTGAGCAGCGGCGCCACGTCTTGTGGCCAGCAGCGCATGATCGGCAGCTTATCAAGATCAACTTGCTCGTGTTGCCAAATAATTTGCTGGCAAGGCGCGTTTTTGACCCGCTTGACCGGCATGTGCAGCACATTTTTATACAAAGGCAGCAGCGTAAAAAGCGAGCGTAAGCTGTCGGGCGCTTGCGGCTCTTTGAGTGAAGCGAGCAGCGCGCCAAGCTCTTTTAGTGCGCGCAGATCATCAGCGCCAATCGCAAGCGCAACTCGCTTGGGCGTGCCAAACAGGTTCGCTAGCACCGGCATGGAATGGCCGATGGGATTTTCAAATAAGAGCGCTGGGCCTTGTTTTTTTAAAACAGCGTCGGCAATGGCGGCGATCTCAAGGTCGGGATCAACCGCCTCTGTGATGCGGACAAGCTCCCCGATGGACTCAAGGTGCGTAAGAAATTGATTTAAATCGTCATAACTCATTGTTGCTCCCTAAAAAGTAAAAAAGCACTGCGAGCAGTGCTTTTTTTATTCAGGTTGATCAGCTTTTTTGACGGCGCATGGCTTCAAAAAACTCGATGTTGGTTTTTGTCATTACCAACTTGTCGATCAAGAATTCGGTTCCTTCAATTTCGCCCATAGGATGGACAATCTTGCGCAAAATCCACATGCGTTGCAGTTCATCAGCCTTGGTGAGCAGCTCTTCGCGGCGCGTGCCCGAGCGGGTGAAGTCGATAGCTGGGAAGACGCGTTTTTCTGCTATCTTACGAGACAGATGCAGCTCCATGTTGCCGGTACCTTTGAATTCTTCATAGATAACTTCATCCATTTTCGAACCGGTATCGACAAGCGCGGTGGCGATGATAGTTAAGCTGCCGCCCTCTTCAACGTTACGTGCGGCGCCGAAAAAGCGCTTCGGACGATGCAGTGCATTGGCGTCAACACCACCGGTCAGTACTTTGCCTGAGCTTGGCACAACGGTGTTGTAAGCGCGCGCAAGGCGAGTGATGGAGTCGAGCAGAATGACAACGTCTTTTTTGTGCTCAACCAAGCGCTTAGCTTTTTCGATAACCATTTCAGCAACTTGAACGTGGCGAGCAGCTGGCTCGTCAAACGTAGAAGCCACAACTTCGCCTTTTACGAGGCGTTGCATTTCGGTTACTTCTTCTGGGCGCTCGTCGATCAGCAATACCATCAACACGCACTCTGGGTGGTTGTAAGTGATGCTTTGCGCGATGTTTTGTAGCAGCATGGTTTTACCGGCTTTTGGCGGTGCGACGATGAGGCCGCGTTGCCCTTTACCGATTGGCGCCGCAAGGTCGAGGATCCGCGCGGTAATATCTTCAGTAGAGCCGTTGCCGCGTTCCATGATCATGCGCTCGTTGGCATGCAGCGGCGTTAAGTTTTCAAATAAAATTTTGTTGCGCGCGTTGTCTGGTTTGTCGTGGTTGACGTCGTTTACTTTTAATAACGCGAAATAGCGCTCGCCATCTTTAGGTGGGCGAATTTTGCCAGAAATCGTGTCGCCGGTGCGTAAGTTGAAGCGGCGAATTTGGCTCGGTGAAACGTAAATATCGTCTGGACCTGCTAAGTACGAGCTGTCTGCGCTGCGCAAGAAACCAAAGCCGTCCTGAAGAATTTCTAATACGCCGTTGCCAAAGATGTCTTCGCCGCTTTTTGCGTGCTGTTTTAAGATAGCGAAAATAATGTCTTGTTTACGCAGGCGGGCAAGATTTTCAAGGCCCATGCTTTCGCCTAAGGCAACCAGCTCGGACACTGCCTTGTTCTTCAATTCGGTAAGATTCATAGTGGTAGGTGTCTTTTTATAAGTTAAAGTTGTCAAGAGTAGAGTTAAATTCGAGTAAAGAAGTTCTAGATGTGCTTCGAGAATGAACGGATGAACACAATTACATACAGTAAATTAACATCAGAATAAAATCTTGTCCAGACTAGATCACGCACTAGAAATAATGGCATTCGCCGCAAAAAAAAGAATATTTTTGATCTCGCCTATGCAAGCCGCTGCAGCAGCAGAGGAAAAGCAGCCGCAGAGGGCTGCGGCTTGATAGATTATAAGTTTGCGTCTAAAAATTCTTTAAGTTGCGTCTTAGACAGCGCGCCAACTTTGGTTGCAGCAACGGTACCGTTCTTGAACAATAGTAGCGTTGGAATGCCGCGAATGCCAAATTTTGCAGGCGTATTAGGGTTTTGGTCGATATTTAGTTTACCGATAGTGAGCTTTCCTTCGTACTCTTCAGCAATGCTGTCGAGGATCGGTGCAATCATCTTGCAAGGGCCACACCATTCCGCCCAGAAGTCCACAAGGATTGGGCCAGTAGCCTGAAGAACGTCACTGTCAAAGCTATTGTCGCTTAGCTGCAAAATCATATCGCTCATTATTCACCTCGATGGTTATTTTGCTGTTGATGCAGGTGCATCAGCAGAAGATGGTAATATTTGACTGGATCTACTTTCTTATTGCAAGCATTAGCTGGTATCCTGTAACAATGAAAATGACGCATCTCACACAGCACAAATTTGCTGATTTCGGCCTTCACGCTGATGTAGTCAGCGGCTTGGAGAAAAAAGGGTTTCAATACTGCACCCCTATTCAAGCTTTAGCACTGCCGATCTTATTAAACGGGCAAGACATTGCAGGTCAAGCGCAAACCGGCACCGGTAAAACCATGGCGTTTTTGACCGCAACGTTTCATTACTTATTAACTAACCCTGCAAAACTTCAGGACAAACGTTCGCCGCGCGCCATCATTATGGCACCTACGCGTGAACTTGCGCTGCAGATTTACAATGACGCGCAGCCGCTCCTTGAAAGCACCGCGCTCAAAGCTGGTCTGGCGTACGGCGGCGAAAGTTATGACAAGCAGCAAGCCGCGCTAGAAAATGGTGTTGATATCCTTATCGGCACAACTGGGCGGATCATCGATTTTGTTAAGCAGCAAGTGATCAATTTGCGCGCCATTCAAGTTATGGTGCTTGACGAAGCTGATCGCATGTTTGACCTTGGATTTATTAAAGATATTCGCTTCTTATTGCGCCGCATGCCGCCGCCGGATGAGCGTCTGAACATGCTGTTTTCTGCTACCTTGTCGTACCGCGTACAAGAGCTGGCGTTTGAACACATGACAGCGCCGCAGCATGTGGTGGTCGAGCCTGAGCAAAAAACAGGGCACCGCATCAAAGAAGAACTCTTTTATCCATCAAACAGCGACAAAATGCGCCTGTTGCAAACGCTGATTGAAGAAGAGTGGCCAGAATGCGCCGTCATTTTTGCCAACACCAAGCATCGCTGTGAAGACATCTGGGGCCATTTAGCCGCCGATGGGCTGCGCGTTGGCCTTTTGACTGGCGACGTTGCGCAAAAAAAACGCGAGCAGATTTTGCAGCAATTCACGCAAGGTAATTTGGATCTGCTGGTGGCGACGGATGTTGCCGCGCGCGGTTTGCATATTCCCAAAGTGACGCACGTGTTTAACTACGATTTGCCGGATGACTGCGAAGATTACGTGCACCGCATTGGGCGCACTGGGCGCGCAGGCGCAAGCGGCCACTCCATCAGCTTTGCTTGTGAAGAGTACGCCATCAACTTGCCGGCGATTGAAACTTACATCGGTCATTCGATTGCGGTTTCCGATTACGATCCGAGCGCGCTGTTGACCGACTTGCCACCGCCGTTAAAATTGCACAAAACAAGGCAAGTGAACAGCCGCCGCACTGGCGCTAAAAATGGCAACTCAGGCACGTCGCCTCGTCCACGTCGCCGCCCTTCTGCGCCAAAGGTATAACGCGTGGAGCCATTGACCAGTAACAGTTCTTATTATGCCGCGATTGATTTAGGCTCCAACAGTTTTCACCTGTGGATCGTAAAAAAAGAGGGCTCGGCAGCGCGCACGGTGACGAAGATCAAACGTAAAGTGCGTCTTGCTGCAGGGCTGCGGCGCGATGGCGACTTGCTGCTGCTCGATGATGACGCTTTTGCGCGGGGCTTAGCTTGTCTTGAGTGCTTCGCGCAAGAGATTGCGGCTATCCCTAAAGAAAATGTGATTTGCGTAGCGACGGCGGCTTTGCGCCAAGCGGCAAATCAGCAGCAATTTTTGGCGCAAGGCAAAGCCGTTTTAGGTGTGGAAATTCAGCTGATCTCGGGCGAGCAGGAAGCGGCGCTGATTTATCAAGGCGCAAGCGAGTTTGCCGGCGTGGAGCGAGCGTTTTATTCGAGCACTTGGCAAAATGGCGTTCACTCATTAGTCATTGATATTGGCGGGGCAAGTAGCGAGCTTATCATTGGTAAAGATACCAAACCGCTGCTGTTGACCAGCTTGGAGATGGGCTGCGTCACTTGGCGCACGCGCTATTTTGCTGACGATAAGTTAACTGAGGCCAATTTTGCTGCAGCGATTGCCGCGGCTAAAGAGAAGCTTTTCCCGATTGTCCCAAGCTATCAAGCGGTTAGCTGGCAAAAGTGCTTTGGCGCGAGCGGCATCATGCAATCTATTCATAAAATTTTGCAGATCCAAGATAAGGTCGAGCAGATCGATTTGGCGCTGCTGCATCGGCTTAAAGCGCAGCTTATTGATTGCCAATACTTTGAAAAAATTAACATTTCTGGTTTGAATGCTGAGCGCGCGATGGTTTTCCCAAGCGGGCTTGCGATTTTGATTGCTATTTTTGAGTGCATGCAAATTGAGACGTTGGCGCTGGCGCAAGGCGCACTGCGAGAGGCGCTGCTACTGCAAGTGGTCAATCGCGGTCCGACTTTAAGTTAATTTTTAGCATCAAGCTGTTACGTCAATTGCTTTAGTGAAAAAGCGCCTGTTTAACGAGGCGCTTTTCTATTTTTATGCTATCGCGCGTTGGCGCAGTAACGCGGCTGTTGATGGCGCGCGTCCGCGGAAGCGTTCAAACAAGACCATCGGATCTTCGCTGCCACCTTGCTCTAAGATGTTGTTTAAGAAGGATGCACCGGTTTCAGGGTTAAAGATCCCTTCCTCTTCAAAACGGCCAAATGCGTCGGCAGACAAAACTTCGGCCCACAGGTAGCTGTAATAGCCCGCGCTGTAGCCGCCTGCGAAAATATGGCCAAAGCTGTGCGCGAAGCGTGACCAAGCTGGCGATTGCACAACCGCGACGCGCTCTTTGATTTTGGTTAGCGTAGCGACCACGTCGACATTCTGCTTAGGATCAAATTGGTAGTGCAGAGTGAAATCGAACAGGCCAAATTCGAGCTGGCGCAAAATTGTCATTGCTGACTGGAAGTTACGCGCGGCGATCATGCGATCAAGCATCTCTTTTGGCAATGGCTCGCCAGTTTGATAGTGACCAGAAATGAACGCGAGCGCCTCTTCTTGCCAGCACCAGTTTTCTAAAAATTGGCTCGGCAGCTCAACCGCGTCCCACGGCACACCGTTGATCCCCGCAACATCTGGCGCATCCACTTGCGTGAGCATGTGGTGAATGCCGTGGCCAAACTCATGAAACAGTGTGATCACTTCGTCGTGAGTGAAAAGCGCAGGCTTATCGCCAACTGGGCGGTTAAAGTTGCAAGTTAAGTACGCGATAGGCGTTTGCAGCGTTTGATCGCTCATGAGACGCCGGCCACGGCAAACGTCCATCCACGCGCCGCCTTGCTTATTTTCGCGCGCATACAGATCAAGATAGAAACTGCCGCGCAGCTTGCCGCTGGCGTCAAAAATGTCATAAAAATCCACATCCTTATGCCATGTTTCTACGTTTTGACGCGGCGTCACTTCAACGTTGAAGACGCGTTTTAGCACGGTGTACAGGCCCGCAATGACGCGCTCTTCTGGAAAATAAGGGCGCAGCTCTTCGTCGCTGATCTGATAGCGTTGCTGCTTGAGTTTTTCACTGTAGTAGGCGTAATCCCAAGCGTTAAGCGTCTGTATGCCAAATTGCTCGCTAGCAAATTGTTGCAGTGCCGCCACTTCTTTTTGTCCTTGCGGACGCGCTTTTTCGATTAGATCATCTAGAAAATCAAAAACTTGTGCTGGGCTTTTGGCCATTTTGGTTACGAGCGAACGCTCGCAGTAGTTGGCAAGTCCTAGTAGCTGCGCCAGCTCGTGCTTTAACGCTAGCAATTCATTGATCAGGTTGCTGTTGTCGAATTTGCCAGCGTGCGGGCCTTGATCTGAGGCGCGAGTTACGTACGCTTGATACATTTCTTGGCGCAGCGCTTGGTTGTCGCAGTAAGTCATAACCGGCAAATATGACGGAATATCAAGGGTGAACAGATAGCCATCAAGCTGCTTGGCCTGCGCTTTAGCTTGCGCGGCTTCTAGCGCTGATTGCGGCAGGCCGCTTAGCTCATTTTTGTCTAACACTTGCTTAGTCCATGCCATGGTGGCATCGAGCACATTATTGGAAAATTGCGAGCTGAGCTGAGAGAGGCGCTGGCTGATCTCGCCAAAACGCAGCTGCTGCTCTTCTGGCAGCGCAATGCCCGAAAGCTCAAAATCGCGCAGCGCGTTGGTCACGCTTTTTTGCGCCGCCGTGCTGAGCGTTGCAAAATCATCGCGCGCTTTGATCGCTTTGTACGCTTCGTACAACGGCAGATGTTGGCCAACCCACGTTGAGTATTCTGATAACAAAGGCAAGCAGGCGTCATGCGCCTCGCGTAGCGGCTGATTGTTAATCACTGAGTTCATGTGGCTGACGGCTGACCAGATGCGGCTGAGGCGGTCGTTTGACTCTTCTAGCAGCACGCAGATGCTGTGCCACGTCGGCGCGCTCGTGTCCGCTAACACTTGCTCGATAGCGCTGCGGCAATCGCTTATCGCTTGTGTGATGGCCGGCTCGACATGTTCTGGTTTTATCGCGCTAAATGGCGGCAGATCGGTAAAAGAAAGTAAAGGATTGGTCATAGTGACTCCTGTCTAAACAGTGCAAAAAAGGCAAATGCTGATGTTATCATCTTTTTTTGCTCTGTGGCGAAGTGCGACGCGCTGGCGCTTTGCGTTATTGATAGCGATAAGTGCGGCGAATGAGGATAATGTCTTTTCGTTGATTAAATGGAAAAAATGATGCTCAGTTACCGCCACAGTTTCCATGCGGGAAATCATGCTGATGTTTTAAAACACATTGTCCTTACCTTGATCCTTGACGCGCTAAAACAAAAAGAGGCACCTTTTGTCTACTACGACACGCATTCGGGCGCTGGCCGCTACGATCTGCAAGGGGCGCACGCGACGAAAACCGGCGAGTTTAAAGAAGGGATCGAGCTGATTTGGCAGCGCGACGATTTGCCTGCGCCGCTGGCAAATTATGTAAATATTATCAAAAAGCTAAATCCGAATGGCGCGCTACGCTTTTACCCAGGCTCGCCGCTGATTGCGCGCACGTTATTGCGTGAGCAAGACAAGGCGTCGCTCTCTGAGCTGCATCCCACTGATTTTGCTCTGTTATTGCAAGAGATGCGCGGCGACCGGCAGGTCAAAGTGTTTCAAGAAGATGGCTACGCGCGCTTAAAGGCGAGTTTGCCGCCTAAAACGCGGCGCGGCGTGGTGCTGATAGATCCGCCGTACGAGCTAAAAACCGAATATCAAGATGTGGTGGACGGTATCGCGCAAAGTGTGAAACGATTTGCCACCGGCGTGTACGCGATTTGGTATCCTGTTGTTTATCGACGTAATGTGGATGTCATAACGCGCGGGCTTGTTGAGCTTGGCATTCGCAAAATTTTGCAGCTTGAGCTTGGTGTGCGTCCTGATTCTGATGAGTTTGGCATGAGCGCGTCGGGGCTGATCGTGATAAATCCGCCTTGGCAGCTGCATGAAACGATGCAAAGCGTGTTGCCGTGGCTACAATCAGTGCTGGCGCCGCAAACCGGTCACCACTTGGTGCGCTGGGTTGTGCCAGAGTAGCGGGTGGCGTAAGTTTTTGGGTATTTTTGATCAAAAAGGGTGAAGTTGTATGACAGAGCAATTTGATTATATTTGCATTGGCGCAGGCAGTGGCGGGATTGCTTCTGCAAACCGCGCCGCGATGCATGGCGCAAAAGTGGCGCTGATTGAAGGCACTGCGCTGGGCGGCACTTGCGTGAATGTCGGCTGCGTACCTAAAAAAGTGATGTGGCACGGCGCGCAGCTGGCTGAAGCCATCAAATTTTTGGCGCCCGATTACGGGTTTGACGTGAGCTTAAACGGCTTTAGCTGGGAAAAGCTGGTGCAAAGCCGCTCCGCTTATATCGAGCGCATTCATAAAAGTTATGAAAATGTGCTGGCCAAAAATAACATTACCGTGCTGCAAGGGTTCGCCCGCTTTGTCGACGCTAAGACGGTGGAAGTGAACGGCAAGCGTTACAGCGCGCCGCATATTCTCATTGCCGTTGGCGGCAAGCCGTCGATCCCAGCTATTCCGGGCGCCGAGCACGGCATTGATTCAAATGGATTTTTCTTGTTAAACGCGCAGCCTAAGCGCGTCGCTGTGGTGGGCGCAGGCTACATTGCTGTAGAAATTGCAGGCGTACTGCAGACGCTTGGCACGCAAACGGCGCTGTTTGTACGTAAAAATTCGCCGCTGCGTCAATTTGATCCGCTGCTGGTTGAAACGCTGGTGCAAGAGATGACCAAGCAAGGCGTGGCGCTGCACACCGATTCTATTCCCACTCAAGTGGTTAAGGAAACGGACGGCTCCATCAGCATTCATTTTACCAATGGCACGGTGCACAACACGGATGTGTTGATTTGGGCGATTGGCCGTACGCCAGCAACTGCGGCGCTAGAGCTTGACGCGGCCGGCGTCACTGTCGATGAGCAAGGCTTTGTTGTGGTTGATGAATTCCAAAACACCAGCGCGTCTGGCATTTACTGCGTTGGCGATGCGATGGCGGGCGGGATCGAGCTTACGCCAGTTGCGGTCAAAGCGGGGCGCCTGCTTTCTGAGCGCCTATTTAACAACAAGCCGCAGGCGAAAATGGATTACCACCTTGTGCCAAGTGTGGTGTTTAGCCATCCGCCTATCGGCACGGTTGGCCTGAGCGAGCCGCAGGCGGTGGCGCAATATGGCCAATCGCAAGTGAAAATTTACTCAAGCAGCTTTACTCCGATGTATTCGGCGGTGACTGCGCATCGTCAGCCGTGCCGCATGAAATTGGTGTGTGTCGGCGAGGATGAGAAAATTGTCGGCCTGCACGGCATCGGTTTTGCTGTCGACGAAATGCTGCAAGGCTTTGCGGTGGCGCTAAAAATGGGCGCAACCAAAGCTGACTTTGACAGCTGCGTGGCCATTCACCCGACGGGCGCGGAAGAGTTCGTTACGATGCGTTAATTTGGGCGCGAATGCGGCTCGCTAAAATGCCGCGAATGTGCGAGCAAAGATTCTAGCCGTGATGCAGCCAAGGAGTTGATCCTTGGCTGTTTTTCTTTGAAGGCGCCATCTTTATGATTTTAAAATCATCCTAAAATGGGCTAGCGCAACGACTTAATTTGCTGGTATGCTCGGGAGCACGATAGGTCAACGAGTCATATTCTATGTCACGTCAAGCAATCGTTCTGCTGTTAAGTTCTCATCTGGTTGTCGGTGTCATTGGTTTTGCCGGCGGTCTTTACTCTCTCCCGATCCTGCTCGCCCCCGACAGTCCGCCGATTGAAGAA
Organism: Vibrionaceae bacterium; assembly: GCA_051650965.1. Classification (GTDB taxonomy): domain Bacteria; phylum Pseudomonadota; class Gammaproteobacteria; order Enterobacterales; family Vibrionaceae; genus Enterovibrio. The sequence goes on from JBOFRL010000015.1 coordinate 32,172, forward strand.
ATTCGCGCGCTGCAAGCGAATGCGCCGTTTAAAGGCATGTTCCACCGCGATCTCAAAGGCAGCGATCGTCTGCATTGGGGGGAAGGCGAGGTGAGCGTGGGGCCTACTGCCGTTGCGTTTCACGGCAAGCTGGCGCCGGGGCCCGACTATTTTCTCTATTTATCGCCTGAATTTGTTGAAACTGACGAAGATTTCACTCGCCTGAGAGATAGTATGGTGCTGGTTGGTCAAGTGCGCACCTTCGACAATTTTATTGTTAAATTGCCGGAAGGCGTCGATTTGACGCGCTTTAACTCCGTCATTATCTGGTGTGAAAGCTTTGAAGAGTTTGTGACTGCCGCACAATATCAGCCTTGATTGTGGGGTCAGTTTTGCTAGGAGGCGCAGCGGAAATCCACTGCGCCTAAGCGAGCTTAAGTTGTTTTTGCCGCCGCAAGGTAACATGGCGTTACACTGGCGGCGGTCAATTTTTATAAAATGATTTTTTTGATTTCGGTGCTTTTTCTATCTAGATAATGGCTGGACTGGATGCGGCGAATTGTTCTGCAGCGCCCGCTGATCAGCAGCGTTTCGGTGGTTGCGATATTGCCGCGGCGCGTTACGCCTTCAAGCAAGTCACCTTTAGTAATGCCGGTCGCGGAGAAAATGATCTCATCGCTGCGCGCCATCTCTTCAAGCGTGAGGCGCTGGTTGACTTCAATGCCCATTTTTTTACAGCGCGTGAGCTCTGTTAAGGCAAGCTGGCGGTTTTCTGGTGTGTCGCCCTTAACGGCGTGGCGCAGCAGCAGTTTGCCGTGCATATCGCCGCCGAGCGCGCGGATCACCGCTGCCGAAATCACCCCTTCCGGCGCGCCGCCGATCCCATACATGACATCGACTTGGCTGTCTGGCATGCAGGTGAGAATTGAAGCGGCTACATCGCCGTCAGCAAAGGCGAACACTTTGATCCCCATTTGCTGCATTTTTTCAATCACTTCGTCGTGACGCGGCTTAGAAAGCGTGGCGACCGTAAGCTCAGACAGGCTTTTGTTGAGCGCTTTAGCGATATTTTTGAGGTTCACTTCAATCGGCAGCGCAAGATCGATACTGCCTTTTGCTTGCGGGCCGACCACTAGCTTTTCCATATACATATCAGGCGCTTGTAAAAGACTGCCTTTTTCAGCGGCGGCCAGCACCGACAATGCATTAGGCTGCCCCATGGCGGTCATGCGCGTACCTTCAATCGGATCAACCGCAATGTCGACAAGGTCGCCGCCTTTGCCCACTTTTTCGCCGATATAGAGCATTGGGGCTTCGTCAATTTCCCCTTCGCCAATGACAATTTCACCTTCGATATCGATTTGGTTGAACAAAATACGCATAGCTTGCACTGCTGCATCATCCGCTGCATTTTTGTCACCTCGTCCAAGCCAGCGAAAACCTGCAAGCGCCGCACTCTCGGTCACTCGAGAAAAAGCCATAGCTAAATCACGTTTCATATCTATCCAACCAACCCGTAATCAATAACAACAAAAGAGATGGCGTATGGTAACATAACGCGTTGTACTAGAAAGAATAAATGGGCGAGTGCGCTTGGCCGCTTAAGAAAAATTGCAGGTACCAAAAAGGCTGTCGATTGTCGTTTATAGCGAAAAAGCGGCATATGCCTGACGTTTTTTTGTGCAAACGTCTGCAAAAATGTGCCGTGGTGAGTGCTTGATCTGCCTTGCCTAGTTAGAATGTTGATGGAAACTTATAATCATCAGTACTTGATGAATTTGATCAGATTTGCGCATTGCGCTAGGACAAAATAGGTGGCTTATGTCATTGGAAATTTTAGAACAGTTAGAAGATAAGGTGCAGGTAGCGGTCGATACTATCTCTTTGTTGCAATTAGAAATTGAAGAATTAAAAGAGCAAAATAATGCGCTGAAAATGGCTTCACAGAATGCAGTACAGACCAAAGAAACGCTAGAGGCTGAGAACCAAAAAATGCGTGCTGAGCAAGAAGCTTGGCAGCAACGTATCCGCAGCCTGCTGGGTAAAATCGAAGAAGTAGAATAAAAACAGAGCCGTGAGGCTCTGGCAATCTATCATCGGTGGGTCAATCTATATCGATAGGGTCTTGCGATATGATCACACCGGTGGTGTCAGCGTACAGGTAGTCGTCCGGCAAAAAAGTCACCCCGCCAAAATTTACTGCGATATCTAGCTCGCCAATGGAGCGGTTCTGCGCGCCAACGGGGATTGAGGCAAGTGCTTGAATGCCAATGTCTATTTCGCTAAGCGCATCAACATCACGCACCGAGCCGTACACCACCATACCTTCCCAATTGTTGTCAGCCGCAAGCTGAGCAAGTTCTGCGTGGATCAGCGCGTAGCGCAAGGAGCCGCCGCCATCAACCAGCATCACGCGCCCTGTGCCGTCTTGTTCGCAGAGTTCGCGAATAAGGCCGTTGTCCTCAAAACATTTCACTGTGACGATCTGGCCGCCAAATGAGCTTCGTCCACCAAAACTACTCATCATTGGCTCTAGAACATCGATTTGATCTAGATAAATATCACACAGCTGCGAAGTATTGTATTCCATCATCGATCTCTCATTCAGAAGGGGCAATTTGCTCGAAAAGTTCGTTAATGTACAAAATGAACGCTATTAACAAATTTTATTCCAAGATAGCCAAAACACCATGGTATTAAAGATATCACGCAATTTGCTTTATAGGGAAACATTGACAAACAGCGGTAAAGAAAACAGCAAGTTCGTGATAAGCGCGAGTTTGACCACTTGGCCCATTAGCGGACGGATCGCTGCGCCATCTTTAGCTTGCCACACGGCTTGCCCGTGACGAAATGCTAGCGGAGCCGCAAGCAAAAAAATCCAGTTAAACCAATTCGTTGCATTGTAAAAAGTGAAGATAGAGAAGAACAAAAAAATGCCAGCTAAGAGGCAAAGGTGATAAATACGGCTGTTTTTTGGCCCAATGCGCACAACAAGGGTTTTTTTGTTGCAGGCCCTGTCGTTGTCGATATCCCTTAAGTTATTGATATTTAAAACACAAACAGCAAGAAGTCCGCATGCTACGGCTGGAAGAAAATGTAAGGCGCTGATAAATCCTTGTTGTAGATAAAAGCTGCCAAGCACGCCAAGCAAGCCAAAAAATAATAAAACGGCAACATCGCCAAGCCCATAATAACCATACGCTTTATTGCCAACGGTGTAGCAGATAGCGGCTATGATGGCGACAGCGCCTAATAAGCAAAAGCTAAAAATATCTTTTGCATCGGCAAAAGCGTTTACTAACAGCAGTAAACCGCAACCAATCGTCAGCACTATATTGATAAAAATGGCTATTTTCATGCCGTTTTTATTGATAAGCCCCATCTGCAAACCGCGCTTAGGGCCAAGCCGCTCGTGATTGTCGGTACCTTTTAACAGATCGCCGTAATCATTGGCAAAATTAGACAGAATTTGCAGCAGTAGCGCGGTGCTAATCGCGAGCAAAAAAACCAGCCAGTTAAAATTTGCGTAGCCGAAGCTAAGTGCGCTGCCGGTGACGATGCTTGTGACCGCGAGCGGCAAGGTGTGTGGCCTAGCTGCCGCTAGCCAAACTTTAAAAGAAAATGGGTGCATGAAAAGCCTTCAATTGCAGCAAAGCAAACACATTATAAAAAAGAAAAGTTGCACACGGATCGATGCAACTTTGCGTGTATGGTTTTTGTTTGGTACTTATAAAATAAAACGGCTGAGATCTTCGTTTTCGACGAGCTCGTTTAAATGCGATTTTACATATTGTGCATTGATTTCAAATCTTTCTCCGCTGCGCTCGCTGGCGTTAAAAGAGATTTCGTCGACAAGACGCTCTAAAACGGTATGCAGACGGCGTGCGCCAATATTTTCAGTTTTTTCATTAACTTGCCAAGCGGCGTTAGCGATCTCTTCAATGCCGTCCTCGGTAAAGGTCAAATTGACATTTTCCGTTTGCATCAATGCGCTGCATTGCTCGGTCAAAGAGGCGTTCGGCTCGACTAAAATGCGTTTAAAATCAGAAACTGACAGCGCTTTGAGCTCAACGCGAATTGGCAAGCGGCCTTGCAATTCAGGGATGAGATCGGACGGCGTGCTCATTTGGAAGGCGCCGGAGGCAATAAACAGAATGTGATCGGTCTTGATCATGCCGTGCTTAGTTGAAATGGTGCTTCCTTCAATCAATGGCAGCAGATCGCGCTGCACGCCTTCGCGCGAAACGTCGGGGCCTGAGCTTTCGCCGCGCTTACAAATTTTGTCGATTTCATCAATGAAAACAATGCCATGGTTCTCGACTGCGGCAATAGCAAGCTCTTTGATCTCTTCAGCGTTAATAAGTTTGCCCGCTTCTTCTTCTGCGGCAGCCTTAAGCGCCTCTTTTATCGTCATTTTGCGCGTTTTTTTAGTGCTGCCTTGGCCGAGGTTTTGAAACATGCTTTGCAGCTGGCTGGTCATCTCTTCCATGCCAGGAGGCGCCATGATTTCCATGTTAGGCAGCGCGCTCGAAAGCTCTAGCTCGATCTCTTTGTCGTCAAGCTGGCCTTCGCGTATTTTTTTGCGAAAGGCTTGGCGCGCCGCTGAATCGCTGGTGTCTTGCGCCTTGCCCCATGCGTCGCGCGCAGGCGGCAGTAACACGTCTAAAATGCGCTCTTCTGCCAGCTCTTCGGCGCGATATTTCACTTTTTCCATCTGCTGTTGGCGCGTCATTTTGATAGCAGAATCAGTAAGATCGCGAATAATGCTCTCAACTTCCTTGCCCACGTAGCCAACTTCGGTGAATTTGGTCGCTTCAACTTTAATAAACGGCGCATTAGCAAGCTTGGCTAAGCGGCGGGCAATTTCTGTTTTGCCAACGCCGGTGGGGCCGATCATCAAAATATTTTTAGGCGTCACTTCAGCGCGCAGCTCGCTCGGCAGCTGCATGCGGCGCCAGCGGTTTCGCAGCGCGATAGCCACCGCGCGTTTCGCGTCGGACTGGCCAATAATGTGTTTGTCTAATTCGCAAACAATTTCGCGGGGAGTCATCTCAGACATATGGCACCTTAATATTCTAATTCTTCAATGGTTTGGAAGTGATTGGTAAAGACACAAATGCTCCCAGCGATAGTCAATGATTTTTGGGCGATATCACGAGCATTAAGGTTGGTATTTTCTAACAGCGCGATGGCAGCGGCTTGTGCAAAGTTGCCGCCCGAGCCGATGGCAATCAGATCATTTTCAGGCTGCACCACGTCGCCGTTGCCAGTGATAATGAGCGACGCGCTCGCATCCGCGACAGCGAGCAGCGCTTCAAGTTTTCGCAGCATGCGGTCGGTGCGCCAGTCTTTCGCCAGCTCAACGGCGGCTTTAGTCAAATGGCCTTGATGCAGCTCCAATTTGCGCTCAAAACGTTCAAAAAGGGTAAACGCATCGGCCGTGCCGCCGGCAAAGCCCGCAATTACTTGATTGTTATATAAACGGCGAACTTTGCGCGCATTGCCTTTCATAACGGTATTGCCTAAAGAGACTTGGCCATCTCCGGCCATCACAACCTGATTATTGCGGCGAACTGAAACGATAGTCGTCACGTAAAGATACCCTCTTAGATAAAAAGCTGGCAATAATTGCCAGCAACCTGAAAGGTACAATGGGGGAGAAAAATAGGAAATTCAAGCGGCAGAAGAAATTTATCGGCGTGCGCGTGCCGCTATTCCCAAAACCAAATTGCGCAAGGTTCAATGCCAACACGGCGCAAATTGTTCATGTCGCGCTCTGCCGTGCGTTTTTTCGGGTAAGGGCCAAGCACGACGCGATACCAAGTACCGGATGACGCTTGCGATATGCGAATTTCACTTTCAAGTCCCTGAAAGGCAATGCCGGCTCTACGCTGCTCAGCCTGATGCTCGGTGCGAAAAGCGCCGCACTGCATGAGGTAAGGGCGCGCGGAAAGCTCTTGTTCGTTAGCATTGACTTTCACGTCTTTATTTTCCAGCACCTTAATATAGGTCCATTTTTCTTGTGGTTTAGGTGGCAGGAGAGGTTCTTCTTTTGGCGCCGCGATAGGCTGATTGACGGTCTGAGAGAAGGCGGAGCTTAAGCTGAGCGTATTCTCTTTTGGGGCAAACAGCGCTGTTTCGTCTGCATTTTCATCTTGCGCTGGCCGTATACTTTGATAAAGAAACAGCGTCGCACCGGCCACAAGTAAAGTAGCCAGTAAAGATGAGGGACGGATCGCGGGGCCGCTGGCCGTTTTTACGGGACGCCGGACGGGCGGTTTACGCACCTTTTTGGCGCGCTTTACATAGTCTTTGGTTGTCACGAGCTTACAAAAATAACCTAATGTAATGAGTTATGGTACTGATTTATTAGAAAGTTGGCTAGAGAATAACCACTAAAGCTTTGGTAAAGGTGCACCAACGCTCTGGCGGATCACCATCTGTGTATCTAATAGTCTTGATCCTGGATTTACGTTTTTTCCAGAAAGGCTGTCAAGCAACAATAGCATAGCTTGTCGGCCCATCTCATAGCGCGGTTGTGATATCGTTGTGAGTTCAGGATCACACATTTTAGCAAATTCAATATTATCAAAGCCAATAATAGATATGTCGCGTGGGACGCAAAAGCCTAATTGTTTGGCTTGTTGCATGGCGCCGATTGCGAGGGCGTCGGAGTGGCAAAACACCGCGGTTGGCGGTACGCGCTGTGCGAGCAGCTGCGCCATCGCCCTTGCGCCATCGGCAAAACTGTCTTGCGCGGTGACATTGTAATGCGCGCTAATGGGAATGCCCGCGCGGCGCAGCGCTTGCTGATAGCCTTGCACGCGAAACTGCGTGACAGCGCTGGGCGCTTTGCTGATGATTTGCGCGATGTGCTTGTGGCCAAGATGGGTTAGATAGCTCACCGCGTTAAAAGCCGCAGTTAAATCATCAATATGCACGGTTGGCAGCCCAAGCTCTGGGGCGTATTCGCCAACCATCACCAGCGGTGCTACGGTTTTCGGATCGGCCTGTAAACTTTCCTGCGGCAAACTTATTCCAAGCAGTAGCACGCCATCAAACTGTTTTTGCAGCAGCAGCTGTTGCAAGCTGTCGTGATCAAGCTTTTTTGCGGCGCTGCTAATGAGCGCAGTGTAGCCATGCTGGCTGGCGGTCTCTTCTATGCCGCGAATAATTTGGGTGTAAAAGGGATCGCAAAGATCGCCAACCAAAACAAAAATATTTTTTGACGTCGGACGGCGCAACAGGCGCGCAGCTGGTATTGCACAATAGCCGGCAGTGGCCACCGCGTGTTCGATTTTTTTGTGCGTGATGGCTGACACTTTTTCAGGGCAGGTTAACGCACGTGAAACGGTGGCTGTAGAAACGCCTGCCAAATGGGCAACATCCTTCATTGTCGCCATAATTTTTTATTCCTCTCAATTTGGATTAAGCAATGCTTGTAAATTACACGTAGTGATGGCTAACAGTTAGCGTTCGCGATAAAGCTGGAGGCGCATTTTGCTAGCGAGCAAAAAAATAGTCGCCTCATTGCTGCTGGACTGATGTTGGCTGCGAAGAAGATGTGGCGATATATCGTAAACATATTGATTTATTTATGATAAATAATAATGCCACGAGTAAATATGAGGCTGTTAACACAATACCACCATTGAGTGTGAACTTAATCGCTTTGTTGTGATTTGTTTGAATATCAAGCGGTTTGGTGAAAATCAGTGCGCCAAATGGTTAAAAATGGTCGGCGTTTTTTCCGATTTTTTGCTGTCAGACTGCTGGCATGCGCGCGGCTATCACATCTGCTGCGGATCAACGTCAACCGACCAGTGCACCTTATTGGCGAGCGGCGTGGTGCGCAGCTGCGGCAAAGCCCACTGCAGCCACTGCTGCATGCTTTTTTTATCTGGCGTTTGCAAAATGAGCTGCCAGTGAAAAAATCCCGCCATGCGCGCGATCGCAGGGCTAAAAGGGCCAAGCACAAAGCCTGGCGCCGGTTGGCAAGTCTGCAAAAGCTCGCGCGCCGTTTGCAAAAATTGCTGCGCCTGCTCGCTGTCGTGCGCTTTAGCGCGCAGTAAGCAAAAGCTGCTAAATGGCGGCAGCTCCGTCGACTGGCGCTCAGCTAGCGCCTGCGCGGCAAAGTGCGCGTAGTTTTTGTGTACCAGCGCTTTTAGTAGCGGATGCTCAGGGTGGCGCGTTTGCAGCAGCACCGTGCCCGGCTTGCTCGCGCGTCCCGAGCGCCCCGCCACTTGCACAAAAAGCTGCGCCAGTTTTTCTGGGGCGCGAAAGTCTTGCGAAAACAGCGCGCTATCTACGTCAATCAGCGCAACTAGCGTGATCTGCGGAAAATGGTGCCCTTTAGCCAGCATCTGCGTGCCAATCACGATTTGGCACTCCTTTCGATGAATAGCGTCAAGATGGCGCTCAAAAGCGCCTTTGCGCAGCGTGGTGTCTCTGTCGATGCGCAGCGTACGATATTGCGGAAAGAGAACGCCAAGCGTCTCTTCGAGCTTTTCTGTGCCCGTTCCAACGTGGATCAGCTGCGACTCTTCGCAGTCGGGGCATTGCTGCGGCTGCGGCTTTTGTCCCTGACAGCGGTGGCAGCGCAGCGCGTTGTGTTTTTGATGCAAAGTGTAACTGGTGTCGCAGCGCGGGCATTTGGCAATCCAGCCGCAGGCATGGCACATCAAAACGGGCGCAAAGCCGCGTCGATTCAAAAATAGCATCACCTGATTGCCGTCCTGCAAATGCTGTCGCATCTGCTCAAGCAGCGGCGCGCTCAGTCCTGCTTGCAGACGTAAATTGCGAATATCAACAATGGCTTGTCGCGCAGGTTTGGCGTTGCCGGCGCGCTGGGTGAGGCTTAAGTGGTGGTATTTCTTGTTTGCCGCATTGTGCAGGGTCTCTAACGATGGCGTCGCAGAGCCAAGCACGATGGGGATGTTTTCTCGCTGCGCGCGCAGCACGGCAAGGTCACGCGCGTGGTAGCGCAGGCTGTCTTGCTGTTTGTAGGAATCATCGTGCTCTTCATCGACGATGATCATTCCTAGCGCTTGAAATGGCGAAAAAAGCGCGCTGCGAGTGCCGATGATGATCGCAGCTTCATTGTGCGCGGCCGCTTGCCATGCGGCTAGGCGCTCGCTGTCGTTGAGCTTGGAGTGCAGCGTGATCACGGGAACATTAAAGCGCGTGCTAAAACGCGCGGTGAGCTGCGGAGTTAAGCCGATTTCGGGCACCAGTAGCAGCGCTTGGCGTCCCTTGGCCAAAACGGGCTCAAGCACGTTAAGGTAAACTTCGGTTTTCCCTGAGCCTGTCACGCCATCAAGCAAGTAGCAGGCAAAATCGTCGCGGCTGTTGATGGTCGCAACCGCGAGCGCTTGCTCGGCTGATAGCGTTTTGGGCGTTTGCAAACGGGCGAAAGTTGTCGGCCACGGCGCAGACGATACGGCGGTTATTTTTTCGGCCAAACCTTTTTCGTGCAGCGCTTTGATAATTGGCGCGCTGATCTGCGCCGCCGTTTCTGGCAGCGGGCCGCCGCGAAGAAGCGCGAGCAGCTCTGCCTGTTTGGGCGCGCGTTTAAGCATCTCGGGCGCTGTATTGTGGCCAAGCGCGGTGAGTTGCCAGCTGTAGCTCTCGCGCGCCGCGTGCCCCTTGCCTTGACGCAGAAGCGCAGGCAGCGCAAGGTGCAAGGTTTCGCCGAGCGGGTAGTGGTAATAGCGCGCCGCCCACACTAAAAGCTCAAGGAGCGGCTTTGGCCACAGCGGCTGCTGATCAAGCACGCTCAGGACGCTTTTTAATTTGGCAAACTCAAAGTCGCTGCTCGTTTTAAGCGCTAGCACAACGCCGACAAGCTTGCGCGCGCCAAAAGGGACAATAACACGTCCGCCCACAACAGGGCGTTGCCCCTGCAGGCGATAATCAAACAGTTTGTGCAGCGGCACGGGCAGCGCAACTTCGGCAATGGTCGGCGTCATAGCAATGATTTTAAAAATAACAGCCGTTAGTGTACTTGGCCTTTTTAAAGCTGCAAGTTTTGCGTTGTTAATAAAAGAGTTGCTAACGGTGACAAGCTTGATTAAAATTTGCGCCCTTATATGCCCAACTGTTTGTTGCTGTGATGGGGCTCAGGTCAAATTGCCGCAATCAAGTGATGGGTGATGTTAATTGCGTGTGGTGCCTAGGTGGACTAGGAGAGCGACGCGCTCGCATAGAGATAGTGCTAATGAAAACTGATATTCATCCAGCTTACAATGAAGTGAACGCAAAATGTTCTTGCGGCAACACTTTCAAATTTAAAACCACGTTGGGCCGTGACATTAACCTTGACGTGTGCGACAAGTGCCACCCATTCTACACCGGCACACAGCGTGTAGTTGATACAGGCGGCCGAGTTGAGAAGTTCAAGAACCGTTTTGGTATGATGGGCAGCAAATAAGTTTGCTAGCAAATCATGAAAAAGAGCATATTTATATGCTCTTTTTTATTTTGTGCGCGCGGCGCGTGCGCATGAAAAAGCCCTTCTTGCGACTGTCTCTTGGTCACATTTCATAGTTCAAGAGACTTGGCCAGCAGATAACCGTCAAGGATGGTTTGCAATAAAAACCATCCTTCCCACAGTCGCTCCCACCCAACACGACCGTTACGTTTTGAGTCATACCATCCCGC
>JBOFRL010000016.1:0-2237 GCA_051650965.1 Vibrionaceae bacterium
ACTAAGCCAAGGTGATCGAGGTTACGAATAGTGATAGCGGGAGTGGCCATAAATATCTACCGGCAAAAAGCAGTAATAGATCAGAATGGTCGATCGCCGTCAAGCTTTTTTAAATCCTAAAACAGGTGCGGAATGACGGTTAGAGCGCTTGATGGCGCTGCAGCAGCAGATCAGTTTTGAAAAACTGCAACAGCGCATTGGCAGCGTGATGCAAGTGTTGATTGACGAAGTGGACGAGGAGGGCGCGATTGGTCGCACCTACGCCGACGCGCCAGAAATTGACGGCGTGGTTTACCTCAACGGCGAAACTGCGCTCACGGTGGGCGAAATGGTCAACGTCACTATCACCCATGCAGATGAGTACGATCTGTGGGGCGAAGTGGTGGCGCAGGCTTAATTATTACGCTTAGCAAAATGCATTACGCAAATGTTATAAAAGCTGCCCATGGGCAGCTTTTTTACAACTTGCCGCAGGCGCGGATCATTGATGGTTAAAGTAGGCAACCCCTGTTTCAAGCGCGCTTTGCTGAAACTGCTTAAGGCCTAACTCTTTTGCTGACACCAGCTGTGGGCTGCGTTTCAACGCCGCTTTAATTTCACTGCTGGTTAAAATTTGTGTGCTGACGCAGTCAAGCAGCTGCAGCGCCGCTTCCATTTTAAAGCTGGCAGCACTGCCTGAAAATTTGCCCTGCATTGGGCGACCGCGGATCACCACTTTTTCCACGCGGTAATCTTCTAATAATTTAGCGAACTGTTTTTGAAATTGCAGCAACTGCTCAGGATCGGTCGCATCGACCAACGTCATCTTGCGTGCGCGGCAGTCTGGCACATTAAATAGCCCTTGTTGCAGCTCTAATAGACACAGGTTTAACTCGTTTCCTGTCAGCTCCACAGCACAAATACGCATTACTTTTTCACTCTTTCGGCAAATAATGGCGCATTATACAAAAAAACTGTCCTTTTGCAGCAAAACTCCCTTTATGATCAAATAGGCAGACAATAAAGACCTTCATTTTTCACTCTTATAAACGCCGCTTGCCAGCACTAAGCGCCGCAAAAACGTGATGATTTTGTTAGTTGCGGTTATTTTTTGCTCGAATTAGCCGCAGGCGCCTCAAATTTGTGACACAGAGCACGCTCACAGACGGTAAAGGTTCTTCATTCGCTTTTTTTGACTACTATGTAGCCAGCAAGCGTAAGCGCGTTTGTGTCATCGCCTAAAAATTTTTAGTCAAAATCAACAACAAGGAGCCTTCCATGCTTAAGCAACTTCGTCCTTTGGTACTTTCTATTGCTCTTGGGTTAGTGGTTCCAAGTGTTGCGCTTGCAAGCGCCAATTATGATGAACTCGAAGAGCCAATGAAAGCGCTCGGTTCACTGTATAAAAAAGCCGATCGCGCGAAAAGCAACACTGATATGGCTGCGAATCTTAAAGAAATGAAAGCGCAAATGGAGCTTTCAAAGCAAAAAAACGTGCCTGCTGCTAAAAAAGAAAAATTCATGGTGGGTATGGATCAGGTGATCGCTGAAATCGACTCTGCGATTGCAGCGTTAGATGCGGGCGATCAAGCCAAAGCGCGCATGCACATGCAAAAAATTGATGGCCTCAAAAAAGAATACCACAAATATGCGGCCGAAAAATGATCCTTTTGGCATGCAAAAAAGCGGCTCATAAGGCCGCTTTTTTTATACCCATGAGCATTGAAGGTGCTTAATTTTTAATAGGTTTAATACCACACTGCGCTTCATAAAAATCACCTCACTACAGAACAAAAGCAGCAGCTAGAACTGATGCACGACTCAACTCGCGATGGTCGAGTACGTGACCGCATAGCCATTTTGCTTGCTTCTAAAGGTTAGGATCAGAGCATGATTACTCAAGATTTTCGCTTTCACGGAACGATTGCACATCATTTTAGTGATTATGTGCTTTGTGAAAAACTCAATCCTGAAAATGGTGGCAGTCAAAGTAAGCTATCTGCGAAACAAACCACGGCTAGCGCATTTTAATTCCATATTCTAAAAGGGTTGAGCGATAGCCGTCATCCAAACTGCCGTTTTTCTTTGGCGAGACTGTTTTAAATTTTGTGTATCTGCCAAACTAAAGCCGTAATTGGCTAAGGATTGGCAAAATGGACAAAAAAGCACTAGAAGCGTTTGCGAGAGAAGCGGCAAAATCAATTAAGACTGCCGCTGATCTGGATGATTTTCGTAAAATGTTGACCAAAGTGACCATT
>JBOFRL010000017.1:0-1626 GCA_051650965.1 Vibrionaceae bacterium
CGCTCAATTCGTTAACCAATTCAACCACCGGCGAAAGCGTTGCGGTCGGCAACTTGACGGCGACGGTGGACGAAAATGGCAACTGGCAGTTGCAGCTGCCCACGTTGCCAGCCGACGGCGTTTACAGCTGGTCGGTGACCATCACCGATATTGCCGGTAACACCCAGACGTTGACCGGTAATTTTACTTTTGATACCACTATCAATTTCACCGGCGGGCTCGACAGCGGCTCGGATTCTGGCGAAAGCAGCAGCGATCAGGTAACCAATCTCGCGGAGCCGAAATTTAGCGGTAGCGGCACCGATGGCGACACCATCACGATCGAACTCACTGGCCCCGATGGCTATTCGCAGACTTTGACCACCACGGTGCAAAACGGCGTGTGGCAGATTGATTTTGCAGATCTCGCCAAACTGGTCGCCGACGGCAATTACAGCTGGGTGATCACCGCCACCGACGTCGCTGGCAACAGCAAAGAGTTGACCGGCAATTTCACTTTCGACACCACGCCGCTCGACATCGACGCCAAATTGCTTTCCGACAGCGGCTTCGACAGCGCCGACAACGTCACCAACAGCGACACCTTGCAAATTCAGGTCAACGTCAACGACACCGCCAGCAGCGTGCGTTTGGTGCTGTGGCCGGCTGGTGGCGACCAAAATTCGCCGGCGTTTGAGCAGACGCTTAACTTTAGCGGCGGCAATCAGTACTCGTTCGACATCCCAGGGCTCGACGAAGGCGAGTACCAATATTGCGTGATCGCCACCGATATTGCCGGCAACGTTAGCGAACTGCCGCCAGTTACTATTACAATCGACCGTACACCGCCGGCCATTAGCGACGCGCAGCTTGACGCCGAAAGCGACACCAGCCTTGTCCCAGGGGAAAACTACTCGTCCGACACTACGCCGTCGTTCAGCGGTAAAGGTGAGCCCGGCGCGCGCGTCACCATTGAAATCTTTGACAAAGACGGCAATCGCGTCGACGTGCAGCCGGAATTTGTCGTCGCCGATGCGAACGGCAACTGGCAGTTTGTGTTGTCGAGCGAGCTTGCCGACGGCGACTACACGTGGCTTGCCAGCGCGCTGGATTCGGCCGGCAACAAAAACAGCTCGCAACCGCAGGAGCTGCACATCGATACTACACCGCCGGTCATTACCGAAGCTGGCATCGAGCAGAGCAGCGACACCGGCGCCAGCGATTCGGACAGTATCACTAACGATAATACAGTGACATTTAAGGGCGTTGCGGAGAAGGGCAACGTCATCGAGCTGAAAATTTTCAACGCTGACTCCCCCGATTCACCTGCCTTTACTTTTACCGTCACGGTCAGCGCGAGCGATGGTTCATTCTCCATCGACACCTCTGCGCTGCCCGACGGCACTTATTACTGGCAAATGGTCGCGACCGATGCCGCCGGCAACCTCAGCGACGCGGTGAAGGGCGAAGCGCCGCTGATTGTCGATACCGCGATTTCCGATTTTAGTGCGGGGCTTGACGCCGGCAGCGACAGCGGCGAAGCGTCCGATGACGCCATCACCAACCAAAATTCGGCGCAGCTCAGCGGCAAGGGTGAGCCCGGCGCGACCGTCACGCTCAATTCGTTAACCAATTCAACCACCGGCG
>JBOFRL010000018.1:0-81368 GCA_051650965.1 Vibrionaceae bacterium
AAACAGCCAAAGCTAATGGATTGATCCCTTACGACTATTTGGTCGCGTGCTTAAATGAAATGTGCCAATCAGAACCCGATATCGAGCGTCTCCTACCATGGAATTTTGTACAAGGTGTGGTTGGCTAGACGCTCACGGAACTGCAATCAATTTACCAGCAAGAGAAAATTGGCAACAAGATGACCACCCTGATGCTGGTGCTGCAGCTCCAGCCATTTCGCGCCCCAGAGCGGGTAGTTCCACACAAGGCTTAGTCTTCCCTGAATCGGCAGAAATGCCTCAAACTAGCCAAGGCTTTTCTTTCAATCGGTTACTGCGAAGGCTTAAGCTGAAAAAGGATAAATCAGTTTCTACCCCAGATTTAAGAGATATCTCTCAAACAACAATAGGAAGCCCTTTGCCAGACTTAAGCCAAACTCAAAAGTCGGATAAGAGGAAAGGCCGGCTTGGGGCGCTATTTTCAAAGAAAAAAAGTGTTGATCCTGTTAGCGGAACAAAACCAAAAATAGTTAATAAAGATCAAATAAGTCTGCCAATTCCAGTCGATAGGGGAGTACAAGCCTCTACTTCGCTTGGCAAAGTGATCACTCAAGGTGCAGTTGCATGGGATTATCCTGATTATACAGGTATGCCTGTAACAAGTTATAAAACCGGTGCAATAGAACAACTTCGCAAATCTGGGCGGCCTGGGGCTAAGCAAGCAGAGGATCTTAAGTCACAAGACTCTCGCAAGGTTAAAGCTGCACTAACGCGTCTTTTGCGCTATCAAAGAGAGCATAGAAATATGCCAGATGGCGCTTTTGCTCCATACGACCCTTCATCGCACAGATTTAAAGATATTCGCCCGATGCGCAGTACTCTAATTAACACAAGCGCAGGTCAAAAACTTGGTATTAACAATATGGTTGTTAATAATAAAGTGGTTGGAATGGCCTGTAGTTTGCCAACTGATGTGCAGTTTGGTGAGATGTATAATTTTATGTTTGAACATGGCATGCAAGGGTTGCACGCTATAATACAGGACACGGATTTACAAAGAGACAAAACGGTTTGCTACTTTGAGCCTGTGATCACTCCAGTGAATTCGCCAACAGGCTACAACATAAACATTGCAACTAATCAAATGGAGATCGATCCAGAAGGGATTGTTACAAGTGGTGGCAGGATAAAAGTTGAAAAAGAAGAAACTAATATTTATGACGAAGGGCATCCAAGTGAAACGAAAGTTTTTAATTTAATATTGACTCGCGGTGATGAAGTGCGAGAAATCAAAGTATTACATAGCCCTTGCTGGGTTGATGCCACACAAATATCTTCAGTATCTTTAGCAAGGCTTTTAGAATTACGAGAAAACTGCTTCCTAGACTTATCCCCTGATCGCATCCTCACACACTGTCGCGCTGGGATAGGTAGAACGGGAACTATTCTCACAGCAGAAGTTATGCGCCATATGCTAGGCTTAAATTTATTAGATATTGTTATGTCTTTGCGCGATTCTCGCCATTCCTCGGTGGTGCAAACAGAAGGGCAAATTGAGTTGTTGATGAATATGGCTGACGAGCTTCAATATCCACTTCTTGATAGTGGCTCATGACGCTAAAGGAAAATCTATAAAAAAAGGGCGATGTAATGTCCTTGTGAATGTAGAGTGTGCGAGTGGTCAATAACAATTGGCCGCTTTTATTCTATGTGGCATTCCGTTCAAGTAAGAGCAAAAAAATTTAAAGTAACCCCAATTCAGGTTAAAACAAGGAGAATTGTTTTAAATTCCCGCAAGTTGTTCATTAAAAAAGCAAATAAACAAATTTTTTCTCGTTACTCTTGCAACCAATTTCGCTCTTGGTTAGTATGAGCCTCTATTTTATAGATGCGCCTGTAGCTCAGTTGGTTAGAGCACCACCTTGACATGGTGGGGGTCGGTGGTTCGAGTCCACTCAGACGCACCAAATCAGTTCTTTTGCGCCTGTAGCTCAGTTGGTTAGAGCACCACCTTGACATGGTGGGGGTCGGTGGTTCGAGTCCACTCAGACGCACCATTCTAATCTCAAAATTAATCTCAACTTGCCAAATTTTTTAGTTTTTCCGCTAAATTACCCAAAATTTCAGCCTTTTTCTGGGCTTGCTTCTCTATTTATTAAAAAATCGTTGCCGAGCCCTACACTCTGAGCAACAAATTCTGGCTTTGCATAAAAAAAGCGTATAATGCGTAAAAGTTAATGATATGAGTCGATATTTTGAACAATCTAAAACTGCAACTGGCAGCCTTTTGCAAATGAGGATGCAATCATGATCCGTGTTTTTCTTGTCGATGATCACGCCCTCGTGCGCACAGGGATCCGTCGCTTGCTGGAAGATGAGCGAGGGATCTTGGTTGTTGGTGAAGCTGAGAGTGGCGAAGAGGCTCTAGCTTGGTGCAAAAAAGAACAAGCTGATATTTTTTTGATGGACATGAATATGCCTGGCATTGGCGGTATTGAAGCTACTAAAAAAATATTGCATTACCAACCCGATGCCAAAGTGCTGATCTTAACTGTGCAAACTGAAAATCCTTTTCCTGCCAGAGTGATGCAGGCGGGCGCGTTTGGTTACCTTACCAAAGGGGCCGGCGCTAAAGAGATGCTACATGCCATTCGTACCGTATATTCTGGGCGGCGCTACATTTTCCCTGACATTGCGCAGCAGATGGCGCTTAGCCACTGTGTGACCGAAGGCGACGATCTTTTTGCGCAGCTTTCTGAGCGCGAGCTGCAGATTGCCATGATGATCATCAAAGGGCAAAAGGCCAACGACATCGCAAAGCAGCTGCATCTTAGCCCCAAAACGGTCAACAGTTATCGCTACCGCTTATTTGCCAAATTGGCGATCAATGGGGATGTTGGACTGATGCATTTAGCTATCCGACATGGCATGTTAGACGCAGAAATTATGTAGTGTTTTAGTACCGTGTTTGATGAAAAAAGCTTTTTAAAAACCGTTTCTGAGCAGCCTGGCGTTTACCGTATGGTCAATGCGGCCGACGAGATCATTTATGTCGGCAAGGCCAAATCGCTCAAAAAGCGCCTGAGTAGCTATTTTCGCGAGCAGCATCCTGATAAGAAAACACAAGTACTGGTGCGGCAGATTGCCAAAATTGACGTGACTGTGACGCACACGGAAACGGAAGCGCTGATCTTAGAAAATAACTTAATTAAGCAGCACCTACCGCGCTACAACGTGTTGCTAAAAGACGATAAATCATACCCTTATATCTTTTTATCCAATAGCAAACACCCTCGGCTTGGCGTTTTACGCAGCAAAAAAGCGTTGCAAGGTGACCATTTTGGCCCGTTTCCAGATGGCACGGCGGTCAAGCAATGCCTTGATCTGCTGCAAAAAATTTTTTTAGTACGCCAATGCGAAGACTCAGTCTACGCAAACCGCACGCGCCCTTGCTTGATGTATCAAATTGGCCGCTGCGCCGCGCCTTGTGTGGCGGGGATCGTTTCCGATGAAAAATACGCCGAATTAGTCCAATTTACCCGCCTTTTTTTGCAAGATAAAGATCAAACCGTTTTAAAGCTGCTGATTGAAAAGATGGAGCAGGCCAGTGCTGCGCTGCAATTTGAGCAAGCGGCAAAATATCGCGACCAAATTCAAGCAGTTAAGCAGATCCAAGCGCAGCAACATGTCAGCGACCTTGGCGCTTTACAAGAGGGCGACGCTATTGCGTTGGCGTATGAAAATGGCGTGGCCTGTGTGCACGTGCTTTGTTTTCGCAAGGGGAAAATTTTGGCAAGCCACAGCTATTTTCCAGCAGTTCCCGCAAACACGCAGGCGCAAGAGCTGCTCAGCGCATTCATCGGCCAATATTATTTCAACAATGCGCATGCGCGCGCCATCCCGCAGCAGCTTTTATTGAGCGAGCCGCTGGATGATGAGCATGCCGCCTTAGCAGAAGGGCTTTCTGCCGTTGCGGGACGAAAAGTTGCAGTGCTGCATAATCTGCGCGCGGGGCGGGCGAAGCTTGTACAACTGGCAAAAACCAATGCGCAAGCCGCGTTAGCTAGCAAATTAAGCCATAAACAGACATTAAACGCGCGTTTTGACGCCTTGTGCCAAGCTTTAGCGCTAAAAGAGCTGCAACGCATTGAATGCTTTGACATTAGTCATACGCAAGGGCAGCAGACAATCGCCTCTTGCGTTGTGTTTGATAGCGACGGGCCAAACAAATCTTTGTTTCGTCGCTACAACATTAACGGCATCACGCCAGGCGATGATTATGCGGCGATGGCGCAGGTGCTGGAAAAACGCTATGGCAAAATGCTCGCACCGGAGAATATTCCGGATCTTATTTTGATTGACGGCGGCAAAGGGCAGCTTAATCGCGCATGGGAAATTATCGCGCCATTGTGCAAACAGTGGCCAAAACAGCCATTAATGCTGGGCGTTGCTAAAGGGGTCACGCGCAAGGCGGGACTTGAAACCATCATAAACATTGACGGATCGAGCTTTTTTTGGGAACAAGACTCGCCCGCGCTGCACTTAATTCAGCAAATCCGTGACGCAAGCCATGATCACGCTATCTCTGGCCATCGCGCGAAACGCGGCAAAATGAGTCAAAGCAGTGTGTTGCAGGAGCTGCCACAAATCGGGCCTAAACGCCGCCAAGCGCTGCTGAAATATTTTGGCGGAATGCAGGAGCTAAAACGTGCCAGCATTGACGAAATTGCTAAAGTTCCAGGAATAAGTCGAGTGTTAGCACAGAAAATATTTTATCAGTTGCAAGGTAGCTAGCTTTGCATCACCATAATCACAGACCAACCTTAACAATGCGTTTTTTATGCGACTCAATATACCCAATATGTTAACGGCGCTCCGCGTGGCGCTGATCCCCGTGTTCGTGCTGTTTTTTTACTTACCGTACCCATGGGCAGCATTTGCTAGCGCGCTGATCTTTTTGCTGGCCGCTATCACTGACTGGCTCGATGGCTATTTGGCACGCACGCTCAATCAGACAACCTCGTTTGGCGCGTTCTTAGATCCCGTTGCCGATAAAGTGATGGTGGCGATCGCGCTGATTTTGATTGTGCAGCACTATCACTCCATTTGGGTGACGTTGCCTGCGGCGACCATGATTGCGCGAGAAATTATTATTTCTGCGCTGCGTGAATGGATGGCTGAGCTTGGTAAACGCGCTAATGTGGCGGTTTCGTGGCTGGGCAAATTCAAAACGACCGCGCAGATGGTTGCCTTGTTGCTGCTGTTATGGCGCCCGTCATCTGCCGTGATCTCGCTTGGCATTGTTGCGCTCTATATCGCAACGCTGTTAACCTATTGGTCGATGTGGAAATATCTTAAAGCGTCAAAAACGGATCTGCTCAGTGACAGCTGATCTGCAAATGTAAAAATAGCGAGGTTACCTCGCTACCATTTTTTTATGCGGCTCTATGCGGCGTTTTTATTCTTCGGCCAGTAATTTGGCCTGTTTTACATACGCAACAAAATCATCGCATCCACCAAGGTGTTTTTGGTCGATGAAGATCTGCGGAACCGTTTGCACTGGCTTGCCAATCATACGCGCGAGATCGTCTTTATTGATGCCATCAACGTGCATGTCGATGTAGCGAAAGCTAAAATCGCTGCGCTGCTCCTTGAGTTTTGCTGCAAGTTCGTGCGCTCTTGTGCAATAGGGGCAGCCTGGCCTTCCAAAAATCAGTACGAACATATGAAAATTCCTTTTAAGCGTAGATAGGTGTATTAAACAACCCAATCACGCAATTTAAAGTAAAGAGTATAATTGGCGTTTTGCAGCTTAAGTCCTTCTTTTGTCAGCGTCATTTTGCTCCAGTTGCCCAGCACATCAGCCATAACGCGCTCAAAATGGGAAGCCGCTTCCGCGCATGACATCATGGTGCTCGCCATCTGATCGATACGAAATTGCGTGCCGTTAAGCTCGCCTTGACCGAAATAGCGATTGCAGCCATTAAAGCCGTTTACAGTAAAATTCTCGCCAATTTCGATACTTGGCTGAGTTTCGCCCGCTGGCACTTGAATGCGTTCACCATTAATCGATTCAAGAAGCCAATGGTGATGCATAAGATCTGTTCTATTCAAATTCACACCATTACTATTTGTTGTTTTTTCTAGCTGTTTGTCTGAACAGCCCACAAGTGTGGTTAATACAACCAACGCTGTGATAGCTATTTTTTTCATTTTATCCTCTCATGCTCTTAAAAAATATAAGCTTGCTATGAGTAGCGAGTCGCTTTTTAATTTTGCAGTGATTCTATCAATAAAAATTTTTCATACAAGCAAACAAACTTTATGTTTATTTTTATTATGAAAAATTGCGCTACTCTTTGGAGCTTTTTAATGATTTTTGCGCTAAAACCAGCGCTAGCTGCTCCATCTCGGGGAGAATTTCAGCAATAAGTTGAAATTGCTGCAAAATATTTCGAACTTTGACATTGTCATCCTCCTCATTAATGGCTAACAGCTGCTGCTCAAATGGCTGCGCTTCGTGCGATTCAACCAGTTGATATTCCTTACTTAAAATAGCACTGATTGTTTGAAATTTTGTCAGCAATAGGTGATGCGCTTTTGCAATATAAAGATCAAATTGCGATTTTTCGAGCGGCTCATGTTTAATTGCTAGCGCGGAAATATGGCCAAGAATGGTGTGGTTTAAATATAAAAAACGGAAAATTTCATCGACTGCGGTGCGGTAACGGCCAGGCTCTTGCAGCATATTACTGATGGCCTGCGTGAGCTGCGCGTCCTTGTTGTGCGCTTGCCGGCGAGTCGCGCTGTAATTTTGCAGCGAAATGGCGCTGCCGAGCTGATAGTGATTGACCACCTGCGTAAAATAGTCGCGATTAGCGTCGATAGCGTCGCGCATGATCCCACGCATACGATGCGCCTGCCAGTCGGGCAAAATAAAACGCACTGCAAAGGCGGCAATGGTGCAGCCAATTAAGGTGTCGCTCAGGCGTGGCAAAATGATCGCAAAGCCCTCACCATGCTGACTAAATGACATCATGACAAAAATGGTGATGAACGTCGTTGAAAGTAGGTGACTTTGGGCACGAAAAGCAAAGTGCAGCGTCGCCGAGGTGAGCATCAGCAGCAACTGCTCAAAGTAGTCCGAAAAAAGCTGGATGAGCGGCACGCCAAGCACCAGCCCTAAAAGCGTGCCTAAAATGCGCTGAATAAAGCGGCTACGCATCGCCGAATAGCTGGGCTGGCAAACCAGCAGCACCGTGAGCAAAATCCAATAGCCGTTCGGAATGCCGCTAATTTGGATCAAAATGTAGCTGAAGGTAAGCGCGCTACTTAAGCGAACGGCGTGGCGAAACAGCAGCGATTTTGATGTGAACTGGCTGACAATTTGATGATATTTGTTGGCCCAGCTTGATTGCACATTGTCATGTAGCAAATCGTCCTCGCCGTACTGCGCATTATCAAGCTTATCAATATGTTCGTATTGGCGCTCCATCGCCACGATAGTCTGCCAAATCGCTTCAAGCTGATTGAGCTGCACGCTAGAGAGCTTGTTTTGTTTTTTAATGTACTCGATGGAGCTATTTAGCTCATCGAGCGCCAAAATATTATGCTCACGATGCTTGTAGGGCAGCTGCAACATAATGCCACGCGCGATATCAGCGCAGGTTTGACTCTGCTGATAAAGAATGTACTGGATGCGAAACAGCACGTCGCTGTAAAAAAGGCTGAGCCGAAAATTTTTCGCCAGATTATCTATCGCGCTGATCTGCTCATGAATATCTTGCGCGATAAAATACAAATGCAAAAAAAGCAGATCTTCATCGGCCCGCTTAGCGCGGCGGATGCGGCTCAGCAGCGCCAATTTTGTCTCATTTAAGGCGTTGATCAGCGCAACATCTTCTTTTTGTGCGGGCGCAGAATAATTGACTATCTGGTGCGGGTAATAGCGCTCAGATATTTTTTCAATATAAACAGAAAGCTCCATGTAGAGCTGCTGCAAACGGTAATGCACCGCCTGCTTGGGCCAAAGCAGATGCCAAAGCAGCGAAATGGCGCCGTAAATCGCCGCGCCCGTCAACAGCTGTAGCGGCTGCTGCCACAGCGTTGCGGAATACTCAGCATTAAGCATGGTGTAGATAGCGATCAACAGCGAAGCGAGGGAAATGGAGGCGTAGCGGCCACCGAGCGCGCCAAGCATAGTAAAGCCAAATGTGGACAGAAAAAGTCCGGCCGCAAAAAGATAGGGCTGGAAAAAGAGCAGCTCTATGGAAAAGGTCGCTAAAGCAAAAAAAATCAGCGCAAGTAGCAGTGACTCACAGCGTTCCCAAAAATTGTCTTCTTTTTCGGCAAGCGCTGACGCTATCGCCCCTAGCAGCAATGTGTTGATAGCTTGCGACTGTTTAAACAGCAGACACAACGCGATGATTGTGCCAAAGGCAAACAGTACTTTTAAGCTGTAATTTATGTGGTGGTTAACCCAGTATCGTTTAATGAATTGAAATGATAACAACATGTATTTAATGAAAAATGAAACGCAATCCTGACAGAATAGCACAACCAGAATTTGTCACGGCGAGATTGCATCGCGCTGCATGCGATTAATTTGTTTCTAAGATCCGCCCGTTGAAGCTGTCATTTTGCACAATGTAGGCGGCATTGCTGATCATGTTGTAGTTGACTGCGCATAAGTGGTGCAGTTGGCCGCCCTCTTTATGGCTGATCAGCGGCAAAACACCGCCAACGCGCACGTTGGAATTTTGCAGCTCATGCGCCCAACTTGTTGTTAAACCGCGAATAAAACTGTTAGAGATGTGGATACTTTGCTCGCTTTGCTCCGCGACGGTAAGGTAGGGGATGTTTATGATCACGCCCTTATTTTGCCCCTTCATGCTCAGCGCGGCGTTTTGCCCTAAGCGGTAAAGCGCCGTTCCGGCGTCAAAGAGACTATCGGGGCAGCTGTTTGACAACAGCTCAGGAAAATTTGGCGTTTTCCAATAATTTATCAGCACATTGATGGTGCCAAGCTGCTTTGTGATCTGTTTAAATACGGCGCTGACGCTATTTTCATGTTTGTCATCGAGCCAAAAAGCTTGGCAAATGGCGCCTTGACTTAAACACAGTTGCAAACTTTTAACCAATGCGGCTTTATCCGTGTCAACCAGCGCCACTTTGGCACCTAGCATACAAAAATATTCAGCCATCGCACGACCATTTGGTGTTCCAGCAGCAGTGATAAGAATGACTGACTTGGCGATATCCATTTATTACCTTTTATCGTATGCGCAAGCTCTGGTGCTTGGTGAGCTAGGCGCTTTGATTAAAAAACACATCGGTTGGATATCAATACTGGACTAAGTCCTAAGCTTATGGTGTGAAATCGTTCAAAAAAAGGGGGAGCAACCGTAGCAAAAATGGCATCATCTTTAACAAGATCACACTTTGACGCTCTACTTACATTAAAGTGCAATATAAAGTGGAAAAAATTCATTTGTTATACGAATGCAACGGCGGAGTCGAGCCGATTTTTACGCAGCGTCTGCAGCAAAAAATTTCCATCAAACTTATCAAGCGCGACATTTTCACCCGCAATGCGCCGCCGCGTGTGGCCATTTAAATTGTGGTAAACGTCTTCGGTGAAGCTTTGACAGTTGGTTGCCGAAAAATGCAGCGCTGAGGGAACTAGCTGGCAAAAAAGGCGCGTTGCGACAATGCCAGCATGGTGAAAAGTGAACGCCTGCTTTTGGCAAAGCGCGTGATCTTCAGCTTGTGCTACAAAATTTGCCGGTTTGGTGAGCTCAAATTGGTGGTGAAAATCGTTTTCGGCACTAGAAAAGTCCTGCTCGCAGATCGGAACGCTTTCTCCAACATCTTCAGACAATAACGCCAGCATCAATGCAAAATCGGCGCGCCGCCCTTGCTGCGCCGCTTGATACAACGAGTCACCGAGCTGCACATCCGCAACTAATTTTGCTTTATCTAATGTGTGACTCTGAAGTTCGATTTGCACGCTTTTACACCAAAAATTTGCTCACGTTTTTGTATCGGCCAATCTCAGCGAAGCTTTATATTTTTTAAAATTTTTGCTTGCCAACAAGCGGTATTTTGGGCAATAAAAGAGCTTGTGATGGAAAATTTATCTTCTATTACAAGGCATTATCAAAGTTGCTATAAAATTATTTTGTATTTTTTCAACATAGCAGTGCATTGGTGCACCATCTCATGTAACCTAACTGTGACATAGAAATCTTGCGCTTATTCTCTTTAGAAACGTAAGGTTAAATGCAGTTCAATTTCATTAGTGCAAAATGCAGCTTAAGGACAGTTTGTGGATTTTTTGCTTAATTATGGTTTGTTTTTAGCTAAAGTCGTTACGGTGCTAGCAGGCTTCGTGTTTCTGCTATTTGCCGTAAAAGCGACGAGCAGTTCAGAAAAAGCTGGGGAGCTGAAGATTGTTGATCTTGGTGAAAAATATCAAGATACAGTCAAGCAACTTGAGCAATATGTGCTTGATGAGCCGTCATTAAAGAAAAAAGAAAAAGAGCGCAAAAAGTCGCAAAAAGAGCAAGAAAAGGCGCAAAAATTGGCGTCAAAAGAGAAAAATGGCGAGACAGTCACTCCTGCGCGCTTACCGCACTTATTTGTGCTTGATTTTAAAGGCAGTGTTGACGCAAAAGAGGTCAATTCGTTACGCGAAGAGATCAGCGCAATATTAGCTATCGCGACGCCTGAAGATGAAGTGTTGCTGCGCCTTGAAAGCGGCGGCGGCATGGTGCACGCATATGGCCTTGCGTCATCACAGCTTGATCGACTAAAGCAGGCCAAAATACCGCTCACCATCGCGGTCGATAAAGTGGCGGCCAGCGGCGGTTATATGATGGCTTGCGTTGCCGATCAATTAGTTGCCGCGCCATTTGCCATTGTTGGCTCAATTGGCGTGATCGCTCAGCTGCCAAACTTTAATAAGTTATTGAAAAAGAATGACATCGAGTTTGAGCAAATCACGGCGGGCGAGTATAAAAGAACGCAGACCATTTTTGGCGAAAATACCGACAAGGCCCGCGAAAAATTCTCGCATGAGCTAGAAGAAATTCACACGCTTTTCAAGCAGTTCATCCAAGAGCGTCGCCCAACAATCGACATTGAAAAAGTGGCAACGGGCGAGCACTGGCTGGCTAAACAAGCGCTTGAGCTTGGCCTGATCGACAAACTTTCGACCAGCGATGATCTGCTGCTCGCCGCGGTCAAAGAGAAAAAAGTGTTGTTAGTGCGTCATCAAGTCCCAAAAAGTATGATGGAAAAAATTTCTGGCTCAGCGGCTCGCGGCGCAAGTGACACCTTGCTCACGTGGCTTAAGCGCGACCCGCGCACCTTACTGTAAATACAAACAAAAATGGGGGCGAAAGCCCCCTCGCTACTACGAGGTTTAACGTGAATTTACAAAAATATCGATGGGCTCTATTCTCGTTCAAAGGACGCATGCGCCGCAAAGAGTACTGGCTGTACAGCGTGCCGGTGCTGCTGTTGATCTTGCCGACTCTTTTTTATCAGGGCGGCAATTCTGTGTTGGATGGCTTAAGCTTGCTGATTTCGCTGTTTACGATTTATTCATCTACCGCTTTGAATGCTAAGCGTTTACAAGATAGAGATCGCGGTATTTATTGGCTGATCCTGACGCTTATCCCGATCATTGGGCCAATTTATGCGCTGGTTGATCTGGGCATTCTTGATGGCACTAAAGGCAGTAATCGCTTTGGCAACGATCCCAAAGGTCGCCAAAATCTAGACAACAATGGCGATGAAACGCAAAAATCCGGTGTTTTTTACGGATAATGGCAGGGGCAAATCTTTTGAATTTTGCATAAACAAACAACGATTTTATTTATATTAAATTTAATAAACGACTGCCATTTAGCACAAATATTAAGCCGCCGCGCAATATCAATCATAAAAAATACAAGCATATGCGCGCATTATATTGAGCGTTTTTTCCGCTATATCATGTTTAACCCGCTATGCAAATATACGTTCACATTTGTGATATTTCGCCATGCTGTTGTTTTAAACATTCTATTTATTTTGGAGCTACGCATTAATTTTTTATTGTTTTTTTAACAAAACTATTTTATTCAAGTAAAAGATCGTAGATTTTATAAAACGTGGATAGCGCGCGTTTAAAGAAAAAATATGCCTTCAGTAAGAAAACTTACACAAATTGGCACCGATTGTTGTAGTTTTATTGGTGTACTTGGTATCGTACACACAGATTAGTGAATTTTGACGCGAGGGCGTATTAATAGATGGGTAAATCTCTCGTTATCGTAGAGTCTCCTGCGAAGGCTAAAACGATTAATAAATATTTAGGAAAAGATTTCATTGTGAAATCGAGCGTAGGACACGTGCGTGACCTGCCAACTGGCGCTGTTGCGACTACTAAAAAAACGGCGCCAACCTCAAAAAAAGAAGCGGACCCTACAGATAAAAAAAGTAAAGAAAAACAAGCGCTTGTTAATAGAATGGGCGTGGACCCGTATAACGATTGGCAAGCGACTTACCATGTTTTGCCGGGAAAAGAAAAAGTTGTTGCTGAGCTCAAAAGTTTAGCGCAAGACGTTGAGCAAATTTATCTGGCAACGGACTTAGATAGGGAAGGAGAGGCGATTGCTTGGCACCTTCGCGAGCTAATTGGCGGCGATCAGTCGCGATTTAAGCGCGTTGTTTTTAACGAAATCACCCAAAATGCTATCCAAAAAGCGTTTAAGACGCCGGGCTCGCTCAACATGAATGAGGTTAACGCCCAGCAAGCGCGCCGCTTTTTAGATAGGATCGTGGGCTTTATGATTTCGCCGCTGCTATGGAAAAAAGTCGCGCGCGGTTTATCGGCTGGGCGCGTACAATCCGTTGCGGTAAAGCTGCTTGTTGAAAAAGAACACGAAATCAAGGCGTTCGTACCCGAAGAGTTTTGGGATATTAGCGCAACGCTCGATACCAAGCAGGCTGCTCAGCTTAAATTAGATGTGACGACACACGAAGGAAAACCGTTTCGTCCTCTTAACGAGGCGCAGGCCTTGCAAGCAGTGTCGGCGCTCAAGAAAGCTCAATTTTGTGTTACCGATCAAGAAAGTAAGCCTACGACAAGTAAGCCTGCCGCGCCATTTATAACATCGACGCTGCAGCAGGCTGCGAGCACGCGCCTTGGCTTTGGCGTGAAAAAAACCATGATGCTTGCCCAGCGCTTGTATGAAGCGGGTTATATCACTTACATGCGTACCGACTCGACTAATCTCAGCCAAGAAGCGGTTAGCAACGTGCGTGAGTTCATCTTGCAAGAGTATGGGCAAAAATATCTGCCCACCACGCCCAATCAGTTTGAGTCTAAAAGCAGCGCGCAAGAGGCGCACGAAGCAATTCGTCCATCGAGTATTGTGATCGCTGCAAGCGACCTGCAAGGCATGGATCACGACGCGGTGCGACTGTATGAGCTGATCTGGCGTCAATTTGTCGCTTGTCAGATGACGATTGCTCAATATGATTCAAGTACCATTACGGTGACCGCTGACGCTTATACGCTAAAAGCCAAAGGGCGAATTTTGCGTTTTGATGGCTGGACTAAAGTACAGCGCCCGCAAGGTAAAACCGAAGATATCATTTTACCAAGCGTTGCCGTCGGTGATGTTTTGCAGCTTAACCATTTGGCTCCCAAGCAAAATTTCACAAAGCCGGCAGCACGTTATACGGAAGCGGCCTTGATCAAAGAGCTTGAAAAGCGCGGCATTGGTCGCCCTTCAACGTATGCGGCGATCATTTCAACCATTCAAGATCGCGGGTATGCGCGCATCGAGCAGCGGCGCTTTTACGCCGAGAAAATGGGCGAAATTGTTACTGATCGCTTAAATCACAGCTTTGCTGATCTCATGGATTACGCCTTCACGGCAAGAATGGAAGAGCAGCTTGATGCCATCGCTGAGCGTGGGCACAACTGGAAAGAAGTGTTAAATCAGTTTTTTACCGATTTCTCCAGCGCTCTTGAGAAAGCCGAAGGCTCAGAAGACACCGGCGGAATGCTGCCGAATACGATCGTGATGACCGATATCAACTGCCCGACGTGTAGCAGAAAAATGGGGATCAGAACGGCTTCTACAGGCGTGTTTCTGGGCTGCTCTGGCTACGCGCTTCCACCTAAAGAGCGCTGCAAATCAACCATCAATCTGATGGATGAAGAGGGCATGGTCAACGTCTTAGAAGAAGACATCGAAACAGCTGCCTTGCGGGCGAAAAAGCGTTGCCCGCTGTGCGAAACAGCGATGGACGCATATTTGATCGACCAAACAAGAAAATTGCATGTCTGCGGTAACAACCCCAATTGTGCAGGCTATCTTGTTGAAACGGGGCAATTTTTATTAAAAGGCTACGATGGCCCAACGATTGAGTGCGACAAGTGCCAAGCCAATATGGTGCTAAAAAGCGGCCGCTTTGGAAAATACATGGGCTGCACCAATGATGCGTGCTCCAATACACGTAAGATCCTGAAAAATGGAGAGATTGCTCCTCCTAAAGAAGACGCGGTCCATTTTCAAGAGCTGCCATGTTCAAAGTCTGATTCTTACTTTGTTTTGCGTGATGGTGCCGCTGGACTATTTTTTGCTGCTAACAATTTTCCTAAACACCGCGAAACGCGGGCGCCGCTGGTTGAGGAATTTGTACGCTTTAAAGATCGCATTCCAGAAAAATATGCTTATCTGACAACGGCTCCGGCTGCTGATCCTAATGGCATTCCAACAGTGATCCGTTTTAGCCGCAAAAATAAAGAGCACTACATCCGCAGTGAAAAAGACGGTAAACCCACAGGTTGGAGTGCAGTTTATTTAAACGGCGCGTGGGTTCAGACTAAAAGCGGGAAAGATGCTTAGCTAAATTTATAAATATATTCATATGTTAGCAAATAATAAAGCCTGAGATCTCTCAGGCTTTATTTGTTTGAGTTTACTTTTCTTATAAAATAAATTTATCTGTTTGATGTTTAAGCGATTTTGATATTTCAGATAGCTCAGTACTTGCGTATGTGATCTCTTCCATCGCGTGAGTCGTAATTTGCGCCATGGTATTTATTTCAACCAAGTTTTGATTAATATCTTCTGCCACCGTTGACTGCTGACCTGCGGCGCTCGCCATTTGCGTAACCATATCGGTGATACTTTCTACAGCGATGACCGCCTCATGCAATTTTGCAGTGCTTTGTTTTGCAATTGTAGAGACGGCGTCAGCTTTCGCAGCTCCATTATCAACCCTTGACTGCGTTTCTGCAGAAACTCTTTGCAACGAAGTGATGAGCTCTGCTATCTCTTCGGCAGCCTTTTGCGAACTTTGCGCAAGCGTCCTGACTTCATCTGCGACCACCGCGAACCCTCTGCCATGCTCGCCAGCTCTTGCGGCCTCAATAGCAGCATTTAAGGCTAACAAATTGGTTTGCTCGGAAATTTTGCTAATGGTCACCAATATGGTCGAGATGTTATTAGCGCTGGTGGCAAGCTGCGAGGTTTTATTTTTCACTTCGTGCAACTCATTAACAAGATTTATCATTTGGCTTGACGCATCATCAACCTCAGACTTGCTCTCGTTGATCAATTTCATTGCGTTATTGGTCGCTTGAGCAGTTACCGCCGTATTATGCGTGATCTCTTTTGAAGACGCGGTCATCTCTTCCATTGCGGCTACAACTTGCATTATTTTAGCGCTTTGATTTTCATAATTAGTTTGCGTTTTGGTCGTCAAACTGAGCATGTTGCTAGACGACGCATTTTGCTTCTCGGTGATAGTTACGAGGATCCCAATCAAGCCGCGCAATGTTTTGCTCATTTCACTCATTGCTTGATAGACACCAGTCATTTTCTTGCTTTGTGAAAAATCAATGGTCAAGTTTCCATTTGCAATTTCACTGGCAATTCTGCGCATGTCGCTTGGCTCGCCGCCTAAAGGTTTTGTTATGCTTTTACTAAAGAATAATGCCACAATTATGATAAAAATAATGCAATTGATCAGTGTGATAGCCGCAATTTGGAACAAGTTGGTCAGCTCAGATAGCGCTTCGTTAGTACTTGTTTCTACAATAATGGCCCACGTTTCATCGAAGACGCGTATTGGTTCAAACGCAACTAACGTATCTTCATTCAAATAGTTTTGCGATGAGAGTGCGCCGATTTCCCCTTTAAGCGCTTCTCGCACGCTAAGCGTATCAACACTGCCATTTTCGGGATCGACAAAAGAGCTGTGTACTGTTCTGTTTTTATTATCAAGATAGGAGTCTGAGCGCATCAGTTTGTCGGTGCCGACAAGGTAGGCTTCGCCAGTTTCTCCAAGCCCTGTGCGCTCGTGCATGATTTTATTAAGCTCAATGTTATCAAGCTGCACGGCTAAAATTGCAATCACTTTTCCATTTGCGTAAATTGGTGAGGCAAAAAAGCTCTCAGGCTTATTTGACGCGGGTAAATAGAGCGAAAAATCGACAAAAGTAACATCACCTTCAGGCAATTGAGAGGCGGTGCGAAATGCTTTAGCTAAACCAGAGTTAGAGAAGGGGCCGGTTTTTAGTGAGGTGGCAAAGTCAGCATTTCGTTGATAGCTAAATATAATATTGCCAGAATCAGCATCAATGATAAAAATATCAGCAAAGCTATAGCGCTGCTGATGAGCGGCTAGCTCGTCTTTTATAACACTGCTGCTTCTATTGAACTCACTAAAAACAGGGCCAAATTGTTGGCTTAGCTTTATGTTTTTTAATAAGTAAATGTTTTGCATTAAATAGGATTTATTATCTAATCCTTGCAACATACTTTTTTCATCTAACGGCTGTTCGGTATTATTTTTTAGCGCGGGCGCAATGATATTTTTCTTGTAATAAGAGGCAAGCGCATTGTCATTGCTTGAAGTTCGAATGGATTGATCGGGTATCGCATTAAAATGGTCTTTTAACTCAACAACTTGTTTTGTTAGTGAAATAGAGCTGGCAAGCGCTGACATTTGATCTCTTTTGTTTGCAAAAAAAAGTTCAACTGCCGATTTTTTAAGGGTTCTGGCAACTTCTAAACGGTTATAGATCTGCTCTTCAAGGTAATTACCGCTCACATTTACAAGCAACGCCGTCAATAATAAAGAGGGAGCAAGGCCAATACTGCACAAAACAAACAGCATTTTTGTTTTCAATGATAATTGCATTTTTCCTCTCCCAGAAATTATTAACTATCATTTCATTCACCTAAAGGACGTTCACAACGGCGAATTTTATAACCGATAACTTGGAAAAGTATGCGCGTAAAAAAGAAAGGTTCACGTCTTAATGTTGCATACAGAGGGGCTTTTTCTATGAGGGTCAAGCAAGTATCTGTGGTGATGCGCAAGGCTTAAGTGATACCTATTATCAATAGATATCACTTTTGGGAAAAACTATGTCTATTTTTAGCAGATACAAGGCACTCCGCTGTGGAATCTAAATTCAGGATCAGGCGCTTGAATAAGGCTTGCTTCTTTTTTCCCAATGAAATCAATTCGTTCTTTAAGCTCTTTTTCACTACAAACTAAAGAGGCCAGTTGCAAATAATCTTGGTAGTGACGCGCCTCAGAGTTAAGCAGTGAAATATAAAAATTTTGCAGTTTTTCGTCCAAAAACGGCGCGAGCTTTGCGAAACGCTCGCAAGAGCGCGCTTCGATATAAGCGCCAATAATGAGTTTGTCGACGAGCGTTGCCGGTTCGTGCGTGCGCACCACTGACATTAAATTTTTCGCGTAGCGGCCGGCGCTTAAATGCTTATAAGCGATAGCTCTTTCGTTCATGATGGCGATTACTTGCTCAAAATGGTGAAATTCTTCTTTTATCAAACGGATCATTTTTTTGATCAAAGGGTTAGCAACAGCAAGATCTTTTTCCGTCGTAACCGTAGGCGTGGGCAATTCATTTTTTTTCAACGAATTAAGGTTGTCGAATTGCTTGCGATAAACAAAGTCTTCATAAGGTTTTGCCCAGTCGAGCAACGCTTTAGCACTTTTTTCGTCAGCTGCGTATTTGCGCACTAACCACATCGCGGTTTGACTGGCTTTCAGCTCACAGTTTGCATGATCGCGCAGTAAAATAGCTAAGTTTTCAGGACGTTTCGCCTGCTCTATCCAGCTATCTGGAGTTTGGCAATGTAAAAATTCATGCACCGGTTCTAAAACCTTAAACTGCTCGATTTGTGACTTTTGCATATGAATATTCTGAAGTTATTAACAAAAAGAAGCGCAATTATACAAATAATCATGCGGATCTCAGCTGCGTTTTTGCCACGCACCACTGCGTTTAAGAATGAAAATAAATAAAAAGAAAATATTAATCATCTCATTCATAACACACTGAAGAATACTTCTTTTTTCTACGCTAGGAGAGTCTTACAGGAACTTCCCCTGTAAATTTTGTAAGTGGTTGTCTCAGTGATGACGCGTGTTTTATAAATGATTGCCCTAGCATTAGAGGCAGTTAGTTGTTGTGAGCAACATAAATAATATTTCCCATCAGCAAAAGAGAGTGCATTAATGACAAACAGAACATACATAAAGCGATCTGTTATCGCTGTGCTGATCAATGGTCTGCTTTTTAGCAATCTTGCTCTAGCTGCTCCTCCAGGAAAACCAAGCCTTGGTTCAAATCTCACTTTCTCTCCAGTAATGGTCGATAGAGATGCTGTTGCTTACGAAAAATTATTCAAAGGAACAGGTGACGGTAATATTGAAGTCAAGTGGGATATCTGGAGTGGCGATGTAGGCCAAACAGCACGAATTTTATTTGATAATGAAGTCGTTTGGACAGGTAATGCTGCCAACAAGAGCGCTGCCTTTAAGTTTGATAAAGGCGGCAAATATACCATGATCGTTGAAATTGAAAATAACGATGGTGTTACGCGTTCAGATCCTGTCAGCGTAAGCATTGGCAGCACCGATGGCGCGCACTTAGCACCGCTAAAACATCAATGGACAGAAAACAACAAACCTTACACAAACACTTCAGGTAAAATTGTTGGTACTTACTTTGTTGAATGGGGGATCTACGGAAGAGCCTACCCACTCACAAAAGCGCCACTTTCTAACCTAAACCGCCTGATCTATGGTTTTATTCCTATTTGTGGTGGTGACGGTATCAATGACTCATTAAAAACAATTTCAGGCTCATTTGAGTCGCTAATGAAAGCTTGTGAAGGCCGTGCAGACTTTAAAGTCGCTATCCACGACCCATGGGCTGCGGTAAACGTTGATCTTTCTGACTATCCACTTCCATATGACGCGCCAGTGCGCGGAAACTATGCTATGTTGATGGCAGCAAAACAAGCGCATCCAGATCTAGTTGTCCTGCCATCAATCGGCGGCTGGACCTTGTCTGACCCATTCTTCTTTATGGACGATGCGGCTAAGCGTAAAACTTTCATCGACTCAGTACGTGAGTTCTTGATCACGTGGAAATTCTGGGACGGTGTGGACGTCGACTTTGAATTCCCAGGCGGCGGCGGTGCTAACCCTAACCTAGGTAACAAAAATACCGATGGCGAACTCTATATCACCATTTTGCGTGAGCTTAGAGAGATGCTTGACGATTTAGGAAGAGAAAACGGACGTTACTATCAGCTGACCAGCGCCATCAGCGTGGGCTCTGATAAGATCAAAGTTATTGACTATGGCCGTGCACAGCAATACCTAGATAATATCTATTTGATGTCTTATGACTTCTATGGTGCGTGGAGCAATACTGAACTTAATCACCAAACCGCATTGCATGCGTCAAGTGTAAACACTGAAGAGAACGAATATTACACCTCTAGAGGTGTGGATCTTCTGCTCGCGCAAGGTGTTCCTGCAAGCAAGCTCGTAGTGGGTGCGGCAGCTTACGGCCGTGGCTGGACTGGCGTTACTGGTATTAAAGACGGCAACCCATTTACAGGAACGGCTTCAGGCCCAATCAAAGGCACTTGGGAGCCAGGCGTACTTGATTACCGTGACATCGTTAAAAACCACACCGGTGGCGATTGGCAAGATGGATACGATGAGCAAGCAGAAGCTCCTTACAAGTTCAAGCCTTCAACTGGTGAGCTCATCACTTATGATGACGCGCGCTCAGTAAAAGCTAAAGCTCAGTATGTAATGGAAAAAGGCCTAGCGGGTATTTTCCACTGGGAAATGGATGGTGACAATGGCGATCTCATCAATGCGATGCATGAAGGTCTAGGTGCTGGCAGTGGTGGTGGCTCTGAGCAACCAACAAACCGTCCACCAACAGCCAATGCAGGGCTTGATAAGAGCATTATTGGCGCAGTTGAAGTTGCACTTGATGGTTCAAAATCAAGCGATCCAGAAGGCAGCGAACTCAAGTATGAGTGGACACAAACAGCCGGAACATCAGTTCAGATCAGCAACGGAAAAACAGCTACAGCTTCTGCGATGATCCCTGAAGTGACTGCTGAAACACAATACACATTCAGCTTGAAAGTAACTGATAAAGAAGGGCTTTCAGCAACAGATACTGTTGTTGTGACCAACAAAGTGCCTTCAGGTAACGACGCTCCTACAGCAGTGTTGCCATCAACAACAAACGTTAATGAAAATGCACAATTTACTGTCACAGTAAATGCACAAGACGCAAATGGTGATCCATTGCAATATCGTTGGGAAATCGATCCAGCATTCAAAATGACAGGTGGAAGCAATGGCAATGCCGTTACTTTACAAGCACCTGCTGTTGATGCGGATACAGAGTACCCTGTTTCTGTCATCGTAAGTGATGGCCAAGCAGACGTTACTGCAACTGCGAAAATCAAAGTTAAAAATGTTGAACAAGCTGGCGGTGGCGAAACTGGCGGCGGCAGTGACAACGGTGGCTGTTCAAGCTCTGATGCCAATGCTGCAAACTACCCAGCATGGGATGCAGGCACTGTTTACACCAATGAAACTGTTAGCCATAACGGATTAGTGTATCAAGCTAAATGGTGGGTACAAGGTTCAGAGCCAACTCCATCTAACGAAGCTTGGGCATTGATGAGTACTGTTGAGTTACCTTGGGATCCAGCTGTTGCATATGACGGCAACAAACAAGTTAACCATAACGGTTCACGTTGGCAAGCACAGTGGTGGACACAAGGTGGTGAGCCAGGTGTTGACTCTGTATGGGTTAACGTAGGTCCTGCTACTTGTAACTGATTTAAAGTTACACCACTAAATGAAAGACTAAGGTAAGGCTTGCGCCTTACCTTTTTTCATGCGCTAAGTTCGGGTAAACCGCATTAACACACTCTGCCTATTTTCTCTTTGAAATGCCATTTAGGCCTGCTTGCGAGTGCCTTCAGCTCTCAAATTTTTGCTCAACTCGAAACGCAAAATCGGTGTGCAAACAGCAAAAAATTTTCCGCGGAATAAGTGCTTGAAAATTTTCTGCTGTAATTTATTGCGAAATCAAGATGCCTTTTGCTTGCGTACGCGATAGAATTTCCTGTCAATCCAATATCAAACATGTGCTACTGCGTATGTAGCACCACTGTCAACTAGGAAATAGCTATGCCTATCATCACTCTTCCTGACGCAAGTCAGCGCGTTTTTGAACACCCCGTTTCTACTTTTGACGTCGCTCAAGCCATTGGGCCTGGCCTTGCAAACGCTTGTATTGCCGGCCGCGTGAATGGTGTGCGCGTTGACGCCTGTGATCTTATTACCCATGATGCCACGCTTGAGATCATCACGGCAAAAGAGGCCGACGGCCTTGAGATCATCCGTCACTCCTGCGCGCACTTGCTTGGCCATGCGATAAAGCAGCTCTATCCAAATGTGAAAATGGCGATAGGCCCAACCATCGATAACGGCTTTTATTACGATGTTGATTTAGAGCAGCCGCTTAGCCAAGACGATCTGCAGGCGATTGAGCAACGCATGCATGAGCTTGCTAAAACTAAATATCGCGTGATCAAGAAAAAAGTGAGCTGGCAAGAAGCGCGTGATACGTTTATGGCGCGTGATGAAAGCTACAAAATGGCTATTTTGGATGAAAATGTGGCGCGCGATGATTCGCCGGCACTTTATCATCATGAAGAATACATCGATATGTGCCGCGGCCCGCATGTGCCTAACATGGGCTTTTGCCAGCATTTTGCGCTGCTGAGCGTCGCGGGTGCCTACTGGCGCGGTGACAGCAAAAACAAAATGTTACAGCGCATTTACGGCACCGCGTTTGCGGATAAAAAAGAGCTAAAAGCGTATCTTAAGCACCTTGAAGAAGCGGTAAAACGCGACCACCGCCGTCTTGGCAAGCAGCTTGATCTCTACCACATGCAGCAAGAAGCGCCGGGGATGGTTTTTTGGCATCACAACGGCTGGGTGATTTTCCGCGAGCTTGAGCAATTTATCCGTGGCAAGCTGCGCGAATATAATTATCAAGAAGTTAAAGGGCCTTTGATCATGGACCGCATCCTGTGGGAGCGCTCTGGACACTGGGACAAATACGCGGAGTACATGTTTACAACCCAGTCAGAAAACCGTGAATACGCGTTAAAGCCGATGAACTGCCCAGGCCATGTGCAAATTTTCAATCAGGGCCTTAAGTCTTACCGCGATCTTCCTTTGCGCATGGCCGAGTTTGGCAGCTGCCACCGCAATGAGCCTTCTGGCGCGCTGCATGGCCTGATGCGCGTGCGCGGCTTTACTCAAGATGACGCCCACATTTTTTGTACGCCGGAGCAGGTGCAACAAGAGGTTACCTCGTGCATCAGCATGGTATACGACATTTATAAAATCTTTGGCTTTGACGAGATTGTTGTTAAGCTTTCAACTCGCCCAGAAAAGCGCGTTGGCTCAGAGGAGATGTGGGATCGCGCCGAAAAAGCACTCATCGAAGCATTGCAGTCAATGGGGATAGCTTTTGAGATCTTAAGCGGAGAGGGTGCGTTTTATGGGCCTAAAATTGAATTTACCTTATATGATTGTTTAGATCGTGCTTGGCAATGTGGTACAGTGCAGCTTGATTTTGCGCTTCCGGAGCGTTTATCAGCCACTTATGTCGGTGAAGACAACGAACGCCACATTCCGGTTATGATCCACCGCGCGATTTTAGGTTCAATTGAACGCTTCATCGGTATTTTGATTGAAGAGTACGCCGGATCATTCCCAACTTGGCTCGCACCAGAACAAGCCGTTGTTATTAATATCACCGACAATCAAGCCGGTTATGCTGAACAAATTGCGAAAAAATTGCAAAAGGCAGGATTTAGAGCCTCAGCAGACTTGAGAAACGAAAAGATTGGCTTTAAAATCCGCGAACACACTTTAAAGCGCGTGCCTTACATGCTGGTGTGCGGCGACCAAGAAATGGAAGCTGGCGAAATTGCTGTGCGTACGCGCAAAGGTAAAGACTTGGGCAGATATAAGCTAGATGCGTTCATCGCTCTATTAGAGAACGAAGTCTCTGCTCGGTCACTCAATATTTTGGAGGAATAAGGTTATTAAAGGCGCAAGAAAAGCCCCGATAAAACAGAATGCTCACCGTCTCAACGATGAAATTCGCGGTGTACGCGAGGTACGGTTAAGTGGCGTTGATGGTGAGCAACTGGGTATTGTCTCTTTAGCTGAAGCACTTAAAGCTGCGGAAGAGGCTGGTGTTGATCTGGTTGAAATCAGTCCTAATGCTGAACCGCCCGTTTGCCGGATCATGGATTACGGCAAATTCCTCTACGAGAAAAGTAAATCTCAAAAAGAGCAAAAGAAAAAGCAAAAGGTCATTCAGGTTAAGGAAATTAAGTTCCGACCTGGTACAGATATAGGCGACTATCAGGTAAAACTACGCAACCTGATTCGCTTTATAGAAGAGGGTAACAAAGTCAAGGTCACCGTACGGTTTCGTGGTCGCGAAATGGCGCACCAAGATATCGGCGTTGATGTCCTGCACCGCTTGAAAGAAGATACCGAAGAACTTGCAGTGGTAGAAAGCTTTCCAGCGCGAATTGAAGGGCGTCAAATGATCATGATGCTGGCCCCAAAGAAGAAGTGATTGCGGCCTTCAAGCAGCTACTGTGGCGCTTTGCGGCATAGTAGCTCGCCAAATCACATTTATTAATGCAACAATGCGGAGTTGTTCATCATGCCTAAGATGAAAGCGAACAAAGGCGCAGCTAAGCGCTTTAAAAAAACAGCCGGTGGCTTTAAGTTTAAGCACGCAACCAAGCGTCACATCCTTACTAAGCGTACGACTAAGAACAAGCGTCAACTACGTCCAAATGCAATTTTGCCGAAGTGCGAAATCGCAGCTGTAGCACGTATGCTTCCATACGCATAATTTTTCTTAGTTTTTAACGTAACGATTTTAGTAGGAGTGCCATTATGGCTCGTGTAAAACGTGGTGTTCAGGCTCGTGCCCGTCACAAGAAAGTTCTAAAGCAAGCAAAAGGTTACTACGGTGCACGTTCACGTGTTTATCGCGTAGCGTTCCAAGCAGTTGTTAAAGCCGGTCAATACGCATACCGTGACCGCCGTCAGAAGAAGCGTCAATTCCGCCAATTGTGGATTGCACGTATCAATGCGGCAGCGCGTCAAAATGGTATGTCTTACAGCCGTTTTATCAATGGTTTGAAAAAGGCATCTATCGAGATCGATCGTAAAATTCTGGCTGACATCGCAGTTTTTGACAAAGCAGCATTTGCTGTTTTAGTTGAAAAATCAAAAAGCAGCTTGTAATTTTGCATCAATTTTGTTGCTAAACGAATAAAAGAAAAGGAGCATCTGCTCCTTTTTTTTAACCCTTCTATCACAGTGATTTATCGTCATTTTTTTTTATTTCACAGCAAGCCTGCGCATTTTCTGAGTAAACTAACAGATATTTCTCTTTGTTTAGGTTTTTCTGATGACTGGCCGTTCAAATCCACCACCCAGTAACACACCGCCTGTGAGTGCAGCTTCTGCTTCTAACACAGAAGCAACAAATACGACGACAACATCGCTCTCGATTGCGGCGGTCACCAGTCAAGCTCAAACAACACCACAGACTTCGAGTGGCGCAACGACTGTCACCACAAGTGTACTTCCTTCGACGGTCGTGATAAGTGCGCTAGCTCCTACAGGCGGCGCAAGCTCTCACCTTCCACCAATGTGTAACTACGTCATTCCTCACAATATACAAGATTATCGTACTAGCAATGTACGCGTGCTTGGCGGAACCAACCGTTGTGGTGAACATGCGCTACTTTTTCTTTGCCATCTTTTTGGCATACCTGATACAGAGTGCCCTTTTCCAGTACGAGTACCTACAGATGACTACCAGTATTTGGATCTGATGAGTCCTATAGATACAGGGCTAGCAGCAGATGCATTTGCTGCTGATGGGCTAGGCAGAGAAAATCAGCAGCAGATCTCCTGTGGAGATGGGGCAGCTCAAAATCTAATTCGTGGTTTAGACAAAACTCGTCCTTATATTTTAACCACTACAGCTGTGACGAACGGGCACACCGTTGCGATATGTTTTGATCACAGCAGACAGTGCTGGATTGCTTATGATTCACACAAAGTAGCACCAAATCGTCCTGTGATTGTTATTACTGATCAAAACGGCAATCTAAACGGGGAAGGGCGGCGTTTAATGCCATTAAACAGCCCCAACAACTACGTTAGTATTTGCCCAATGTCTGCACAAAGAGTGCATTTTTTGATGCGACATATCTTTCGGTTGCATACCACATACAGGTTGTCCGTGCCCGAGGCTCGTCCTTCAACCCGTCGTGTCTATATTGAAACCTTCGGGGATTTTGAGACCAGAGTTCTTAGAGAGTTTCATGATGACATAGTTAGCGCTGCGACTAGCTACAGCACAAATAGGCGTGTCCCTCTGCCAGCAGATTTTGATGAGTCAATGCTCACACCTGATCAAGAATCGATG
Organism: Vibrionaceae bacterium; assembly: GCA_051650965.1. Classification (GTDB taxonomy): domain Bacteria; phylum Pseudomonadota; class Gammaproteobacteria; order Enterobacterales; family Vibrionaceae; genus Enterovibrio. The sequence continues at coordinate 25,901 of JBOFRL010000018.1, forward strand.
TTCGAAGCCGGCTTAATGATTAGCGAGTCACCTGAAGCTGGTGATCCTGAACTAGAGCTTGCGTTAGCACAAAGTTTAGCCCAATCGCGAGGCCAAACTGCGCCGTCAGCTCCAACTACATCAGTAACACCATCTGCACCGCCTGCTGCATTAATTTCATCTGCTCCTGCTTCCGCTGAAAGTGCTTTTGGCCCACGCCGCTCTGCGCATCCTTGCCCTCAAGGATATGAAGATTTCTTTGGTCATGCAGATCTTGGCGTATCAGCAAATAGCGCTGGAGATACCTTTCAACTTCAAACAATTCTTGCCGCCACTAACTACATTTCCGATCAAGTCGGCAGGCCGATGGATGGTGATATTGAAATCCTTGTTCCTCCTCATTCTCCTGAGTACCATGAAAATTTTTTCGATGCTCTTGACCAAGCAGAAGTGTACATGGTTCCTTTTTACCGACAACGTAATGCATCAGTAGGCCATGGGTGGCGATCGGTTATGTTGCTACAATTTGTCAATAATGAATGGCACTGCTTTTCTGCCGTCCATGGGCGAATGCAGCTAACACTCAGTGGAGGGAGGATAATATCTGATCGGAAAGTCAACAGGTATTTCAACCCCGCCAGTCGTCTACCTTTAGATAAAAATAATATACCGTATATTTCGTGCTATAAGATGAGCCCCCACCGTTTTAGAGATATCATGGAGGTTAACCATCGCGCGCAACGCTGTGTGGAACACTCTGCTTTGATTCTGGCGATGTTGAGTGAGAATGAGCAAGAAGAATTAGGGGCAAGCGGAGGAGCTGGGGATTTCTTGGCCCCAGCGCAGCCATCAGCGCCATCAATAAGAAGAGGCGCGCCGGCAGCAAGTAACACATCGAGCAGTGCATCATCTCTACCTATCGCGACGACGCGCCCCCCTGCCGCTGTGAGCACGGCTCCACCACAGACACTGCCGCCGCGTGTATTGCGCCAGACGCAGCAACGACTAGGCCAGAACAGGTTCACTTTCCATACGCAAGTTCAAGATATATCGCATCTTCGCCCAGATGCGCTAGATGGGACCCCTTACCAGCAAGTTAGCCATGATCGTTATCAGCACCTGCAAGGAACATCTTGTGTTGATCAATCAATGGAATTTTTGAGTCAATACTTTGGTTTACCTGAACCGCAATGGCCAGCTCCGCAGGATGTGCGAAACTTTGGTGCATTAGATATAGCTGGGCCACTGATCTTTGCGCCGGAGCAAGGCATCGTGAGACCGTGGCCTCTAGGACGTGACAGCATTGTCTCACATGCGCTTGCTCCAGTAGCACTATTTAAGCTCTTAGATCAAGAGCTTGATAAAGATGTACCATACCTTATGAACACCGAAAACTCAGATACCTACGGTATGCACACTGTTGCCATTTATTTTGATTATGAGGAAAATGAGTGGTTTACCTTTAATAACAGCGCACCAAGGTGTAATGGTCTGCCAGTAAAAATAACCGATTCTGGAAATCTTACGCAAGAAGGAATAAGATTCTTTACACCAAGAGTCGCAGCCCAGCAAAGAGGAGCGGCTGCCGCTGCACGTCGACTGCAATTTTTTGCTATGGATAATGAGCGCACAGAGCTCATGTGCGAACATGTTAGAAGAGAACGCTTAAGAGATCCAAATGCTCAAGCGGATCTTATTCAAAGAATTTTAGCCGGTTTTCCGCGGCGGCACATGACACAAGCAAATATAGTTGTTCCTGAGCCACTGGCAAGAGACCTGATTGCATCGTGGAATTTTCGATATAACTTTAGCACCGCCGCTGCAGAAGACATGCTGCTCAGCCCTCCTGTAGAAAATATGCTGCAGCCCTCACCGCTGGTACGACAAGAGAGATACGCGCTTTTGACCGGCGTTAGCTGTGCAGAGCAGTCGCTGGAATTTGCAGCACGTTGCTATGGCATGCCAATACCAGCATGGAGCGTCCCGCATGATGTACAGTATGGGGGTGCTCTTGATCTCATGGAAGCATTAGGCAACGCGGCTCATAATCGCATTATTTCTCCTGATCGCCATATCGTAACAAGCGCTTATGTGAGAACTGCAGCACAAGCACAAAACCTATTGAGTGGTGGCGAACCGTTATTCCTCGATCCAGATCGAATGTATCTAGTAGGAGTGCAGGGCTGCGCTTACAATAGCCACTATGTAACAATTTATTTTGATCGCTCGCACCAAAGATGGATGGCTTTCAACAATGTTGCGGAAGGGGGGCAGCATACGTTAGCAGGGCAGACTTATGTCGGGTCGGTACCGCTAACCAATGCAGATGTGGAAGGCACTCTCACCCAAGAAGGCAAAAGATTGTTTCTCCCTGTACCGCAATTTCAGCCGCCACCTCCACCTCCGCCACAGCGGCAGCCAGGGGAGCCAGAAGTAGTAGTAGCACCGCCAGAGCCACGCACTTTCGTGGTCGCCGCGGCGCTAACGAGTGAGAATATAGATTTTCTTTGTCACTGGGCGCGCCGCGTTCGTCAATATTCTCTACCGCGTGAGATGAACGCGGCCATTAATGAATGCTTTGAGCACCGCTACCCAGATGATGAGCCGGACAATCCACAAGAAGACCAACAACGGCAGTAACAAAGGCTTTCCAATCAACACCATCCGCGCAGCAAAACTGCGCGGATATTTTTTGAGTCGCATTTTCCATGCTCCTGACGACAAGCTCAATTTTTTAATCCATGATCAGCGCAGAATTAATTTTTTTTATCAAAAACAAAAAAAGACGATATTTCATCGTCTTAATAAAAAAAACAAGCTGTCATTAAAAATGCATTTAGCTGAGACGTTTTAACTCGTCTGCGCGGCCGATTGGACGGATCACCGAAAGCTGGCGTCCTTTTTTAACACCGGTTTCATAGTCACAAGTCATTGTATTCATAGCTTCTTTAAGCTGTTTTTTAAATGTTTCACGATCTAAATCTTTAAATTGGCTATCAATATAACTTTTGATCCGCTGATTAATATCGTCATCTTTGACCAGAATAGGCAATTTTTCTAGCGAGCCATCCAGCCAGCCACGGGAGAACGACAAGACTTTCCGGTTCACTTCGGGCAAGCTCAGGCCGCTACCTTGAAAACGGTTGCGAAATTGGCCAATTTTTTCATTCATTTCGCGATAAAAAATATCAAGCGCAAAACCGGCAAACACCGCACGATCGGCACTGCCAATAAATTCGGCTCTTTTCAGTCCTTTATAATTGGTCAACACACATTCCACACCAAATTGACGATTGATAGTGCGAATAATGCGGATCACCGATTCAGGAACGGAGGCGGGCAGCAAAGTTTGGGCGTACGTTTTTCCGATACTAAACAGATAAATATCATCTTGCTCAAGACCATATTTTTTCATTAGGCTGTGCGCCATTTTTATTGCTTGAGCGGCTTCATTTATGTTGGAAGAGTTACTGAGCTCAAGACATTTTGCTATTTTTTTCAATATATTATGCTTGGCTTGGATCATGAAAATACCAAATAGTGTTTGGGCTAAACTTTTTTTATTCTAGCGGGTTTCTTACATAAATTGACTAATTTAAGGTGAAATAGAAGTAAAACCAATCTCCTTAAAAATAAAAAGCACCATCAATGGTGCTTAATTTAAAATATCTATGAAATTAGATACGGATGAAATCGATGTGCATCACTTTTGGCTTGAACGCGTGACGCTGAATATCTTGTGGCTTTACTTTGATCTCTTTGCCGTTTACAACTAGCGTGATTTCTTGGTAAAACTCAGCTTTATCCATTTGATTGATCACAACATTGTGATCAAGAGTGATAGAAAGCGCAGCTTCGTTTCCACCATAAATGATTGCAGGCACTTTATCAGCGTGACGTAGGCGGCGGCTCGCACCTTTCCCCAATGCTTCACGCACAATTGCTTCAATTTTCATAATAATTACTCAATCAACTTAAAAAATTAATAGCCCGATCGCGACCAATCTTGCTACACAAAAACAGCGCGAATTCTACATTGGCAAGGCTATAAGCACAAGAAAAATTGCAATTGGCACTCCTTTGCGTAATTTCTCAAGCGAGCGCAATTGAGCGCTTATTATGATCGCCAATTTTTTTGCATGCCTGACGTTTTAAATTTGATTAAGATAATGGCTATTTTTAACCGAGACAGAAGCAAGAAATGATAAGATTAGACAAATACTTGTGCGATGCTTTAGACATAACACGCAAGCAAGCTTGCGCCTTGCTCAAAACGGATGAGGTGTGCATCGAAGGCGTAGCCTGCCGCTCGGGCGCACAAAAATTACCCTACAGCGCCAATGTAACCTTAAATGGTCGCCCGCTCAATGCGACGCAGCAGCGCTATTTCATGCTCAATAAGCCCGAAGGTTTTGTCTGCTCACATGACGATCCGCACCATCCGACGGTTTTTGTCCTGCTTGATGAAATTGGGGCTCACAAACTGCACATTGCCGGCCGGCTTGACGCCGACACGACCGGCCTTGTTTTGCTCACCGACGACGGGCAATGGTCGCACCGCATCACCTCGCCAAAGCGCAAGTGCGCGAAAATTTACGACGTTGAGCTTGCCGATCCGGTGAGCGATGATACGGCGCAGCAATTTGCGAGCGGCGTGCAGCTACGAGGAGAAAAGCAGCTCACCAAACCGGCAAAACTTGAAATCATCACCCAAAATCAAGTGCGGCTGACAATTTTTGAGGGGAAATATCATCAAGTTAAGCGCATGTTTGCCGCGGTGGGGAACAAAGTGGTCGGCCTGCATCGCCACGCCATCGGGGAGCTGCAACTCGACAAAGCTTTGCAGCCTGGAGAATATCGTCCATTGACAGAGGCTGAATATCAGCTTTTTGCCGCATCGCTTGCCCCTCATTATGTTGATGAGAATAACCAATAGAGAACAGATATGAGAAGCGTACCCCCTTCCAATTCGCCACACACGCTGACATTGGGGCTAATTTTGCTGCTCGGTGCAATTTCGGCGCTCACGCCAATTGCTATCGACATGTATCTTCCTGCGATGCCTGATATTGCGCGCGATCTGGCCAGCAGCGCCGGAGACGTGCAAAAAACGCTCGCCGCCTATACGGCAGGCTTTGCCATTGGCCAAATTGTTTACGGCCCGATCTCAGACAGTTACGGAAGACGTCCTGTCTTGCTGTTTGGTACCTGCTTCTTTTTGTGCTTTTCTGTGGCCTGCGCACTCGCGACCGACATTTCGGTGCTTACTGTGGTGCGCGTGTTACAAGGCTTTTGCGGAGCGGCGGCGGCTGTTGTCACACAAGCATTAGTGCGCGATATGTTCAACAAAGAAGAGTACGCGCGCATGATGTCCTTTGTCACTTTAGTCATGACAATCGCACCGCTTGCCGCGCCTCTGCTCGGTGGCTATTTTGCGGTTTGGTTTGGCTGGCGCTCGATCTTTTGGTTCATCACGCTGTTTTCTACCGTGGTGATCATCTGCATTTGGCGCGCTATCCCTGAAACATTAGCGCAAAATCGGCGCGTGCCGCTGCGCATCGGCTCGGTGATGCGTAACTGCCTGCGAATTTTAAGCCACCGCTCCTCGCTCGGCTACATGCTGACGTCGAGTTTCTCTTTTGCTGGCATGTTTTCATTTCTTACCGCAGGCTCGTTTGTTTACATCGATTTTTACGGGGTTAGTACGCAAACCTTTGGCTTTTTCTTTGGCCTCAACATTTTTTGTCTGATCTTGCTGACCTCGTTTAATAGCCGTTTTGTCATGCGTCTGGGCAGCGAAAGAATGCTGCAAATTGGGCTTATCATTCAATCGTTTGCGGCTGCCATCATGGTGGTCGGGCAGCTGCTTGATTTTGGGATCTGGGGACTTGTGCCTTCGGTAATGCTCTTTGTCGGCACGATGGTGCTAATTGCAAGTAACGCAACCGCTTGTGTTTTAAGTGAATATCCAGACTTTGCCGGAACCGCGTCGTCACTGGCTGGCACATTGCGTTTTGGCACAGGCACTGTCGTGGGCGCGCTGCTTTCACTGGTGCAGGCGACAACGCCATGGGCGATGGTAATAGCTATCGCTTCTTGCGGATTTATCTCAGCGAGCGCTTATCTCTTTTTAGTGAAAAGAAATAAGGCCTGATAGAAAAATAAATAATAACAGAAAATGATAGCTGTCATTCATCATTTTCTGTTTCTATTCTTTATGTTTAATATGAATTTAAAATATTAAAATCAATTGCCATTAATTAAAAATAAATGCATTTCATTTATAATACCGATATTAATTTTTAATTTTCTTCATTGCGCGGCTATTTTCCCAGATCTCCAGTGCCTTATCTCTTATTTGTGCCGGCGAACATAATGCCGCGTTGCGAAAGGTATGGCTTGCCGCTGGCATTTTATGGCCGATGATCCCATCAAAGTGACTTTCCACACATTGACCATTTTGATTATATAAAATTGTTATTTCATGTCGTTCAAATAGATCTGTGCCGTCATCATAAATGAAGCTATAGCGCCAGTTTCCCGATTTTTTACCTTTAGAAAAAGAGCCTTGCACTTTGTTTTTAAACTGATAATACGAGTCAATTTGCTTATTATGTCCAACTTGCTCTTCCACCACTTCAAATAAACCGTCCAACTCTCTTTTTTTAACTGAATAATAACCATTTGCATTTTTCATGGGTTCACGAGTTAATTGCAGATCAAGTTGTTTATTTATTTTATGAAAATCTGCATTTTTTAAATGAACCGTTTTTTTAGTCTGCTCATCCAATGATTGTTGGCTACAGGCAGCTAAAAATATCAAAGGCAATAATTTTTTCATAATAAAATCTCTTGATTCCCAATAAGCATATAGAGAACCTATACGCCAAGATGACATGTCTATAAAAATCTTATTGCATGCTAATATTTTTTTTTACTTTGTCTAATTTTTTTATTAACTATTTTTATCTTATTACTATTTATTTTTCATATACAAAATATTTGTTGCAATATTTATTAAATATTTTTTGCGCAATTTTTCAATAAAAGTAATGACAACAAAAACGTTTAGCTCACCATTTATGCGTTTTTTTCTATACCTTTTATGCGAGATGGTTAAAATAGGCTGCAATTTTGGCAAAGCGTAGTGATGTTAATTGAAGGTAAAATATGCTCAAACTAACCAGTGCAGATGTATCACTCGGAGCGCAAGCTGCTGATAAAACGCAAGCGATCCATGAACTTGCAAGCGCCCTTGAAGCGAAGGGATTTGTTGACAGCGGCTATCATCGGGCGATGCTCGACAGAGAGCAGCAAGTCACCACCTATTTAGGTAGCGGCATCGCTATCCCGCACGGCACGTTAGCGACCCGCTCGCTTGTGAAAAAGACCGGCGTACACCTGCTTTATTTTCCGCAAGGTGTTGATTGGCAAGACGATAACACCGTTTATTTGGCTATCGGCATCGCGGCTTGCTCCGATGAGCATCTCACCATTTTGCAGCAACTCGCCGGCATTTTGGCCACCGACGGCATCGAAGAGCGCCTGAAAAATGCCAGCTGCTGTGATGATATTTTGGCCTTGTTTGATACCGATAAAACATTGCCGCTGCTGTTTAATGAGCGCCTGATCAGTGCCAAATTCCCCGCCGCGCACTTTTTGCCGCTGCAAGCGCAGGCTGCCAGTTTGCTGCACGCTCAAGATGCGGTAGACAGCAATGTGATGCAGAGTTTGCTTGCGAGCGAAGCTGTCCATGTTGGAAAAGGGCTGTGGACGGTGAGTGCGGCGCAAAATTCTGGCCCAACCGCAATTTCATTTGTCAGCACGCTGAACGCGTTCACTTATCAAAATAGACCTGTACGCGGCTTGCTCGCGATTGCCGCGGCCGACGAGCAATACACAACAATTTTGAATAAAGTCAGCCAGATGCTGCAAACAAACACGGTTGAGCAGCTCTTTACTGCAGCCGATAGCCACGCGGTGCTTGCGCTGTTGCACAGCGAGAGCAGCGTTGAGGCAAGCCCTGAAGAGGCGCCGTCTTCTGCTGCGGCAACCACGAAGCGCTTCGTGATCAAAAACAGACAGGGTCTGCACGCGCGTCCTGGCGCTCTTTTAGTCAGCGTTTGCAAAAAATTCGCAGCCCAACTCACCGTGCGCAACATCAGCACCGAGAGTGACACGGTCAATGCCAAAAGTTTGATGAGGCTGATAGCACTTGGCGTGCGCTGCGGCGATGAGCTTGAGTTTTACGCAGAAGGTGATGACGCGGCGCAGGCGCTGACGGCCATCGGCGAAGCCATCGATGACGGGCTTGGAGAAAAAATATGAAACCAATTCTAACCGTCACCTTAAATCCGGCTATCGATCTTACAGGAAACCTTGCAACGCTGCACTGCGGCGCGGTTAACCCAATCCCAAGCGCCTCGTTTGCGCCAGGTGGCAAGGGGCTCAATGTGGCCAAAGTACTGGCCGATCTTGGCGCGCCTGCCACGGCGACCGGCTTTCTTGGCGCGCAAAATCAGGATCTTTTTAGCGCCTATCTGCAAAAAAATAACATCGCTGATTGCTTTAAACGCATCGACGGCGCGACACGCACCAACGTGAAAGTGGTCGAGCAGTCAGGCGCGGTCACGGATCTCAACTTTCCAGGCGCGGCCGTTTCGGCGCAAGATATTGCAGCCTTAGAAGAGCAGCTTTTCACACTGGCGGCGCAAAGCGAGTTTGTGGTTGTCGCGGGCAGTATTCCGCCAGGATTTGGCGGCGAAATTTTGCAGCGCTGGCTAACAAAGCTTAAGCAAGCGGGATGTAAGGTGCTTTTTGACAGCAGCCGTGACGCGCTGACAGCGGGCCTTAGCGCAACGCCTTGGCTTATCAAGCCGAACGATGAAGAGCTTTCGCAGTGGGCGCAAAAAAAGCTAACCACAACCCAAGAGATGCAAAGCGTCGCGCAAGAGCTTGCGCAGACCGGCATTGAGCATGTCGTGATCTCGCGTGGCGAGCACGGCGTTTTGTGGCTAGCTCAAGGAAAATGGCTTGCAAGCACGCCGCCACGCATGCAGGTGGTGAGCACCGTTGGCGCAGGTGACAGCCTCGTCGCCGGATTGTGTTTTGGCCTTGCGCAAGGCTGGCCGCATGAAGAGACGCTCGCCTTTGCCACTGCGCTTTCCGCGCTGGCTGTCACGCAAACCAATGTTGGCGTTGAGAGCATCGAGCAAGTGCAGGCACTTGCCGCAACCATCAAAATTCAGTTGTGAGAGTATAAAAAATGAAAACTGTCATTGTTACTGCATGCCCAAGTGGCATTGCTAGCACAATTTTAGCCGCCGATCTGCTAAAGAGCGCTGCTCAAGCGATTGATTGGTCTGTTGAAATTGAAATGCAATCCTCTTTAAAAAAGGCCACGCCTCTTACGGATGCACAAATTGCCGACGCGCAGCTTGTGATCTTGTTAGGGCCTGTCAGCGAGATGCAGCGCTTCATCGGCAAGCAGGTGTTCCAAGCGCCGATCAAAGCTTGCTTTGATGAGCCGCAGCTGTTTTTGCAAAAAGCGGCCAAAGAGAGCGCGATTTTAGAAGAAGGCGCGCTTAAAAAAGCCAGTGCCCCCGTCGCCCAAAAGAGCAGCGCAAGCTTAAACATTGTCGGGATCACAGCGTGCCCAACTGGCGTAGCGCACACATTTATGGCTGCAGAAGCGTTAACCACGCTCGCGACAAAACTTGGCCACCGCATCAAAATTGAGACGCGCGGCTCTGTTGGCGTGAAAAATCAGCTCACCGAGCAAGAGATCAGCGACGCCGATCTGGTTATTATCGCTGCCGATATTGAAATTGATCTGGCGCGCTTTGCTGGCAAACGGCTATACCGCACCAGCACAGGCGCGGCGCTGAAAAAAACGGCGCAAACTTTAGAGCTTGCAGCAGACGAAGCGAAAGTCTATCACCATTCTGCAGCCGCAGTGGAAGAGACCAAGCAGCCGCAAACCTCGATAACTGCCGATATTTACAAGCACTTAATGACCGGCGTGTCGCACATGCTGCCATTGGTTGTTGCCGGTGGTCTGTGTATCGCGCTCTCTTTTGTTTTTGGTATTGAAGCATTCAAAGAGCAGGGCACGCTGCCTGCGGCGCTAATGAAAATTGGTGGCGACAGTGCATTTGCCCTGATGATCCCTGTTTTTGCAGGCTTTATCGCCTTCTCTATCGCTGACAGACCAGGACTTGCACCTGGCCTTATCGGCGGTATGCTCGCAAGCTTAACGGGCGCAGGCTTTTTAGGCGGGATCGTGGCCGGTTTTCTTGCCGGTTACAGCGCCAAAATCATCGCGGAAAAATTACCGCTGCCTGAGTCAATGAATGCGCTCAAGCCGATTTTCTTGATCCCACTTTTGGCAAGCCTTATTACCGGCCTTGTTATGGTGTTTGTGGTCGGCGAGCCAGTTTCGCAGATCATGCAAGGTCTCACTTCATTTTTGAATGAAATGGGCTCTGCCAACGCCGTACTGCTTGGCGCGCTACTTGGCGCGATGATGTGTTTTGATCTTGGCGGACCAGTGAACAAGGCGGCCTATACCTTTGGTGTCGGTTTGCTCGCTTCACAAACTTACGCGCCAATGGCGGCCATCATGGCGGCGGGCATGGTTCCTGCGCTAGGAGTCGGGCTTGCGACATTTTTGGCACGCAAAAAATTCACCTCTGCAGAGCAGCAAGGCGGACGCGCGGCGTTTGTACTTGGACTTTGCTTCATCTCTGAAGGCGCAATTCCATTTGCGGCGCGCGATCCACTGCGCATGATCCCTGTGTGCATGGCTGGCGGCGCGTTGACGGGTGCGCTGTCGATGCTGTTTGGCGCAAAATTGATGGCACCGCACGGCGGCATTTTTGTGGTATTCATTCCCAATGCCATCATGCCAGTGATGCCTTACCTAGCGGCAATCGCGGCAGGCACTTTGCTGGTTGGCATCGTGTACGCGGCAATTAAGCCGTCTGAGCCATCGCAAAATAGCTAAATATGAAATAAAAAAGGTGGCATGCCACCTTTTTTTCTTCTTGCAAACTGTTACAGATTAAACGCCCGCTTTAGCTTAGAGAGATAGCGATGATCTTGGCAGATAGACTTGCCGGGTTCATCAGAGATCTTCGCCACCGGCTTGCCATTGCAACTCACTAATTTTATTACGACATTTAGCGTGGTCACGCCCGGCAGATCGCAGGTTAGCTGCGTGCCGATCCCAAACGAAATGTTGATCCTGCCAGCAAAGTGGTGGTGGATCTGCAGCGCTTTTTCCATCGTCAAGCCGTCAGAAAAAACCAGCGTTTTGCTCAGTGGGTCGATGCCCAGTTTGTGGTAATGGCGCAGCGCCTTTTCTCCCCACACAATCGGGTCGCCGCTATCGTGGCGCAGCCCTGTGAACTGCTGGCTCAAATAGGGGGAAAAATCGTGCAAAAACGCATCCATATTGATGCAATCGGTGAGCGCAATCCCCAGTTTATCCGGATATTCTTGCAGCCAGCGGTGCAAAGCCAGCTGCTGCGACGACGCAAGCTCGCCCGCGAGCTGTTGGTGCGCCTGAAACCACTCATGCGCCTGCGTGCCGACAGCGTTCAATTGGTACTGCTTGGCCAGCCACAAATTCGACGTCCCCGCAAACGCAGCTGACTCACTCGCAAGTTTTTCAACAATTGCGTAATGCACTTTTTTTGAAAAACGGCGCCGCGTTCCAAAATCAACAAATTTAAAATCGCTATCTGCCTGCGCGAGAATAGCCAATTTGTCGTCTAAGCGCGTCAGTGCCTGCTCCAATGTGGCCGCAGGATAGCGATGCTGATTGCGCAGCTCACAAATTACAGCCAGCAGTGGCACTTCCCACAAAATGATGTCTAACCAAGGGCCGGTGATCGTAACCGTGAGCTGATCATGCTTAACGCTTAATCGCACATGCTTAGGATTTAGAGAAAAATTGGCTAAAAACTCTAAATAATCAGCCTGATAAAGACCGAGACTGGCAAGATAATCGAGCTCATCTTGACTAAATTTTAAAGCTGCAAGCGCAAAAACTTGCTGCTGCAACTCAGCTTTTAAAAAGCTAAGATCCTCATCACTGCGGCAATGAAATTGGGCGCTCGCCGTCACCAAAGGGTAGTGATGAAAAATAGCCTGCTGCATATTTAGCTTATAAGCGTCAGTATCAAGCAGTGATGAAATTAGGGGTTGCTGCATTCAAATGTGTACCTCAAATGGCCATCTCAAGTCTGCATGTAATAAATAGCGCTTGATCTTAGGAAAATATGCACAAATTAATGTTAAATCAGTAAGATGCAATTAAACCAATCGGCCAACTTTTATCGACGTCCGATCATAATAACAAATATGCTTAAGCTCTAGAATACCAATTTGATTGCGCACAAGTAGTTACAATATTTTTTATTTACTTATTACCTAATTTAAGGTAGCCATTTATTTTATTTCGATATCAAGGAGTTCATATGTCATACGCGTCCACTTCCAGCGAGACTCCACCGCGCGCCACATTTCGCAGCGACTATCAGCCGAGCCACTTCACTATCAGCGCGATTGATCTTAACTTTGCGTTAAGCACAGCCGCAACGCAAGTGATTGCTTGCAGCCAAGTTGAAAAAAATCCCGCAGCCGACCAGCAAACGTCAAATAACACTTTGTTTTTAAATGGCGAAAATCTGCAGCTGATCCGCGTCGAAATCGATGGAAAAGCGTGGACAGACTATGAGCTGCAGCACGATGGACTCTCGCTTTTTAATGTGCCTGATAATTTTAAACTTTTGATCGAAACGCAAATTGCGCCAAAAGAGAACACGGCGCTCGAAGGGCTTTATCTGGCAGGCGAGGCGTACTGCACGCAATGCGAGGCGCAAGGCTTTCGCCGTATCACCTATTATCTCGACCGCCCTGACGTGCAGGCCGTTTTCACCACCACCATTGTTGCGCCGCAAACATTGCCGCACCTATTAAGCAATGGAAATCAAGTCGCTAGCGGCGTTTTAGATGACGGCCGCCACTGGGTAAAATGGCACGATCCATTTAAAAAGCCTAGCTACCTGTTCGCGCTGGTTGCCGGCGATTTTGACAAGCTGAGCGACACTTTTGTCAGCAAAAGTGGCAGAAATATTGCGCTTGAGATCTTTGTTGATAAAGGCAATTTAAGCCGCGCCACGCACGCAATGGAGTCGCTCAAACAAGCGATGGCGTGGGATGAGCGCCGCTTTAACCTCGAGTATGATCTTGATATCTATATGATTGTCGCCGTGGACTTTTTCAACATGGGCGCGATGGAGAATAAAGGACTCAATATTTTTAACTCCAAATATGTGCTCGCCGACGCCAAAAGCGCCACCGACCAAGATTATCTGTCGATTGAGGCGGTAATTGGCCACGAATATTTTCACAACTGGACGGGCAACCGCGTTACTTGTCGCGACTGGTTTCAGCTTAGCCTCAAAGAGGGGCTGACCGTTTTTCGCGATCAAGAATTTTCCTGCGATCTCGGCTCGCGCGCGGTAAACCGCATCGCTAACGTGCGTATTATTCGCGGCCCGCAATTTGCCGAAGACGCAAGCCCGATGGCGCACCCGATCCGCCCAGAAAAAGTCATTGAAATGAATAACTTCTACACGCTTACCGTGTACGAAAAGGGCAGTGAGGTGATCCGCATGATCCACACGCTGCTCGGCGAGGACAATTTCCAAAAGGGCATGCAGCTCTATTTTGCGCGCCACGATGGCACGGCCGCGACCTGTGATGATTTTGTGCAGGCGATGCAAGATGCGAGCGGCGTTGATCTGAGCCAATTTCGCTTGTGGTACAGCCAATCAGGCACGCCAGAATTGTCAGTCACCAGCGATTATGATGAGGAAAAACAGCAAGTTACACTGACGGTAAGCCAGCATACGCCAGCCACGCTTGATCAAGCGCACAAAGAGGCGCTGCTCATTCCGCTCGATATTGAGCTGTACCGGCAAAATGGTAGCGTTATTCCGCTGCAGTTTAACGGCAGCCCCATCGCTAACGTGCTGCACGTGACTCAAGACAAGCAGCAATTTATTTTTGACCATGTGGATGAGCGGCCGGTATTGTCACTGCTGCGTGATTTTTCTGCGCCGGTAAAACTGCACTACGACTACTGCGACAGCGAACTTATCTTATTGATGCATCACGCAAAAAGTCCGTTTTCTTGCTGGGATGCCAGCCAGCTTTTACTCGCACGCCACATCAAACGCTACATCGAAAATTGGCAAGCGGGTAGAAAGAGCGATTTGCCTGATGAGGTGATCGAGGCGTTTCGCGTCACGCTGCTCAGCCACTCGTTAGATAACGCATTGATCAGCGAGATCTTTACGCTGCCGTCAGAAAATGAAATCGCGGGTTGGTATGAGCAAATTGACGTGCAAGCGATTTTTGAGGTGCGCAAACAGCTCAAACAGATTTTGAGCGACGCCCTATTTGAGCCGTTTTTCATGCTTTATCATAATCATGCGCAAACGCAGTACACCGTTTCACATCAAGCAATCGGCGAGCGCATGCTGCGCAACTGCTGCTTAAGTTACCTTGCCCAAAGCGAGCAAGGCGATGCGCTGGTAAAAAATCATTTTGCAGCAGCCACTAACATGACCGACACCATGGCAGCGCTGAGCGCGGCAAATTACGCGCAGCTTGCTTGTCGCGATGAGCTGATGGCGCAGTTTAGCCAAACTTGGCAGCACGATGGGCTGGTGATGGACAAATGGTTTGGCTTGCAGGGGACAAATCCTGCCAGCAACTGCTTAACGGTTGTACAAAAACAACTTGAGCATCCGGCATTTAGCATGAAAAACCCTAACCGTGTGCGCTCGCTGATCGGCGCCTTTGCGCAGCAAAATCCGCTACGCTTTCATGCCAGTGACGGCAGCGGCTATCGCTTTTTAACGCAAATTTTAACCCAGCTCAACGAGTCAAATCCGCAGGTGGCTTCGCGTCTTATTGACCCACTTTTGAAGTGGCGCAAGTTAGATCCAGCCAGACAAGTGCTAATGAAACAACAACTTGAGGAGTTGGAGCAGCTGCCTAATTTGTCAAATGACCTGTTTGAAAAGATCAATCAGGCATTAAACGTTTAATTCACTTGCAAAACCATTTTTTTTCAGTATTGTAAGCTGCTTGAGTGAGGGCGGCTTACAATGCGTGAATTTCATTTTAGACTTGATATTTATTACACCACTTTTTTGCGCCATTATTCTGGGCAAGCTGCGACTATTATGGTCGAGGCAGAGGAAAATGGTCAGCGAATTCAATTTCCTGCGTTCCATCTGCGGCCTTTTGTTACCCATATTGGGATCCGCGGTCGTTTTAAGATCACGCTTGGACGCAATAACAGCATCGTCTCTCTAAAACAAGTGGGCTAAGTCAGGCGCGCAATTTTTTGCGTTGAAATTCAATGCATTTGTCGCTATTGTCGAGAGCCAGAATTCTTGTGATATCAACATGTCGTTTTTTCTATTGATAGAGCAAAGCCGCCGCCGCTGGCTGTGTGTGATTTTTGCTGCGCTTTTGCTCACCATCACGCTCTTTTTTGCCGCGCTTTTGATTGGCGAAATCACTTTTAACCCTTTCAATTTAGAGCCGCTGCATGTTGAGCTGCTCACGACGCTGCGCTTGCCGCGCGCGTTAGCGGCCATTTTGGTCGGCGCGGCGCTGGCCGTTTGTGGCGGCGCGCTGCAAGTTTTACTTGGCAATCCACTGGCCGAGCCTGGCATTCTTGGGATCTCAAGCGGCGCGACACTCGCGCTAGTCGCACTCTTTTTTTGCTTTCCATTACAAATAACAGCTTTTAGCACCATGTTGACAGCGATGCTTGGCGCAGTGATTTTTACCGGCGCTCTGGTGTGGGTGTCCCGAAAATGGCGCCTATCTACAGCACGTTTGCTGCTGATGGGTATGTGTTTTAGCATTTTATCTAGCGCACTGGTGACGTGGGCGTTTTACTTTAGTAACGAGCTGCATCTAAGGCAATTGATCTACTGGCTGATGGGCAGCCTGTCTGGCGTTGGCTGGCCGCAGCTTTCCTTATCTATCGTCATGCTTCCGGTGCTGTTTGCGATGATTTTGCAGGCAAAACAGCTAGATCTGTTAATGCTCGGTGAAACGCAGGCGATGCTGCGCGGGCAAAACAGCGCTGCGCTGCGCACCAAACTTATCTTGATGATCAGCCTGTTAATTGGCGCAAGTACCGCTATGGCGGGGATCATTGGTTTTGTTGGCCTGATCGTGCCGCATTTTTTACGACTATGGCTAGGCTGTGATAACCGCTACCTGCTGCCACTCAGCGCGCTCGTTGGCGCAAGTTTGCTGCTATTAGCCGATATTATCGCAAGAACGGCGCTGATCGCCGCAGAGCTTCCGGTCGGCGCTGTAACAACCGTGATCGGTGCGCCTCTTTTTATCTGGATTTTACTAAAACGCGCATGCTGACCGTCACCGAGCTCGCCTTTGCTGGGCGCCTGCAGCCACTCAGTTTTGAGCTGCAAATGGGCAACATTTGCCACCTGCTTGGCCCTAATGGCAGCGGAAAAAGCACGCTGCTTTCGCTGCTTGCAGGCGTGTTATCTGGCGCGGGCGAAATTTGTCTTGCAGGCGTTAAACTTTCTTCCTTAGATCATCAGCAGCTTGCCAAGCAGCGCGTCTATTTGCCGCAGGCGCAGGCCAACGCTTTTGATCTGCGGGTCTATCAATATTTGGCGCTGATGGTGCCACAGCTTTCACGCCGCTGTAAAAATTCACAAGAAAAACAATCCGTTGAACAAACAGTGCTCACCTTGTGCCAGCGGCTTGGTTTGACTGACAAACTCAACGCTTCGGTGCAAACGCTTTCTGGCGGACAGTGGCAGCGCGTGCGCCTTGCTGGCGCTTTGCTGCAACTGCATTTTACCAAAGAGGCGGGGGCAAAGCTGCTGCTGCTTGATGAGCCGATGGCAAGCCTTGATCTGGCGCAAGAGGCAGCCGTATACAAATTGCTGCGTGAAATTGCGCAGCAAGGGGTGTGCATTGTGATGTCAAATCACGATATAAATCAAAGCATTCAGCATGCCGATCACATCATGCTGCTAAAAAACGGCCAAAATGTGGCGACGGGCGCGGCGGCAACGGTGATGTCAACGCAAACGCTCGCACAAGTTTTCGATATTGAATTTGTACGCTATGAGAACGATGGACGCATTTTGCTGCTGCCGTGTTAAAATCTCGCTTTAATTAACTGCGTGATTTTTTGAGTTTATTTTGACTAAGCCTATCCACAACCAGCCAGCCACCCTTTTTGCTGTTTTAAACGATTGCCTGCTAAAAGATCGCTTTACCTTTATCAAGCGCATCAATGGCGCAAAACGTATTGCCGACAAAACAAAGCAACAGGCCGCATTAGATACCATCGCCCAAGCGATGGCGATTTCGATCCAAACTAGACAGATGCGCGCCAATACGCCGCTTAAAATTGAGTATCCGGCGCAGCTTCCGGTAAGCCAAAAGCGCGATGACATTTTGCGCGCCCTGTCTGAAAACCAAGTGATCATCGTGGCGGGGGAGACGGGCTCTGGCAAAACGACGCAGCTGCCCAAAATCTGTTTAGAGTTGGGGCTTGGGATCAAAGGGCTGATCGGCCACACACAGCCAAGACGTATCGCCGCGCGCGCGGTCGCAAGCCGCCTAAGCGAAGAGCTTGGCAGTGAGATTGGGCAGGCGGTTGGCTATCAGGTGCGATTTAGCGATCACAGCGCGCCACAAAGCCGCGTCAAACTGATGACCGACGGCATTTTGCTGGCGGAAATCGCGCACGATAAATACCTCAACAAATACGACTGTATCATCATCGATGAAGCACACGAACGCAGCCTTAACATCGACTTTATTTTGGGTTATCTAAAACAGCTGCTGCCAAAACGCCCTGATCTTAAAGTCATTATCACCTCGGCGACCATTGATCCAGAGCGCTTTTCTTCTCATTTTAATAACGCGCCGATCATCACCGTTTCTGGCCGCACTTATCCTGTGGAAGTGCGCTATCGGCCGGTTCTCGATGAGGAAAATGACGGCGAGCGCGATCTGCAGCAGGCCATTTTTGATGCAGTCGATGAGCTGATCCGCGAAGCGCCCGGCGATATTTTGATTTTTATGAGCGGCGAGCGGGAAATTCGCGACTTAGCGCAGGCGCTCAACAAGCGCGAGCTGCGCGACACGGAAATTTTGCCGCTCTACGCGCGCCTTGCCGCACATGAGCAAAACCGCGTGTTTCAATCGCACATTGGCCGGCGCATTGTACTGGCGACCAACGTCGCAGAAACCTCATTGACCGTTCCCGGGATAAAATACGTGATAGATCCAGGACTTGCGCGCATCTCCCGCTACAGCCATCGCACCAAAGTGCAGCGCCTGCCGATTGAGCCCATTTCGCAAGCCAGCGCCAACCAGCGCAAAGGGCGCTGCGGGCGCGTTTCGGACGGGATCTGCATTCGCCTTTACTCGCCAGAGGATTTTGCCAATCGCAGCGAATTTACCGATCCCGAAATTGCGCGCACCAACTTAGCGTCGGTGATCTTGCACATGTTGTGGCTCGGGCTTGGTGAGATCAGCACTTTTCCGTTTGTTGAAGCTCCTGATAATCGCCACATTAATGACGGCGTCAAGTTGCTTGAGGAGCTTGGCGCGGTGAAACAAATCGGCACTAGCCGCCCGCAGCTGACTGCGATCGGCAAAGTGCTCGCGCAGCTGCCGATTGACCCGCGGCTGGCGCGAATGGTGGTTGAAGCCAACAAACAAGGTGCGTTAGCCGAGGTGATGGTGATCGTGGCCGCGCTGTCAATCCAAGATCCGCGCGAACGCCCCAACGATAAGCAGCAAGCAGCGGATGAAAAGCATCGCCGCTTTGCCGATCAACACTCTGATTTTGCTACGTTTCTCAATCTCTGGCGCTATCTAAAAGAGCAGCAAAAAGCGCAATCGAGCAACCAATTTCGCCAGATGTGCAAAAAAGAGTTCCTCAATTACCTGCGCGTGCGCGAATGGCAAGATCTGCATTCGCAAATTCGCCAAGTCGTGCAAGAGCTCGGCTATACGATAAACCAGCAGCCAGCCTCTGCGATTTCGTTACATACCGCGCTGCTGGCGGGGCTTTTATCGCACATCGGCAATAAAGAGCCGGAAAAAAACGAGTACCTTGGCGCGCGCAATCGCCATTTTCATCTGTTTCCCACTTCGAGCCTATTTAAAAATCAGCCCAAATGGCTTATGGCGGCAGAATTGATCGAAACGAGCCGCCTTTGGGGGACGATTGCGGCAAAAATTGAGCCTGAGTGGGTTGAGCCGCTGGCCGGTCACCTGCTAAAACGCAGCTACAGCGAGCCGCATTGGCGCGAGAAGATGGCGGCCGTTTTCGCTTTTGAAAAAGTGACCTTGTACGGGCTGACACTGGTTGCTAAACGCGCGGTCAATTATGGCGCGATCGATGCGCCGCTCAGCCGCGAGATCTTTATTCGCAGCGCACTTATCGAGGGACAGTGGCGCTCTAACCATTCGTTTTTAAAGCTTAATCGTCAGCTGCTTGAAGAAGTGCAGGAGCTTGAACACAAATCGCGCCGCAAAGATCTGCTGATCAGCGACGACCAACTGTTTGATTTTTATGATAAACGTATTGACCACAGCGTGGTTTCTGGGCGTCACTTTGATGATTGGTGGAAAACAGCTTCTAAACTTGAGCCCGATCTGCTCAATTTTGAAAAAAATATGCTGTTTGCCGCTGATGCCGACCACATCACCGAGCACGATCACCCCAATTTTTGGCAGCAGGGACAGTTTAAGCTCAAGCTGCAATACCAGTTTGATCCCGGCCACACTCATGACGGCGTGACGGTGGTGATCCCCGTGGCCATTTTGAACCAAATTGAGCCGAAAGGATTTGACTGGCAGATCCCCGCGCTGCGCCACGAGCTGGTAGTCGCGCTGATCAAGTCGCTGCCAAAGCCCCTGCGTCGCCATTTTGTGCCAGCGCCCAACTACGCAAGCGCCTTTTTAGCGCGCGTGCCGGCGCAGCAAGAGCCGCTGCTCGATGCACTGGAAAAAACGTTTAAACAGATGAGCGGAGTGACCATCACGCGCGATGACTGGCAACTTTTGCAGTTGCCAGAGCATCTGAAAATGCGCTTTTTAGTCGTGGATGAACGGCAAAAGCCGCTCAAAGAAGGAAGCAGCCTGCACGAGTTAAAAAGTGAGCTTAAGCCGCAAATTCAGCAGGCGCTGTCGCTGGTCGCTGATGATGATATTGAGCGTGGAGGCCTAAAATCGTGGAATTTTGGCAAGCTAGAGCCGGTTTTTGAGCAAAAGCGGGCAGGGTGGACCATGAAGGCGTTCCCTGCGCTGGTGGATGAGAAAAATAGCGTGGCGATCAAGCTATTTGAAACTGAGGATGAACAAAAGCAAGTGATGCAACAAGGGCTTCGGCGGCTGCTTTTGTTAAACATTCCTTCACCAATCAAATACTTGCATGAAAACTTACCGAACAAATCAAAACTTGGACTTTACTTTGCAACTTATGGAAACGTCAGCGATGTGATCGATGACTGCATCGCGTGCGCCATCGATAAGCTGATCACAGCTCACGGCGGCCTGACGTGGGATGAGCAGCAATTTCAACAGCTAAGGGCGCAAGTTGAGGCGGAGCTTGGCGACACCGTGCTAAAAATTGCCAAGCAGGTTGAGCAAATTTTAACGCTGAGTTTTTCTATCAATAAAAAGCTCAAGGGGCGGGTTGATTTCACCTTGGCCTTCGCGATGTCCGACATCAAAGCGCAGCTCGACGCGCTGATCTATAAAGGTTTTGTGGCCAAATCTGGCTGGCAGCGCCTTGCAGACATTGAGCGCTATTTAAACGCCATTGAACGCCGTCTCGAAAAGCTGCCTATCGACCCAAACAGGGATCGGTTGCATATGCTCAAGATTGACGCCGCCACTGAGCAGTACCAACACTTGCTTGCGCGGATCCCAAAAGGAAAAATGGTCCCCGACGAGGTTGTCGCAATCCGTTGGATGATTGAAGAGCTGCGCGTGAGCTTTTTTGCCCAGCAGCTTGGGACGGCGCATCCAATTTCCGACAAGCGCATTTTGCATGCCATCAATGAGGTGAAATTGACCTAAGCTCTATTTTACGTTCAGTCAGCGGGCACTTTTGAGCGGCGCCTGTGCAAAGTAAAGCGCACTTTCGCTGACGATATTAATAAAGCGGGCAGATCTAAGATCTGCCCGCGTTTTTCTCGCACAAATACTTTTTATGCAGGAATTTTTGCGCCTAACCAACGCTTTTTTGCGTGGCTTTACTAATACATTTGGCCAAATATTGTGAAAAATCATGGCCATGGTGCTGCATCAGTTTCGGGAACATAGAAATCGGCGTCATCCCCGGAAACGTATTGATTTCATTTAGAAAAATTTCACCGTCTTGCGTTAAGAAAAAATCAATCCGCGACAGATCTTTTAATTTCATCTGCACAAACGCCTTTTTCGCATACTGCTGCATCTGCTCAATTTGCGCGTCAGTCAACTGTGTGGGAGTCAGCGTCGTGGTGCTAAGGCTTGCCGCGCTGTACTTTTCATCAAACGAATAAAATGTGTCTTTCGCGCAAATCACTTCGCCAGGTTTTGTCACGACAACTTGGCCGTCATAGTGATAAGCTGCGATCTCAAGTTCACGCGGCTGGAGCGCTTTTTCAATAAGCACTTGTTCTGAAAAAGAAAAGGCCTGATCAATCGCGAGATCCAGCGCTTCTTTACTGTCCGCCTTGTAACAGCCAACCGACGAGCCTTGGCAAGCCGCTTTCACAAAAACCGTTTGCCATTTTGCCAGCGCGGCATGCGCTAAATCTCGGCTTTGCGCATCATTTTCCGTTAAAAAACAATATGGTGTGTTAGGAATAGCCAGCGCATCAAACCAAAGCTTGGAGGAAACCTTGTTAAAGCACAAAATGCTCGCCTGTGGGCCGCAGCCTAAATAGGGCAATTCAATGAGTTCAAAAAGAGATTGAATGTCGCCCGTTTCTCCAGGAAAACCGTGGATACAGGGAATAGCGTAATCGAGAGCGATTTTTTCGCCACCGATACTCAAGGTTTTATCTTGATTTAACTGACATTTTTCCCCTTGCAGAGTGTACCAGCCGCCTTCTTTTTTCAGCTCAACATGAAAAGTGCGCACATTAGGCAACCGCGCAAGCTGCTCTGCAACAAAACTGGCCGATGTGATTGAAACATCATGTTCACTACCGCCGCCGCCACACAATAACAATACGTTAATCGATTCCACTTGTTCTCCTTTTGTGTATCTGATCATTTTGCGCAAGACTCTTGCAACTTATTTGCTAAAAGGCAAGTAAAACAGATCAAAGATAAAAAATTTTGGCAAAACCGCGAGTTAAAGAAAATTTGTTGCGCGAAGAATGACTAAAGCCAGTAAAATCGACCTCAATTTTCACCGCGCAAATAAAAAAGGATGAGGCAGAGCCCCATCCTTTTCGTCTATTTTTTAGCAGTTATGGACAGACTTTCGCCCAGCTGCCGTCACTTCCTGGAACAGATTGCGTCCACCAGTTAGCTTTATAAAGAACGCCATTGTGTACAATCATGTCGCCCTCTGCAGCATGGTCTGGTTTACCTTCCCAGTTCAATTGTGGCCAGTTAGGATAGACATTGACTCCGTCTAAGCTACAAGTGCCTGATGAACCGCCGCCAGTTGGAGGAGGAGTTGTTGTACCCGTGTTGCCACCGGTGCTACCTCCAGTGCTGCCGCCTGTATTGCCACCAGTGTTACCACCGCTAGAGCCGCCGCCTAGATTCGCTTTTGGTAGATCAGGGAATTCAAAAGCGAACGCATATTGTTGTCCATTCAAAGTAATGGTGTAGTTGAGTGGACCTGAGATTGGCAAGTAGTGCACCATATCTAGCTCGTACTTACCATTAGCTGGAATGTTGCTCCAAGATGGCAAATCGAAGCCTACGCGGTGCATAACTTTATCCAAACCGCCTTGGTTACCCGCACGAGTATGCCCAGACTCAATGACTTTAACGCCAGCACCTGACCAGTCTAAGATCGTATCAGGAGTTGATGTTGGAACGTCAAATTGGATATTTGTGCCTCCAGGGATCTCAACACCCGTATTATTGGTGAAGGTGATTTTTGGGTTGATTGGGTAGTTTTCGTCACCCACTTTGTAGCCACCAACACTGACTGTAATATCAACAGTTTGCGCTGGCATTTCACGCTCGGCACGTTTTGCACCGTAAGGCGACGCGTTTTTGAAGGCTTCATACATCGTTGTGCTTAATGTATCACCGGTAAAGTACTCACCTTGGCCAGTTTTACAAGCTTGCTCAGTTAGATCTTTTTCACCACGCTTGTTATTCTCGTCAAAGCGATAACAGTTGTAGTCACCCGCCAATTCCCAAATCAACACACCGCCAATGCCTTTATCGACAATGTATTCCATTTTGTCGGCTAAAGATTCTGCATCTTCTGTTGACAAGAATGTTTTGGTTTCTTCATTCCACAGCCATGGCGCTCTGGCTTCTTTGTCGTAATAACGTACGTATTTTCCTTTCAATTTATGCAAAGGATTGTTATCAGGATCAAAGCCATTGGTGTATGTGTACGTTGGTTGATGGTTGATTTCGAGGTTTTTGGCGTGCCACATTGGGTTAACACCAGCGCCGATCTCTGTTCCATCTTCGCGCAAATCATGCCACAAGTTGTTGATACCTAATGCACCATCACCACAATCGCCGCCTGAGCCGCCGGTACCTGGTTCACATTTGTTTTGATCAGCTAAAGGCGCTTCACCCCATAGTCCATTGGTGCCGCCGCGAACATTTTGCCAACCCCTTGAATAGTAAGGAATACCGACATTTATTCTGCCAGCTGTGAGCAAACCACGCATGTAGTGATAGGTCCAGTCAGCATTCAAGTAACCGATTTTTTTATACTCGGTAGTTGAATAAACATCCCAATACTCAAGCTCGTTATCTTTACCTGTGTCAAACAGTGGTGCGTTATGGCCTACGAATGAGTTCCAAGAGCCGTGTAAGTCGTAGGACATGATGTTGACGTAGTCGAGATATTTGAGGCCTTCAAAGTTTTCCATACCACGGAGCAGATAAGCAGACGCTGGTGACGCAATACTTAGCATGTAGTGCACGCCATCTTGCTCACTGGCTTTGTCCAGTTTCTCACGGAATACGCGTAGCATTTCGTTGTAAGAGCGCATCAAATAAGGACGACGAGCTTCAGAATAGTTCCAATCAAGTGGGTTACCAGAGCCTGACATACTTGTTGGATATTCGTAGTCAATGTCGATACCGTCGAATTGATACTTTCTCATCATTTCAATTGCTGAATCAACCAAGGTTTCAATACCTTTTTGATTGATGCTGCCATCGTCATTTGTTGTCGCTTTATAGAAACCACCATCGGCGACACGGCTGCCGTCATCAGCAAAGTGACCGCCTGTTTCAGCCCAACCACCAATCGCAAATAAGGTTTTGACGCCAAAACGTTTTTTGTAGGTAGCAAGCGCACCAAAGTGGCCTTTAAAGCCCAGCGCAGGATCAATTTCCACCCCTGGCCAAGTTTTATTTAGCGCAGAGTTTTCAGGATCGTTAGGATCGCCAACACTGGCTCTACCGTTGCTGTCAATGTGCACGAATGCGTAGTTGATGTGAGTGATCTTGTCCCAAGGAATATCATTTGCAAGATATTGAGTTTGAATACCTTCTGGGCTTTGACGCCAGCTTGTGAAATAGCCAATGATACGGCGTTGGTGATCTGGGCCTAGTTTTTCACGGCCTTCTTCATCGTAAACCGAACAATAAGGAACATTGACTCCCGGTGTTTGATACATGCCATCAGGACGACATTCACCAGACGCACCGCCACCACCGACAACACCACCTGAGCCGCCAGAGCTTACAGCAGCGATACTGATGGTTTGTTTGTCGCTATCTTTGCTACCATTATCGTTATCAACTGCTTTGGCATAAACGCTGATTTCGCCAGCTTTGTCGCTCACCCAAGAGTAGGTGAAAGGCGCAGCTTGGCGACTGCCAATCAATTTGCCGTCGGCATAAAAGTCAACTTGCTTGATTTGACCATCGCTGTCTGAAGCATCAGCGATAAGATCAACTTTGTCGCCTTGCGTAATTTTGTTAGCAGAAACAGCCAGTTTAACCGTTGGCAAGCTGTTGTCTGGTGTAACTGCTGTCGCTTTAGCAACGACGGTAACAGAAGCTTGTTTTTGCGCGCCAGCGTCATCGTAAACGGTGGCTGTAATTGTGATTTGGCCTTCTTTATCAAGCTGATAGTTTTGCTTGAATGGCGCACTGTTGACAGTACCTAAATCATTGCCTCCTGCGCTAAATTCAACGCGGTCGACTCTACCGTCGCTATCTTGCGCATTAACAGCGATTTCAATGCTATCACCAACGGTAAATTGGCTATTTGCAGCAGGAGAGGTGAAAGAAATAGTAGGCAAAACGTTTTCTTGTGTACCGCCGCCTGTATCACCACCTGTATCACCGCCAGCAGAGCCGGAGCATTCACCATTTTTGGTCCACTCTTGGTAATCTCCAGAATAAGAGAGAGGATCATTACCTTGAGTCCACCAGTTAGCAGTGTACGCTGCGCCTGATTTTTGCACCTGGTCTCCACCAGAATAAGCTGTGCCAGATTGCCACTCTTGCAGATTTGAACAGTCAACAGCAGCATTGGCTTGGAATACCGCAAAACAAGCCGTTGCAACAACTGTTAAAGGGAAAACTTTTTTCCCCAATCCCCCTAGTCTAAGCATTAAACATACCCCTTACTTTTTAACAACCGCAGTTGATGAAAAAAACAGCTTAAGGATAGGAGACGAGAAGAGGCGGCCTTGTCTCTAAACTAGTAAAGTAGCAAATAGAGTGCCGCGGGGGAGAAGCGTTGCGGGATTGCCAGATCGTCATGGGTTGCGATCTGGCATTATTTTTTGTGATCAATTGCTGTGGTTTTGCTTAAAAACAGACAGAACTATTTCATTTTTTTAGATAATTGTTCCATTCCCATCACTAGCATAAAACCCACCACCATCATCACAATGGCCAATAATAGCTGTGATGATTGGCCGGTGACCATTTCAAAGCTTTGTGGGGAAAGCACTTTTTCTAGCAGCGGCACTTGCTCGCCCGCAGAGTTGGTGCGAAAAGTGATAGCTTCGCGCCAAGGCCACACTTTGCCAAGCGCGCCCACCAAAAGTCCGGTCAAAAATGCAATCGTTAAGCTGCGATATTCGCGCAGTAGCCACGACAATACGTGCGAAAAGCTCAGCAAGCCGACCACACAGCCAATGGCAAAAATGCCTAAGATACTAAAATCAAAGCCTTTTACCGCGTCAATCACTGGCGAGTACATGCCAAGTAGCAACAAAATAAAGCTGCCGGAAATGCCGGGCAAAATCATGGCGCAAATCGCAATCGAGCCTGCTAAAAACACCGTAAAAAGGTTAAATTCCAATGTGATAGGGCTTGCGATGGTCACAACATAGGCGAGCACGCATCCTAAAATGGCAACGCTTACCTGCGGCCACTTCCATGTATCTATTTGTTTTATCATGTGAATTGCAGAAGCGACAATCAATCCAAAAAAGAAGGACCAAATGATCACGGGATACTCTGCCAAAGCAAAAGAAACTGCTTTTGCAAACAACAAGATAGAGGTCAAAATCCCCGTTATTAGGCAAACTAAAAAGCTGCCGTTAATGTGCTGCCAAACATGGCGCCCGCCATGCTGCTTAAAAAGCGAAAAAAGCGACGGGTTGATGCGGCGAATACTTTCAAGCAGCGTATCGTAAATACCTGTTATAAAAGCAATTGTTCCGCCTGACACGCCAGGCACAACATCCGCGGCCCCCATCGCCATCCCTTTTAGCACTGTAAGAATATTCTGTTTCATTGTCTTCGTCATACGTTTAAAAAAGAAGATTATACATTGTAAGCCCTGCTTTTTTAGATGAAAAAACACCCAAATAGCGTGAATGGTGCGATGATTTTTTTAACCGCTAATCATCATTTTTAATATATTTCAAGCGCTTAATTTTCATCAGCCAAACTTAACCGGCAAAAGCACGATCTTAATCCCAAAGTAGGCGATTTATCACGCGATCACGCTTTAAATTGGCCTTTAATTTGCGAATTCCACTTGTTAAGCACGGCCATATAACACAATATACAGGACAATTTAGACAAATCATAACTAAATGCTGTGTTCAGGCTTTTTTTATGGAGTAACAAAGGTATCTGTATGAAATTGACCGTAATAAAACGTGATGGCACAAAAGTTGCGTTTGATCGCGATAGAATTCAAGCCGCTATTGAAAGCGCGAGCACTCAAATAACGCCGCAATTGGCAACTTATGCGCGCGATGTTGCACTTGCGCTGGAGCTTAAGCTGCAAGATCAAAGCGAGGTTGAAATCGCACAGATCCAATGCTTGGTCGAAAATGAGCTTATGCAAGGCCCGTTTAAAGAGATCGCGCGATCCTATATCGAATACCGCCATGATCGCGATGTGGCGCGGGAAAAGCAGAGCAAATTAACAAAAGAAATTGAAGGACTTATACAAGAAAGCAATGCCGAGCTGCTAAACGAAAACGCCAATAAAGATGGCAAAGTGATCCCAACACAGCGCGATCTTCTTGCCGGCATTATCGCCAAGCACTATGCAAAAAATTATCTTTTGCCCAAAGATGTCGTGCAAGCGCACGAAAGCGGCGATATTCATTATCATGATCTCGATTATGCGCCGTTTTTCCCAATGTTTAACTGCATGCTGATCGATCTCGAAGGCATGTTGACTCAAGGCTTTAAGATGGGAAATGCAGAAATTGAGACGCCTAAATCAATTTCAACCGCAACTGCCGTCACCGCGCAAATTATTGCCCAAGTTGCCAGCCATATTTACGGCGGCACCACCATCAACCGCATCGATGAAGTGCTAGCCGATTACGTGCGCGCCAGCTTTGAAAAGCAGCTTGCCATCGCGAAAAAGTGGGGCATTGCCGATCCGCACGCATTTGCCACCGAAAGCACCGAAAAAGAGTGCTACGACGCCTTTCAATCGCTGGAATATGAAGTCAATACGCTGCACACCGCCAATGGGCAGACGCCTTTTGTGACATTTGGCTTTGGCCTTGGCACCAGCTGGGAGTCGCGCCTCATTCAGCAATCGATTCTAAAAAATCGCATCGCAGGGCTTGGCAAAAACAAAAAAACAGCCGTGTTCCCTAAACTGGTTTTTGCTATTAAAACAGGGCTTAACCAGCAAAAAGGCGATCCTAACTACGATATCAAACAGTTAGCGCTCGAATGCGCTTCAAAAAGAATGTATCCGGACATTTTAAACTACGAACAAATCGTAGAAAAAACCGGCTCTTTTAAAACTCCGATGGGTTGCCGTTCATTTTTAAACAAATACGAAGAAAATGGCCAGCAAATCCACGAAGGTCGCAACAATTTAGGCGTGATCAGCCTGAATTTACCGCGCATTGCGCTGCAAGCTGATGGCAGTTTAGAGCGCTTTTATGTTTTGCTGGATGAAAAACTGACCATTGCGCGCAAAGCGCTCGAGACGCGGATCAGCCGCCTTGAAAATGTGAAAGCCTCGGTGGCGCCAATTTTGTACATGGAAGGGGCGTGCGGCGTGCGTCTTAAAGCGCATGAGCCGATAGCGCAGATCTTCAAGCATGGCCGCGCCTCCATTTCACTGGGTTACATCGGTATCCACGAAACCATTACTGCACTGTTTGGCAGCGAGACGCATCCTTTTGATGATGAAAATCTGCGCCAGCAAGGGCTGAAAATTGTGCAGCACATGCGCCAAGCTGTTGAAAAATGGAAAAAAGAGACCGGCTACGCGTTTAGCTTGTACGCAACGCCCAGCGAAAACTTATGCAGCCGTTTTTGCCAAATTGACGCCAAAGAATTTGGCCTCATCCCAGGCGTGACCGACAAAGGCTACTACACCAACAGTTTTCACTTAGACGTGCAAAAACAAGTTGATCCCTACGCGAAAATTGATTTCGAGCGCGGCTACCCAGAGCTCTCTAGCGGCGGATTTATCTGCTACGGCGAGTTCCCCAATATGCAAAACAACATTGAAGCACTCGAAGATGTCTGGGATTATAGCCACAAACACGTTCCTTATTATGGAACCAACTCGCCAATCGACGAATGCTATGAATGTGGTTTCACCGGAGAATTCTCCTGCACCAGCAAAGGCTTTGTCTGCCCAGCTTGCGCAAATCACGACCAAGCCAAGGTATCCGTAACCCGACGCGTATGCGGATATTTAGGCAGCCCAGACGCTCGCCCCTTTAACAGCGGTAAGCAAGAAGAAGTTAAACGTCGCGTTAAGCATTTATAAGCACATGAATTATCACAAATATTATCCCATCGATGTGGTGAATGGCCCTGGGACTCGCTGCACGCTGTTTGTTGCTGGCTGCGAGCACCAATGCAAAGGATGCTACAACCAGAGCACTTGGTCGGTTAACTCCGGCCAAGCCTATGACAAGGCGCTTGAGGACAAAATCATCAGTGATCTCAAGGATCCGCGCATTCGCCGCCGCGGTCTGTCGCTTTCGGGCGGCGATCCGCTCCATCCGGCCAATGTTGCAACAATTTTACAGCTGGTGCAGCGCGTAAAAAATGAGTGCCCTGACAAAGACATCTGGCTGTGGAGTGGCTATCGTTATATCGAGCTCAATCACATACAGCACGCTGTTTTGTCGTATGTTGATGTTTTTATTGATGGAAAATTTGTCAAAGCGCAAGCCGATCCGCGTCTACTGTGGCGCGGCAGCAGCAACCAAGTTGTGCATTATCTGTCGCAAAACCGTAAAGAATTTGCACAGGAAGAGAAACAAATGCAACGCGATGACTATTCAATAGAAACAACCATTTGAAATAATAGCTACAACCAAATTTTCTTTTACGCTGATCACTGACATGATCAACGTCTAAGCTATTTTTACATTTCCCATTGAACATGAAGGACATGAAAATGATCAACACCATGATTAAGCCATTTAAAGCAACAGCTTACAAGGAAGGCAAATTTGTTGAAGTAACAGAAAAAGACGTTCTAGGAAAATGGTCGGTATTTTTCTTCTACCCTGCTGATTTCACTTTTGTTTGCCCAACTGAATTGGGTGATCTTGCTGATCACTACCAAGAGCTGCAAAAACGTGGTGTTGAGGTTTACTCAGTTTCTACTGACACGCATTTCACGCACAAAGCATGGCACGATAGCTCAGAAACTATCAACAAAATCAAATACTTCATGCTTGGCGACCAAGCTGGCCACATCACCAACAACTTCGGCGTAATGCGTCAAGGTCAAGGTCTTGCTGATCGCGCAACTTTCATCATCGACCCACAAGGCGTGATCCAAGCGATGGAAATCACTGCTGAAGGCATCGGCCGTAACGCAGAAGAGTTAGTGCGTAAAGTTAAAGCCGCTCAATATGTTGCCGCACACCCAGGCGAAGTTTGCCCAGCCAAATGGCAAGAAGGTGAAAAG
This sequence comes from Vibrionaceae bacterium, assembly GCA_051650965.1. Lineage (GTDB taxonomy): Bacteria > Pseudomonadota > Gammaproteobacteria > Enterobacterales > Vibrionaceae > Enterovibrio. The sequence goes on from JBOFRL010000018.1 coordinate 56,517, forward strand.
ACGCTTGCGCCTTCACTGGATCTTGTTGGAAAAATCTAATTTTCCAAGCCATCTAAATTCATACTGAATATTTATAAATTCAACAAGTTGTCTTTTTGCACGAAAGCAGCTTGTTGAACTTTTTGTTATCAACAGTGACCATTATTCATTAATAAACAAAAGGTTTTGTGTATGTTAGACAGTAACATTACTCAACAGCTTGATCAGTACCTCGCGCATCTCAAAAATGAAGTTCATTTGGTGGTCAGTCTTGATGATAGTAAAGCGGCGCAAGAGATCTTAACGTTAGCCAATGAAATCGCTGCGTTAAGTCCGCTGATCAAGGTGAGCCGAGATGATAACGCAAGTAGCCGCAAGCCTGTCATGGCGGTGGTGGATCAGGCAAAAAATACGGCGATCACCTTTGCCGGCCTGCCGATGGGACACGAATTCACTTCGCTAGTGCTGGCGCTGCTGCACACGGGCGGCCATCCCATGAAGCTTGACGACGCTACTATCTCACAAATCAAAGCGTTAGATAAGAAATGCGACGTTGAAGTTTTTATTTCTCTGTCTTGCCAAAATTGCCCAGATGTCGTGCAAGCATTTAACATGCTAAGCGCTTTAAATCCGCTAATTCGTACCACGATGATTGATGGGGCTTTATTTCAAGATGAAGTCAAACAACGCGACATTTTAGCGGTGCCAAGTGTCTTTATTAACGGCGAATTGTTTGGCCAAGGGCGCATGAGTTTGCCAGAAATTTTGTCCAAACTCGATAGCCAAGCGGCGCAAAAAATGGCCGCGAGCCTTAACGATAAAGCGCCTTACGACGTGTTGGTCGTGGGCGGAGGTCCTGCTGGCGTTGCGGCGGCGGTCTATGCGGCGCGTAAAGGGATCCGCACTGGCGTTGTGGCGCAGCGCATTGGCGGGCAAGTGCTTGATACGATGGCGATTGAAAACTTCATTTCAGTTAAACATACCGAAGGGCCAAGGCTTGCGTCAGATCTTCACGCACACCTTAAAGAGTATGGCGTTGATATCATTGCAGATCAGCAAGTGCAATCGCTAAAAGGTCTCGAAAAAAATAGCGATGGAAAAATTCATGTTGCGCTACAAAGCGGCGCAACGTTGAGCAGCGAAGCGGTGATTTTGGCGCCTGGCGCGCGCTGGCGTGAAATGGGCGTGCCCGGCGAGCAGCAGTATCGCAACAAGGGCGTGGCGTTTTGCCCGCACTGTGACGGCCCACTGTTTAAAGGACAAAAAATTGCGGTGATCGGCGGCGGCAACTCCGGCATTGAAGCGGCTATCGACCTTGCGGGGATCGCTTCTTTTGTCACGGTTTTAGAGTTTGCTGATACTCTGCGCGCAGATAAAGTTTTGATTAATAAAGCGAACTCTTTGCCAAACGTCAAAATCATCACCATGGCGAAAACGCTTGCGGTGCTTGGCGACGGTAAACGCGTTACAGGGCTTGATTACAAAGATCTTCGCACCGATAAAGTCGAACACCTTGAATTATCTGGCATATTTGTACAGATTGGCCTTGTTCCTAACACCGAGTGGCTGAAAGATTCGCACATTGCGCTAACTCCGCGCGGTGAAATCGAAATTGGCCTGCACGGTGAAACCAATTTGGCTGGCGTTTTTGCAGCAGGGGACGCGACAACTGTGCCTTATAAGCAAATAATTATCGCAATGGGCGAGGGAGCAAAGGCGAGCCTCGGTGCATTTGATTATTTGATCAGAAAGCAGCGTTAATTAACGGATCTGCGGCGAAACGGCGCAGATCAGCGCTTAACAACTTTACAAATATTTTAGTGGCGATAAGGTAATTATATTTTCAAGCAACAAAGTACTATGAATTGGCTAATAAAATTGCCAGTAAGTTACTATTTTGCCAAGTTGGATTAATTATTATCTTATCGTCTTTTTATTTGTTTAAGGCACAGAGGTTATTAGCATGTTTAAATCATTTTTTGGAGACCGCCGCTGGTGGCCATGGTCTTTGCTCGGCTCAGCGCTGATCTTGCTAGTAACGTGGTACAAGGTCGAAGTTGATGTGCAAGTCAATGAATGGTTTGGATCTTTTTATAACTTGGTACAAACCGCGCTCACAGCGCCCAACAGCGTCACCTTCGCGCAATTTATCGCGGAATGCATTGATTTCTTTAGCATTGTTTCGGTTTATATCGTCATTGCCGTCGCGCTAGAATTTTTCATTCGCCACTACGTATTTCGCTGGCGCAGCGCAATGAACAGCTATTACATGCAACATTGGCACAAAATCCGCCACATTGAAGGCGCGTCGCAGCGCGTTCAAGAAGATACCATGCGTTTTGCCAAGATTGTTGAGGCGCTTGGCGTGAGCCTAATGCAGTCGATCATGACGCTGATCGCCTTTTTGCCGATCCTTTGGACATTAAGCGCGCATGTTACAGAGCTGCCGTGGCTTGGCCACGTCGAGCGGCCTTTAGTTTATCTTGCTATTTTTTCAGCGCTTTTTGGCACCATGCTGCTCGCTGTCGTTGGGATCAAATTGCCGGGGCTTGAGTTTAATAATCAAAAAGTTGAGGCTGCCTACCGCAAAGAGTTGGTCCTTGGCGAAGATCATCAGCAGCGCGCGCATCCAGAAACGGTCGCCGAGCTTTTCTCTAATGTCAGACGCAACTACTTTATCCTCTACCGCCACTACCTCTATTTTGATATTGCAAAATGGTCGTACATTCAATCAACGGTGATTGTGCCTTACATTTTCTTAGGCCCGACTATCATTGCCGGCACGATAACACTCGGCGTATTGCAGCAGATCCTGCGCGCATTTGGCCGAGTTGAAGAGTCCTTTCAATTCCTCGTGCACTCTTGGAGCACTGTGGTCGAATTAATGTCTATTTACAAACGGTTAAAAGCGTTTGAGCAACAAATCGATCACGCACTGCTTGATCCCAATGTAGAGCCAGCCCCTTAACCTGCCTTTGCCTTGGCTTAGCGCCAAGGCACTATTTTTATTAGAATTTTTCCTTACCTTGTGCACGATCTTGTCAAATATAAGACGGTAAAGCTTGCATGCACATTTCACTTTTATTCTATAGTGAGTGTTAGTGCAGCAGGGATGATGCCAAAGCGGCAAGGAGATCGCGCTAATGAAAATGGTTTGGTTTAGAAAAGATTTACGGATCAAAGATAACCATGCGCTTACTCGCGCTTGTCAATCCAACGAACCTGTCATTGCCATCTATTTTGCTACGCCGAAACAGTGGCAAGATCACGCCTGCGCTCCCATACAGATTGATCTTATCCACCGCAGGCTACTGATCTTAAAGCATGAGCTTGAAGCGCTAAACATTCCGCTGCTCATCCGCACCGTGCCTTATTTCACCGACACTCACGACACTTTGGTCAATTTGTGCCAGAAATATCAGATCACGGATGTCTATTGCACAAAAGAGTACGAATTCAACGAGTTAGATAGGGATAACGCCCTTGCTGGGCGGCTGAGTTTGACCGGCACAACGCTGCACAGCTGCGAGCAAAAAAGCCTGCTTGCGCCTAACGCCGTTAAAACTGGCGACGGCAAGCCGTACCGTATTTTTACGCCCTTTAAGCACGCTTATTTAAAAGCCATGGTGCAGACAGATCTGGCGCCGATTGGTGCGCCGCTTCCGGTGACGCCGAGCCGTGAAACGCAGCTTTTATTGCAAAAAAATCATAATAAAGAGTTTGATTTTCGCTATCCGCGCCGCGACTCTATCGACTGGCCGGTCGATGATCGCACCATTTTGCAGCGCCTGCACGATTTTTGCAGTTTTCGCATCACGCAGTACCACACTGACCGCGATTTTCCGGGCAGCCACGGCACAAGCCTTTTGTCGCCGTATCTGGCGATCGGCGCGCTATCGCCACGTCAATGCTTCGCGAGACTTTTAGCCGAATATCCGCACGTGCTCAGCGAGCAAAAAACTGGCCCTTCAGTTTGGCTTTCTGAGCTGATCTGGCGCGATTTCTATCAGCAGATCAGCGCTCATAACGCCATGATCAGCAAAGGAAAAGCCTTTATCCCTTGGACAGATCGCATCGAGTGGCAACGCAACGAGCTATTATTTGAGCGCTGGAAACAGGGTAAAACGGGATTTCCTATCATTGATGCCGCGATGCGCCAGCTCAAGGAGATCGGCTGGATGCACAATCGGCTGCGCATGGTGGTGGCCAGCTTTTTAGTTAAAGATCTGCACATCGACTGGCGCTGGGGCGAGCGTTATTTTTTGTCGCAGCTGATCGATGGCGATTTTGCGTCCAATAATGGCGGCTGGCAATGGTGCGCCTCGACGGGCGCTGACGCGCAGCCCTATTTTCGGATCATGAATCCGCATTTGCAAAGCAAACGCTTTGATCCTAAAGGCCGTTTTATTCGCGCGTGGGTTAAAGAGCTTTCACCTTTGCCTGAGCATGCGCTGCATGAGCCGCACAGCTGGGCGGCCAAGCAAAACATGACGCTGAACTATTTTAAGCCTGTTGTCGATCACAACTTAGCCAGCAAAAGGGCGGTGGAGTTATTTAAGCAGGCCAAAGCGAAAGAAAAGCAGCTGCTGATCAAAAGCGAAGCGTAAAAAAACGCAGATACACTTAAATCTAAGAGATATCTGCGGATTTAAATTTACTTAATTAACAGCCGTCTGCACAATTTTCTGCAGGGTTTTGTCCCAAGATCCGAACCAGCAGCGCACGAGGCTCACGCACAATATCTGTCGCCACTGCCAGCACTTTGCCGTCCATGCTCGCGCTGTATTCTGCCACCACGTCGCCAAAAGCATTACGCTGCAGCGCCACTTTTTGTCCTTTTTTCACGTCGTCGCCAAGTTTAACCAAAATTTGCGCAAATCCGCCTGTTGTTGCGCGGATCGAGCTCATTTCATTGCCGATATAGGTTTTATGACTGTGCGCGGTTGTGCCGATCCTTTGCTCCAGCACCTTGTAATGGGCAAGCACATTGAGCGCGCCTTGCAAGCCTCTATCAACCATATCTTGTTGATAAACACGTGGTTTTCCTACTTCAACCGTGATAGCGGGAATGCCATTTTCAATAAACGTGGTCTCAACAGAGCCAGACTCGCCAGGGTCTTTTTTGATTTGATCGGCAGGAAAAAGCTCGGCCATCGTTTTCGCATCGGCATTACGATAATCGGCGTAGATAAAAAATGGGTAGGCGGTGCCGGTCGACTGGGTGTGATAGTCAATCACCAGATCCGCATTGCCTTTATAGACTTTGTTCCACATCAGCCACGCCTGACGCTCGGCCGCGTTGCCGCTCTCTTTTCCAGGGTGAATGCGATTGTAATCAATCAGCTCGCCACCGTCGGTTGCGATGGCCCATGTGCGCGCCATGCGTTCGATGCCGGAGCGGTTGGGGCCGATAACCGCTACCACGCTGCCGTTCATTTTAGCCGGATCAAGCAGTTCCATCGCTCGTTGCAAGATGCGCACGCCGTTAAGCTCGTCGCCGTGCACGCCTGCTTGCAGCAGCACCTTTTTGCCGTCATGAGCGCCTTTTGCCACCATGATCGGCACATACCAGCGCTGGCCTGTACCCATTTCCACGCCCTCAAACATAAAGCGATGTTTGCCATGGGGCAGGTCGGCCACGTCCAGCGTCGAGATCACCGGCACGCCTTGTACCTTGTCGCCAGTATACTCAGTAGCAGCTTGTGCCATGGCGCTGAGCAGCGCAGCTCCAGCAATTCCCATCGTAAAAATACAGCGATAGCGCATACAGCTCTCCAATTTTTTAATTAATACAAAAAGTTACCTGAAACACAACACGCAACTACTCACCCTACAAAGGCTGCCAATACTTTTCTACCTTAAAAATGCCACAGTGTGATCAGCGTCCTTTTCGCCGCAGCGTAAACCGGCCAAAAAACGCCGCAGCAAACAACCGTTTTTGCCATGACTATCACAAATCTATTTATGATTTTTATTTTTTGATGCGGGATAAAAGCAATGCAGTGCGATGGATTTTTAAAAATATTGGTATGCCCAATCAATTACTGAAACATGTTTTGTATTTAATATGAAATACGAAAATCTTATACTAGCCAAGCAGTTAACATAAGCGCTGTTTCTCATGAAAAGGTGAGAGCGTAAGTGCTATAAGCTCTGCTTGCTGCAACTTAGTGTAAATATTGGATATTTTAATGATTATTTGGATTAACTCTCTCGAGCAATGCACGGCCATCATTTTCAAACCTATGCCAATTTGGTGATCACTCATCCGCGATAGGCGACGCTATCAAAAATAAGTGGGCGGCAGCACCATAAAAATACGACGTGGCATTACTAATAAAAAGGCGATAAAAATGAAGCGAGTACTGATCACCGGAGCGCATTTAGAGGTTTGCTTTGAGCTGGCGCAAGGTTATGCGTGCGATGGATGGAAAGTGTATGTGTGCGGGAAACAAAACGCAGCCTTAGCTTATTTAATTGAGCAATTTCAAGACATTACTTTCATCGCGTATGATAAAAACTGCGAGCTGCGGCTAAATCAGCTTGCCCCCTTTGATCTGATGATCTTAAGCACGCCGTCTTCAGCCACACACAATGAAAACGCGCAGGCCGAGCAAAATGCCGCGTACGCAGGCTATCAAAATATTTATCACTGCATTGATGCGCTAAAAGACAATTTTAAAGCGGGCAGCCAGCTGGCCATTTTGCACTCCAGCGACTTTGCGCCGCACGGCAGCAATAATAGCGATATCTCGACAGCGCTTGCGCGCTTTGTTAGCCCCATCTTTGCAGAATTACGCGCCAAAAAAGTCTTTTTCACCCTCATCACCGTTGATTTTTCCCAATACGCTCTTGATAAAAGACAGCCAGCTTTTGAGCGCACTGCGCAGATCATTCGCAAAGGTTTAATTAAAAGAAAAATGGCTATTCATGTGCCAATTAAATGGAAAACCTCTTTAAAAGCCATATTTATTCTATTACTTTTCCCTGAGCAAAAATTAGTTAATGCTTTAGAGAAAAAATAATATCTATTCTCGAGTTTTCTCATTATCATATGTCCAACCCCATTCTTTATTTCAAACAAAAATAAAGAAATGCGAATTTGCTGCCAGTTTGAACATGACTAAGCAAATTTCTCTTTTATTGCGCAAATTTATTTGTTATTAAACTGTAGAAAATCCATAGCAATTAAAAACAAATTGTAACCGTTTGCTGGCCAATAAAAAATTGTTTTACCTTAACAGTGAACCTATTAGATATTTACTGCTGGGGTTTTTCATTTTTTGAAATTAAGGAAGCACCAACTTCAATATATTATATTTTTTAATTTTAAAGTAAGGAGTTGTAATGTTACTTAATGTTTCGCTAAAAATTAAGTTATTTAACAAGCTATTTTTATTATTGGCACTTTTCTGGTTCCCAACGCAAAATATTTTCGCTAAAGAAAGCGACTATTGGAATGATTGGAATTTAGTTGGTAGTGCCAGTTATAAATGGGGCTTGCGAAAACTTTATGACGGAGCACTCTATACTCCTTCAGGAAAATTTGAATATTTAACTCCGCCTCTCGCGCTTGCGCTCACTTACAAGCGCGATGTCGATGCCGATACCTTTTTGCAGCATATTGTTAAACAATTTGAGCTGCTCGATTTCCCGCAGGAGCAAATCGAGAAATGGCGCGGCTTGATGGCCGGCATGTGGCCCGATTTTAAAAAAGGGGACCGCCTCATTTATGTATTAGAGCTGCAAGGCGGCGCGGAAGTCGGGCTGTTTTTTTATCAGCCGCGTAACGGGTCGTCCAACGCTTACGGCGTGCTTGACGATCGCCTGCTTGCGATCGCTTTTGCTGATATTTGGCTTGCTGAGCAAACGCCATTCTTAGCGCAGCGCAAAAAGTTAGTTGACGCTTTGTAACTTTTCTTTCAATCAGTTAGCCGCAATTTTCTCCATAACAGCCTTGATCTGCCAAGGCTGCATCCCCGTCACAACAATTAAATTTTCATCAAAGCGCGATACAGCTTGCTACTCGCGCCCGCTTTGATTATTTTGCTCAGTTTGCAATTGAGCAGCTAAGTTGCTGCACGTCTATTTTCACTTGAGGTAACCATCGTGATCAGTACAGCCAATATCACCCAGCAGTTTGGCGCAAAACCGCTTTTTGAAAACATTTCCGTCAAATTCGGGGAAGGTAACCGTTACGGCCTGATCGGTGCCAACGGCTGCGGAAAATCTACATTTATGAAGATCTTAAGTGGCGATCTGTCACCTACGCACGGCAATGTGAGCGTCGAGCCTAACATGCGTGTCGCCAAACTTAACCAAGATCAATTTGCCTATGAGACCTTTAGCGTTATCGACACCGTGATCATGGGCCACAAACAGCTTTGGCAGATCAAGCAAGAGCGTGACCGCATTTACGCGCTTGAGCACATGAGCGAAGAAGATGGCATGCGAGTGGCCGATCTTGAGGTGCAATTTGCCGAGCTTGATGGCTACATGGCGGAAGCGAAAGCGGGCGATCTGCTTTTGTCGGTCGGGATCCCGGTTGCGCAGCATTTTGGCCCGATGAGCGAAGTGGCGCCCGGCTGGAAGCTGCGTGTGCTGCTGGCGCAGGTGCTCTTTGCCGATCCAGACATCATGCTTCTCGATGAGCCAACCAACAACCTCGACATCAACACCATTCGCTGGTTGGAAGAGACGCTTAACGCCAAAAACTGCACCATGATCATCATCTCGCACGATCGCCACTTTTTAAACAGCGTCTGCACGCACATGGCGGATCTCGATTACGGCGAGCTGCGCGTATATCCTGGCAATTATGACGAGTACATGACAGCGGCTTCGCAAGCTCGCGAACGTTTACTGACTGATAATGCAAAGAAAAAAGCGCAAATTGCTGAATTACAGACCTTTGTCGCGCGCTTTTCTGCCAACGCCTCAAAAGCGAAACAAGCGACATCGCGCGCTCGGCAAATCGATAAGATCAAGCTTGACGAAGTTAAAGCTTCGAGCCGGCAAAATCCTTTTATTCGCTTTGAGCAATCAAAAGTACTCTATCGCAATGCGCTTGAAGTGGAAAATTTAAGCCAAGGCTTTGAGCGTACGCTGTTTGAAAAATTCAGCGCTATTTTTGAAGTGGGCGAGCGCGTAGCTATCATCGGCGAAAACGGCGTGGGTAAAACAACGCTGCTTAACACACTTGCTGGTGTGCTAGAGCCTAAAACTGGCCTTTATAAGTGGTCAGAAAACAGCAACATTGGCTACTACGCCCAAGATCATAGCGATGAATTTGCCAATGATCTCAACTTGTTAGATTGGATGGGACAGTGGCGTCAAGAAAATGATGACGAGCAAACTGTGCGCAGCTTTTTAGGCCGTATGCTTTTCTCCCAAGACGATATCAGAAAGTCAGTGCAAGTGCTTTCTGGTGGTGAGCAAGGGCGCATGCTGCTTGGTAAGATCATGATGCATAAGCCAAACATCTTGCTAATGGATGAGCCAACAAACCATATGGATATGGAGGCGATTGAAGCGCTCAATACCGCTCTTGAAAAATACCAAGGCACGCTCTTCTTTGTGTCGCATGACAGAGTTTTTGTTGACTCACTGGCCACGCGAATTTTGGAAATCTCTGCAGGACAAGTGACTGACTTTAAAGGTACTTATTCTGAATTTTTAGCATCACGCGGACTTTCATAGTACCTAAAGAGGAAAGTGAGCAAAACGATCACTTAGCGGATTTTTGCGTGATCTTGCACGGCGAATTGATACGCTGAATGCAGCGGCCGCAAAAGTTGCTGTATAGTTTTTGCCACTTTCTTCTTTCTTTTTTGGTTATTTATCTATGAAAATCAAAACGTTAAAAGTATCTGCCGCAATGGTTCTCACCGCTTCTCTAACCGGATGCATCGGCCAAATGGCCACATCAGGCATGCTGATGCAAGGCAACCTTAAAATGGTGGACAACCGCTACGCGCGCGCAGGCCTTTATATGTTGCTGAGCCCGATTTATGGTATTGCGGCGACGGCCGATCTTTTCATTTTTAACACCATCGAATTTTGGACGGGCACCAACCCGCTATCCGGCAAAAAAGCCGTTGCTGACGCGCCGTCTTCAGCAGTGATCAAGATCAACAACAAGTTAGACAAAAGCTTAAAAACTGCGCCAGTTACCATTTCTGCGGCAGATGTTAAGCAGGTCGATTATAAAACTCTTGAAATGTCAATTGCTTACGCAGATGGCTCGGCCAAAGTGCTGCGCGGTCAAAAAGATGGCAAGAATGTTAACTTCTTTTTAGATGGCGAATATTTAACTACTGCCAGCATCAGCGAAATGCAAGAATATGCGCAAAAACGCATCTAATTGCTAAATAAAAGAAGGGCTTATGCCAAGCCCTTTGTGCTTTTTATCGCTGCCAAAAAGCCGCCCAACGTCTTTTACCGTTAGCGCTTTGATTGTTCACTTTTTTACTCACTTTTTTTGTTCGGCGATGCGAGCTGCCACCCACGCCTGCAGTGCGGCGAGCGCCTGTTTTTTCCCCGCAAAATTATTTTTTGAAACAATCTCTTGCCAGCTGTGGCGCTGAATAATTTTATTAAAAGCTAGGGTCAGCTCTGGCGTGAGCTTAGGCTCGGTTGCGTGTTCAAGCCAAGCGCAAAACCAATTTTCAATGCTGCCTGCCGCCACTTCAAGCCCAAGCTTTCCGCTGGCAAAAAGCGCGCTTTGCCACGCGCAATTTTCGTTTAATTGATGATCGCGCAAGGAGTCTTTAAATAGCGGCAGCGCCACGTCACAAGCAAGCTGCGCAAACTGCTGCGCGATCTGCGCGCGAAAATTAATCGCAAACAGATCTGTCAGCCGCAAAAGCCACGCCGGAGAAGGCGAAGCGGGCAAATTTTTGACAAACAGCAGCGAATAGTTGCCGCTGGCATTGTCTTTTTTTACGCCGAGCCGCACCGGCACATAGCCAAATTTTCGCCATACAGCCAAAAGCGCCGCTTCTGCGCTGCAGCTCACACCTAGCAGCGGCACATTTTGCGGCGCAAGCTTTTCCACAGCCGGTTTTTCCTGTGCCAGCTTTTCCTGAGCCAGCTTTTCCAGAGCATCATGCAGCTGCGTCGCAATGCCTTGTTTTTGATGCGAAGCGAGCACCGCAAGGCGCACAATGCGCCAATACGGAGTGCTTAGCAGCTCGCTGACGCCCGTGTGCTGCGCCAAACTTTGCGCCAGCAGATGGCCTTTAATGCGCCGCTGACCTTGTGCAATTTCACGCGCGAGCGGCGTAGGCAAACCGCCTTCAGCTTGCGCCCAGACGATCCCGACCACACAATCACCGACAAAAGCGCCCAGCAAGATCGGGGCAGGCGTTTCACTCAATAGATACAACAAATCATTCGGCGAAGTTTGATAGTGCGCATTGACCAACAGCGCGAACACCTGCCGCAGCAGCGCTTCATCGGCCAGCAGCTGCGGCTGAGAAATTGGCGCGATCGTAACTGAGCCACCTGCGACTGGCGGCGCCTCTTTTGCATCAAGCAGGCAAAACTGATACAACCAGCGCTCAACAGGGCAGTGCGCCGCGTAGCGGATAGGCGTTGACAGCGTGACCTCTTTCCAGCCGGGCGCCGTCTGCGTCAGCAATGCTTTGAATTTATTACTAAAACCGCGCCCAGAGCCTTCGTAGCCGTGCTCTGTGGTCGCAAACACAAGGCGACTGTAATTTTGCAATAATTTGGGCAGCATGAAAGCGGGCAGGGCGGCCGCTTCATCGACAAGCAGCAAATCGCATTTGGGCGCGCTTTGCAGCAGTTCATCCGGCGGTACAAATAAAAGTGTGCTGCCATTGTCGTGCGCTAAATGAAACTCGCTGATTTTTTTTATATTTTCTAGCGCAGCGGCATGAAAAAAGAGCGTCGCCACACTGGCTGGACTTGGCGCACTCACTATGATGCATTTTTTTTGTGCACTCGCCATGATCTGCCCAGCAGCAATGCCAAGCGCGGCTGACTTACCGCGTCCTCTGTCGGCTAAAAGCAGCGCAGGCCTGCGCCGGTGGCCGGTTAAAACATGCTTGACTGCCTCGATAGCGCTAAGCTGGTCGACTGTTGGCAAACGTAGATTTGCATATGACAAGGGCACGGCAAACTGCGGCTGCGTAATTTCATGCGGCGAAAGCTGCGCCAGCGAAGCATGCGCAAAAAACTGCTCCGCGCGCTGGCAAAAGGCGCTCTTTTTGGGCGCATTGGCGCTTGATGCGGCAGGAGAGCGCCAAAAGAAGATCAGCTTACCCGCTTGCACGCAGCCAATTAACGCGCAAAGGCTGTCGAGATCCCAATCGCCCCGCAAGTCGAAAACAACACTGCCTAACGTTTGTCCAAGCTGCTGTTTTGCTTTGCTCCATGGCAAAGCCTGTGGCAAAAGTGGCTCATTGCTGATCCACGTCAACGGAGCAAGCTGCGCAAATAAGGGCAGGGCAAATGCCGCGTCTGCGCGTACAGTTACAGCAATGCGCACGTGGTGCTGCCGCGCTAACGCTTGCCAATTCGCGATAGCCGCTTGCGCGTTGTCATTCATTTGCAAATCCATACTACTTTTCTATTTAACCGGTTAGAAATACAATCGCCAGCCACAAACCTGCAGCGGCGCAGCTTTAGGCTACCTTTGCGTGCATGGCGATTTCATTTATCTGCAAAATAGCACGCAGCGCTGATAATAAAGAACCTTATGCCTAAAAAATATTTGGATTTTTTGCAAGAGCACTTTCCCCGTAAAATGAAATTATCTCACAACTATTCACTATACATGGCCCCCTACAATGGAATAATTAAGTCAGTAACGTTTTATATGACGCGAGAAGATAGTAATGTCATCATCTATTCCAAATCCAACAAGTAATTCGCAAGCAAGAGTCGCTACAGCAGATCGCGCTCGCAGAAGGCCAGAGCAGCGTAGTGCCGCTGGCTCTTTTCCTCAAGCAAGCGCGCGCAGCGCGCCAAATATAAGGCCAGAAACAGTAGAACGCCCACACCAAGATTTATTTGATCCGCCGTATCAGCCACACAGAAGAAGACACAGTGACTCGTCATTTAGCAGCATACCCGACTTTGGCCCCTCTCTGCCACGGCCTCCACGTGCTGGTCGCACCCATGTTACTACTCGCGCACCAGAATCAAGTGGCGCTGCGCGCCAGCAAGCGTCAAGCCGCTCTCTGTATGAAAATACCGCACCTGATTTTAGCCCAGCCTTAAGACGCTCTAAATCTGCCAGTAGTTTTTTTGGTGACAAAAGTTTATCTAAAAATGAGCGCCAGAAACTTTGGTGGCGTAACGCGCTGTCTCTTAAGATGAATGGCAAAGAGTTAGGCATGCGCCTCGATCAAGGCAATTTAGATGGTTTAACCTCGAGCCAAGCGCATTTATTAGCGGTACGTTTGAAAGAAACCTTTGATAAAGCTGGAAAACATAATAGAAAAAGAGAAATGTGGCAGCTGTGTCAGTTCGCCAAAGAGCTCGAGCGCAAGCACTTTGGTCCGCAGTGCGAAAACCGAAATTTGGACAAGAAGCAAGAGAGAAGCACCTTGCAAATGCTTCGCTATATCTCTTTTTATGGCAACATGGTTGTGCTGGGCAAACAGCCACAGCTGCGCCATTTAAAAAGCTATCAAGATTCCAAGCCAGAGTTTCCGCTCAATCCGCGACACCCCTATACCACTGTCCAAGAATTTTGTAACCAATACATGAACCTCTCTTTAACCGGCAAGCTGTTTAGCGAACCGGCGAAAAACAGAGTGGATTTCATGACGTGGTATAAATTTAGCTCTAAGGGAACGCTATACGGTCGCACCGACCCCGCAAACAGAAATGCCGCAGCGCTGTTAAATTTGATCGCGCGCTCATCACACACGCCAGCGAGCGCAGAGACACGCTCTGTAATGAAATGCATCGATTACTATCTGACTAAAAGCGGCGAGTTAACCGATAACGACTGCGGCCTTATCCACCACATGCTTAACAACATTCTGTTGATCACTGAGGCTCCAAAGCGCGACCGGCTGTTTAACGAAATTGTTGACTCTCTTTACAATCGTGGACACGAGCACCCTCAAAGAAAAACATTAAAAGACTATCTGCTGGATGAAGAAAATATTGCTCGTAATCAAGGTCGTCCGCTCGCTCCAAGCATGCCAAGACGAGCAGATCTATCTGAGCGCGAGCTCGATTTAACCTCGGGACCAGACAGCGACTATTACGGCCATGTGCCGGGAAGAGACAGAGACGCCGCTCGCGGGGGCCTAACTCGCGGTCAGCGCAGAGCGATGGAAAGACGGCGTGACGCGAGAACGCCACCTCACACCCACAGAGCAACAAGATATGAAAACTCAGACAGTGAGTTTGAGCAAGAAACTCTCCCTCCTCTGCACCGCAGACACAGGCCTTCTGATGGCGCCACGGCGGCGCACGCGTCACAAACAGACTCTGAGCAGGAACTCTCGGATGGTGCGGTTTCAGAGGCTGCCTCAACGCGCACACAAGCGGCGCCGCGGTCTACTACACCGCCGGCACCAACTGTAGACAGCACCCAGCCATCACCGGTGCAACCTGCACAGCCTGCACCAGTAACAGCGCCGCAGACTTTGCCCGACCGAGCGCCTACACCACAACCCACAACGCCAAGTTGGGGCTATTCTCTCGCCGGCTTACAGCCGGATCCCGCCAGCGAATTGGCCAGACGGCAAAATACCTTGCAACATTTGCAAGGACAGCTAGCGCAAACACAGCTGCTCCTCGCAGCAGAGCGGGATGCAGCGCGTCAGGCTTACTACCAGCAGCAGAACCTGCGAATACAAAATGACATTAGTCGAGTCGCGGCTGAAATTGCAGCGCTGCAAGCTCAGCTAACAGGCGTCAGTGGTGGAACATTTGTTGCGCCATCGCAGCAGCCACAGCAACCGCAAATTCCAGTCTATCCATACGCGCAACAAATTGGCGCAGGACAATTGCAGCCACAGCCAACGGCAATGCAGCCACTGTTCCCGCAGCAAGCTGGCGCGGCGCAGCTTCCAGCACAACAGACAGGGATACCGCCTCTTTTCCCACAGCAAACTGGCGCGGCGCAGCTACCACCAGCCGCAATGGGCCCTATCATCGGTGATTTAATGGTTCCTCCCAGCATTCAACCTAACCACTGCCATCAGGCAATAGCCGGTGCCCTCAATGATCTTCAGCAACAGCCGGCAGCCGCTTCGCCAATGCAGCTTGTGCGCAACGTTGCGCTGTACTACGGCAACTATTTGCCAACACCACCAACAATGGAACAAGTTATTCAAAAATGGAAAACAGGGTTTTCCCTTAGCGACAATAACGCGAACCGCTTTGCGTTAGGCCTTATGGCGCTGCAGGGACAACAGCCGCTCACTCCTGCAGATCTCACCGTGCTTTATTTTGTTGGAGTAAGAGCTGCCTCACTGGGTAGGCTTGGTAACGCACTCTTTAACGAGCTACGTTCTTTAGCTAAAACAGCGAAAAATAATATTACTCAAAAAGTACAATCCAATACGCAGCTATACAATCAACAACAGGCAGCTGTCGACACGGATTTAGGGCAATTTATGGTTACGCTGGGCAATGCTGCAGAGCAAAGAGCCGCAACGCCGCTCGCAACGCAATCGCTGCTCGGCACACTTGCAAACTTGAGTACTGGCAAATACATAGCAAACCATGATTGGAATTTTCTCTTCTTCACTTGGATAAACAGCTATGCAAATCCTGCTCTAAACCAAAGCGTAAATAACAAGCATCTTGATGTTATGAATGCATTGCAGATCCCGACGCAAGACCAAGAGGCCTTCGAAAATGGGCTAACAACATTGATGTGGAAAAATCTCGGCGTTTGGGTTTGGGTCACCGACATCGCTTCTGGTATCGCGCAGCCGCCGCCTGCAGGCCATCCTCCGGTGTCACCTGCTGTCAGACAAATGCTGATCTCAGAGATCAGCCAGCTTGGCGCTTTAGGTCCGGCGAACGCCATGTGCGAAGCAGAGCTTATAAAACTGTTGCGCGATAATTTTTTGCAGCAACAGTCTAGCGCAGCCCGCAGCACGCAGCCATAAACTGTAAACCGGTTGCAAACAAAAGCGGCGTAAAAACGCCGCTTTTTTATTGATGATTGTGCGCGGTGGGTAGCCGCACTTAAACCTAGCCAAATTTACGCGTACTCTTGCAGCTCCTGCCAGCGTTGCAGCGTGCTTTTGCGCATGTTCCACAGCTGTAACGCTTGCAGCTGTTTCCACGTAACCTGACTGCGTTTTTGCAAACGCGCGGCGTTCGCAACTGTGCTTTGCGGCAAGTTGTCGATAATTTCAATCGAGCCTTGGCGATCATTACATAACAAAAGCATGTCACAGCCAGCATGCAACGCTTGCTGCGCCCGCTCACACGCTTTCCCCATCACGTGCGCCCCTTTCATGTTCAAATCATCAGAGAAAACAATCCCTTGAAAATTTAACTGCTGGCGCAAAACCTGCTTTAGCCAGTAAGGCGAGCCGCTCGCGGGTTTGTCATCGTAATGAGGATAAATGACGTGCGCCGGCATCAGCGCGTCAAGCAGCCCCGCCTTGATCTGCTGAGCAAAAATGCTCAGATCCTCTGCCACACTCGCGCGCTCATCAATCGGCGTTTCGTGATGCGAATCGGCGCTCACAGCGCCATGGCCTGGAAAATGTTTACCCGTGGTCGCCATGCCCGCTTCGCGCATTCCCAGCATAAACTGGCCAGAGTAGTGCACCACAGCGTCCGGCTGCTCGGCAAAAGCGCGATCGCCAATCGCTTTACTGGCAAAACCGCAATCAAGAACCGGAGCAAAACTCAAATCAATGTCATGCGCAATAAGCTCCGCCGCCATCAGCCAGCCCGACAACGCTGCCATCCTTTCACCATCTGGATGCTGCGCATAGTGACTTGCCGGCGACAAGCGGGTAAAGGTCTGCTTAAAACGCTGCACGCGGCCGCCTTCTTGATCGACACCAATCAAGATCGGGCGCTTTGCGGCGCGGCGAATGGCGCTGTTGAGCGCGATCAGCTGCTCACTGTCGTGAAAATTGCGCGAAAACAAGATCACGCCGCCCACCAACGGATGCGCGAGCAGCTCCTTTTCTTCACTGGTGAGCTCAGCTGACTCTAGATCCAACCAAAGCGGTCCCATAATACTCCTCAATGCAATGTAATTGACGCACGTGCCTGCGCGCGGCTACTCAAAAAGCCGGCGGTGCAGAGTGCGAATGATATCTTTGGCTTCGCTGGCGTGCGCTAAAAAGCACAAATTGTGATCGCTGGCGCCAAAATTGACCAAGCGCAGCGGGTAATCGTTTAATAATTCAAACAGATCGGAAATCGCGTGACTGGTGCGCCGCACGCTGTTGCCAACCAGTGAGATCAGCGACAGATCGTGCTGCTCATGCACTGTGGCAAGTTGTGCCAGTTGGCGGCGCGTCGACTCCGGCAGAACCGAGCTTTGCGCCTCGGTGTGGCTTAAGCTGTGATCTAGCAGCAAGTGCATGCAGTCTTCTAGCGTTGAAACACACTCGACGCTGATCTTCTTTTGCGCCAAAATCGCCATCACCTGCGCAAGTAGCTGATAATGCTGCGCGCACGGCTCAAATTGCAAGGTCAGCCACGACTGATGATTGCGCAGCGCAATGGCGCGAAACAGCGGCGCATCTTCGGTGTGACGGCGGATCCAAGTGCCGCCAAGCTCCGGTGCGTGCGCGCTTCCGACAAAAACGCAAATATTCACCCGCATCGCCGGCAACAGCGTGGCCGGATGCAAAATTTTAGCGCCAAGGCACGCCATCTCAGACGCTTCGTTAAAACTAAGCTCAGTGATCGATTTGGCGGCCGAGGTGATGCGCGGGTCGGTACTGTAGATCCCAGGGACGTCCGTCCAAATTTCGAGCACATCGGCGCGCATCGCTTCCGCTAATAGCGCCGCGCTGTAATCGCTGCCGCCGCGCCCAAGTGTGGTTGTGTCGCTTTGTGCGTCGCTGCCGATAAAGCCCTGCGTCACCACTACGCCGTCTTGCAGCAGTCGCGGCAAAATGGCCCCCGCCGCTTTGGCGATCTCCGCTACATTTGGGATGGCGCGGCTAAATTGGCTGTCGGTTTTGATGAGCAAGCGCGCATCAACGCAGTGCGCCGGCTGCCCTTGGCTCTTTAACAGGAGTGTAAAAAGTTGCGATGATAAAAGTTCGCCATAGCAAATAATACGATCAGAAAGCTTCTCTGTCGGCGCGGCATAAGCTTGTTTGGCAAAGGTTTCCAGCTCCAAAAAATAGCTATCTAACGTAGCGCACGTCTCTTGGTGCTCAGGCAGCTGGTCTAAAATGGTGTAGTGGATTGTTTTTAGCTTGCTAAGCAGAGCTTGCTGCTGAGTCGGCTCTACGCCGTTTGCCAAAGAGATCAACAAATTAGTCACGCCTGCACAGGCGCTTACGACAACGAGCCGCCGTTTTTGATCACGCCGGATCAAAGCTGCGCATAAAGACATCGCGGAATAATTCGCTACACTGGTCCCGCCAAATTTTGCGACAGACAATGCTTTCACTTCCCGTCACCTCCCATGGTTACAGAGTCATTTTTACAAAGGATGGCGCAAAAAAGCATAGCCACACTTATGCAGGTTAAACCGTGCACAAATTTTGCTACACATTCACAGCGGAGCACTTGCGAGCGGCGTGCTTTTTTGCAACCCGATATTAAACCCGTTCGTGCAAAATAAAGGCACAAATTACATACGTGATAGCGGTTTTAACAAGACAGCGATTTCAACGTATCGGGATATGTACGCCATTTTACTGAAAAAAAACAAATAATGGTTTTTATCGCGAAACTTATTTGAAATTGTGATGAAAAATTGGAACAGGTCACTTTCTTGCAGGTTTGCAGGGAAAAATTCGTTAAATTTCGCAAAACCCGCGTATTGAATACAAACGGCCGTTTTTTGTCAAATTTTATAGATAATTAGCGCGAAAACGTCCTCGCTAACGCCACATGCATGCAAAATGCAGCAAAAATGCCATCACTAGATTTTCCTGCAAAATTTTATCCGCATTTGCGCTTTCCCGTACAATCAAAGGTGCAATCATGCTGATGCATGGTAATATTACGGCGCAATGATCTTGTAAAACACTAAGTTAAGTAGAGAAATCGCTGCGACAACACAATCACAAGATCCCTCTTTTGTCGATCGACGCGGCGCTTTTTCGCGGCGCGATGTAGTAATATCTGTTGAGGAAAATAATGGCAATTTTACAAATTGGTGCTGGTGGCGTTGGCTGGGTGTGCGCCCATAAAGCTGCGCAACATAATGATGTATTAGGTGATATCACAATAGCGTCACGCTCTTTGCAAAAATGTGAACGCATTATTGAGTCTATCCGCAACAAGAATAATCAAAAAAATCCCCATGCACTTTTGCAAGCTCGCGAAGTCGACGCGCACAATGTGGCAGCGTTAGTGGCGCTGATCGAGGAAGTGAAACCCGATTTGGTGCTTAATGCGGGGCCGCCATCAGTCAATATCACCATTATGCAAGCGTGTCTTGCCGCCAAAGTTTCCTATATGGACACCTCTGTTGCCGTTGATCTCTGCTCGCCAGGCCAGCTTGTACCGCAAGCCTATGATCAGCAATGGGCTTTGCGCGAACAATTTGCAAGCGCTGGGATCACCGCCATTTTAGGCGCAGGTTTTGACCCAGGCGTGGTAAGCGTTTTTGCGGCGTACGCCAATAAGCACCTGTTTGATGAAATCGACAGCATCGATGTCATGGACGTGAATGCGGGCAACCACGGCAAAAAATTTGCGACCAACTTTGATCCTGAAACCAACATGCTAGAAATTCAGGGCGACTCTTTTTATTGGGAAAACAACGCTTGGCAACAAGTGCCGTGCCACGCGCGCATGATGGAGTTTGATTTCCCAACCGTTGGCAAACACCAAATTTATTCGATGGCGCACGACGAAGTGCGATCGCTCAAAGAGTTCATTCCGGCCAAACGCATTGAGTTTTGGATGGGCTTTGGCGAGAAATATTTAAATTATTTCAACTGCATGCGCGATATCGGCCTGTTAAGCCCAGATCCAATCACGCTTGCCGACGGCACAACTGTTCAGCCGCTGCAGGTGTTAAAAGCGCTGCTGCCTGATCCCACATCGCTTGCGCCCGGCTACACCGGAAAAACCTGCATCGGCACATGGGTGCAAGGACGCAAAGGCGGCGAGCCGCGCAGCGTTTTCATCTACAACATTGCCGATCACCAAGTCGCTTTTGCCGACGTTGAGCACCAAGCTATCGCCTACACCACCGGCGTGCCAGCTATCACTGCGGCGCTGCTGTACTTTACCGGCGAGTGGAAAAAAGCGGGCGTCTTTAACATGGAGCAGCTCGATCCCGATCCGTTTTTGGCGCTAATGCCAACGCTTGGCCTAACTTGGCAGACACAAGAGCTGCTGTACAGTGAGCCTAAAATCCACAAATTAAAATAACCATCGGCATAAACAGTAAATTAAGCCAGTGACTGGCTTTTTACTTGGAGTTCCCATGAGCCAATCTCAACAACCATTATCACAGCTCAAGACCCCCTATTTTTTGATCGATGAGCAAAAGTTGCTGCAAAATTTGCAAAAAGCGCAGCAGCTAAAAGAGGCGAGCGGCGTCAAGCTGGTGCTGGCCCTTAAATGTTTTTCGACGTGGGGCGTGTTTGAGCTCATGAAGCCCTATTTGGACGGCACGACGAGTAGCGGTCCTTATGAAGTGAAATTGGGCTACGAAACTTTTGGCGGCGAAACGCACGCTTATAGCGTTGGTTATAGCGAGCAAGATGTGCTGGATGTCGTTGATTTATGCGATAAAATGATTTTCAACAGCCTCTCGCAGCTCAATAGCTATCGCCATCTGCTTAAGCCGAAAACTCAAGTGGGCCTGCGCCTTAATCCTGGCGTGAGCTATGCTCGCCAAGACTTAGCAGATCCTGCGCGCCGCTACTCGCGGCTTGGCGTGCACCCGCAGCAGCTTGAGCCAGCGCTTTTTGATACGCTCGATGGCGCCATGTTTCACATGAACTGTGAAAACAAAGATGTCGACGCTTTTATCGCGCTGCTTGATGAAATATCGCAAAACTTTGGACAATATATAGATAAATTACAATGGGTTAGCCTTGGTGGCGGCGTGTTTTTTACCGCACCCAACTACGATATCGACAAGCTTGCAGCGGCACTAAAAGCCTTCTCGCAGCGCCACAAGGTGCAACTTTATCTTGAGCCAGGCGAAGCAATTATCACACAAAGCGCCGATCTTGTGGTCACAGTAGTTGATATCGTGGAAAACGAGATGAAAACTGCCATCGTTGACAGCGCCACCGAAGCGCATCGCCTTGACACCTTGATTTATAAGGAGCCGGCGACAATTCGCGAAGCAGACGTTCAGGGCGAACACCACTATATCATCGGCAGCTGCTCGTGCTTAGCCGGCGATCAATTTTGCGTCGCCTCCTTTGCCGCGCCACTGCGCATAGGCCAACGCCTTCACATTGCCGACAGCGCCGGTTACACGATGGTAAAACTCAATTGGTTCAATGGGTTACGCATGCCTTCTGTCTACTGTCAGCGTCTTTCTGGCGATATTCAACTGCTCAATCAGTTTGGCTATGAGGATTTTAAGCGCTACTTATCGCTGCAAGCGGTGCAGTAGTTTTACAATACGAAATTTAGTCAACAGGTTAATTTTTAAGGAAAATAGATAAAAAATGGGGCATGGGATCACAGATAAAACACCAGCAAAAGTTCTTGGCTGGTGCGAATGGGCCAAATTACCTGAGCTTGGAATTTTGGCGCTCAAAGCCAAAGTTGACACCGGCGCAAAAACGTCATCATTGCACGCAACGCAGATCGAAGAGTTTCAACGTGATGGGGAAACGTGGGTGAAGTTTTTCACGCAATGTCAGGCAAATTCTACGCAAAATCTGCGTAGTTGCTGTGCAAAATTGCATGATCGCCGCCAAATTCGCAGCTCCAATGGGCAGGCTTCATATCGTTATGTGATCACTACCCCCATTATTGTAGATAACACCATGTTTTCAATAGAAGTTTCTCTTTCGCAGCGCGACAACATGCGCTTTAAAATGCTGCTCGGGCGCAGCGCCTTAGCCGGCCGCTTCTTTGTTGACGCCAGCCGCTGCTACCTTGGCACGCCGCCCAAGCACGCCAGCGAAATCACCCACGAGCTTAACCGATGAAAATAGGGATCCTTTCGCGTGACGCCACGCTCTATTCGACTCAGCGCCTGATCAACGCTTGCCAGCAGCGCGGCCACCGCTATCAGCTTATCGATGTGCTCGCATGCCAGCTTGAGCTTGGCAGTGACGCTTTGGTGCAGCAAAATGGGAAAAGCCTGCAAGGATTTGATGCCATCATCCCGCGGATCGGGACGCAGCTGACCCTGCTAGGCTGCGCGGTGCTGCGCCAGTTTGAGCAGCAACAGATCTTTAGCCTCAATAGCGCGCAAGCCATCGGCACGGCGCGTAATAAATTGCATGCATTACAAAAACTTAGCCAAAATGGCATCGCCATTCCCAAAACAGTTATCGCCAGCCGCGCGTTTGAGCTAGAAAAATTGCTGCAGCGCGTCGACGGCCCGCCGGTCGTGATCAAACTGCTCGAAGGCAGCCAAGGAATTGGCGTAGCGCTAGCAGAAAGCGTGGCAGCGGCGACCAGCACCCTTGAGACCTTTATGGGACTTAAGATCGACGTTTTGATCCAAGAGTACATCAAAGAGGCCAATGGCGCGGATCTGCGCTGTTTTGTGCTCGGCGGACAAGTTGTTGCGGCCATGCAGCGCCAAGCTAAGGCGGGCGAGTTTCGCGCTAATTTGCACCGCGGCGGCTCAACGCAAGCAGCAGCGCTCTCTTCACAAGAAAAAGCTGTCGCGGTTGCTGCGGTTAACGCGTTAGGGCTGCAAGTGGCCGGTGTGGACATTTTGCGCTCGGCGCGCGGCCCTTTGGTGCTCGAAGTCAACGCGTCTCCAGGGCTTGAAGGCATTGAAAAAGCGTGCGGCCTTGATATTGCCGGCATGATGATTGCGCATATTGAGCAACAAGTTAGCGCATAAATTTCAATAAAATTAACGAGGCAGTTATGAAAAACATAAAAAACGATAGCGATCTGCAACCTGTATCAAAAGTGATCGTAGTTAATCTCATCATGGGATTTTTTAACCTCACTATGGCTTGTTTTAACCTTATCGGTACTTGTTTTAAACTTATTCAGCTCGTTTTTACACTTATCCTGCGCGGTATCCCACTGTTACTTCTAAAAACTCAGCTTTTGTTTATGAAAACCAAACTTTTTCGCAAGCTGTCTGTGAAGTATCATCAAGCCAAAAGCAATTTTTCCGCTTAAATTAACAGATAAAAAATAAACAAAAGCCGCCAAAATGTGGGATCAAGACGCCGCGCTTTGGCAGCTTTGCGCATGGCGCGATCGGCGCGTATAATGCGGCCAATTTTCTTGATTGAGCAGTAACGATGGCTGTTGAAATTTTTGATCCAAACCAGACACAAAACCCCACTCCTCGCACAAGCGTCACTGAAGGTGAAATGATCACCCTGCCTGCGGCAACAAGCCCTAAAATCGGTTTTGTTTCGCTCGGCTGCCCGAAAAATTTGGTCGACTCTGAGCGCATTTTGACGCAGCTGCGTACCGAAGGCTATAAAATTGTTAACACTTATCAAGATGCGCAAGTGGTGATCGTCAACACCTGTGGCTTTATTGAAACGGCGGTGCAAGAGTCGCTGGACGCCATCGGCGAAGCGCTAGTTGAAAACGGCAAGGTGATTGTCACCGGCTGTCTTGGCGCGCGTGAAGATGAAATTCGCGAGGTGCACCCCAACGTGCTGGCGATCAGCGGCCCTCACGCCTATGAAAACGTGCTTTCCCACGTGCATCAATTTGTTGAAAAACCGGCGCACGATCCCTTCACCAGCCTCGTGCCAGATCATGGCGTTAAGCTGACGCCGAAGCATTTTGCCTATCTTAAAATTTCGGAAGGGTGCGACCACCGCTGCAGCTTTTGCATCATCCCGTCACTGCGCGGGCCGCTAGAAAGCCGTCCGATCGGCGAAATTTTATCGGAAGCAAAACGCCTGAAAGAGGCGGGCGTAAAAGAGCTGCTGGTGATCAGCCAAGATACCAGCGCGTACGGCGCCGATCTCAAGCACGCGATGGGCTTTGCCGATGGAATGCCTATCAAGCAGCACCTCACCGCCTTATCCAAAGCGCTTGCAAAACTTGGGATCTGGGTGCGCCTGCACTACGTCTACCCTTACCCGCACGTTGACGAGCTGCTGCCGTTAATGGCCGAAGGCGCCATTTTGCCTTACCTCGACATCCCTTTTCAGCATGCAAGTCCGCGCATTTTAAAACTGATGCGCCGCCCAGGCCGCGCTGAAAAATTGCTCGAGCAAATTGAAGCGTGGCGCGCTATCTGCCCGCAGCTTGTGATCCGCTCGACCTTCATTGTCGGCTTCCCTGGTGAAACGGAAGAAGATTTTGAGCTGCTGCTAACGTGGCTGCAAAAGGCTAAGCTTGAGCGCGTCGGCTGCTTTGCCTACTCGCCTGTCGATGGCGCTAGCGCTAACGAGCTTGCCGATCCAGTTCCTGATGAAATCAAGCAGCAGCGTTTAGAGCCGACATCCCGCACCTGTTTTTGGATTTATTTCTACACATGGCGTTTAAACAACTCAGCATCTAATTTAAGAGTAAATCTGCCGATACTGTTCGCCTAACACGTCGATAATGGTCTGCTGGTCGGCCGTAAGCCCCGTC
>JBOFRL010000019.1:0-57797 GCA_051650965.1 Vibrionaceae bacterium
AATGATAAACCGCTTTTCATCAACTTACTAACGACTGCTTTTTTGTGCGCTTCAGGATAATGTCTCACTCAAACCTAACTTCCGCCCCCTGTTCGATGGTACGAAAAACTGAGGCGACAACTATCCTGACACAGGGGGCTCCCGCTGCTTACACTTTTTTCAATAAAACTAACAACATATGTAGGTCAGTAGTAAAAAAATAGTGCATCAAACAGCGAGGAGAGGCGCGCAATCGGTCTATTACTAAGAATGAAACAATAAAAATGCGGCCTGAGACCGCCTTCTCTTACAACGTTTTTCCAGACAAATCAGGAAACAGTTCAGGATTTTCCTGCGCCTTAGCGAACAGCCACTGCGTCAGCTGCGAAAAATGCGGGACCATGCTCGATTGCTGCCACGCTGGCGACTGCTCGAGATCGCTCAAAATATTGGCACCAAACAGCAAAGCTGCGACGATCAACACGCCGCGTAATGCGCCAAAAATCACCCCAATCATGCGATCCAGCCCAGAAAGCCCTGATTTTTGAATAATTTCAGAAAGAAGGTTGCTCATTATCGAGCCGATAACCAACGAGCCAATAAACAGCACCCCAATCGCAATGCCATTTTGGATCATCGGATCATCAAAATTACTAAAATATTTGGCGAACGGCTCATAAAATTTTCGCGTGATCAAAAATGATACAAACCAAACCACTAACGACAAAGCTTCTCTTACAAAACCACGCACGACACTTATCAGCATTGACAGCGCCACCACGCCTAAAATCAGTCCATCTACCCAATTCATCTAAGTACCTATTTTCCTTGCGGCAAATTTTTATTGTTATTTTAGCGGATCGAAACGCAATACCTGTCCTTGCAATCCTTTGTTATTAGAATGAATTTCTTGCAACATAGCACGCATTTTTTGCTCTGATGTACCAGGGCCCACTTGCACCAGCACCAGCGTTTTGCCCGAGCTTACCGGCCACGGCCGCGTGCTAGCGGGATAGCCTTGGCTGCGCAAGGTGTTAGCGAGACGCGCGGCGTTATCCTGCTGGCTAAATACGCCAAGGCGGATCATCCACGCCGAATCGTTAAATCCGGGCTTTGCCGGCTCAACTTGCGCAGTTTGACTCGCCTTCGCAGACGCAAGATTGGCGGCAGAATTGTTTTTTGGCGCGGCATTGGCCTTTGCAATGACACTCTTTTCAGCCTGAGACAACGCCTTTTTTTGCGCCAGATCCGCATGATTTTCCACCGCAGGCCGTAGCAGCGGCTGCTCATCTAACTGCACCGGCATTTTTATTGGCTCAACCTGCTTACGCTCGTTCTTAAGCGGCGTGCGCAAAGGGATGGCCGCAAAATTGTTTTGATAGCGCTGCTTTTCTCCATCAAACAGATCTGGCAAAATAATTGTTCCAAGACAGACCAAAACTATCATGCCAGCTAAACGATTTTGAAATTTAGGTGTCACTGTCACTCCATTTTCATTGATAAACCAGCGATTTCGCCAACTGTATGAAAAGAGCCAAAAACAACAATGGCATCCGTCTCTAAGGTAAGCTCTTCTTTTGCCGTCAAAAATGCTTGCGTAGGAGAATCGAAACCCTTCACTTTCGCTTGTTCTAAATAGCTTAAATGCTTGGCAAGTTCTTGCCATTTAGCCGCACGTTCGCCGCTAAGTGAACACAAATACCAACTATCTATCACATCACGCAGCGCAGTTAAGGTTCCAGCAAGATCCTTATCCTTAAGCATTCCCACCACAGCGTGCAACTTAGCGCCGCTGCGGGCTTTTAATTCTTTCATTTGCAAAGCTAAATACTGCGCAGAATGTGGATTATGTGCCACATCTAAAATTATGATAGGTTTTTCACTGATCTGCTGCATTCTGCCAGGCAGACGTGCTGTATTTAGAGCAAAAACAATATCTTCATCCGTTACTTGCAGGCCGCTTAAGCCAATCGCCATCAGCGCCGTTGCAGCGTTCGCCAGCGGCAACGCTGGGATCGGCAGATCATCGAGCTCAAACGCACCCGAGCGCCAGCGCCAGCGGTCGCCTTGCACATCATAGTGAAATTGATAGCCCACTTGATAAAGCTTCGCGCCTATTTCATCAGCAAATCCAGCAATACTGGCAGGTGGCGACGCCTCTCCGCACACTGCCGGCTTGCCTGAGCGAAAAATGCCCGCTTTTTCCAAACCGATCTGCGCGATATCGCTGCCAAGCCAATCGACGTGATCGACAGCCAACGTTGTGATCACCGCGACATCAGGATCGACGACGTTAGTGGCATCAAGGCGCCCGCCAAGGCCGACTTCAAGAATGGCCACGTCCACCTGCTGCGCCTTAAACAGCCACAGCGCCGCAAGCGTGCCGAACTCAAAAAAGCTCAAGCTGGTTTCGCCGCGCAGCTGATTGACCGCCGCAAATGCTTGGCACAGCGCGGCATCGTCAATGACGTTGCCATTGATCCGCACTCGTTCATTGTACTTGATCAGATGCGGAGAGCTATAAACTCCTGTTTTGTAACCTGATTTTTGCAAAACTGCTTCAATAATTGCGCACGTTGACCCCTTGCCATTCGTACCCGCGACCGTGATCACCTTCGGCGCCGGCGTGGTGAGCTTAGCCTGCTGTGCGACGGCGGCAATACGCGAAAGCCCCAAATCGATAGCACTGCTATGAATGGAATTTATGTAGTCTAACCAAAGATCAAGTGAACTGTTTGCATCTAATAAGCAAAGATTTGACATGCGATAACCAACTCTTTTAGCAATTTAATATTTTTGTAACCCTTAGCAACGCGCGCCAATTTTAGGATTTTTTGCCACAAAACAAGGCGTAAAACGGCAAAATGCTACAACTATACAACAAAGCTCACAGTATAAAGGCAAAGAGCGCCATTAGGCGCCCTTTATTCAAAAAAATAGGAAGTAATGCGAATTATTACGCCTCTTCGTTTTTAGCGCGTCTAATCCGTTGCAATATTGATCACGAGCGGCGACGGCTGACGCGTCAATTTGCCAAGCAAACTCGCAATTCGCTGACGCATTTCACGTCTATCGACGATCATGTCAATTGCGCCATGCTCAAGCAAAAATTCGCTACGCTGAAAACCGACCGGCAATTTTTCACGCACGGTCTGCTCGATAACGCGCTGTCCAGCAAAACCAATCAGCGCATTAGGCTCGCCAATATTAATGTCGCCAAGCATCGCAAAACTTGCCGTAACCCCGCCAAAAGTGGGATCGGTCAGTACCGAAATGAACGGCAAACCTTTTTTAGACAAGCGCTCTAAGGCCGCGCTGGTTTTTGCCATTTGCATCAAGGAGATCAGCGCTTCTTGCATGCGCGCACCGCCGCTTGCAGAAAAACAGACCAGCCCGCAGCCATTTTCCATCGCCGTGTTCACCGCGTGAACAAACTTAGAGCCGACCACCGCGCCCATCGAGCCGCCCATAAAGCTAAACTCGAACGAACAGGCCACAACGGGAATGTCGAGCAGAGTGCCTTTCATCACGATCAAGGCGTCTTTTTCACCCGTCGCTTTTTGCGCAGCCGCGAGGCGATCTTTGTATTTTTTGCTATCGCGAAACTTTAGAAAATCGTTTGGCTCAAGCTCTGCCGCGATCTCGGTTTTTTGCCCGCGATCCAAAAAGCTTTCCAGCCGCTCGCGAGCGCTCATACGCATATGGTGGTTACATTTTGGGCAAACATGCAAATTGCGCTCAAGCTCAGCACGATAAAGTACTTTTTCGCAAGAGCCACACTTTGTCCACACACCTTCAGGGATTGATGCGCGATGTGACGCGCCAATGGTTCCCTTTGTCCAAATTTTTTCAAGCCAGCTCATGAATGACCTTTTCGACCTTTTCGTTGAGAGTTATCCATCGCATTGTCGTTTTCTGCTTTATCTTATCGTCCAAGCAACCTTTTATTTTTGCGCATAAAACGAACAGCAAAAATCGATGTCCACCACCAGCCACTTAACGTTAATTTGAAAACACGATATATAAAATGTTATTAATTAGCAGATAATTAAACCATAACTTGGAATAGGTTGGCAGAAAAAAATCTTTGATTTTGAGCAGTCGCCCCAATCAATCAATCGATTGCACTGCATTTCACCCATTAATAGCAAAAGATTTTACTGCGATTTCGCTGTTTGGCGAAATATTCACAGCGGATCGGCTAAAAATAACGGCCCAGGCGGCAAGCTTGGCAAAGCAAAACTCTCGGGATAATCCACTTCCACAAGATACAGACCTTGCGCTTTCGCCGTCGCGGCAGCTAAGGTACGATCGCGCTGCGCTAATAGCCACGCCAGCCACTGCGGCTCTTGGCGGTGGCATCCCACCTCAAGTAAACTGCCGACAATATTGCGCACCATGTGATGCAAAAAAGCGTTGGCTTTAATGTCGACGATCACAAATGGGCCGCTGCGCACCACGCGCAGATGGTGCACATTGCGCCACGGCGTTTTAGACTGGCACATTACGGCACGAAACGAGCTAAAGTCATTTTCGCCCAGCAGGTATTGCCCCGCCTCATGCATTTTTTTCTCATCGAGCGGCTCATGATAATGACTCACGCCGTGGCGCAAAATCGCAGGACGCAGCACACTGTTATAAATGACATAGCGGTAGCGGCGGGCGGTCGCGCTAAAACGGGCGTGGAAATCCTCACTCACCTCTTGCGCCCAGCGCACAGCAATGTGATCCGGCAGATGCGTATTGCCGCCCATCGTCCAAGCGCGCAGTGGCCGCGCGGTTTTCACATCAAAATGAACGACTTGCCCTGTAGCATGCACGCCAGCATCGGTGCGGCCGGCGCATTGCAGCGCGATGGGTTCATTGGCAATGCGCGACAATGCCTCTTCGAGAGTCTGCTGCACACTTGGCACTTCGCGCTGGCGCTGCCAGCCAAAAAAAGGTTTGCCATCATACTCCACCCCTAATGCAATCCTCATCTGCAAACCCCTTTGATAGACAAAGCGCGCATTGTATATCAAACGCCAAATAGGCATAAAACAAAATGCAAGCAGACGGCCTTATCGCTGAAAAATAAGATAAAAAAAGCCGCAAGCTTAAGAAAATTTAAGCTCACGGCGTTTGCTTTGACTTATCTTACTGCTTTTTAGGAAGTTTTATATACATATCATGGGCTTGGCTACGCAACGCATCATCTTCATTATTAAGCATGCTTTCCAGCAACTGACGCGCACCGTCAAAATCTTTCATCTCAACATACGCTTTCGCGAGCGCCAATTTGCTTTCATCGGAGCCTGCAAAATCGATGTCGACTGGGCTTATCTCCGCGAGCAATTTTTCGTATTTATCAGATTGCGAATCCATCGCCAGCTTTTCTAGCTGCTCATCGTCGTTATCGCCATCGAGCAGCGCTTTTAGACTGATGAACGGCGCGTCACTCAGCTCTAGCTCCTCTTGCGGCTCTTCCTCGGCGAGAGGCTTGGCCGGCGCGGCCATTTGCGCAGGCGCGATGTCTTCTTCAGCCTGCCAAGTCGGCTCAATCGGACGCGGCTTCGCTGGCGCCTTTCTGGGCTTGCGCACTGCCAGCTTTTTAGGCTTAGGCGCGACGGGCTGCAGTTCTGCCTCTGGCTCAGCCAGCGGCGGCACAGTATCGTGCGGCTCATCGTGAGCCTCGTGGCTAATATCAAAAGATGGCTCAGGTTTGGCCGATGCTGCTTGAGTTTCCTGCTCGCCATCATCCCAAAGAGTCGCCATATCCAGTCCGGCCACTTGCATCGCATCGTTGTCAAAAGACTCCAGCGCCTGCCCCGGATTGAGCTGCGAGAGGATCTCTTTTGATAAGGTTTTTTTGCCAGATGAAACCTTACGATTTTTCTTCGCGCCACTTTGTAGTAAATCGTCTTGCGGCGCGGTGTCCTGTGGCAAATTTTCCTGCGCAGGAGCTTCTATCGTTGGTTCGGCTTCTAGTTCGGGCACTGGCTCTAACTTTGATTCGATTTCAAGCTCAGATCCAAGCTCGGCTGTAAGCTCAGTTTCTAACGGCGCCTCAAGCTTTGGCTCTGCATCAAATTCGTCTTGTTGCTCAGGCTCAATGTCATGCTCTGATCCAACGCTTAGCTCTGGCTCAGCTTTTGGCTCTGGCTCAATTGCTAACTCAGGCTCAGCGCCAAACATCGGTCCAATTTCTAGATCTGAATCATCCTCAAGATCTAGCTTAAACTCCGGCTCTGCTTCTTGCTCTAGCTTTATCTCAGGCTCTAATTCGGTTTCTGGCTTTGGCATAGTCAGTGGCGGCTCATCCAATGCCAATTCATCATCACGAAGTTCATTTTCAGTGTTTGGCAGCTCCGCTGGCGCTGGCAGATCCGCGTCATCAACAGGCCCAAGCACAAGCTCATTATCTTGCCAAGCATCGGCAGAAACCGCTTGCTCATCGAGCAAAGCTTCTATTTTTTCAGCTGCCGGCTCGGCTTGCAGATTTTCATTATTAACATCAAGCGTGAGCGGCGCCTCGCCGTCCTCTTTTGCCGCGTCTTCTGCAGGCTCAGCTAAATCCATCAGCTCGGCAAGCTCTTGATCGAGCTGCTTAGAAAGCTCGTCATCGTCGAGATCAAAGTCAAAATCGGGCGTAAGATCAGCGCCGCCTTGCGCAAAAAGTGGCTCAGTTTTGTCTTCATCCGGCGCTGCTTGCGGCTCTGTCTCCGGCTCCGGCTCTGGTTCTTTCGCGCTTAAAAACGGCTTTCTCATGAGCGTGTCGTCAATTTCATCGTCTTCAAAATCAATATCTTGCGCAGATTTGCTAAAGACGGATAACGCAGGATCCGGCTCGTCAATTGGCTCTGCGCTGAGCGCCTGAGCTGACGACTCAAGCGACTGCGGTGGCTCGACAATCACGACCGGCGGCGCATCAGGATCAATATCGGCCTCAGGAACCTCAGGCACAGCTGTCTTCTCAGCATTTTTCGCTGCTTTTTCATCATCTTCCGCGTCAACCAGATCTTCTAGCAGCATGTCAAATTCCATCAGCTCATCTTTTTGATCGTCGGCGACAGCCACATCCGAAGTATTGTCGGGATCAAGTTTGATCACATCGCTGTCAGAAAGCGAGTCTTGCGGCAGAGTATCGGTTTTTTCGCGCTCAGAGGCAGGCGCTTGCTCGTCATTTTCAGGTCGTCTGATCAGCAGCAGGATGAGCAAAGCAAACAGCAGCGCAGGCAAAATGGCGCCCAACGCCAGCAGCCACGGCTTTTCCACCAAATAATCGAAAACGGAAGGCGACTTTTGGGCAAGCCTTTGCTCGTCGGCCTTCTTGCGCTGCTCTAATTCGGCCTGCAACGTTTGATTAAACTCTTTTTGCTGCACATTACTTTCAATTAATTCATCAACTTGGCTTTGCAGCTCCGCGAGGCGCACCTTGAGGCGATGGTCACTTTCAAGCATCTGCTCAAGCTGCAACAACAGCTGCTCGTGCTCTTTTCTGGCAAGAGAGAGCGCAAGGCCCGGCGCTAAACTTTGCGCCTTTTCTGGTTGTAGATTGGTATTTGAAACGATCAAAGGCGCGCTTTCGCCCTCACCAAGCGCCGCAGTTTCGCCGCTCAGATTGGCATTTTGCGCTGGCACGCCACCATTTTCACTCGGCGCATTTGGCGCGGCATTGGCGACGCTCGCGTCCAGTTGCGTTAAAGCTGAAGTTTGCTCGGCTTCTGCAATGACAGGCGCAGGATCGATAACTTGAGGCGCAGTTTCTTGCGGCGGATTTGCCGGCTCAACATTTGGCTCATCGCTAACGGCGTCCGCAGCAACTTGCTGCAGCGGATCGCTTTGTACCGGCGCTACGGCTACGCTCACAGGCTCAACAGCGCTTGCGGCAGGTTTGCTGGCCACGTTCTCTTCTGCGGGCGCCTTTTCAACAGGCTTCGCCGGCGCTTTCGCGCTGCTGGCCTGCTTCGCCTCGCCTTTTTCATTTTTACCACGGCGATTATTTGCCGCCTGATAACGAGTCGCGGCTGGCTGATCTTGATCAAGGCGCGCGGAAACCGCCTGCACTTTCTCTTTTTTGATCTCATCTCGCGTAGGCATCAGCAAAATGCTGCCAGGCTCAAGCAGATGAATATTGTCTTCGGCAAACGCCTGCGGATTTAAGCGAAAAATCGCGCCGATCACCTGATAAATCGAAGTGCCTTTTGGCGTGTTGCGCGAGGCAATTTTCCACAAAGTATCGGTTTTTTGCGTGGGGCCAACGCGCTTTCGCCCTGACGCCGAGGAAGCCGGCAATATCGGCTCAGCCTGCGTTTCAAATTTTGCTGAGGAAGAGTTGGGCTGCAGCGACACCGCGCCGGTAGCGGACGGCGGCGCAGACAAATTTTGCATAGGCGCACGGCGCAGCTCTTCTGGGAGCGGCGACTCTTCTCTTGGCCCTAAGATCCGCACCGTAGCATTCGCAGGCTTTGTGCTTACAAGCAAACTTATCAAAAAAACGGGCGCGACCAATTTGAGTACCGACGGGGTTCCCACTTTGCCAACATAAGTTAGCGCTTTAATTCGGCTCAATTTATTTTGCTTTGCCTGTAACAATTGCTGTTCCTTATGACAATTTCACCTACGCCAATGAAAATAAAGATAGTTGCAAAATTCACCCAATCGATGATTTTTTACCGTTAGCGGCAGGAGAGCAGAAAAAAACAATGTGTTAACTATCGAACAATTGATAAAAAAGAGGCGGGCAACCCTGAAAAATAGCGAGGCAGGTCAAACTATTGGCATGATTCTAAATAATGAGAAAAAGCGCATTTTTCTATTTTTAAGGCAAAAATGGGTGCAGAAAACAGTTTGTGTAAGCCAAGCGCAAGGCTTGGCTCTATAGGTTAAGGCTTAAAAATAATCGCGCATCAAACAATTG
Organism: Vibrionaceae bacterium; assembly: GCA_051650965.1. Lineage (GTDB taxonomy): Bacteria > Pseudomonadota > Gammaproteobacteria > Enterobacterales > Vibrionaceae > Enterovibrio. Next base: position 8,879 of record JBOFRL010000019.1, read on the forward strand.
AGCACTTGCAGCGCGCTGTGCGCCGTCAGTTTCGCGCTATCGGCCATCAGCCACAGATTGATCCCCTGAGGATGACTAATGTCGTTGCGCACGCGCCCGACACACACCGCCTCTTGCTCGCTCGCATCAGGAACAGGCGCAGGATACTCGCCCGGCGCAAAAAGCGTCACGCCCGGCGTTTGCAGCAAAATTCCCATCACCTGTTCAGCGTCAATCGGGTTATGACACTCAAGGTGCAGAGCTTGGCCATTTCCATAAAAAACAGGGATTTGCACGCAAGTAGGGTTCACGGCAATCTCTTGGCCAAAAATGCGCTGACTTTCCCACACCAGCGCCATCTCCGCCTGCGTATAACCGTTTTCAAACAGCGCAGACGTTTGCGCTAGACAGTTAAAAGCGATCTGCTTAGGGAAAACATCGCTAGTGACTGATTGGCTGTTCAAAAGCGCAATTGTCTGGCTAGCAAGCTCATCAACGCCTTTTTTGCCTTGGCTGGCAACGGCTTGATAAGTGCTCACATTTACCCGCGATACGCCCACCGCATCATGGATAGGCTTAAGCACGCGGCTCATCTGCATCACCAATGGGTCGGCAATTGCCACGATGTTTTTGTTGCGAAAATCGGCAAGCGCTTCCTCATTTACCATTGGCAACACCAGCGGCACGTCGGGGTCTAGGCGAAATGCGCTAGAAATATCAATGACAACCACGCCAGCTTCCGCCGCAAGCGCCGCATATTGAATGCTAACCTCTGCATCGACGCAAAAAATGGCCACCTGCACTTGATTCCAGTCAAATGTCGCCGCGTCTTGTATGCGCACACTTTGCCCTTGCACTCGCACCACTTCGCCAGCGCTATCGCTGCCAAGCAGATGGAGCGACTGCGCCGCAAACTCTTGCTCTTCTAGCAGCTCAATGATCGCACGCCCAACGGTGCCGCTCGCCCCTAAAATCGCTAACTGGTACTGCATCATCACTTCTCAACCTCAACCTTAAATCCTAATTGCTGCCAAACTCGCAGCTCATTTTCTTTATCGCAGCACACAGTAACCGAACCGTATTCACGGCGCTGCCAATAATTTTTACGAAGAAAATCAAATTGCTGACGCTGCGTGTGCGGATCTTGCATGACGCGCCGAAAATCGGCATCGTCATTTCGAATGTCATAAACCAGCTGACACAGCGCGCGCTGCGTCTCCTGACACGACTTTTGAATTTTAACCTTTACTATCAATCCTTTATCTAAAAGCGTCTCGACGGCAACTTGCTTGTCTTCTTGTTGCAAAAATCGGCAAAACTCATTAAAAATCATTGAGGTACCACGAGCCTTGCCCTCGAGGCTATAACCGGCAATGTGCGGCGTTGCAAAAGCAAGCTGCGCTAACAGCTCGCCATCCACCAGCGGCTCATCTTCGAATACATCGAGCACCGCTGTTAAATTTTGCTGCGCCAACGCAATTTTAAGCGCCTGATTATCGACAACTTTACCGCGCGCGGCATTGATCAAAATCGTACCAGACTTTAGCGCCGCGAGCCTTTTGGCATCAAAAAGGTGCCACGTCGGGTGCGCGCCATCATAAGTTAACGGGGTATGCAAAGAAACCACATCCGCCTGCGCGATAAGTTCATCCAGCGTGACAAACTGACGCGGGTCGCCGGCGTGCGCTAAAAAGGGGTCGCACAATAGATAAGGGATATTGAGCGCGTCTAAACAATCAGCAAGATAGCTGCCCACTTGACCTGCGCCAACTATACCCACCGTGCGTGATGAGAGCGCAAAATCATGCTGCTGGCTTAACGTATGCAGCGCGCTGAGCACATATTCGGCCACGCCAATTTTATTGCAGCCCGGCGCATTCACAAAATGAATGCCACGCGATTGCAGCAGCGCGACATCCACGTGGTCAACGCCAGCCGTTGCGCTGCCAATAAAGCGCAGCTTAGGCGCCGATGCGAGCAGCGCTTGGTCCACTTTCGTTATCGAGCGCACCATCAGCGCGTCAACATCGTGCAGATCCTGCGCCTCGATCGCCCGCCCCGGCAGCGCCGTTACCTCGCCAAATTGGCTAAACAACGCCAAGGCGTACGGCATATTTTCATCAATGACTATTTTCATAACTCAACACTTAACGAGTGCTTTGCAAAGTGGCGCATTTTTACCACAAGAGGCCGCGGGCTTATAGAAAATACGCAGACTTTTTTTCGCCGCAAGAGAAACCGATCCCACTTCCAAGTTAACAACGCGATTTGACGCCTGAGCCCATTTCGCTCACTCCTTGCTTTCACCGTTTGCTATTTGTCTCTAGAATGAAGTCTTTCTCGTTTAGCAGCCAATTCAATTAATTATGATCAAAACACACCCGCTTCACCTGTCAGTACTCTGCAGCGCGCTTCTTTCGGCATCGGTGCTCTTTTCAAGCAGCGCTTTTGCTGCGGGATTTCAGGTCAATGGCCAGTCCGCAACCGGCCTTGGCCGCGCATTTGCGGGAGACGCGGTCATCGCCGACAACGCTTCTGTCATGGCGCGAAACCCTGCCGCAATGAGCCTGTTTGATCGTCCACAGCTCTCGTTAGGCCTGATCAATATCGAAACCGACGTCACCGTAAAAGGCGCAACCTACACCACGCTGCTAGGATCGCAGCAGCTTGCGGACACGCAGATCGGCGGAACATCGCCAGTACCTAATATTTTTTACACCCATCCAGTCTCGGACAAATTGACGCTCGGCGGCGCTATCTACTCCAACTTCGGCACCAAAACCGAATTTGCCTCCGACTATACTGCGAACCAATTTGGCGGCCTGACTGATCTTAAATCTTTCAACGTCGGGATCAGCGCCGCTTACAAAGTGACGCCGCAGCTAAGCCTTGGCGCAGGGATCGACTTTATCTATGGCATGGGCAAATTACGCCGTGACCCGCCGCCACTGGTTTCAAGCATTATGGGCATACAGCACGCCCTATCCATTGACGTGAGCGGCAGCGGCATCGGCGCGAATGTAGGCGCCGTGTATCAAGTCAATGACAAGCACCGCTTTGGCTTAAGTTACCGCTACAGCCCTGAAATTGAAGCAAGCGGTGATGTGATTTATCTGGATAAGCAGGTCGGCGATCTTATTATCCCGCTACCTAATATTGCTGAATTTTCAGGATTTCACCAAACCACGCCACGTCTCGCGCTGCACTACTCGCTGCAGTGGATTGACTGGAGCACCTTTGACACGCTCACCACTACCGATGGCACCACTCTTAGCCAATACGCGTGGCAAGACGGCTGGCACATTTCGCTGGGTACCACTTTCACGCTCGACAACAACTGGACCTTACGCGCAGGCTATATGTATGACACCAGCGCGCAAGATCAGATCACCTCGATCTCCGTGCCAGACTCAGACAGACAGTGGTTCTCTGCCGGCGTTTCTTACGCATTTAGCCCACAATCGACCTTTGATTTTGGCGTCACTTACCTGATGGGTGAAGATGTCAAAGTGCATGAAACGATGCTAGGCAGCCTATATCAGGTTGACGCGACCACGCGCGCGAATGCGCTACTGTATGGCGTGCAGTACAGCTACAAGTTTTAAACCCGCCGCATAAAAAAACCGCCGTTGGCGGTTTTTTGCGTTTTTATCCATCCACTTCATCAAGCAACGCTTGGTTAATATCAGAGTCGTCCAGCGTTTGTGGCTGCTGCTCTTTACCTAAATTGGCGCGGAAGGTTTTATTCTGCAAATAGACGTCGCGCGTAAACGCATACGGATCTCGCGAGTTATACAGCTGCCCTTCTTGCGCAACCAGCTCGGCGCGACTCTCTAAGCCTTGGAAGAACCATTTGATCAAGTTATAAGGGAAAACCACCAAAGAGAGCGGCGGATAGAGATCGTCGACGATATCGCCGACCATTTCACGCACCGTAACCGGCCCGTAAACCGGCGTCATCACATAGAGGCCATGCCCAACGCCGTAATGGCCGAGCACATCACCAAATTGGCGATCCGCCTGTTTTGGCTCATGCGCCATCGCCGCGACATCAACCAAACCGGCAACGCCAAAAGTCGAGTTTATCCAAAAACGGTTGAAATGGCTGAGCGCGCCTTTGCCATCGAGGATCAGCAAGCTATTGACCATGCTAAACGGCTCTTCTAAGTTGCTAAATACGTTAGAAATGCCTTTGCGAATGAAACGCGGCGTGTAATTGACATACGCCAGTGACACGGGACGCAGCAGGTAAGGGTCGAGCACTTTGAAGTTTAGCGCCCACATCGCGCGGTTAAAGCCTTCTAATGGATCAGATTGCTTTTTTTCTCCCGTCTGCGCACTTTGCTCTTCGCCGCGTCCTTTTTTGAAACTTTCATTTTGCTTTTCCCGCAAAAGCCGCGCATCGGTAACGATCTCTTGGACGGAAGATGGCGGATTTTTTGCAGCGGTATGAGGTTGAACCCGACCAGCGCAACCCGTTATCAACATGACACTCAACACCAGCACCACACGTTTCGCCATCCCATTCACCTTAATTATGTTATGAAACTTAATTGTTATAATTATTGATTGATTTTCGCGTGGAAACTTTAGTGCAACTTTTGGTCAATTACAATAACCTGACTCGTTCCTAGCAACAACGGTCGACTCACTCCAAACCAATCGCCGCTACGCGTCTTCATGTTACCATCAACGTCAATGCGCGCCCTAATTACAATTTGTTGAAAATCTGACAGCCTCTTCGAGCTGATGTTGTCCATATCTACATCTGTGAATGTGACGCTAACTGGCAGTTTTATCGGCAGTTTTTTAGTCGCAATCGGCATCGGCGAATCAGCGCTTTCATGCACCGTGACCACAAGCTCGCCTCGTTTCACCTCGCCTTCGCGCTCAATCGGCACAAAAATGTCGGCGCCCGGCTCTATTTTGACCGTGACGCTGCCGATCGGCAGATCGTGTTGCTCAGGGCGCTGAAATTTAGCGCGCGCAATACTTTGCTCAAGCCCCGCACGGCGATGGTCACCCGGCGCAAGCCGCTGCTGCATTTTTTGCCAGTAAAACACCGCCCCCTCAAAATGGGCGCGCTCGTAAGCATTTAAAGCCAGCAGCGAGAGCGCTTGCAAGCCCGTTTCACCGCTCACTTTTTCGAGCTCTTCGAGCAAATTTTTCGCCTGCTGATGGCTATTTTTATCTTTGCGCGACAACAGTGCCTGCGCATAGCGTAAACGCACTTCATCGTCATCCGGTGACAAGGCATAAGCTTTACTGACCGCTAAATCAAAAGATTGCCAATCGCGATTAAACAGCACCGTCTTGCCAAACAAGAGCCAAGCCTTAGCGTCATCCGGCCTTGACTCGAGCGAGGTGCGCAGCCCTAACGCGAACGCTTGCTGATCTTGGTCGCTAAGCTCCTCACCGTCATTCAGCCGGCGCAATAGCTCAGGAAAGCGCTGATTTGCCAAACGCCACGCGGCCAATTTTTGCTGCGCCCCCAGCTGAAAATAGAGGCTAAAGCTGACAAATAGCACCACAATCACGCTAAAACTTATCCAAACGGCATTGCAGTGCGAAGTATTAACATAGTTGTCGACGGGTTTGGTTGGGATATCAAAAAGTAAATTTTTTTGTAATTCAGGTACTAATTCGTTTTTTGAGGAGATAATACCCTTTTTTTCCTCTTTACCCAGCTCAACTAATCTATCAAGGTAGAGCCTTTTATTAAGCGCACTTGAGCTGATATTTTTAGCGCGCACCCGATCGCTGACAGAAAAAAAAATTACCGCCGTAAGTGCAATAATGATCAGAGTACCGCTGGTCAGCCAAAATGCTAACTCACTCATTCTTCACGCCTTTATATAAAAATTTATCCTCTTCATGCAGCAACGCTTGCACGCGCTGCCGCTCAGCAAGGCTTAACACCACAGTTTGCCGCCGCCGGCAAAGCCGCACCAGCCATATAAAACCCGACAGCGCAAACAGCAGCGGCCCAACCCATAAAATCAAGGTGCCCAATGTGAGCGGCGGATCGTAGCTGACCGAATTGCCAAAGCGTTCCACCATATAATTAATGATTTGCTGCTTACTTTTGCCAAGGTTGACCTGCTCATACACTTTTTTACGCATGTCCTGCGCCAGCGGCGCGCTCGAATACGCAATATTTTTACTTTGGCATTCAGGGCAGCGCAGCTGCATGCCAAGCTCTTCAAACAGGCGCTCTTGCTCGAGCGAGGCAAATTTATGCACATTTTCTGCAGCAACAGAAAAAACAGCGCCATTAAAGTAAAGCGCAAGCCCCAGCACAAGCCAGACGAACTTCATTGCTCCTCCGCAAGGATTGCTTGATAGAGCGGCTGCAGCGTTTTTTTCCAATTCTGCTCATTAACTTCGCCAATGTGGCGATAGCGGATGATCCCTTTGCCGTCGACCAAAAACGTTTCCGGCGCGCCCCACACGCCCAGATCAAAGCCGAGCATGCCGCTGCCATCAAAAAGATTGACCTGATAGGGATCTTTGAGCGTGCTAAGCCATGCGATCGCTTTTTCTCGCTGATCTTTATAATTGAGCCCAATGATATTTATGCCCTTTCTGGCAAGGGTTTGCAAATAAGTGTGTTCTTGATAACAAGTCGGACACCACGTCGCCCACACGTTGAGCAGGTGCACTTTGCCGTAAAAGAGCGTTTCGTCATACATTTTTTCATGCTGATGCAGATCTTGCGCGCGGGCAAAAGGGACCGGCTTGCCAATCAGCGCGTACTGCACCATCGCCAGCGATTCCCCCTGCGCAACGCGCCGCACTTGCAGGAATAAAACGGCTGTCAGCGCCACGCACACCAGCAGCGGCACGTAAAGCATTTTACTTCTCACAAAACAAACCCTTGGTATAGTACATGCGCGCAACACGATAGCGCTTGTCAAACAGAGCAAAGCCGCCGCCAAACGCCATCAGCAGCGCTCCAATCCAGATCCAGCGCACAAAGGGCTTATAGTAGAGGCGCACCGACCACGTATTTTCGGCCACTTCTTCACCCAGCGACACATAAATATCACGAAACACCCCTTTATCAATTGCCGCCTCAGTGAGCACGGCCTCTTGTACGGTATAAGTACGTTTTTCTGCCTCTAAACGGTTGATCTCAGTCTTTCCATCAGTGACAACAAAATCAGCCACAACCGCGCGGTAGTTAGGCCCAACTTCGCTGCGCAGCGCGGCAAAATGAAATTGGTACCCCTTCAAAGTGGCTGAGGATCCTAATTCCATTTTCACGTCTCTTTCAATATCATAATTTTCAACAAGGATCACGCCAACAATCAGCAGCGCAAATCCAATGTGGCCAAAAACCATCGCGTAATGGCTGCCGCTTAACTGCTTAAGCCCGACCAGCAAAGAGCTCGCACGTGCCGCGCGCAGATAAACTTCCGCCAAAAGTAGCATCACTATCCATATTCCCAGCATGCAGCCAAGCGCGGCCATCAAGCTAAACGTGTCACCGAAAAACCACACTAAAGCAATACCAAGCACCGCGGCAGCGCACCCACTCGTTAGCAAAATATTCTTATAATTTTTGAGCTCATCTTGCTTCCAGCGCAGCAAAGGACCAAGCCCAAGCAGCAGCACAAATGGGATTATTAGCCAAGAAAACAACAAGTTAAAATAAGGCGCGCCAATTGAAACCGAGCCAGAGTCGCCAAGGCTAAGCAGCAGCGGCAATAGCGTTCCAAGCAGCACAATGTTGAGCGCAGTCATCAAAAAAATATTGTTGGCCAGCAAACCGCTTTCACGCGAAAAAAGGGCAAACGTGTACTTTTCGCGAATTTTGCCAGCTTGAAGCGCGTAGAGCAAAAAAGATCCGCCGATCACAACCGACAAAAACAGCAAAATAAACAGCCCGCGCGCCGGATCGGAGGTAAACGAATGCACGGAAATGAGCACGCCCGAGCGCACCAGCAGCGTGCCGAGCAGGCTGAGCGAAAAGGTCGCCAGCGCCAGCAGCATCGTCCAAGCGCGAAACGCGCCGCGCTTTTCCGTCATCGCCAGTGCATGCATCAAAGCCGTGCTTGACAGCCAAGGCATCAGCGACACATTTTCCACCGGATCCCAAAACCACCAGCCGCCCCAGCCAAATTCGTGATAAGCCCACCAAGAGCCAAACGCGATGCCAAGCGTGAGGAAAATCCACGCGGCAGTGTTCCACGGCCGCGACCAGCGCGCCCACGCCATGTCGAGCTGACCGCTCATTAGCGCCGCTATCGCAAATGCAAAAGTGACCGAAAATCCGACGTAGCCCATGTACAGCAGCGGCGGGTGCACGATAAGACCGGGGTCTTGCAATAACGGGTTGAGATCGCGGCCATCCACCGGAAAAAACGGCAGCGTGCGCAAAAACGGGTTAGAAGTGAACAGCGTAAAGGTCAAAAATCCGCACAACAGCATGCCCAGCACCGCCAGCACGCGCGCGACAAAAATCAGCGGCAAATTTTGGCTAAACTTAGCCACGGCCACCACCCACAACGCTTGCAGCAACACCCAAAGCAGCAGCGAGCCTTCGTGCGCCGCCCATGCAGCAGAGAGTCGATAGAACCAAGGCAACGTCGTATTAGAATTATCGGCAACATAACTAACAGTAAAATCATTGTGGAAAAATGCCCACAGCAGCGTTAAAAATGCCAACAACAGCCATCCAAAGATCACCACACTCAGCGGCTTAGCCGCGCGCATCATCGCTTGATTACCACACACTGTGCCGCAAAGTGGCACGACACTCAGTAGCAATGAAAATCCCAGCGCAGCAATCAGCGCAAAGTGGCCCAGTTCTACGATCATTTACGACATCCTTGCTTTTTGCTTCGCAGCGTACTTTAACTCAGTGGCAAATGCCCCACCGTCTTAGCGACATCTGGCGGCATATAGCGTTCATCATGCTTGGCTAATACTTCAACAGCCCTTACTTTCAAAGGCTCAATTAACTTACCCTGAGCGACAATGGCCTGCTGCTCGCGGAAAAGATCTGGCAATATCCCCTCGTATTCCACGGTAATTGCAGGACCATTGTCCCTGATCTGAAAAATCACTTTTAGCGAATCGGGGTCGCGCACCAGTGAATTATTGACAACAACGCCCCCGACGCGCAGGCGCTGCCCAACTTGCGGCTTGCCGCTCCTCCCTTTGCCGAACACCACCTCGCTTGGGGTGTAAAACAGATCCATATGTTCATTTAAAGCATAAATAACCAGCCCTATGGTCGTTGCGGCGCTAAGCAGCAAGACCAAAATCAGGGCAAAACGCTTTTTTCGGGTTTGACTCACAACCTTTCCTTGGCCTGCTTTGCCAGTTCAAGACGTTGTTCGCGCGCCGCACGCTCTTGCACCATGCGCTTTAATTTACGGCGAGTGAGCAACGCATCAGTGATAAGCCAAATAAACGCCACGACAGTAAAACCTACCGCTGGCCAAACATAAGTGCCATATCCACCCATCTCGACAAATTCTAAAAACGAAGCAAACTGCATATTATCCTCATATGATTAAATCACGTACCCACGCCTGATTTGATTCACTGTGTAAGATTTTATTTTTTAAGTTCATCAAAAACAGACAAATAAAAAACAATACCACTCCAACGATATTGAGTAGCAAAGGCCACAACATCATCGAGTCGATCAACGGCTTAGAAAACTTGGTCAAGGTCGAGCCTTGATGCAAAGTATTCCACCATTGTACAGAAAAATGAATGATCGGCAGATTAATGACACCGATTGTGGCCAAAATAGCCGAAGCTTTGCCAGCTTTTTTTCGCTCATCAAAAGCGCGGCTGAGCGCAATCACGCCAAGATAGAGAAACAGCAAGATAAGCTCGGATGTCAGGCGTGCGTCCCACACCCACCACGTGCCCCACATCGGCTTGCCCCACAGCGAGCCTGTGACCAGTGCCAAAAAGGTGTATACCGCGCCGATGGGCGCCATCACAGCCACGCTCATATTGGCGCTCGGCAACTGCCAAACAAGGCCAATGAAAGCCACGATGGCCATTGCCAAGTAAACAAGCATGGAGCCAATTGCGGTGGGAACGTGCAGGTAAATGATGCGAAAACTGTCGCCTTGCTGATGATCGGCCGGCGCAAATAGCAGCCCCCAAATCGTTCCGGTAAGCAGCGTGACGCAAGCAAGCACGGCAAACCACGGCACAAGCTTTTGACAAAAATGGTACAAGGCGCGAGATGTTGCGCTGCGATGTAATAACTGCCACATCGTGTTGATACCTCTTAAACAAACTGCATGAATTTTGCCACTACTGCAAACTCATGCGCAAACTCGCCGCGATCGCAATCGGGGCGAAAGATACGCTGCTCACCAAAAAAGCGCCCAGCATTGCAAGTGGCGCATTAATGGGCAGTCCATTGGCAGCATTTTCAATACCGGCAGTGGCAAAAATGAGCACAGGCACAAACAGCGGCAAGACCAGCAGGCTGACAAGCACCACCGCTTGGCCAAGGCAGACGGTTAAAGCGCTGCCTATTGCGCCTAAAAAAGTTAATGTCGGCGTGCCTAGCAGCAACGTAAGCCAAAGCGTTGAGTAAATATCCCAATCCATTGTCAGCAAAAAACCAAGCAATGGGCTTATGAGCAGCAAAGGCAAGCCGGTCACCAGCCAGTGCGCCAGCACCTTAGCAAGCACCAGCAGCGCAAGAGGCTGTGGCATCAGCAATAATTGCTCTAAAGAGCCATCTAAAAAATCATCGCGAAACAGCCGCTCAAGCGAAATGACCACCGCCAGCAGCGCACCGACCCAGATCACCGTGGGCGCTATCATCGACAAAAGCTTGGGCGATGGCCCCAGCGCGAGAACAAATAAAATGGCTAACAAAAGGAAAAACCACAAAGAATTGAGAAGATCGGCGCGCCGGCGATAAGCAACCAATAATTCGCGTTTCACTAATTTCAACATTGTGATCCCAAACAAATTTGCTGCAAGCGGCTGCAGTGGTGCAATACGCGTTGGTGCGTAGCAAAAATCACGGCGCCGCCTCGCTCAACATGGCGCCAAAAAAGATGCTGCAAAATTTGCACGCCCTCGTCGTCTATCGCGGTCAGCGGCTCATCCAAAATCCACATTTTCGCGTCGGTCAATAGCAGCCGCGCGAGCGCTACTCGCTGCGCTTGCCCTGCCGAAAGCTGCATGACCGGCACGTGCTCTTTTGCGCCAAGGCCCACATCCTGCAGCGCACTCCAGAGGCTATCGGCATCACAATCACCATGCATTTGTTGATAAAAGGCCAAATTTTCCAGCGCAGAAAGCTCGCGTTTAATGCCGCTGCGATGGCCTAAAAAAAGCATCTGCTGATAAAAAAGCGCGCGGTCTTTTGCCACATTCACGCCATTAAAAAAGATTTCGCCGCTGTCGGGGGTTACAAGTCCTGCCAAAATGCGCAGCAACGTGCTTTTTCCGGCGCCGTTCGCGCCGGTGACTTGCAAAAAACTGCCAGCCGGCACGGCAAAGCTCAACGCGTCAAAAAGTACCTTTTCCGCGCGAGAGCTGGCGATGTTGCAAACTTCTAGCATGCAAATGCAAACAATTTAAGTTAACCGGCGCGAATAATATCACAGGGAATCGCTGGCAAAAGCAAGCTGCGAAGAAAAATATTCTAAATAGATCAGGATGTTGTGAAGAGAGATGTTGCAAGGCTGCTGTTACGAAGAGATAGCGCGAAGATAAAAGGCGCACCTTCTAACCGAGTAAAGTGCGCGGCAGAAACTTTTAGCGGGACAAACGCTGTTTGCGAATATTCATGAGCAGCTCAGCTTCGGCTTTTGGCAACTCACACTCTTCCATTAATTCTTCAAGATCCGCGCCAAGCTCAACCAATTTGCCAGCTCTGCTGTACAAACGGCCCTCGCCTTTTTGCTCTTCTAACTGATGATGCTTTTCTGCTAAATCATCAAAGCGCACGGAAAGCTGCGCCAATTTTTCACTCATGCCGACGCTTGCGGCGCGCAGCTCATTAAATTGCTTTGCCAGCGCTTGTTGCTGCTGACGCATATTTTTCGCAAGTAACTCCATTGCTTGATATTTATTTTCTGCCGCTTCAACGGCACTTTGCTTGCGGCGCAAGCCGACAGCCAGTAGCGCTAAAATTGCAACTAAAACAGCGACAACGCCATATAACAAAAACATTTGCATTATTTACTTGCAGCCTCCATCCGTTCATCATCAGTTAGTAGACGGTTAAGATTAACCAGTAGCAGCAAAGTATCGTTGCGATTACAGATCCCTTGAATAAATTTAGAGCCTTCGTCCGTGCCAACTGTCGGTGTGGTATCGATTTCTGAAGATTTAAGGTACACCACTTCAGCAACGCTATCGACCATCAAGCCCACCACCTGCGTGCTGGTTTCAATGACAATGACGCGCGTTTCATTGGTGACATCACTAGGCTCAAGGCCAAAAAGGGTGCGCATATCAAGCACAGTCACCACATTGCCGCGTAAATTGATGATCCCAAGCACATGGCTTGGCGCGCCAGGAACAGGCGCAATTTCGGTGTAGCGCAGCACTTCGCGCACCTGCATTACATTGATCCCGTAGGTTTCGCTTCCCAGCATGAAGGTCACCCACTGCAAGACATCGTCGTTGCCTTTTTCTTTCAACACTGCTGATACAGACGGCATAAAAACCTCTACTTGGACAAACACGTCTTGTTTTGTTTGTTATTTTTTCTGCTGATCGCAGGCAGTTAAGCTCTGCTCCAACGCGCGGATCAGCGGTTCAACCAAAAGTAAAGCACATGCTGGCTCTTTTACAAATCCAGCCAGCCAAGCGCGTTTTCCCGCCTTTTTGCGCCAAATTGCGCCGGTGCGATCAAGCTTTGCATTGATGGTCAACGCGTGACAAACCAGCGCTATCTGACTGTTTTTCAGCTCAATTACATGCGAATAGCTGCTCTCTTCACACGGTAAAGCGATTGAAGGATCGGCCCACCCTGTCAAATCAACCACATGAACGGCTTGTCCTGCGCGATACAAAATCCCCAAATACCAAGCCGCATCTGTTTCGACGGGCGCAAGCTCATGCGCAAAATCGCGATGAATCGCGCCAACAGTTTCTGCAGGGAGCGCATAACTGATCCCTGAAACGTCAAAAACAGCCAAATCCGACGCGTATTGCGGCTCGCTATGTGCGCACTCTTTAACTGCCGCGTCATCACTGTGCGGCGCGGCAACTTGTGCTTGCGACGCTTGCGGCTCTTGTGAAAAAGCCACGCCGACATTTTCCGTAAGCAGATCAGCGAGATAAATTTCTAGCGCATGCTCATGCGACGGCAGATCAGCGTTCATCAAGCTCTAAGCGCTCTAAATAAGCCAGCAAGGTTTTATAAGAAAAAACGCCGCGGCTGCTTTTTGCAAAATAGGAAGGCGGCAGATGCTTTAAGCTCGCATCGCGCAATTTGGTGTCGATGGGCACAGCTGACGGCCACACCACTTCTGCGTAGCGATCTTTTAACACTTGCAGCGTTTCTAAAGAGGCGCGCGTACGCTTGTCGTACATGGTTGGAATAATGCACAATTTAAAGGCGCTGCTGCGCGATTTTTGCATAACATGCAGCGTTTTTAGCATGCGCTCAAGCCCTTTAAGCGCCAAAAACTCAGTCTGCACCGGAAGCAAAATGCGCGAGCTTGCAGCAAGCGCGTTCACCATCATCACCCCTAAAATCGGTGGGCAATCAATCAACACATAATCGTAATCAGCGCTTAACGTTGCGAGCGCCTTCTTTAGGATCAGCCCCATCCCGCTGCGCTGGCCCATCACTCTATCTAACGTGGCGAGCGACATTTGCGCGGGCAGCAGATCAAGATTGGCAAACTGCGTATTTAAAATCAGAGGCGCTATCTGCGCGCGGGTGTTCATTTCTTGCTGAAAAAGGTCAAACAAGCTGTGCGGCAACGCATCAGAGTCAAAACCAAAATAGCTGGTAAGCGAGGCGTGTGGATCGGTATCGACCAGTAGAACGCGCTTATTTTGTTGACTCAATAGGCCAGCAAGAGCGACGGCGGTAGTCGTCTTCCCTACCCCTCCTTTTTGATTTGCTATGCACCAAACTATCACTTTTGCTCCTTAGGATAGATTCAATTCAACAAAAATCCGCTCTGCAATCCTCTCAAGCGGTAAACTTTCACTACTTAAATTTGCGCTCGCCACAGCGTGTGGCATGCCGTACACGACGCAGCTATCTTCATCCTGCGCCCAGATAGTGCCGCCGTGCTGCTTTAAAAGACGCGCCCCTTCGCGGCCATCGGCGCCCATTCCGGTCAACACCAATGAGAGGGTGTTTGCGCCATAAATTGAGGCGACCGAGCCAAAAGTGACATCGAGCGAAGGCTTGTACGTTATGCTTGCATCGCTATCGACGATTTTAATGCGCACATCGCCGAGCCGATTGTCGAGCAGCATCTGCATTCCACCCGGCGCTAAATAAGCGGCGCCCGGCATCAAAAAGTCATTGTTTTGCGCTTCTTTCACAGAAATTTTGCAATTTTTATTTAGGCGCTGTGCAAATTCGCGGGTAAAAGCCGCGGGCATGTGCTGCATCAGCAAAATGGGCAAAGGAAAATGCGCGGGAAATTGCGATAAAATGGTCTGCAAAGCTGCAGGGCCGCCAGTCGAAGCGCCAATCAAAAGCACTTTGTACTGTTTGCCGCTCGCTTTATAGCTGCCGTGAGACTTGGCGCGTTCGTGCGCATGCCCATTGGCCGTTTCATTTTCACTCAATTTTCGCTGAGCCACTGAAAAACGCTCCTCAAACACAGCTTTCCTCTGCTCCGCTTCGTTTGTTAAAGAAGATTGCGCTGCCGTTTTTTTAGCGATCACTTTTAAACGCAGTCGCAGCAGCTCGATAGCCTCTTCGCGATTACTTGCAATATCTTCAAAATTTTTGGGCAAAAAATCGACCGCGCCTGCTTCAAGCGCGTCAAGCGTGGCTTGCGCGCCGGCATGCGTAAGCGCAGAAAACATTAAAATTGGCGTTGGCGTGGCGCGCATGATGGCTTTGACAGCATCGATCCCGTTCATAACTGGCATTTCAACGTCCATGGTGATCACATCAGGCATCAGCTGCGCGGCTTTGGTCACCGCCTCTTCGCCGTTGACCGCGCAACCGACAACCGTAAGCATCGGATCGCTATTTATGATCTCGGTCAGCCTGCGCCTGAAAAAGGTTGAGTCATCAACGATTAACACTTTAAATGCCATTTTTTGCCTGCAAATTTAAATTAACGAGAAACATAGCGTTTTAGCAAATTCGGGACATCTAAAATCAATGCGATATGCCCATCACTCGTGATCGTCGCGCCAGCGATGCCAGGCGTGCCTTGCAGCATCGGGTCGAGCGATTTGATCACCACCTCTTCTTGCCCAATGAGCGCGTCAACGACAAAGGCGATTTGCTGCAAGCCAAGCTGAATGATCACAACATGTCCTTGATCTTTTTTAGCTTGTTTGCCGTTTTTAGAAAACCAATCATGCAAGTAAAAAAGTGGGATAGCTTTTTGGCGTACTATTAACGTTAGCTGACCATCGACGCAATGAGTCTTTTTTAGATCAAGATTGATGATTTCACTCACATTTGACAAAGGAAATGCGAAGGGATGTTTATCAACGCCGACCATCAGCGTCGGTAAAATCGCCAGCGTCAGTGGCACTTTAATGTAGATTTTGGTGCCTTGGCCAAGCTTTGAATCGATTTCGATGGAACCATTAAGGCGGTTGATGGCGGTTTTAACCACGTCCATACCAACGCCGCGACCGGAAATATCAGAAATCTCTGTTTTTGTGGAAAAACCCGGCGCAAAGATCAGCGCAAAAGCCTCATTTTCACTCAGCCTTGCCGCCGCCTCATGCTCCATAATGCCACGTTCAACAGCGATGCGGCGCAATTTTTCGGGATCCATTCCAGCGCCATCATCTTCCACTGTCAGCAAAATATGGTCGCCTTGCTGCACAGCGCTTAGCGTCACCGTGCCTTCGCGAGGCTTGCCATTTTTTTCACGCACATCAGGCATTTCAATGCCGTGATCTATCGAATTACGCACCAAATGCACCATAGGATCGGCGAGCGCTTCAACCAAATTTTTATCAAGATCCGTCTCTTCGCCGATGGTTTTTAGCGCGATCTCTTTATTAAGCGTTCGCGCCAGATCGCGCACGACGCGCGGAAAACGGCCAAAAACCTTCTTAATAGGCTGCATGCGCGTCTTCATCACCGCACTTTGCAGATCGCCGGTCACAACATCGAGGCTGGTGACAACTTTGCTAAAATTGTCGTCGCAGATATGAGTGGCCAGAGTCATCAAGCGGTTTCTTACCAAAACCAGCTCACCCACCATATTCATAATGGTATCAAGCGTTTCCGTATCAACGCGCACCGTTGGATCAGAAAGTAATGACGACGCTTTTTTATCGCTATTTTTTGCCGCGCTGCGCTCTGAGGCGACAGGCTTTGCTGCAGGCGCGGGCGCAGGATCTTGGGTTAAAGGCAGCTCTTGGCTGGCAAGCTTAATTTTTGGCGGCGCAGAAATTTTCTTTTGCCCATGCAGCTGATCAAGCAGCCTTTCAAACTCTTCGTCCGTCATGTCACCATCATCAGCCGTGGCATTTTCTGGCGGCTCAGCAATGGCTACACTATCCAAGCTCGCTTGCTTATTTTTTTGCTCATCAAGCAAGCGCTCAAACTCTTCTTCTGTAATTTCATCAGATTGCAGCTCAGGCGCTGCAACTTCTGGCAATTCTGTGTTCTGATGAGCCGCCGCTTTAGCTGGCAAATTTTGCTCGGTTTGACTTTCTTCAGGGCGGCTGTAAGCCTGTAAGGTTTCGATAAGATGCTGATCAGAATGGGGAAGATCTTTGCGCTCGCGCACGCAGGTAAACTGCTCGTTAATAGTGTCTAACGCCTGCAAAATTGCATCCATCAGCGGCGAAGTGAGCTTTCTTGCGCCATTGCGCAAAGTGTCAAACACGTTTTCTGCGCCATGACAGGTTTCAACCAGCGGAGTGAGCGACAAAAAGCCCGCACCGCCTTTGATGGTGTGAAATCCCCTAAAAATGGCATTGAGCAGCTCTTTGTTATCTGGCGATTTTTCCAGATCCACCAACTGCTCAGAAAGCTGCTCAAGAATTTCGCCAGCCTCAACTAAGAAATCTTGATATATTTCATCGTCCATATCGAGATCCATCGAGCTCTCCTAAAGGCCAAGGCTAGATAAAAGATCATCCACTTCACTTTGATCTTTTAGCACGGTTTTTTCTTGTTTTTGACTTGTTGTAACGATGGGGCCTTCGGCAGCGATTAAATCTGCCGCGCTTTTGGCTTTTGGCTTGGAATTGGTATCATGCAAATCCATAATGCAAACAAACTGAGTCTGAATTTGCTGCAGCGCGCTTATCACCTGCGCGATCACTTGCCCTGTAATGTCTTGAAATTCTTGGGCAATTAATATTTCGTGCAGCTGTTTTCGCAGCATTTGGCACTGAGAATCCATTTTGTCAAAAATGGCATCAACCGATACGGCTTGCGCATCGTTTAATGGCGCACCAGCTTGAGAAAAACTGCGCCAATGGGTACGTAATTGCGAAAGCGCGCCTTGCAACTCATCGACAATTGGCTGAGCAATTTCAATCCCATCGAGGGTTTTATCCACCGCACGCTGCGTTTTATCAAGGACATAATCGAGCCGCTCTTCAAGATCGGGCAACTTGGCTGAACCTAGCGTGGTTGGCTGCTGATCTAAAATGACATTTTCAAAAAAATCATTTAATTGCCGCTCAACTTGCCCTACTTGCCGCAATAAATCTTGCTTAGTTGGCGCAGTACACTGCAAAAACAACTGCTCGGCTTGCTCTTGCTCACCGGCCTCAAGAAGGTGCACTAAATTTTGTGCCTGACGAAGAGTGATCATTTACGCTTCCTTCACTGCGCGACTGCGGATATAACACCAGTTACACGCAGTTACATACGCTCAAAAATTTTGTCTAATCTCTCTTTTAAAGTGCCACTCGTAAAAGGCTTAACAATATAACCATTTACGCCAGCTTGAGCGGCGGCGATGATTTGATCTCGCTTAGCTTCTGCTGTGATCATCAGCACCGGCAAGTGCTTTAATGCGGCATCACTGCGGATATGTTTGAGCAAATCAAGTCCTTGCATTCCAGGCATGTTCCAATCCGTGATAACAAAATCCACATCGCCCTTTCTTAAGATAGGCATCGCCGTCGTGCCATCATCGGCCTCAACGATATTGGTGTAGCCTAATTCGCGAAGAAGATTTTTTACTATGCGTCTCATTGTGGAAAAGTCATCTACAACGAGGATTTTCATATTCTTATCCACTTACCACCTCTTCGTTTTAGTCATGTGCTCGACAGCGTTTATTTGCTCCAAGCAGAAAGCTTTGACCGTAATCGCAGCATTGCCTGATTTTGGATCTGGCAGACCCGAGACTCACTCACGCCAATCACGGCGCCAATCTCTTTTAAGTTGAGCTCTTCATCGTAATAAAGAGACAAAACCAACGCTTCACGCTCAGGCAAGCTCTTGATTGCCTCTGCTAGCCGCTCTTGAAAACTGTCTTTTGCCAGTTGATCAAACGGCGAATCACTGCCACTTTCGTCGGAGGAAAATCCATCTTCTAAACCCAGATCCTCTATGCCAATCAGCCGACTCGTATTAATGTCATTTTGCATCTGGCAATACTGCTCAAGGCTCACATCAAGTCTAGCGGCAATTTCTTTCTCTGACGGCTCAAATCCAAGCTCAGCTTCTAAAATGGCGATGGTTTTATTGATAGCGCGATAATTTCGGTGTACCGAGCGCGGCGCCCAGTCACCTTTGCGAATATCATCCAGCATCGAGCCTCGAATGCGAATGCCCGCATAAGTCTCAAAGCTTGCGCCTTTACTTGCATCATAATTTTGCTGCGCTTCGAGCAGCCCAATCATGCCCGCCTGAATAAGATCATCGAGCTGAACGCAAGGCGGCAGGCGCGCAATCAAATGGTGCGCGATACGTTTAACCAAATTGGCGTATTTGCTTAAAACAACTTCGGCTGGCGAAGCTGTTTTTGTATAAGCGAGTGCCTTACTCACTAAAGTTATCTCCTGTACATTCAGGTGACAGCAATAACCGCTCAACAAAAAACTCCATGTGACCCGACGCGGTTCTAGGAACCGGCCAGCTTAGCGCTTTGGTCGCCAGCGCATTTAACGCCAGCGAGGCTGGAGATTTTGGATAGCAGTCCACAACCAATTTTTGCCGTTTTACCGATTGACGCAAATTCTCATCCATAGGAATGCAAGCGGCGTACTCAAGTCCGACGTCTAAAAAGCGCTCCGTCACGCGCGCAAGCTTGTTAAAAAGCTCGCGGCCATCGTGGTAACTTGCGACCATATTGGCCACCACTTTAAAGCGCGTTACGCCATGCTCGCGGCTTAAGATCTTGATCAGCGCGTAAGCATCGGTGATTGAAGTTGGCTCGTCACACACAACGATCAGCACATCTTGCGCCGCGCGCGAAAAGCTCAGCACCATGTCCGAAATGCCCGCCGCCGTATCAATCAGCAGCACATCGATTTCATGCTCGAGCGACCCAAAAGCGCGGATCAGCCCTAAATGCTCGGCAGCGCTCAGCTCTGCCATTCTGCGCAGGCCAGATGCGGCCGGAATGATCTGCATTTTATTGGGGCCTTCGATAATAATATCTTGCAGATCGCAAAGCCCTTGCATCACATGACTTAAGTTTTTACCAACGCGCAGGCCAAGCAACACATCGACATTCGCAAGCCCGAGATCAGCGTCAAGCACCATCACTTTTTTGCCTTGCTTGGCCATGGAAGTTGCCATGCCAAGCGTAATGTTTGTCTTACCAACGCCTCCTTTGCCGCCAGTCACGGTGATGACTTTCGTTCGAGAAGGGACGGTTAGCCGGCGCAAGCCGCTTGCTTGGTCATACATGCTTGTATCAATCATAAAAATCCGCCGAATTTGGCTCTGTTACCGAACAATCCCAAAAATGCACCTTTTGCTCAGGGTCATTTTCAAACAATTCGCTCGCTTTATTCACCAGATACTGGCCACTGGCTTTGCGAATATCTTCTGGCACGCGCTGGCCGTTGGTCAGATAAGCAATCGGCAGCGCATATTCGATCATGACGCTGATCATCTCGCCAAGGCTTAGCGACTCGTCGAGTTTGGTCAAAATGCAGCCTGACAACGGAATTTTGCAAAAGTGATCAATCGTTTCTTGCAGTACGCGCCGCTGTGAAGTGGCTGATAACACTAAGAAACTGCGAATGTGCGCGCCGCTGTTTTTGATCAAGGTATCAAGCTGCTCAGACAAACGCATGTCACGCTGCCCCATGCCAGCCGTATCAAGCAGCACCAAACGCCGATAGCGCAGCTGATGCAAAATGTCGGCAAGCTCCTGCGCATTTTTTGCCACCTTCACCGGACAACTTAAAATGCGGCCATAGGTCGCAAGCTGCTCATGCGCGCCGATCCGAAAAGTATCTGTCGTCACCAGCGCTACATCGTCGGAGCCAAAATCCATGGCGGCGCGCGCGGCAAGTTTGGCAATGGTTGTCGTCTTGCCAACGCCGGTCGGCCCAAGCAGCGCAATCACGCCGCCTTCTTCCAACAAATTGTCTTCCGCAGTAATGATCTGATCGCTAATAATGGTCAGCAGCTCATCCCAAGCTTCACGCGGCGACAGGTTTTCAGGAATGTAGCCGGCCAGCTGATCGACCAGCGCCGGCGAGAAACCTAAGCGCTCTAAACGTTTGATCAGCATTGCGCGCAGCGGCTCTTTGCGCTCGACCTCTTGCCACATCAGGCCTGCAAGCTGATGCTCAAGCAGACCGCGAATAGCGCTAATTTCTTGACGCATACCGTCAATTTCTACGGAATTGGGATCTTTTTCGCCAAGCGGCGCGCGCGGCTTAGCACGCGAGTTTTGCCAAGTGCCGGCCTGCTGCTCTTCACTTTTTTGCTGCTGGTACAAAGAGGCCAGCCGCTGGCTTTTTTCCTGCTGCGCCACTTGATGTGCGGAAGGCAATTTGCGCGGCGCGCGTCCCTCTTCGGCTAAAAAGCCAGAGCCACGCTCATTTTTTCGTTCAGCTTTGCCGCGCTGCAACAGCGCGCTGAGCGTGTAAGCCTCTTCATCAACCTCAGGCTCGGCGCGGCCACCGCTTGCAGGCGAATGTTCGTTATATTTATCCAGCAAAGAGGCAAATTTATTCCCTCGCGCGTGTCCGCCTCTGCGGTTTGGCTCAGGCTCATGCGTTATGTGCGCAGTTTTGCCGCGGCGCAGCTGCACCTTATCTTGCTGCAAATCGCGGCCGTAAAGCGGATCTTCATCTTCCCAACCGATTGATGGCGCAGGCGCTGATCGCGCAGGCTTTGGCTGCGGCGGATCGACGTCAATCGCCGCAACCAGCTCTACGCCGTCGCTAAGCTTCTTATTTGACATGATCACCGCGTCCGCGCCCAATGTCTCTTTCACCTGAGCAAGTGCGGTTCGCATATCTTTTGCAAAAAAACGTTTGATTTTCACACTATCAACCCTGATCCGTGATTAATCTTAATTCCCCACCGCTTTAACGATCCTGATCTGTTTCTCGTCAGGCACTTCTTGGTACGACAAAACGCGAAGCCCAGGAATAGTACTTTTTACAAACTTTGCCAGCGTGGAGCGCAGCACTCCAGAGGTGAGCAAAACTGCCGGCTCTCCTTGCAACTCTTGCTGCTGCGTTGCTTCTGCCAAACTGTGTTGCAAGCGCTCTGCAAGCCCAGGCTCAATGCCTGTCGACTCGCCGCCAGCCGCCTGCATAGTCTTATGCAATATCTGTTCCAGATTCGGAGCAAGCGTTATCACCGGCAGCTCAGGCTCTGTTCCATTAATCTCTTGAACAATCATACGCTTAAGCTCAATACGCACCGCGGCTGTCAAAATGTCGGGATCTTGCGTTTTATTCGCATACTCTGAAATTGTTTGCACGATGGTGCGCACGTCACGAATTGGGATCGCCTCACTCAAGAGGTTTTGCATCACGCGCACCACGCTGCCAAGCGAAATGCGATCAGGGATAAGCCCTTCCACCAGACGCGGCGACTGTTTCGCCAGCATGTCGATAAGGTTTTGCACCTCATCATGGCCAAGCAGACGCTCCGCATTGTTGGTCAGCGTTTGACTTAAGTGGGTCGCCAGCACTGTTGCGGGATCGACAACCGTATAGCCCAGCGCCTGCGCATGCTCACGCTGCTCTTTTTCCACCCACACCGCTTCAAGCTGAAACGCGGGATCCACGGTTTTTTCGCCGTCAATATTGCCAAAAACTTGTCCCGAATTTATCGCCAAATCTTTGTCATGCCGCAGCGCAGCTTCGCCAGCCGACACGCCCATCAGCGTGATGCGATAGTGATTCGGCGGCAGCTCCAAATTGTCGCGAATGTGCACCGGCGGGATCAAAAAACCAAAATCTTGCGACAGCTTTTTCCGCACGCCTTTCACGCGATCAAGCAGCTCGCCGCCTTGCTCTTTATCCACCATCGGGATCAAGCGATAGCCCACCTCAAGCCCAATTACATCAATAGGTTGCACGTCATCCCATGAAAGCTCTTTGTTGCGCGGCGCCAGCACTTCCATTTTGGGCGGCTCGATACTTTGCACCACTTCTTGACGCTGCTTTTTCGACTTCCAATAAGCAAAGCTGCCGCAAATGGCCGCCAGCAGCAAAAAGGAGAAATGCGGCATGCCCGGCACAAGGCCCATCACGGTCAAAATGGAAGTGGCGATGATCAGCGCTTTAGGGTTATCAAGCAGCTGGAAAACAACCTGCTCGCCCATGTCCTCTTCAGTGTTTTGCCGCGTAACCATGATCGCGGCGCTGATAGACAAGAGCAGCGACGGAATTTGCGCCACAAGACCGTCACCAATGGTCAGCAAGGTATAAATTTCGACCGCAGAAGAGAGTGGCAGCGAGTGTTGCACCATGCCGATCACAAGCCCGCCGATGATGTTGATGGCCAAAATCAAAATACCGGCAATCGCATCGCCTTTAACAAATTTTGACGCACCGTCCATCGAGCCATAAAAATCAGCCTCTTTGGTAACTTCAAGACGGCGCGTACGCGCTTGATCTTGCTCAATTAATCCTGAGTTTAAATCGGCATCAATCGCCATCTGCTTGCCCGGCAAGGCGTCCAAAATAAAGCGCGCACTCACCTCAGAAATACGTCCGGCGCCCTTGGTTACCACCATGAAGTTGATGATCATCAAGATCAAAAACACCACCAAGCCCACCGCGTAGTTTCCGCCGATCACGACCGAGCCAAACGCCTCGATAACTTGACCGGCCGCGCCGTTTCCCTCGTGGCCGTGCAGCAGCACCACGCGCGTCGACGCCACGTTAAGCGCAAGGCGCATCAAGGTTGTGATCAAAATGACGGTGGGAAAAATAGCAAAATCGAGCGGCCGCTTGGTATAAACCGTCACCAGCAGCACCACCAGCGACAGCGCGATGTTAAAAGAAAACATCAGATCCAGCAGCAGCGCTGGAATAGGCAGCACCACCAGCGCCAATGTCGAAAGCACCAAAACAGGCGCACCAATGGCGGGAAATTTCCCCGCGAATTTTGCAAAGGGCAGCTTGCCGCCCTTGCCTTCAAATTTGCTGTACAGCGAAGTGAGTGATTTCATATCCACACATGTTGGTCTGTGAAACGCAATAATGAGTCATAAGCAAGAATTGAACCAAATTAGCGCCGTAATTCTGGCGGGATCGGTAGCTGCTTCTCAGAAAGTGGATTTGGTTTGCGCCCTTTACGTTTTTGGTATTGGCGCAGCTGGAATACGTAGGCGAGCACCTGCGCGACCGCGACGAACAGCCCATCGGGGATCTGCTGATCAAGCTCGGTGCTGTAGTAGACGGCGCGCGTAAGCGCTGGCGTGCGTAAGATGCTGATATTATTGCTGCTGGCAATTTCACGAATTTTGAGTGCCACAAAATCCGTCCCCTTCGCCACAACCACCGGCGCGCTGTCTTTTTTGCTGTCGTAGCGCAGCGCCACCGAATAGTGCTCGGGGTTAACAATGATCACATCCGCGGTCGGCACGTTCGCCATCATGCGCCGCTGCGCCATTTCACGCTGCAACATGCGGATGCGACCTTTCACTTCCGGTTTCCCTTCCATGTCCTTGTATTCGTCTTTGATCTCTTGCTTGGTCATTTTTAACTGATTTTGATGCTGCCACAGCTGAAATGGCACATCGATAGCCACCACAACCATCAGCGACGAGCAGATAAACAGCAAAAAGCCCAGTAAAAGATCGACAACGTGTGCCGCCTGTACGAAAACCGGCTCCTGACTGATGTCATAAATATCTTTCGCGTTTGACCAGATGAGATACACCGCGACGCCGCCGACCAGCAGCACTTTGAGCAACGATTTCGCCAGCTCAACCCAGCTTTGCAGGCCAAACATGCGCTTAAATCCGCTTAGCGGACTTAGCTTAGAAAATTTGGGCATCGCCGCGCTCCACGACACTGAAATGCCGCCCACGGCGGTCGCGCCCAAAATGCCGACGAAAAAAAGCAGCGCCAAAACCATCGCCAGCGGTTTGGCTATCTCGATAACAGCGTTGAGCGCGATTATGCCAAGTCTTGCAAAATCAAAGACATCCTCGCGGGAAAGGGTAAAAATCGCCCGCATCATCGCCTGCATTTGCTTGGCAAGATCAGCGCCAAACCACATCAGCGAGATCACGCCGCCCAGCAGCACCAGCATCGAGGCAAGCTCTTTGGAACGCGCCACCTGTCCTTTTTCTTTGGCCTGTTCAAGCCTTCGACTGGTGGGTTCCTCGGTACGTTCCTGATCGCTTTGCTCTGCCATGACTACACCTCAGGGCCGCAGTCTTGGCGCAACAGCTCACACATCGCAGAGGTACCACTCTGCCAATGCATTTGATATTGCGGCAAAATATTTTTTAAGAAATACATCGTCAGGAAAAGCCCCACCAGCAGCACAAAGGCAAAGCCCAGCGAGAAAATGTTCAGCTGAGGCGCGGCGCGCGTCATGATGCCAAAGGAAATATTGATGGTTAACAGCGCCACAATGGTCGCCAAAGACATGCTCAGCGCGGTGTGAAACATAATGCCAAACCAGCTTGCCAGCGAGCGGTAATCGGCTTGGCGCAGCGACTCACCCACAGGTAAGCTTTTGAAACTATCGACAATTAACACCAGCATCTGCAAGTGGCCATCGAGCGCGAGAAACAGTAACGTCACCAAAAAGAGGTAAAACTGTCCAAGCAGCGGCGTACTTTGCCCATTAGCCGGATCGACCAGCGACGCAAAGCCAAGGCTTGACTGCATGCCAATAATTTGACCAAGTAAAACAAAAGTTTGGCCAATAAATTGGCTGATCGTCCCCATCGCAATGCCGATTAACACCTGCTGCAACAGCAAGATCAAATTCGCCAGCGATAACAGCTCGCCCTGCGCAGCAATTTCAGGCAGCGCCGGCATGACCGCAAAAGTTATCGCCAGCGACAAATAGAGGCGGATACGCGGCGGCACAAAGCGCGCGCCCAAAAAAGTCATCGTGATCAACATGCAAGAGATGCGCGTGAAGGGAAAAAAGAACTGCGCAAAACCGGCTAGAATTGTCTCTGTCAGATGATCCATCGCAGGCTTCCTCAATAAATGATGTTAGGAATTTCGCTCATCAGACGAAAGAAATATTCCATCAACACCTGCGTTATCCAGTGCGCAAAAAACATTAATGCGAGCAACGTGACAATCAAGCGCGGCAAAAAGCTCAGCGTCTGTTCACTTATCGACGTCGCGGCTTGAAAAACCGCCACAATCAGACCTATCAGCAAGCTTGGAATGACGATAGCGCTCACTATCAGCAAAATGATTTTCAGCGCCTCTTGGAACAGCTCAACGAACATCTCCGGTGACATAAGCTCTCCTAGCCAAAGCTGCCAGCAAGTGTTGACAAGATCAAATTCCAGCCATCGACCAGCACAAACAGCATCAGCTTAAACGGCAGCGACACAATCATCGGCGACAGCATCATCATCCCCATCGCCATCAATACCGAGGCGACGACTAAGTCGATGATAAGAAACGGCAAAAACAGCATAAAGCCAATTTGGAAGGCGGTTTTTAGCTCTGAAGTAATAAACGCGGGAATAAGCACCGTGATCGGCACCTGCTCAGGCTCGCTCACCTGCGCGCCCGACATGTTGACAAAAGTTTCAAGATCGGTGAGCCGCGTCTGCCTTAGCATGAACTCGCGCAGCGGCAGCTGCACCCGCGCAAACGCCTCTTTGGCCGAAATCGACTCGCTTAAATAGGGGGTCAGCGCGTCGCTGTTCATCTTTTCTATCACCGGCGACATGATAAAAAATGTCAAAAACATGGCGATCCCGACAATGATCTGGTTGGACGGCGTCTGCTGCAGCCCTAGCGCTTGGCGCAAAATCGCCATCACCACCACGATGCGGGTGAAAGAGGTCATCAAGATCACGATCGCCGGCAAAAAACCCAGCGCCGTCATCACCGCCAAAATTTGCAGCGTTATCGAATAATCTTCGCTGCCATCGGGGTTTACTGTCATGTTGAACGCGGGGATCCCCGCGTTGCCATTTTTGATCTGCAGCATCGAGGCGCCCGGCGCACTTTGTGCCAGCATGCTTTGCGCCGCTTGCGGCACCTCGCTCACCTGTGCAAATAGCGGCGCGCACCACAGCCACAAAACCAGAGCGGCTATAACAGATTGAATTTTAATGATCACTATCCTTTTTAATCACTTGAGCTAACTTTTGTGCAAATGACGCAGTGGCAACATCTTCCTTGTTGGCCGCTTGGTTTGTCTCTTCAGCGTCTTGCAAAACGCTTGCCGCTGGCGCAATCGGTGTATCTAACACTTTGAGCAGATTAATATTATGCGCGGTGATACCAATCACCATCTGCTCGCCGTTGACCTCGATGACCATGATGCGCTCTTTTTGCCCAAGCGCGAGCTGCGAGATCAATTTCACCCCCGCTTTGCCAGACAAAGGCGAGAGATTCATGCGCTTAACCCAATGCGCGATCCCTAAGATCAGCGCAATCACGCACAATAGCACCAGCACGGTTGTCATGCTGTCTTGCGCGGTCAGCGGCGCCGCATTTACGCTAAATACGCTGAAAAAGAGGCTGCAAAAAATCAGTGGTTGTAAGAGTTTCATTACGACGACCCAAAGTAAGTGTCAAAAAATTTACCCCTTTCATACCACAACCCTCCAGCAATTCGCATACCAAAAGATCGACAATCATTTTTTACAGCGTCTTTTCAGCCGTTAATTAGATAAACTTCAATTTTTTCAATATGATAATTTCAATGATCGACACCAAAACTATCACGCCGCAAAATAAGAAGAAGGCGTCGCCGCGATCGGTGCCGGGCATTCCTGCAATATTGACGCCAAAAAGGCCGGTGAAAAAACTCGCGGGTAAAAAGATCCCAGCGATGATGGAAAACAGGTAGGTATTGCGGTTCATCATGCGCGCTTGGCGCTGCTCTTGCGACTGCAACGCAAGGTTAAGCTGCTCTAAATAAAAGGTTATCGACTCATTAATGCGGATCACGCCATCCAGTGTATTTTTAAAATGGCTCTTTTCACTTTGCAGCGCTGCGATATCGCACGCGAGTAAATCTTCAAAAACATAGCGTTGTGGTTTTAAATAGCGATTGAGATGCAGCAAGCGCGACACTAATTTTTGCGTTTCATCGACGTTTTGCTCATCCGGCGCATCTATTTTCTCTTCGATTGGCGCAATAAAATCAGCGATGATCTGATTAATTCCGTTAGAAATGGCCGTCACCAACCCCGATAACGTGGTTGGCCCCGTGCCCTGCTCAAGCTTGCTTACCACCAAGGAGATAGCGCGCGACGAGATCTTACGCGTTGAAATTAAAGCGCCTTTGTACCACAACATGCGCACACTGAGCATGTCGTCGGGGTTCGCGCCATCGTTTAAGTTGATGCCGCGCAAGTTGATCAAAAAACACTCCTCGCTATACATCTCAAAGCGGGGGCGCGTGTCGCTGGTTAACATCGCCTCAATGATGGCGTCGGGAAGCTCGATCTCATTTAGCCATTGGCAAAATTGAGGGTTGTCACGCTGACAGTGGTACCAATTGCCAGCTTCGATGAATGCAGGCTGTGTGCTATTCGCAATCGGCCGTACATTATTAAAATTCCAACTATTGATAATGAAAGAGTCCATATTGCCACCTTTGCCATGTTGCATGCGTGCCCCATCATAACGCAGCGTTACTTTTGAGCAAAAGTGCAAAAAGGTGAAATCACGGCGCTATTATGCAGCGAAAAAAATAAAGGCTGTCAGGTGTTAGCGTGAAAATGAGCGCTTTTTGCTGCTGTTAAGCAGCAGCTCACGCCGGCAGCTTGTCGCAAAAAAGAGTTGGCAAAAAAAGCTCGTGCACCAGCAGCGGCCACGGCCCTAAAAAAAGGCGCGAGCGGCGCCCCCAGACGGTTGCCGCAGGAACATGAGGATTGGCATTAATGGCAAAACGCGCTAGCTGCAGATGGTCGCGGCGGGCAGGCTGAGTGCCAAAAATCCTCTCGCCAATCGGCTGCTCACCCAGCTCCGCAAGGCCGCTTTTTTGCATCGCGCCCATAGCAAATAAAGTCCAAGCCAGCACCGCGGGACCTGCGTCACCATGCAAGATCACCTCGCGGCAAACGCCAGCAGAAGTGGGTGCCTCCACCAGCAGCTGCTCATCAATGCTGAGCGCGGCCGCATGATTGCCCAGCAATTGCACTGCAAAATGGCGATGGTGCTCACGCAGCCGCCGCGTCATTGAGCCGTGCTCGAGCAGCCAAGGGCTTAAACTGGCAGGAAACGCACAGCGCTCGGGCGATTGCCACAGGCTTAGCTGTGTAACAGGCACGATCAGCGCAGACTTCACAGCGTCACCATCCAGAATTTCCGTGTTCAAATTAACGTCAGCGTCATTATCCGCAAATCAAACGTGAAATGTAAGAGCTCCCAGCTTGGTGCTTGCTTGAGAGTGCAGATCTGAGCGTTTCGGCACAAAATAGCGGCTCACGGCGCTGAAAATTTAAGTGAGTGCTTGTTTTATTTGGCGAATTGAGAGGACTTTTGGGAAAAATGAAAGGAGAAAACAGCGCTGCAGGCCGCATTGGTTTTACAAACACAATAAGTTACAAATGGGCGCGTTCTTACAGCGACAGCGAAAAAAATCGATAATAATCAATGATAAATGCGTTGTTAGTGCCAGCCGACAACGCTCGCCAGCGCATTACATGTAATTGAACAGTGAAAGCTGTTTAGTTTTAGCAAACGCCTGCTGCGATGCCTGCAGCGCGAGCATATTTTCATTCATATCAATCACCGCTGTCGCATAGTTGAGATCTTCCACCGTAGAGAGCGAGCGCTTCACAACCACTTGATAATCAAGGTGCATTTCTTGCTGGCGCTCCAGCGTGTTAAGCCGCGATCCAACCTCCGCGCGCGCTTGGTTAAAGTGTTTGAAAGCTTCGCCAAGCTGCTCAACGACTTGGTGCAATTTACCTGTCGATGAGGCGTCAAAAATACTCTCATTCGCCATGTCGATGCCAAGTTTTAGCGAGTCAAACAGATTGAAATTTTGCTGACGCGTCAGCGTGATACTGTCGCCTGGCAAACTTTCGCCAGCAAAAGTGAACTTAACGCTGCCCCATTCGACGCCGCTTTTAGGATCATAAGCGCCGGTATCGACGACAACGCCATCTTGCAGCAATTCATAACGTGTTGCGCCGCTTGCATTTTGCGAAAAAGTGACCTGATAGGTTGACGCGTCACTGCTATCGCTGTTGAGCGCCTGCGACAATAGCAGCAGCGAGCCGCTTTGCAGCTCATAATCTGGCTGATAATCGCCATAAGGGTTTGGAATTTGCGTAAACAGCGCGTCCCCTGGCATGCTCGTTTGCACCTCAACCACCGGCGCGACCTGCGCCATGCGATGAAAACTGTCGCCCGCGTAACGCACGTTGTTGCTGCCATCGCGAAAAAACGGCTGCTTGCTCGCCAGCGTTCCTGAAAAAAGGTAATTGCCCGACTCATCTTTGCCGTTGGCAAGATTGATGATGTCATCAAACAGCGCCTGCAGATCTTGGCGATGCGCTTTGCGATCGGCGCTCGCGAGCGAGCCGTTGATCATTTTCATCACGTTGCGCTTTGCTGTATCAATAAGATCTTCGCCGCTAGTGAGCGACAGCTCTGTGTTGCTCAGGCGGCTTTTGGCCAAGTTAATCGTATCAAGATATTGATTTATCTGAGTCGACTGCTGTGACAAATTTTGCGCATAAATGGAGGCAACCGGATCATCACCCGCAGTACGCACCCGTTTGCCAGAAGCGAGCTGATCATGATTTTGCTGCAATTTGACCTGCTGGCGCATGATGTCATTGCCAACAGATTGATAATTATGAAAACTTGCAATACGTGTCATCACTTATCCTCAGCGCGTTGCATTAAGTAGCGTCTCAAACGCTTGGTTTGCCGCAGTCATGATCCGCGAAGATGCCATGTAAGCTTGCTGAAATTTCATCATGTTAGCCGCTTCTTCATCCAAATTGACGCCCGACGTTTGTGCAACGCGCCCTTGTGCAGCGTCAAGCTCGGTGCGCGTCAATGCTTCTAGATTGGCGAATGACGATTTTTGCGCGCCAATATTGCTGGTTAATCCTTCAAAAACATCAATTAAGGTCGCGCGACCGTTGTCCATCATTTTGACTGTTTGCAGTTTTTGCATGCGCATCAAGTTGCCATTTTCGCCGTCAGCAGGAAGCAGGCTGACCACAAAGCGGTCATTTTTTGCCGCGCCGGCGCTTAAGCTAAACACCGTACCGTTGAGCAAAACAGGGCCGGCCGGCGGATAATTTTGCGGCGACTGCAGTAAATTTCCTTCAAGATCAAACACCGAGAACTGCGAGCCGTCTTCTGAGATCACCACTTGAAACTGCTCCTGCGCCCCTTTGGTATCGACTTGCAATTTAGCGTCGCCATTGAGCTGCGATGTCGAGCTAATGTAACTTTGCGCGGCGATTTCGCTCGGGTCGCTCATGATCATGTTAATGCGCGCAGCGGCGTCGCGAACCGGACGGATCAACAGGCGCTCGCCCGTTGCCAGCGGCTGGTTAATTTCGACGCGCATGCCATCAATGACAAAGCGCGGCGGCACGCCAACCGCCGTCACCATTTGCTCTTTTTGATCTGGCGTGGTCACGATGTGGTTAACGCCGTCAAATTTGAGCTGGTAATCACCAACGCGAGTTTTGCTAATATCATCAATGTAAACAGAGAGATCCGCAGTAGAGCCGGACGCTTTATCAACACGGCTTTTCGCCACATCGGGATGATTAAAATCATTAAACATCGCCTTGCCGACATTTCCTTTTAAATCAAATCCTTGTGACTGAAGCTCATTCATCGCCAGCGCAAATCCCATCGCCATGCGGCCAAGCTCGTCGCGCGCCATGCCGATAGTTTTATCGCGATAATCGAAAAGTCCTTCTAATTTGCCGCGAATATCTTCCGATGAAATCGCCTTCACATTGTTGCCAGACACGAGAGCCAAGCGGCGTTGCTGCACGTCCGGCGAGCCTTCGATCGTGGTCAGCTCGCTCGCATGCACGCCCGCAACTAACGTGTGACCGCTACCGATGAGCACGTTGTACAGGCCGTCGCGGCGCAGGTTGGTGGTGATTTGCGTGTATTGTGAGAGATCGTTGAGCAGATTTTGCTGGCGATCGTAAAGATTATTGTCTTTGCCGCCGCTTTTCATGATCGCCTGCTGCACGTCGACCAGCTCTTTGCCGATGGCGTTGACTCGCGCCACCGTTATGTCAATTTCGTCATTGACTTCAGAGGCTTGGCGCTCAAGCACGCTGTTAACATCTTTGATGCTGTCGGCGGCCATTTTCGCCTGCTCAAGCACGATTTTGCGCGCGCCCATGTCGTTGGGTGTATCGGTCATCGCTTTCACGGCGCTAAAAAACATGTTGATGTTTTCTGGGACTTTTTTGCCAGACGACGCCATCAGCTCATCTAAAATGCCAAGCTGCTCGTTACGTGAAATCGCGTGAGAGTGCGCAGAAGTGGCAATGTTGAATTCACTGATGGCAAATTTATCAAAATTACGTCGCACATCAGCCACTAGCACGCCATTGCCCAAATATTGCCCGCCGGTGTAAAGCGCGTCCGCCGTGCGTTGCTCGATGCTTTGCTTGCTGTAACCTTCTGTATTAACGTTAGAAATGTTATGGCCGGTGGTATTAAGCTGGCGCTGGGTCGTCAAGATCCCTTGTGTTCCAATCGACAACAAATCGCTCATGTCCCCTCCAACCTTGCGCCATGCATCTGTGTTATTTTATCGTTGCTTATAACATACAAAAAACATGCCACAAACAAACACCTTTAAAAACAACAAGTTACGCAGAGATGCGTCTTTTTTGCCAAGACACAACGCCAGATGGGCAAAGGGTTGCCGCCGCGTTTTAAGTTTTACTAGAAGAAATAAAAAAGGAGACGCAAAGTCTCCCTAACCATCAGACAAAAGAAGCTAAAGCATTGTTTTGATTTTATTAAATACGCTCAATACTTTTTGCTCATACAGCGGATCGGTCGCGTAGCCCGCCTGATGCAAGCCGCGAATAAAAAGCTCCGGCTGCTCCGTTTGGCTCAGCGCCTGCGCATAACGCGGGTTGTTATTGAGAAAATCCACATAGTCTTCAAAGCTTTGCGCGTGAGAGTCGTAAGCGCGAAACGCCGCGCGCTCTTGCACAGGAATACCGCTGTACACTTCAAGCGTTTGCGTTGTCACTTTTTCGCCCTGCCAACGCGGATCAGCTTTGATATTAAACAAGTTATGGGTGCTGCCATTGGCATTGGCAATCACCTTTTTGCCCCATCCCGTTTCAAGCGCCGCTTGCGCCAGCAAAATCGCCGGATCCACGCCTAAAGTGCGGGCGGCCTTTTTCGCGTGCGGCAATAAGCTGTCGACAAAATCTTGCGGCTTGGCAAATGCGGGTGGCACCGGCTGCTTAGCAGCAAGCGGTGGCATAAATTCTTCGCTATTTTGCATATTCGACGCCAATGGCGGCAAGATTGCATTCAATCGCTCCACATCTTGCGCGGTTTTCGCCAATGCAGGCAGCTCTTCGTTATCAGCAGGCAAAAGCTCTGGCGCCAGCACCGTATTTTTCCCAAGCGCGCTTTTGCCAATAGCATCTTGATATTTCTCGTCATTTCCCTCGCTTGGGTAATGACTGTCCATCGGTTTTGCGTCCTGTAAACTCTGGAACTGCTTGACTATCATGTCCGCAAGGCCAAGCGAGCCGCGGCTCGACAGCGAGCTTGAAAGCTGCTCGTCGGCAAGCTGCTGATAAAATTTGGAGGTGCGGCTATCGATCAGATCCGACTCAAACGCCGCATTCGCGTCGCGCATCGACTTAAACAGCATCTGCGTAAACAGCGCTTCAAACTGCGAAGCAACCGCTTTAAGCGCCTGATCTTTATCGCCATTTTTACTCGAAAGCTGCCGAATTTTGTCTAACTGATTGATATCGTGGACAAAACCCATGTCTGTTGGAGATTTCATATACAACCTAAATAACGATTAATTGTCCGTCAATGGCGCCCGCTTGCTTCAACGCTTGCAAAATCGCCATCAGATCCGAGGGCGCCGCCCCCACATTATTCACGGCCCGCACCAGCTCATCGAGCGTCACGCCAGGATTAAAATGGAACATGCGGCCACTTTTTTCCTCGACCTCAATCGCGCTGTCTTGCGTTACTACCGTCTGCCCATCGCCGAACGGGTTAGGCTGGCTCACCTGCGGATTTTCCGTGATACTCACCGTCATGCCGCCGTGCGTTACCGCCGCAGGGCGCAAGCGAACATTTTGTCCAACAATGATGGTGCCAGTGCGGCTATTGACGATAATTTTCGCCGCCGCATCGCCTGGTTCAAATTCCAAATTTTCGATGGTCGACATAAAGCCAACGCGCTGCGCAACGTCGCGTGGCGCTCTCACTTTGATGGACGTGGCGTCTTGCGCACTCGCCATCGGGCTTCCCAAAAAATTATTGATGGCGTCGGCAAGGCGCTGCGCGGTCGTGAAATCAGAGTCGAAAAGATTAAAAGTGATGTGATCGCCGCGCGAAAATGGATTAGGCACTTCGCGCTCAACCGTCGCGCCGCCTGAAATGCGGCCTACAGTCGGCGTGTTGCCCACAATCGAGGAGCCGTCAGCCCCTTCGGCGCTAAAACCGCCCACAATCAAATTGCCTTGCGCCAACGCGTAGATGTTGCCGTCGGGGCCTTTGAGCACCGTCTGCACCAGCGTGCCGCCGCGCAAGCTTTTTGCCGCGCCCACCGATGAGACGGTCACGTCAATTTTTTGTCCCTGCTTAGCGAACGCTGGCAGCTGCGCACTCACCACAACCGCCGCGACATTTTTGGTTTTAGGCTTCAGTCCTGTCGGCAGCTGAATGCCAAATCCTTGTAACATCGCCAAAAAACTTTGATCAGTGAAAGGCGTCGTCTCGCCCGTTCCTGCAAGGCCAACCACCAATCCGTAGCCAATCAATTGGTTATCGCGCACGCCCGCTACCTGTGCCACATCCTTGATCCTTGCAGCCTGTGACGGCGCCGCAATAAGCAGCAAAGAAAATAATATCCCTTTTAATTTGACTCTATTGATCATGCGGGCCCTTTTGGCGTAACTGTTAGCTATAAAACTGTATTGAAAAATCGTGCCAACCAACTCTGCTGCTGCAGATCTTGTCTCTCGCCAGTTGCCGAATATTGAATACGTGCGTTAGAAATTCGCGTGGAAGCGATTGTATTATTTGGACTAATATCTTGCGGGCGGATAGTTCCACTCAGGCGCACATACTCATCGCCGGTGTTAAGCGTCAGCCACTTTTCACCGCGCACCACCAAATTGCCGTTTGCAAGGACGTTGATCACTTCAACAGAGATAGCGCCTTGTATGCTGTTGCTTTGATTAACATTATTTTCGCCGCTGGTTTTATTTTCGTTTTTCAACGAATACGAAAGATTGCCACCGCCCAGCGTCACCTCTTTGCCGCCAAATTGGATCGGATCAAGCGACAGATCATTAGACTTTGCGGTGTCGCTGCTGGCTTTTTTCGATGCCTGCGTATTTTCTTGCAGCAAGACCGTCACCACATCGCCGATCTGCCTCGGTTTGATATCGCTATAATAATCTTGCACTTTTGCCACATTAAACAGCGAGCCGGTTGCCGCCGTGTACAGCTCAGGCGCGGCTTGCGGCGCGATTGGCGACCAACTAGGATCGCCCGGCATTGGATCTTCGCGCGTGCGCAGTTTATCGAGCAGCCCCGCTGAGTCCGGCTCCGTTTTTCCTTCCACCGCATCTGTGGTGCCAGTTGCGTCCACCACATCATCTTGCGTGATGGGTTTAAGACGGTTAAGCGAGCAGCCTGTTAGCGAAATGAACAGCAAAAGCCAAACTATTTTCATTTATGCCTCACTATAATTGCTGGCTAACATAGCTAAGCATCTGATCTACTGCAGAAATAACTTTAGAGTTCATTTCATAGACGCGCTGCGCCTCGATCATATTCACAAGCTCTTCGGTTACATTGACGTTGGACGTTTCGAGCATCGATTGACGCAAACGGCCCAAACCGTCAAGGCTTGGCACGCCTTCTTGCGGATCGCCGCTCGCACCGGTCGCCATATACATATTTTGCCCAATCGGCTCAAGGCCGCCGGGGTTGATAAAATCAACCGTGTTGATCTGGCCCAGCACCACGTTATCTTGTTGATCGCGCACGCGCACCGACACTTCGCCATCGACGCCAATCGTGATTTGCACGGTGTTTTCCGGCACCACGATTTCAGGCTGCAGCGGATAGCCCGAGCCCGACGTCACAATCACCCCTTCATCATTAAGAGTAAATTGGCCGTTGCGCTGATAAGCCATGTTGCCGTCTGGCAGCAAAATCTGGAAAAAACCGTCGCCTTCAATCATCAGATCAAGCGAGTTATCCGTCGTTTGCACGTTACCGTTGGTGTGCACGCGCTGCGTTGCGACCACCTTGGTACCGGCGCCGAGCATCAAACCGCTAGGCAGCGCGGTGTCTTGCGACGACTGTCCGCCGGGCTGATTAATATTTTGATAAAACAGATCCTCAAATACTGCGCGCTGCTTTTTAAAACCGACGGTAGATGCGTTCGCCAAGTTGTTGGCAATCGTCGCAATATTTGTTTGCTGCGCATCTAAACCTGTTTTGCTGACCCAAAGTGCCGGATGCATAAAAATCCCTCAAATTAACCCATACGCATTAAAGAAGACGATGCTTGATCCATCTCTTCTGCGGTTTTCATTAACTTCACTTGCAGCTCAAATTGGCGCTGCAGGTCGATTAAACTTGTCATTTCGCCTATCGCGTTGACGTTACTGCCTTCAAGCGCGCCAGTAACCAATTTAACGCTCGCGTCGGACGCGACAACTTGTGCAGGATCAATGGTCTTAAACAAGCCGTCTTTATCCTTAAACAAGTTTTTTAGATCAGGATTGACCAAGCGGATCCGCCCAACCTCTTCCATCGCTTCTGGCGGCGCATCTTTTGGCAGAACTGAAATAATGCCATTTTCGGCGATTTCTACTTTGGCTATCGGCAGCGGCACGACGATCGGCGCGCCGTTTTCACCTTGCACCCTGTGGCCGTGGCTGTTGCGCAAAAAACCGAGTTCATCAATCGAAAGGTTACCTTCGCGGGTAAAACTCTCTTCGCCAGCGTTATTTTGCACCGCGATCCAGCCGCGCCCTTTTACCGCGACGTCAAGATCGCGCGCCGTGGTAATGGTTGAGCCTTGCGCAAAGTTGTAGCCTGGGCGTTCCGTCATACTAAAAACGCGTGTCGGCAACCCTTCGCCGTAAGCTTGCATCGCGCGAGCCTGCGCGAGATCGGCCCGAAAGCCGGTGGTACTGACGTTTGCTAGATTGTTAGCGCGAACTTGCAACGCATGCATGTCTTGCTTGGCGCCGCTCATCGCTAAAAAAAGTGCCCGATCCATCTGCTGTACCTTTTAGTGCAAAATTACTTCACTGCCGACATGGCAATGACTGGCTTTTTTGTGACTTGCTTTAGTAAAGCAATAAAGATGCCAAGATTTTTTTGAGTCACTTATCAGTAACTTGCATAGAAAATGGGGAATTTGCGGGCAAAAGCGGAAAAAAGTTGCCCCCAAGGCGGCAACCTTTTGTTATTTCTGATATTAACGAATTTGTAGAATGGTCTGCTGCATCTGGTTGCCCACTTCCAGCGAACGTGAGTTCGCCTGAAAGTTGCGCTGCGCGCTGATCAGATCGACAAGCTCTTGAGTCATATCGATATTTGACTGCTCGATCACGCCACTTTTGATTTTACCAAATGAGCCTTGGTTGGCCTCGCCCCACGTTGCGGTGCCCGAGCGCTGCGTCACACGCCACTGCGTATTTCCTTCTTGCGAAAGCCCTTGCTGATTAGCAACACGCACCATCGCAATCCGGCCAAGCGGCACGTTTTCGCCGTTACTGTATAGCGCCAGCAAAGTGCCTTGCGGATCGATATCAACTTTGGCCAAAAATCCTGTGGTTGCGCCATCTTCGTCAAATTTTTTCATCTCAAACGGCGCGGCATATTGCGTCAACTCTTCGTAGTTAACGCTTAGGTCTTGCGTACCGTCTGCGCCATTAACCGCTATACCGGCCGAGTTAAAGTTTTCGGTGACAATGGGGTTGCCGTCATTGATCGAGCTCACCGAGCCGTCGGTATCAAATTCAAGCGTATGGCCAACACGAGTCCCTGCCAGCGCCGAGCCGTTAGCGAGATCCAGCGACTTTTCACCTTCATCATCAATAATGGTATAAAATACTGCCCACTTATTAGGCGCGCTGACGTCCTTAACATAATAACTATTGAATTTATAAGACTGACCGAGCGAGTCATAAACGGTAGAAGAAGTCGTTTTGTTATACGTGCCAGGGTCGGCCGGATCAAACATCGCCACATTTTTAGCTTGCGCGTTCGCCGGAAGATTAAGGCTGACATCGAGATTTTTTGACGCGCGCGGCTGGCCAAATTTTTCAGGCACTTGCAACGCTTTAGGGTCGTAAGAGTCCACCTGATTGGTCGCTTTATCCACGTCATAGCCCAGCAAAAACTGGCCTTCTGAATTGACAATGTAATTGTCTTTGTTTAATTGAAACGCGCCGTTACGCGTCAGCTGGTTATCTTGCGAGGCCAGTTTATCATTCGCCACAGCAAAATAGCCGTTACCCGAGATACGCAGATCCATTGGGTTGTTGGTGTAAATACTTGAACCTTCATGGAATTGCTGTGCAACAATCGAAGTTTGCACGCCGCCGCCCGTTGTTGTTTTACTGTTAGAAAACAAAGAGGTGGAATAAACATCGCCAAATTCTGCCCGCGACTCTTTAAAACCATAGGTGTTAGCGTTGGCGATGTTGTTACTGGTGGTGCTCATATCTTTTTGGGCCGCTGCGAGGCCACTTAGCGCGATATTTAGACTCATTACAAACCCACTCCTTGCTTATTAACCTTTATCAACCGAATTGCCCGCAACTTTGCCCACTTCGAGCACATCGCTGAGTTTGACCGGAACAGAGAAACCTGCGAGATTGAGCATCACATTGCCGTCGCCATTACCAAATAACACGCTATTTACGTTGGCGTAGGTGGACATCTCTAAACCTTGTGGCTTGCCATCGAGCTTGCCGATAGCGTTCATCACATAGCTGCCTTCTGGCAACAAATTGCCGTTTTCGTCCTTGCCGTCCCACTCGATGCGATGCGAGCCAGCTTCTTTGTTTCCTAACGTGAACGTCTTAAGCAGCTCGCCACGCGCATTTTGTACGCGCACGACCACGTCATTGAGCGTTTGCGGCAATTTGACTACGCCGGCGACCATGCCAGTCGCTGACTTAAATACTTGATTGCCGGTCACTAAAACGTCTTGCCCTACCAGCGACGACGCTTGCAGCGCTTTGCCAGAGGTCATGGCCGCATTCAGCAGACCAAACTGCTCATTCATCTGCCCAATGCCGTTCACGGTGGCAAACGACGCCATCTGCGCAATCATCTGCTCATTTTCAACTGGCTTAAATGGATCTTGGTTAGCCAGCTGCTTTGAGAGCAGCGACAAGAAATCTTCTTGTTTTAATTCAACTTGGCCGGTGCTGTTCTCACCGGTTGTTCCGCGTTCTA
This sequence comes from Vibrionaceae bacterium, assembly GCA_051650965.1. Taxonomy (GTDB): domain Bacteria; phylum Pseudomonadota; class Gammaproteobacteria; order Enterobacterales; family Vibrionaceae; genus Enterovibrio. Next base: position 48,242 of record JBOFRL010000019.1, read on the forward strand.
CTTTTTGTTTCTCTTGCAGTGACTTTAACTGCTCAAGATAACTTCCAGCTCCGCCTGCGCCATTAATCGAATTCATGGTGCCGTCCTCTTACTCATTGACCCATTTGCAGGGTACGCATCAGCATCTGTTTGCTAGCATCCGCTAGCTCAATATTGGTTTGATAAGCGCGAGAGGCCGAAATCATATCTGCCATCTCTTCCATCACATTCACATTCGGTTTAAAAATATAGCCTTGCGCATTCGCCATCGGGTGATCAGGATGATATTCGGCAAGCAGCGGCTTTTGGCTTTCAACAATTCCAGCGACTTGCACAGGGACGCTCGCGCCATCTTGTGACATGTAGTGATCAAGCTGCGCAGCAAATACGGGGTGGCGCGCCTTATAAGTACTTTCCGCAGAACTACTTATCGAATTGGCGTTGGCCAAATTGCTCGAGATGGTATTTAACCGCACCGACTGCGCGCTCATGGCAGAGCCGGTCACATTGAAAATATTAAATAAACTCATCCCTTACTCCCCTTTTAACGCTTTAGACAGATTTTTAAATTTGGAACTTAAAAAGTCTAAAGAGGCTTGATATTCCAGCGCATTTTGCATAAATAGATTCTTTTCTAACTGTTCGTCGACCGTGTTGCCGTCACCGGTATCAGGCTGATTGGGAACGCGATAAAGCGTCTGTCCCTGCAGCGCGCTTGAGCCGGCAAAAATGTGCCGTCCATCGGTACGATTAAGGCCGAACGACTGGCCAGAGCTTGCCGACTGCAGCGCCTGCGCAAAATTAAGCTCTTTTGCCTTGTATCCTGGCGTGTTGGCGTTGGCCAAATTGCTCGCGAGGATCTCAGCGCGTTTGCCGCGCACGCCTACCGTGTTCTGGTGCACCCCGAGCGCTTTATCAAATGAGATTGCCATGCTTGAAAGCCCACTGTGTTATCTGTTACGAAATAAAATGCAATTTTGGTGCCAGATCGCTTAATTGCATGGTAATGACTTTCACTGCTGCCAATATTCTTCTTAACCTATTGAAAAATAAGCTGAAGAATTCAGCAAACCTTGCACTACCGACTAAAAGTTTTCATCACGTGCGAACGGCTTATCTGCTCATGTATAAAAAGCAGGCAATATCAATGCCACTTCTTCGGCAGCGAAAATCGCTGAGAAAATCGACATGCAAAAGATATGTGTGAAAGAGACAAGCATTAACGCGAAAGGAAATTAAATCAGTTATTACAACGGACTAGACCAGTCGATAAACAATACCGCTACTGTGCTGGAGCAGCTTAAATTTGTCAGACAAACCTGGCAAAAACTCCGAACCACCTAAAAACAGATAACCGTTCGGATTTAAGCAGTTGGCCATTTTATTGAGCACTTTCAATTTGTCGTCTTGAGAAAAATAGATCAGCACATTGCGGCAAAAAATAACATCAAATTTACCGAGCGCTGTGTAATCATCTAATAAATTGAGCTTCTGAAATGACACCATCTCCATGATAGTGCTATCTATTTTGTAATTCTCATCGTCCAATTGCACAAAATATTTTCGCTTAAGCTCGCTCGGCAATCCTCGGTTAAGTGCGATTTTGTCGTACACCCCCGCCCTGCAAAGCTCAAGCATGGTTGGAGAAATATCCGTAGCGACCACCTTAACCCAAAGATCTGGCTGCGGATTTTTTATCATGGATTCTTGCGAGATCATGGCGATTGAATAAGGTTCTTGCCCAGAAGCGGCGGCGGCTGACCAAATTCTGATCCCTTTTTTAAGCGCGAAAAGCTCAGGTAATATGGAATTACTCAGAATTTCAAAAGGATAGCTGTCTCTAAACCACAGGGTTTCGTTTGTTGTCATCGTATCTACGACAAAGGCAGCCATGTCGCCATGAGGATTGGCTAACACGGCATTGATCAAAGCAGAAACGGAGTCGAAATTTAATTTTTTTAACAATGGTGTAAGTCGACTCTTCACAAAATATTGCTTATTGTCGCCCAAAACAAGCCCGCTGCTGATCTGCAAAAATTCACAAAACTTTTTATATTCACTTACAGATAGTGTCATGAATTTGCTCTATCTTTATTTTTTCATGAGATCAACGACTGCTGAACTTAATTCTTGAGAATTAAATTTTGGAATAAACGCATCCGCGCCGACGCGCTCGGCAAGAGCCATATTGAAATTTCCGCTCAATGACGAGTGCAGTAACACTTTTACATCTTTAAATTCAGGCGTTTTTTTTATCTCGGCGGTAAGTGTGTAGCCATCGATTTCAGGCATTTCAATATCAGAGACAACCAGCGCTAGCTCCGCTAAGCCATTCTCGTTACTCGCCATTGCATGCAGCGCGGCCAGCCCTTCTTTGCCATTGCACGCCAAAATGACGTGAAAACCCATCGACTCCAGCACTTTTTTGATTTGATTGCGCGCAATGCTTGAATCATCAACAACTAAAACCTGCCTTGCGTTGTTGCCAGCAAATAACGCGCTGATATCTTTGTATGTTCCGCTAGCATCATCCTGCGGCACCGATATCTCATCCAAGATTTTTTCAACGTCGAGCAATTCGACCAGCTCGTTGTCTATCTGCGTGACCGCTGTAAGATAAGTCACATCGCCCATTCCAGGGGGAGGCGGCAAAATAACATCCCAGCGCATATTAACAATGCGGTCGACCGAGCCGACAAGAAATCCTTGCATCGAGCGGTTAAATTCGGTGATCACAACAAAGCGATTTTGCGCATCGTTTATTGGCTCGCCGCCGATGGCTAAACTTAAGTCGATGATTGAGATAGTTTTACCGCGAATGGAAGCGATGCCTTTTACAGCTCGATGTAATTTTGGCAAAACGGTCAATTTGGGGCACTGCAAAACTTCACGAACCTTAAAAACATTGATGCCGTATTTTTGCTTATTCATTAAGCGAAAGGTAAGCAGCTCCATCCGATTTTGGCCGGCTAATTGAGAACGTTGGTTAACTGAATTAAACATATCCGACATTGCCGCCTCCAAGCCAAGCCGCTTTAATGTGCTATTTAGTAGCTTAGCGTCTTTGCAGCAAACTGCTCTATCAATACCAATATTGTTTCATGTACTAAGATTTAATTAATTTGATCTTAATTATGCCTTGTTATGAAACGATCCCTGCTTTCTCTGATCTCTTTATTTTTAGCCTGTTACGTAAATAACGCCGCCGCACAAACGTTGGAAAATTCTCACACAGAGGATCCGCGCGAACAGATCAAGCAATTTGCGCAGCAATTTGTCGCTTCACAAATTGAAGTTCCCAAACTTGGCAAACTTGAAGTAACTGCGGCAAATATTGACTCAAGGCTAAATTTTGCCGCTTGTCACGACGGCATGATCGCGTCGATCCCAGGAAAACAGACGCTCGACAAACGCGTCACTCTTTTAGTCACCTGCGACAAAGAAAATTGGCAAACTTATATTCCTGTTGATATTCGAATAGTTACGCCAATTGTTGTCGCAAAAAGGCCGCTGGCACGTGACATGCGTTTGTCGGAAAATGATCTCTCAATACAATGGACTAACGCGCGCCTCGCCCGCGGAAAAACCTACAGCGACATCACGCAGCTCATCGGCGCGAAGGTAAAACGCAATGTGAATTTAAGTGATCCCATACAAAGGCACGACATTTGCATGGTGTGTAAGGGCGATAGTGTTACGATGCTTACCGGCAATCAAAATTTCACTATTGTCACCAACGGAGTAGCGTTAACTGAGGGAATAATTGGCAGCAGCGTAAAGGTTAGCAACGTAAGCTCAAATAAAATTGTGGATGGCAAGATCAGCGCAGTTGGGCAAGTTACGATTAACTTTTAAAATAGCGGCTAAAGAACTCAGCAATAACGCCGATATGGTCATTGTGTACATCTTTAAGTAAGGTTTTCTTATGGCAAGCATTGAACACTTGCGCACAAATCAACATTTGAGCGCAAATAACACCCTCAACAGCAAAGCACCGGCAAAAACGGTCAATCAAGAGGCTTTACCCAATGTTGTTAGCGAACAAAAAGATGAGTTTGTAATGAGCGAGCAAAGCAAAGTGCTAAATAAGCTCAATCAACAAATTACGCAAAGCTCTGCTTTTGATAGCAAAAAAGTTGAAGCGCTGAAAGCGGCGATTGCCAACGGCACCTACAAAGTGGATCCCGACCGATTGGCCAGCAATATCTTAAAACATGAAACAAACTTTAATGAACTCAACTAAAATGAATCACTTTGATCAATTGCTCAACGAGCAAGCCACTGACGTGACAACATTGCTAAATTTGCTTAAAGAAGAAGCGGTTGTGATCGCTAAGCGCGATACGCCTGCTATCGAAATGTGCGCGAAGAAAAAAATAAAATTAGTTCAAGCAATTGAGCAGCGCGATGAAGAGCTTGCCAAACTGACCCAGACGCAGACGCTCAACGAGCCGCAGTTAGAAACTATTTCTCTTATAAAACAGCAAGTTACTTTGTGCCACCAACAAAATAATAACAATGGCATTTTGCTGCAAAGAGCAGCCATGAGTATCAATAAGTTGCGCAACCTTTTTAACGACACGATCAATAAAAATGAAATTATTTACGACAGTGCTGGCCATACTTCAGGCCGCCGCACGTTAGGAACAAAGGTAAAAGCTTAATAAATGATGGTGTCGTCACGCTGCACTTTGTAAGTTTCCCCATACTGACTCATGTTTTTCATTTTCTGCAAATTCAGTTCTAATTCAGTCACATAGCTATCGCCAACTTGATAGCTTGAGATCACTTGCGCCGCTCTGATCACCCCTTCAACTTCGCTGCCCACCTGATCGCTATCAAGCCTTTGATCGTTCATTTGCGAACTGCTGCTAACACGCACCCCATAGATCTGCTCAGACAACTCTTTGTACGCATCCAATTTTGACGCACGTATGGCGCGAAATTGCTTTTCTTCCAATGAGCTACCCGCTTGCGCGCTGATGGAAGCCGTACCAACTGCAGTGATAACGTCTGCAGAGCGGATCGGCACTAACGGCTGACACGCGATGCTCAGAGCGGCAAAAAACAGCACTGTTACGCATTTTTTCATTACAATTCCTTAACTTATTGTGGTTTCAAAATGATATTTCTTTCGCGCGCTTTGCGCTGCTCACTGCGGATCACGCTGCCATCTTGCAGGCGGACGCGATACAGAGTGTCAATATCACGACCAATTCTGTCTTCAGGCAAAAAGCCTTGCGCCGAGGCAACAACGACTCGCGACGCCAGCGAGATCACACGCACGTTGATCAAAACGCCGCCCGTCTGGCGCAGCATCGTGCCCGTCACCACATGATCCGACGCCTGCTCCGTAGGCAACTCTTTCCAGTCGCGGCTTAGCGTAAAATCGCCGGTTTGCGTGACCCGAATTGCGCCGGTACTTTTAAAGTCAACCACACTAAAGCCGCGGCGCTGCATCTGGTAAATCATCCCTTCCGTCAAGGAGTTACCAAGCCAGTTGGTGTGCTCGATATTTTCAATATCAACAAACGAAGCGATCACCAAAGAGGCGTTAGACGCTAATCCCTTTTGATTTCTAAGCAAATTGTCTGTGAGGCCGTCTAAGAAAAAGTCCAGTGTATGACGAGGCACTTGCGCCAAGGTAAATTGGCCGCCCGAAAAAGGCTCCTTACCGTCATAAATTGGGTTGTAAATGCAGCCACAGCTCATCAGGCTGAGCAAAATCACGCTTAACTTTTTCATTTTTCATCCCATCACAGCGTCAATTTACTGGCAGTAAATGACCCAACTATTTGGGAACACTATTTGCATGTGCTTTTAGCACAAGCAACGTATTCCAATGTGTTTCAAAATAGCTAAGCCATCTCGCGATTTGAGGTAAAAAGCTTGCAAATTTTGTTCCTGATTTTTCAGCAATAAGCAAAGACGTGGACGGATTTAGCAAAAAAACGATTTTTGGCAAATTCGAGTAAAAATTGTGTCGATAAGGGCTCACATGACATTTAAGATTTCACGGCAACTGTTTGCCATTTTTATTTTCCTTTTCAGCCGCTCAAGTCATGCGGCTTGGTTTGAAGTGACAGCAGCGAGCTCCTTTATCGAAAATGCCAGCAATGCCAAGCAGCACGCGATTGAAGACGCGATTTATCAAGCGCTTAAGTTTGCCGGCGCAGATCTTGCCAGCCTTACCGCCATCAAACCGTTTTTGAAAGAAAATAAAAGTGAGTACATTTTTAATGGCAGCGAAATTCGCCAGCTGCTGATCACCGACGTCAACCAAAAAGGGAAAACGGTTAAGGTGACGATTCGGGTTGATATTTATCCCGCCAAGCAAAGTTGTCAGCGCCAGCTCTATCGCAAGGGGATTTTGCTTAGCCATTTTGAGATCGTCGATCCGCAGCACGCCTCACTGGGCAGCATTTTTCGCTTCGGCAATGACTTTACAAATGTGCTTAAAAAACAGTTTGATAAAGACTCGCAAAGCTTTATCGTGCAAGAGATCACTCCCTACATGATCGCGCCCCAAGAGCCTTATACCTCAAGGATCATCGCCAAAGATCACGGCGCGCAGCTGCTTGTTATCGGCGACATCACCGATCTGAGCGCAACGCTCGATCCCGATGATGCCAAGCAAATGAACCGCCAGCTCGCCATTTCCATCACGGCGATTGACGGGCGCACAGGCTCGGTGGTGTATCAAAACAGCTACCGCGACATTGCAATTTGGACGTTTGATAAATTCAGTACTGTGGATACACAAACTGCGCGCTTTTGGACTTCACCGTTTGGCGCGATGGCGCGGCGCGTCAGTCGCAACATTTTGCTCGATCTAGAAACACAGTTTGCTTGCCATGCCGCGATGCCCGCCATCATTGAAATTAATGGCACGAAGGGGCAAATTGATGCCGGAAGGATGCACAAGGTGCAGCAAGGCGACCAACTGGTGTTGTGGCATGACGCCAACTTTATCGACCCGCGCGGCGCCGTGCGCTCGCAGCTGAAAAAGAGCGATATTCTTTTGACCGTCACGCGCGTTTACGAAAAAACTGCCGAAGTTTCGCTCACGCCAGCCGAGCTTGCCGGAAGTGTGCAAATTGGCGATTTAGTCACCAAACAGATCTTTTGAACGCTTTTTGACCTTAACCTTAAGCGAAAAATCGGTATACTGTTATCGTTCTAAAATAAAAAGGCCTGCAAGCAGGCCTTTTCAAAAATGTTCTCATAGCTCAACAGGATAGAGCAGTCGCCTCCTAAGCGACCGATCGGGGTTCGAGTCCCTGTGGGAACGCCATCAGCTCTCACCCCATTTCACCGTTTTACTCTGCTCTTGCTTTGACAAACGCAATCGCTTTTGCAACGCGCGCAAGCACGCGCTCTTTGCCAAGCAGCGTCATGACGGCGTCTACGGAAGGCGACTGGCCGCCACCGGTCACAGCAACGCGCAGCGGCATGCCCACTTTGCCCATGCCCACCTCAAGCTCTTGACAGATCTCTTCAATCACATGATGCAGCGCAGCTGTTTGCCAATCTTGCAGCGCCGTCAATTTCTCTTGAGCCAGCTCCAACGCAGGCAACGCAACAGGACGCAAATGCTTTTTGGCTGCGTCAGCGTCAAAATCTGCAAAATCGTGGTAAAAGTAGCGACTTTGCTGCGCAAGCTCGACTAACGTGTGGCAACGCTCTGCAAGTAAAGCAATCACCGATGTGATCGCAGGGCCACCCGCAGTTACGATTTGCTGCTGATCTAAATGCCACTGCAAATGACTTGCAACGTACTCTGGCGGCGAAGTTTTAATGTAGTGCTGATTGAGCCACAATAGTTTGTCAGTATTAAAAGCTGACGCTGATTTGCTAATAGAATCAATGCTGAAAAGCGAAATCATCTCTTGCAGCGAGAAAATTTCCTGATCACCATGCGACCAGCCAAGACGCACTAAATAGTTAAGCAGAGCCTGCGGCAAATAGCCGTCATCGCGATATTGCATGACATTGACCGCGCCATGTCGTTTCGACAATTTTGCGCCGTCATCACCTAAAATCATTGAACAGTGCGAAAACTGTGGGATTGGCGCGCCAAGCGCTTGATATATATTAATTTGCCGCGGCGTATTGTTGATATGATCTTCACCACGGATCACATGCGTGATCCCCATATCCCAATCATCCACCACCACACAAAAGTTGTAGGTCGGCGTGCCATCAGTACGGCGGATCACAAGATCATCTAACTCACTGTTTGCAATCTCAATTCTGCCGCGAATGTGGTCAACGAACACCACCGAGCCATGCTTAGGATTGCGAAAACGGATGCAGCAAGGCTGATCGGCGCTCGCGGCAGCATTTGCCGCCATAATTTGTGGATGCTCAGCATCGTAGCGCGGCTTAAGGCCAGCAGCCATTTGCTGCTCACGAATTTCGTCAAGCAGCTCTTTGGGCGCGTAGCACTTGTACGCCAGATCTTTGGCTAAAAGCTCATCAATAACTTGGTTATAGCGATCAAAACGCTTGGTTTGATAATACGGGCCCTCATCCCAATCAAGGCCGAGCCACTGCATGCTTTCTAAAATGGCGTCAATCGCCTCTTGGGTGGAGCGCTCAATATCGGTATCTTCGATACGCAAAATGAACTCGCCACCGGCATGCTTTGCAAATAACCAAGAATAGAGCGCCGTTCGCGCGCCGCCAACATGCAAAAATCCCGTCGGGCTTGGGGCAAAACGCGTTTTTACTTTCATATTGTATTTTCCATATTCACTCTGCGACAGGCTACTGCACGTGATGATCTGCTGCGAAAAAAGCGTGTAACCGTCAAAAACGCTTATTGTATACCGAAATTCGCGCGAGGTGCAGAAGATGCATGCTATCAATGCGATTGCTGCAGCGCGTGATCAATGCCGTCAAAACCATGCGTACGCCTCATTATGAAGAGACGTGTCTTATTTGTGAGAAAAAAATGCAAGCACCTACTTTTTCCTGCTGTGAATTTTCTAGAATTACGATCGAACAACACAGGTCAACAAAACTTTAGGAGCTATCAGATGAAAATACGTGTTATCGGTGCTGCATTGTTTAGTTTAGCTGCCCTTGTGGGTGCGTCACATGCAGCAACAACCACCGCAACAGTTGGGGCAAACCAATCAGACTACAAAGCTGGACCTCGTGTTGACTGCAAAATGGCCGATGGAAAAGTAGAATATATCCCAAGTCAAATGTGCAAAAAACACGGCGGAATGGAGCACAAAGCGGTAACACACCGCGCAATGGTGCATGATAACGATATGATGATGATGGAAATGCAAGACGAAAAAATGTAAACAAAAACAATTCGTTTAAATAAGACATTAAAAAGAGGAGCCTAGCTCCTCTTCTTCTTTTTGGCTGTTTTTAGCAAAATTGTCACTCTCATCCAACCTCGCAGATGGCAGCAAATCGCTAATATACCCAATCAACCTGAAGATGCTTGAGGCAATAGTTGAAAATTGTCATTGATCCGAGATGCTAAACGGCTACCAATGTCCGGCAATGTTTCCTTGAAAAATTTTGTTAGCGCAGCCCTAAAACAATACTTATCTTT
>JBOFRL010000020.1:0-24675 GCA_051650965.1 Vibrionaceae bacterium
CATCCCAGTGATCTGCAAATAGTTGTTGGAGGGAGTTTTTAGCAAGCATAATGCGCATAAATTAATGCAAAATGCCCTGATTTAACAACAAAATTTACAATGTGGGATTGCCGCGGAGCGGCGAGGCGGCTTATCTTGATAAAACAGCTACTTAACAAAAAAAGCTGCTGCTCATAAACCGCAGCAGACGCAAGCGCAGCGCCGGCTGCGCTTATTTGCCCCACACAAAAACGCTTAGCGAAATTGATTAATCGTCGCCATATATTCAAACCCGCCCCGCGCCAACTTATCGCGCAGTGCCTGCTCGTCAATTTCATAAAAAGCGCACAGCGAAGCAAGCGAGCTAAATTGGTCACGCAGCTTCATATTGACAATGCTGAGCAAAAGGTTGGGATCCATATTGGTAAAATTGTTTAAATTCATTCTGTTACCTTTTAAAAGCGCTGCGACAAGAAGCAAAACGTCAGATGATAAAAATCAATCTGCGCGAACAACAATAAGAAAAGCAATAGGCGTCAAATTAGCGTGCATCATGCAAAAATGAAAATTTTTACGCCGCAAATTGGCCCGCAGCCAAAATATCGCTTTGCAAATCAAAACATTAAAATCAATAGCAACTTATTTCATACTATTTTTCTTCCTGCTTACAGCTGTACGCTTTAGGATCAGCGCACGGTTTAGCCAGCGCGCAAACTCCAGCAGCCAGCAGAAGGAAAATATTATGTTACAGACATTTTTCACTAACGCGCAAATTCACTTTGCACTTATCGCGATGAAATTGGACTTTTACTTTCAGCAGTGCAAAGCGGTTGTGCGCAATTTGACTCCGACCTCACACGGCAAAATCGTGGTAATGGTCGCGACGCCTTCTCCGTTTGCACAAATTTTGCGCCGCCCAAGCCAAAAATATCTTCCGAAACAATAATTAAGAGCTGTGCGGCATGCTCTGTAGGATCGCTTTATAGGATATAACGCATGCGCCGCGGCATCTTTTATTTTAGCTAACGCAGTACCCGACTCACCGCACCAATGCACCACTTATCCACGCTCAGCCGGCAGCGCTTTTTTAACTGTATCGACAGCCTTTCTCAAAGGCAGATGGCCCGCTTTTGCTGCGCACGTTATGCGCGAAAAGTGAAATATCTTTCAGCTTAACTCATTCAATTTCACGCTTTTTTTCTTCCCGCAATTATGCAACACCAGTACTATGACCGCATTGCAAAATGTTCACATGCAAGCCATCGCTATCGACACCATGAGGGTTTCATCATGAAACAGCTACGCAAAAAATTACAGCATCATCTTGAGGTCGCAGCCTGTCAATTCGACCATTTTTTATACCAATTCAAGATGTTAGATAGCGATGTGCCAGTGATGGGCACCCAAACGATGGGCGTGTCGGTGATGCCGCCATCAAAATTTAGCCAGTTAATTGAATTTATTGTAAAAAAACTAGAAGCAACCGAAAGCAAAACTTAAGCGCCGCTCGCGGATCGCAATGCCCTCAGCGAAAAGCGAAAAATTGTTGTGAACATACTTCATTGATTTAACAAAGCTAAAGCACAAATAAATCGTCAAGTTTATAGTAACAAAAGTAAATACCGGTTAAGGATCTCTGTCACGGATGACATTACAGCACAGCAACGTCTGCCTGCGCCCCGCGCGACGCGACGAAAAAAGCCAGCTCTGGCACGACATCTACGTCAATCAAGAATGGAAAAGATTTGACGCCCCTTACCTCACGCTAGTCGCCCCCTCGCCATTTCAATTTGGCCGCCACTTATTTCAGCGGCTACAAGAGGGAAAAACAGCACAAGTCATTGACTATAATGGAAAAGCTGTCGGCTACATCTCATATTATTGGGAAGAAGAGAGCTCGCACTGGCTCGAAGTGGGCGTCACGCTTTTCTACAAGCAAGATTGGGGTTTGCACATTGGCAGAAAAGCGCTCGGCCTGTGGATCTCCCACATTTTCAGCACGTTACCAGTCGCGCGCGTCGGCCTGACCACTTGGTCTGGCAATCCACGCATGATGCGCTGCGCGCAGGCACTTGGCATGCAGCAAGAGGCGCGGATCCGTAAGGTGCTGTTTTATGAGGGAGAATATTACGATAGCGTGCGCTATGGCCTGCTAAAAGAAGAGTGGCAAGAGCAGCACTTTCTCGCGCTACTTGGTTGATTGTTAAGCTAAAACAAGCTGGCGGCGCAGCAAAAAAACGCGCCATCAACACAATCTCAGCCAAACGCAAAAATAACTAAGGCCGCCAGAAAAAGCGCGGCACTCTTTACCTATTTTTCACACGCAAGCCGTTTGAGCACGCACGCCTTGCGTTTTGTTACTCCACCAGCCTAAAGCAAACGCTTAAAGGTGATGATTTTGCAGCGTTTCTAGCACGCGATCCGCCTCTTCTTGCGTCACAACTTCTTGCTCAAGCAAATTCAGCACCGATTGCTCAAACGTCTGCATCCCTAACGAAGCGCCGGTCTGGATCATCGAGAAAATCTGCGCCACTTTGTTTTCGCGGATCAAATTGCGAATTGCCGAGCTGACCACCATCACTTCATGCGCAGCAACTCGCCCGCCATTGCGCCGCTTTAGCAATTTTTGCGAGATCACCGCACGCAGCGACTCCGAAAGCATCGCACGCACCATGCTCTTATCTTCCGCCGAAAAGACGTCCACAATACGGTCGATTGCCTTCGCCGCGCTTGAAGTATGCAGCGTCGCAAAAACCAGATGCCCCGTCTCAGCCGCCGTCAGCGCAAGGCTTATCGTCTCTTTGTCACGCAGCTCGCCCACCAAAATGACGTCGAGATCCTCGCGCAGCGCCGAGCGCAGGCCGTTACTGAACGAATGCGTATCAACGTGCACTTCGCGCTGATTGACAATCGATAATTTCGGCTGATAAACGAACTCTATCGGATCCTCAATCGTCAAAATGTGGCATTTTTGCGCCGCGTTGATCTGCTCAATCATGGCCGCAAGCGTCGTCGATTTACCAGAGCCGGTTGGCCCCGTGACCAGCACCAGCCCTTTTTGGTATTCAATAAACTGATTAAAAATTGCCGGCGCATTCAGTTCGGCAAGGGTAGGAATTCTGTCCGCGATGGTACGAAACACGCCCGAGGCGCCGCGCGACTGTGTAAACGCGTTGACCCGAAAGCGGCCAATCGACTTAAGCTCGCAGCAAAAGTCGAGCTCAAGATCGCGCCCATACTTTTGCATCTGCTCTTCGTCCATGACTTCGTTGAGCATACGCCGCACCGACTCATCGGAGAGGACTTCGTTACCCAGCTGCTGCATTTCACCATCGATACGCAACATCGGGATCATTCCTGCAGAAAGGTGTAGATCGGAAGCGTTATGCTTTACACTAGCGCTCAAAAGATCCTTAATATTCATCAACTCTCACCATTTTTGTATTTGTATGCCTACACCCAACGCGATTGAGCAAAACATAACTTTAATTTTTGAGCAAATTTCCCAAATTGCAAAACAAAGCCAGAGAAATAGCCAAGAAATTCAACTTCTTGCTGTCACAAAAACGAAACCCGTGACTGATATTGCGCAAGCTATTGAAGCGGGTATTACACAATTTGGTGAAAATTACGTACAAGAAGCCATTGAAAAAATTAACTATTTTTCCAAGCAGCCCACAGCGCTGACATGGCATCTTATCGGCCCGCTACAGTCAAACAAAACGGCCGTGGTTGCGGAAAATTTTGCTTGGGTGCACACCGTGTCACGCAGCAAAATTGCGCAGCGTTTGAGCCAGCAGCGCCCCGCACAGCTTGCGCCGCTGCAGATCTTGATCCAGATAAACATGGACAATGAGACAACAAAATCAGGAATTCCAGCAGAAAAAATAGAAGAAATCATTGCATTAGCAGATGAAATCACAAATTTACCCCATCTTACACTGCGCGGCTTAATGTCCATCCCAAAAGCCACTTTAGATAAAAAAGAGCAGCTCGCAACTTTTGAAAAAATTGCCAAACTTTTTGCACAGCTAAAACCGCGCTACGCAAATTTTGACACGCTCTCTATTGGCATGAGCAATGACATGGATATGGCTATCAAGGCCGGTAGCACGATGGTGCGTATTGGCAGTGCTATTTTTGGCGCGCGTAACTCAGCAGGACAAAACAATGTTTAAACAACAAACGATCGCCTTTCTTGGCGCAGGAAACATGGCTCTCGCCTTGATCAGAGGCCTTATTCTGCACAATTTTCCGTCACAGCAGATCATCGCCGTTAATCGCAGTGAGCAGAAAAATAAAATTATAGAACAAGATCTTAAAATAAAAGTGAGCCAAAACGCAGCGCAGAGCGCGCAGCTTGCTGATATTATCGTTCTTGGCGTAAAACCGCAGGACATGGCGGCGCTGCTGCAAGGCCTGCCACAAGTTGAATGGGAAAAAAAATTGGTGATCAGTATCGCCGCCGGCATCACTTGCGATAACTTAAGTAAGCTTGCAGGCGCGCAACTAAACATCGTACGCGCCATGCCCAACACCCCCGCCATGATCGGCGAAGCGATGAGCGGCCTGTACGCCGCGCCCGCCCTTGCGCCAAACTATCGCCAATTTGCCAGCGAGCTGTTTAGCGCGGTAGGCAAAGTGTGCTGGGTTGAGCAAGAGGCTGATATCAATGTTATTATTGCCGCAGCCGGCAGCGCGCCCGCCTATTTCTTCTTGTTCATGCAAGCGATGCAAGAAGAAGCGCAGCGCCTTGGCATGAGCGAGCAAGACGCGCGGCAACTGGTGCAGCAAGCCGCGCTGGGCGCCGCAGCGCTCGCCAAAACGCAGCCAGAGAGCTCGTTTGCCAAGCTTCGCGAGCAAGTCACATCCAAAGGAGGAACCACTGCAGCCGCCATTGCGGTGTTTGAAAAGGCAAATTTGCAGCAAACCGTGGCGCAAGCGATGCAAGCGGCCATATTAAGAGCCCAAGAGATGGAATCACTTTTTTAAGGTTTTATAAATGAATTCAATGACTTTTTTGATCAACACCCTATTTGATCTCTACATTATGGTCGTGCTGCTGCGCATCTGGCTACAGTGGGCGCGCGCCGATTTTTACAACCCTTTTAGCCAATTTGTGGTGAAAGCTACGCAGCCGGTCATTGCGCCGATGCGCCGCTTCATCCCCGCGTTTGGCAATTTAGATACCGCTACGGTGGTTTTTGCCTATCTGCTCTGCACCACGAAATTTTTCGCCTTGCAGCTCGCCGGCACTGGGACAATCTCGTTTGACCCCGCGTTTTTGCTCATCGGGCTTATCGCGATGCTAAAAGACAGCGGCAGCTTAATTTTTTGGGCCTTGATTTTGCGCTCGATTTTAAGCTGGATCAGCCAAGGCAGAAGTCCTATTGAATATGTGTTAGCGCAGCTGACCGAGCCACTGCTTGCGCCGGTGCGCCGCGTCATTCCAAGCATGGGCGGCCTTGATCTGAGCGTGCTTGCGGTATTTATCGCCCTGCAATTTTTAAACTTTTTCATCGGCGATCTGCTGCGACCATTTTTTGGCAACCTGTGGGCGGCGCTCTAACGATGCCCTGCTACTGGCACAGTGCCGACGAGCTGGTGCTCATGCTCTACATTCAACCTAAAGCCAGCGCGGATCGCTGGCTTGGGCTGCATGGGGATGAGATCAAAATCGCCATCACCGCGCCCCCCGCCGATGGCAAAGCCAATAGCCACCTCACCGCCTTTTTGGCCAAGCAATTTAAAGTCAGCAAAAGCGCGGTGGCGATTGAAAAAGGGCAACTATGCCGCCACAAGCGCGTGCGCATTCAAAGCCCCAACCAACTGCCTGAATTTGTCGCCAATCTTTTATCGTAAGCGAGCGCTTATCGCGCGCTTTTACCCGCCTGCAACTTTAGGTACACTAGCAGCTATCTAAATCTTCTAAAAACTCGTCACGTGTGGGCGAGCTTTTGATCGCTGTTGGGGAAAACATGAAAAAAGTGGTGCTTGCAACCAGTAATGCTGGGAAAGTCAAAGAGTTAGCGAACGCTTTACAAACATTTGGTTTAAATATCGTCGCACAAAGTGAATTTGGCGTAGAAGACGCCGATGAAACCGGCACCACCTTCATCGAAAACGCAATCATCAAAGCGCGCCACGCCGCCAAGCAAACAGGTTTACCGGCGATCGCTGACGACTCGGGCCTTGAAGTTGACTTTTTGGACGGCGCGCCAGGCGTTTACAGCGCGCGCTTTGCCGGCACGCAAAAAAGTGACGCCGACAATATCGCCAAACTGCTTGAAGCGCTGCGTGACGTCCCCGCAGAAAAACGAACCGCCCGCTTTCACTGCGCGCTCGCGTACATGCGCCACGCAGACGATCCGGCGCCTATTTTATGCCACGGCACTTTTGAGGGCACAATCGCGCACGCTGCGGCAGGCGAGTTTGGCTTTGGCTACGATCCCGTCTTTTATGTCGAAGAATATCAAAGCACTGCAGCGCAAATCGCGCCGCAGCTCAAAGAGCAGATCTCACATCGCGCCAAAGCCCTGCAGCAACTATTTGCCGCGCTTGACGCTTTGCAGGTGCACACAAAGTGATCCCGACGCCGCCGCTTAGCCTCTATGTACACATTCCGTGGTGCATCCAAAAGTGCCCGTACTGCGATTTTAACTCGCACGCGCAAAAGGGTCCGCTTGCACAAGAAGAGTATATCGAGGCGTTACTCTTTGATTTAGCTACAGATCTGGCGCGTTTTCCTTGGCTGAAAACGCGCGCGCTGCACTCTATTTTCATCGGCGGCGGCACACCAAGCCTCTTTTCACCGCACAATATCGGCAAACTGTTAGCCGGCATTCGCCAGCAAATCGCCTTTGCCGACGACATTGAAATTACCATGGAAGCAAACCCAGGCGCGGTAGAAGCTGGCGCGCTCAGCGGTTATCGCCAAGCGGGGGTCAATCGCCTCTCTATCGGCGTACAAAGCTTTGATGAACAAAAACTTAAGCTGCTTGGACGCATTCATAACCAGCACGACGCGCAAAACAGCGCGCTTGAAGCGCACGCGGCAGGTTTTACGCGCCTCAATCTGGATTTGATGCATGGCTTGCCGGAGCAAACCACCGCGCAGGCGCTGCACGATCTCAAACAAGCCATCGCGCTCAATCCCACGCACCTGTCGTGGTATCAGCTCACCATTGAGCCCAACACGCGCTTTTTTGCCGCGCCGCCGCCTCTGCCGAGCGACGACACCTTGTGGGAGATCTTTGAACAAGGCGCCGCGCTGTTGCAAGAGGCCGGCTTTGTGCAATACGAAACTTCCGCCTTTTGTAAGCCGGGTTTTGAGTGCCAGCACAATCTCAATTACTGGCGTTTTGGCGATTACCTTGGCATCGGCTGCGGCGCGCACGGCAAGATCACCCAAGAGCAAATCACGCGCACGGTTAAAACCAGCCAGCCGACACGCTATCTTGCCGCGATTGCCGCGAGACAGACGCAAAACTGGCGCAGCGAGCAAGTGGTCGCGTCCAACGAGTTGCCGTTTGAATTTTTCATGAACCGTTTTCGCCTGTTTGAGCCTTGTCCTAAAGCGCAATTTAGCGCGCTTACCGGCGTGCCAAACAGCGCAATCGCCGAGCCACTGGCGCGCTCGGTCGCAAATGGATGGCTCAATGAAGGCGCGGACTTTTGGCAAGTCACTGAAAAAGGACGGCTTTTTTTAAACGATCTGCTCAGTGAATTTTTGACCGAAGAACTCTAAACAACTGGCCAATTTTATAGGGTACAATGCCATTTTTACTCTGCACAGAGCCAAAGATGGCGGCACGTTTTCAGCAAGAAATTCTCGAATGGTACCAACAATTTGGCCGCAAAGATCTCCCTTGGCAGCAAGGGCGCACGCCTTACCGCGTCTGGCTGTCGGAGATCATGCTCCAGCAAACCCAAGTTGCCACGGTGATCCCCTACTTTTTGCGCTTTACCGAGCGTTTTCCCACTTTGCAAAGCTTGGCCGCCGCGCCGCTTGATGAAGTTTTACACCTGTGGACCGGCCTTGGCTACTATGCGCGCGCGCGCAATTTGCACAAAGCCGCGCAGCAGATCTGCCAGCTAAAGAGCGGCGTCATGCCCGCAGATCTGCAGCAATTACAAGCACTTTCTGGCATTGGCCGCTCAACTGCGGGCGCCATTTTGTCGTTTGCTTTCGGCCAAACGGCGCCAATTTTAGATGGCAACGTAAAGCGCACTTATGCGCGCCATTTTGCCGTAGCTGGGTGGCCTGGGAAAAAAGCGGTTGAAAATCAACTGTGGCAGCTCGCAGAGCAGCTCACGCCAGCGCAAAATGCTGGCGCTTACAACCAAGCGCTGATGGACATTGGCTCGCTGATCTGCACAAGAAGCCGCCCTAAATGCGCAAGCTGCCCCGTGCAAAAAAGCTGCGCAGCGTACAAAGAAGGCCGGCAAAGCGAATTTCCTGGCAAAAAGCCCAGCAGCACCTTGCCTGAAAAGGAGATCTGCTTGGTGCTGTTTGAGTTTGGCAATCAGATCTGGCTAGAAAAACGCCCGCAGCAAGGCATTTGGGGCGGACTCTATTCGCTGCCAGAGTGCCAAATCGAGCAGGCAAAAGACTTTGTCGCGCAAAAGGCAAAAAACATCACGTTTACCACGACGCCGTTAGCGCCATTTCGCCACACCTTTAGCCATTTTCACTTAAATATCAATCCGCTACATGTGACACTACAGCAAAAGCCTCGCTGGCAATGCCAAGAGCCAGATGCAGTTTGGTATGATCGCAGCAAACCTGCCGAGATCGGGCTGGCCGCGCCAGTGCACAAACTTTTATTCACTTCACCCTTGTTTAAGGAGTAATTATGAGCCGTACCGTTTTTTGTCAGCGTCTGCAAAAAGAGGCGCCGGGACTCGATTTTCAGTTTTACCCAGGAGAGCTTGGAAAGCGCATTTTTGAACACATTAGCAAAGAGGCGTGGGCGATGTGGCAAGCGAAGCAAACCATGCTGATCAACGAGAAAAAACTCAACATGATGAACCCAGAGCATCGCACTTTTCTTGAGCAAGAGATGACGAAATTTTTATTTGAAGGACAAGAAATCCATATCGAAGGGTACCGTCCTCCCGAAAAGTGAACTAGAACTTTTTATTTTTTTACAACTTTTTTTCTTAAAAATTTGGAAGCGCTGTAGGTAATGGATCCACAATAAAGTGGCATCTTCCCCATAAATTCACCATCCCTTTTTCTAAAAGAAGCATCCGCTATTAGCATTATTGCATGGATGCTTTTTTTGATTGATAGGGATGTCATGAAGTTAGCGCATAAGATCACGCTATTGCTCGGCTGTTTGTTATTGAATTTTGGTTGTAGTAGTACTAAGCCTACTGTCGACCAGCAAAATAACCTTTTCGTCAATGATATTGAACTTGATGATTCGCAACAAGAGTTTGCAAAAGATCTCAATGCGTTCAATCAGTTGATCAGCTCGTTCAATAGCAAAATCGTAGAGCGCTGGGGCGAAAAAGAAGTCCACGTTGCCGGTAAGCAAAACTACGTAAAATACACCGACAACTATTTAAGCCGCGCACGCATTAATTTTGATAACGGCAAAATCGCGGTCGAAACCATCGCGACAGCCGATCAAAAAAAGCACCTGCGGCAAGCTATCATCAGCATGCTGCTAACGCCTTATAATCCAAATTCAGTCGACCTTTACTCTGCCTCAGAAGTGGTGTTAGGCGGCAAACCTTTTTTGCAAGGGCAGATCTTGGATCAGGACGGTAAAGAGATCAATTGGCCATGGCGTGCTGAGCGTTTTGCAGACTATCTCATTGAAAATCAATTACAAACTAAAACTATCAACCAAAAACAGATGCTGTTTGTTGAGATCAGCATGGTCAGCAACCACAGCCAAAAACGCCGCTATCAGTATGCTGATCTGATCAAAAAGGCCTCACAGCGTTATGGCATCGACCAGTCGCTGATCTACGCCATCATCAAAACTGAAAGCAGCTTTAACCCTTACGCGGTAAGCCCTGCCAACGCTTACGGCTTAATGCAAGTGGTGCCACAAACGGCCGGCCGCGACGTCTTTACGCTCATCAAAGGCCGAGACGGCGAGCCTACCGTGAAAGATCTCTTTGATCCGGCGAAAAATATCGATATCGGCACAGCGTACTGTTACTTGCTGAAAAATCACTACTTAAAGCAAGTTAATGATCCGCTTTCTTTGCATTACAGCATGATCAGCGCCTACAACGGCGGCGCGGGCAATGTGCTGCGCACTTTTCACTCTGATCGCGCGCAGGCGATGAAAAGTTTGAACGCACTCAAACCTAAGCAAGTGTATTGGGCGCTCACTAAGCGCCACCCAGCGCAAGAGTCGCGCAACTATTTGCAAAAGGTGACACATTTTCAAAAGGAATATGAAATTGTGCATACTTATCATGCAAATAACACCAACAACAATACCTACCTGTAACGCTTAATCTAAAAAAAATGCCGCATTACGCGGCATTTTTCTTACTTTGCTTTTCTTACTTTTTTATTTGCTTTTAGGCTGCTGCGGGCGCATTGACGGGAACAAAATCACGTCGCGAATAGTGTGCATGTTAGTAAACAGCATCACTAGTCGGTCGATACCAATTCCCTCACCCGCCGTTGGTGGCAAGCCGTGCTCTAAAGCTGTAATAAAATCAGCGTCATAGAACATTGCTTCATCATCACCGGCATCTTTTGCGTTAAGCTGCGCCTTAAAGCGCTCATCTTGATCTTCTGCGTCGTTCAGCTCAGAGAAACCGTTGGCAAGCTCACGTCCGCCGACAAAAAACTCAAAGCGATCAGTCACAAACGGGTTAACGTCATTACGGCGAGCCAGCGGCGAAATATCTGCTGGGTACTCGGTAATAAAGGTTGGCTGCATCAAACGCGTTTCCACGGTTTCAGCGAAAATTTCCTCAAGCAGCTGACCGCAGCTCCAGAATTTTTCCACGTAGATCCCAAGCCCACGCGCCAGCGTCGCCATGTGCTCGCGATCTTGCACTTTTTCGTAAGTTAGCTGCTGCAGCTGTTCGTGCTCAGGGTTGTACTGCTTGATCGCATCCAGCATGCTCAGGCGCGCATAAGGGCCTGCAAAATCAAGCTCGATTTCGCCGTAAGGCAATTTAGCTGAGCCAAGCACATCCGTCGCAACGCGGCTTAACATCGCCTCAGTCAAATCCATCATGTCGTTAAAATCGGCGTACGCCATGTAGAACTCGATCATGGTAAATTCTGGGTTGTGACGCGGCGAAAGCCCTTCGTTACGAAAGTTTCGGTTGATCTCAAACACGCGCTCAAATCCGCCTACCACCAGACGCTTAAGGTAAAGCTCTGGCGCGATACGCAAGTACATGTCTTGATCAAGCGCGTTGTGGTGCGTGATAAAAGGCCGTGCCGACGCGCCGCCTGGAATGGGGTGTAGCATCGGCGTTTCCACTTCCATAAATCCTTGTTCTACCAAGAAGTTGCGAATGGCATTGACCACTTTTGAGCGCACAGCAAACACTTGACGCGACGATTCATTCACAATCAAATCGACGTAGCGCTTGCGATAACGGCTCTCTTGATCGCTCAGGCCATGGAATTTTTCCGGCAGCGGACGCAGCGCTTTGGTTAGCAGCTGATACTGCTCCATGTTGACGTAAAGATCGCCTTTGCCCGACTTACACAGCGCGCCACGCACGCCAATAATGTCACCAATATCAAGGCCATGGTACTGCTCTTTGAGCGCCTCTTGCACCGCTTTGTCCGCGTAAGCTTGAATGCGGCCAAGTCCATCTTGAATAACCAAAAATGGACCGCGCTTAGCCATAATGCGCCCTGCGATCGCGACCGGCAAAGCGAGCGACTCAAGCTCTTCTTTGCTTTTGTCAGCAAAATTTTGCTGCAGCACGTCCGTGGTATGGGTGCGGCGAAAATCATTCGGATGGCCATTGGCTTTGCAGTGGCTGCGAATGTGATCCAATTTGCTACGTCGCTCAGCAATCAGTTTGTTTTCATCATGTAAAACATCAATCATGGAATACCCTTAAAATTACAAACCCGATTTCAAGCTTGCTTCAATAAATTTATCAAGATCGCCATCTAACACCGCTTGCGTGTTGCGCGTTTCAACGCCGGTACGGAGATCTTTGATCCTCGCATCATCAAGCACATAAGAGCGAATTTGACTGCCCCAGCCAATGTCCGATTTTGCCTCTTCACTGGCTTGCTTTTGCTCATTTTGCTTTTGCAGCTCAAGCTCAAACAATTTGGCGCGCAGCTGCTTCATCGCTTGATCTTTGTTTTTATGCTGACTGCGCTCGTTTTGGCACTGCACCACGGTGTTGGTCGGAATGTGCGTGATGCGCACCGCCGATTCAGTGGTGTTAACGTGCTGACCACCGGCGCCCGAGGCGCGGTAAACGTCGATACGCAAATCAGCTGGATTAATATCAATTTCAATATTGTCGTCAATTTCAGGATAAATAAACGCTGAAGCAAACGAGGTGTGGCGGCGGCCGCCTGAATCGAATGGCGATTTGCGCACTAAGCGGTGTACGCCGGTTTCGGTGCGCAGCCAGCCGTAAGCATATTCGCCGCCCACGCGGATGGTTGCAGACTTAAGGCCAGCCACATCGCCAGGCGAAACTTCAATCACTTCGGCCTTAAAGCCTTTCGCGTCTGCCCAGCGCAAGTACATGCGCAGCAGCATTGAAGTCCAATCTTGCGCCTCGGTGCCGCCAGAGCCGGCCTGCAAATCGACATAGCAATCGGATGCATCGTGCGCGCCAGAAAACATGCGGCGAAATTCGAGCATAGCCAACTGCTTTTCAAGCTCAGCAAGCTCAGGTTCAATTTCATCAAACGTTTGCTGATCTTCTTCTTCAACGGCAAGCTCAAGCAGATCAGCCACATACGTGCTGCCTTCTTCAAGCTTATCAATCGTTTGTACAACAATTTCTAATGCCGAACGCTCGCGGCCATACGCCTGCGCACGCTCAGGTTCATTCCAAATATCAGGCTGCTCAAGCTCTGCATTGACCTCTTCTAGACGCTCTTTTTTTGCGTCATAGTCAAAGATACCCCCGAAGGGTGTGGGTGCGGGCGCTGATGTCGGCAAGACGGTTTTTGATCGGATTAATTTCAAACATGGCGTTTTTTTTACAGATTACGTGAATTGAGTGAAATTCTATCCAAATGTGACAAGAAGATACAGAACTAGCGGCTATCTTCGCGAAAAGTTTTTATGATAAAGGAAGGAAAAAGAGTAAGCGGCCTTATACAAACATTTTGAACGGCGGCCGCTTCTTCATTTACGGGCGCGGGTTGATGCGCATTGCTAAAACATGCGCCGCAAGCGCCCACACCATTTCACTCGAGAGTGCGCAATAAGTGATTGAATAATTTCCATATTGTTCGCCCCACGTGCCATTCGCGACCACAAAACGCTCAATCGCTTGCTGCGTAATGCTTTGCGAAAAATCGGTCAGCTGCGTGACTGGGCGAGTTCGGCTATCGTGCGCATACCACATACCGCCTTCGTTATAGACCACGCAATAATGGCCAGCGCCGCCCTGCGTACCCGTGCGCACAACGTAAACCTGATCTTTAGCAAGTGCCCCAATAAAAGCGGCAATCCCTCGCGCGTTATTTCCCTGAAGGTGGCTTTGAGGCTGCCCCAAATTTTCCATGAAAATGGCTTCAAAAAGATCAATCTGCTGATCTTGATTAAGCGTATAAGTAGCAGTATCAAAGGCCAACTGCACACCAAGCCGGTTGCCAGCACAAAGCAGCATCTCTTCAGGACATGAATTTTGCAGCATTGAAAAATCATTAACCGTGTCACGCTGCGCTACAGTAGCACCGCCTGCCGCACCTGCGACGGCTCCGCCGATGGGATCTGCAGCAGCTTGCAGTTGCACATCTGCAGCGCCAAGTGCCGCAACAACGGAAAATTCATTAAATAGCAGATCATATTCATTTGGTGATAGTTTTGCTTCCCCATCCAAAGCCCGTTGCACATGATCTAATTGAACTTTTGCTTGTATCCAAGCCTGATTTGTTGCTAATTGCTGCTGCGAATTAGCAACACCTCTGATGTTCAACAACGCGCTTTCTTTGAGCTGCCTTGCCTGATCAAGCCTTCCTTTAAGAACAGCAAACACGCTTGAGGTAGAGCCGGTAGGACCTGCCATATCACTTTTCCTTTAAAAGTAGTGCCATTGGCCTGTGAATAAATCAATTACTTAACTCTAGAAACTTTAGCAGATCCAACACCAATATCACCGCATGCACGTCACGTGTGGCAAATGGCTCAGCGCTAACTCGTCAAAATAGACCCATTTGCAGCATCGCTACCGCAAGCATTAAAGCGCCTTGATGCATTCAATCATCAGTTGCAGCGAACTTTGTCCGCGAAACTCATTGATTTCTAATCGATAAGCGACATGAACCTGCGAAACACCTCCGTTTGGCCACTGCTGCGTGTCGATGTTAAACGCAATAGCATCCAGTGACGGGCCGCCGCCAACCGGTGTGAGCTGCAATTTAAGGTGCTTGCCCGCCACCAAATTTTGCGCATTTACGGTAAAAACCCCATCAAAACAAGGCGCAGCAAACCCGTGTCCCCATGGTCCAGCGTCTTGCAAAAGCTGCGCCGTCGCAATGGTCAGCTCATCAGGCGTAAGCTCGCCGTCACTGAGCACAACCGCGCACGACGGCTCATCGCCAAGCACATCTTGCACCGCAACATTAAACGCGGCGCTAAAGTCCGGCAGATCTTTTTTTGCGATACTCAAACCTGCCGCCATCGCGTGGCCGCCAAATTTTGCTAACAATTTTGGATGCTTACGGCTAATTTCACTGAGAAGATCGCGCATATTAAGCCCGTCAACGGAGCGCGCCGAGCCTTTTAACTGCGCTTGCTTGTCGTCAGCAAACACCACCACTGGCCGGTGAAATTTCTCTTTTAAACGCGACGCCAAAATGCCAATCGTCCCTTGATGCCACTCAGGTTGATACAAAACCAGTCCAGCCGGCAAACTCCCTTGATCAAGCTGCAAATTTTCACACTGCAGCAACGCCTCTTCCTTCATCGACTGCTCAATTTTGCGCCGCTCAAGGTTGAGTAGATCAAGCCGCTGCGCCAGCGCGGTCGCCTTTTGCCAATCCTCGCACAATAAAAGCTCTACGCCAATCGACATGCTTTCAAGCCTGCCCGCCGCATTAAGGCGCGGCCCAAGCGCAAAGCCAAGATCGGCGGCCACCAATTTTGGCGCAGCGCGCTTTGCCACCGCGAGCAGCGCTTGTATGCCTGCGCTGGCTTTACCGGCGCGGATCCGCTGCAATCCTTGGTGAACCAAAATGCGATTGTTGCTATCGAGCACCGCCACGTCAGCGACCGTACCAAGCGCCACTAAATCAAGCAGCTGTGCAAAATTAGGCTCCGAGCGCTCAGGCGCAAAAAATCCCTGCTCACGCAGCTTGGCCCGCACCGCCAGCATGAAGTAGAACGCCACCCCAACGCCTGCGAGCGCTTTTGAGGCAAAGCCACAAGTTGGCAAATTGGGATTGATCATCGCATCGGCCGCCGGTAATTCATCCGCGGGCAGATGGTGATCGGTCACAATAACCCTAATATTGCGCTTTTTAGCTTCTAAAACCCCGTCTATCGACGAAATTCCATTATCCACCGTGATGATTAGCTGCGCGCCTTTCGCCCCAGCCTGCGCCACCACGTCCGGCGAAAGCCCGTAGCCGTCATCAAAGCGATTGGGTACTAAATAATCAACGTTGTGGTAGTGTAAAAGGTGTAGCGCGCGCACCACAAGCGCTGAGCTTGTGGCGCCGTCAGCGTCAAAATCTCCCACGACGATAATGCGCTGCTGCTTTTGCATCGCATCTAACAAAAGATCGCAAGCTTCATCAATGCCTTGCAACTCATTTGCGGTAAGCAAAGCCGTCAGATTGCGCTCAAGCTCCTTGGCACTGCGCACACCGCGACTGGTATAAATGCGCTGCAAAAGCGCAGGAACAGCAGCTAAATCGGGTAACGTTTTCTGGCTTGGGCGGCGTTTTATTTCAACCATTTCAGGCTCCTAAAAAGATAACAAACGCCATAACGTTGAGAAATAAGCGTCTTAAAACAAAGAATAAATTCGTTATTTTTCATTTTTGTGAAAATTTTACGCAATCTATTTGCCGATATAAGTCACATGTCTTAACGCAAATCTCACAACAAAACCAGCATAACATTATGAATAAAAAGGATTTTTTCAGAATGGCGCGCTCTTGAATCTCACCTTTAAATTAAATTGCATCGTAATTGGGAACTTTCTTATTTTGTGAACTATTCTCTAACAGCTAATAATTAGCATGTAAACAAACTCGCATACCGCCGTAAATTATGTTGCATTTTGCATTTTAAATTTGCTTGTTTTTAATGGACTAGAACAAAGGCAGACGCTATGGCTACTCAATTTAAATCAGATACAGCAGCAAGCTCACTGGTTGCTATTGGTGGAACTTATGAACCTTGGATTGCTTCTTTTGAGCAAGCAGGATGGCGATGCCACCGCTGCTACGATCTTCGCGCGGCTCAAACACTCTTGCAAGAAACAGGCCCATGCATTGGCATTATTGATATCAGCCGTGACGACTTTAGCCTCAGTGGTGTGGCGTCCTTAGTCAATCGCAACAAGCAAGTTCGCTGGATCGCGCTCATTCGTGATGATCAGCTTAAAAATGACTCAATCTGCCAATTTATTGTCAGTTTTTGTATCGACTATTTTACGACACCGATTTCAGCCAATTTGCTGCTCAACACTATTGGCCATCAAGCTGGCATGCTAAAACTTGAAAAACAAATTTGGCCACATGTGAGCGAGCAAAATAACATGGGGCTAATTGGTAAAACCTCCTGCATGCGCAAACTGCGCGATCAGGTGCGCCGCGTCGCCCCGACCGATGTGTCAGTGCTGATCACTGGCGAAAGCGGCACCGGCAAAGAGCTCGTCGCGCAAGCGGTACACAACGCCTCAACGCGCGCAAAAGGGAACTTCATCTCTGTAAAATGCAGCTCAGTCTCTGAAAGAGTGCTTGAAGAAGAGCTATTTGGCAGCGATGGCAACTCAGGCAAATTTCATAGCGCGCATCAAGGCTCACTCTTTTTAGATGAAATTGGCGATCTGCCACTCTCATTACAAGCAAAACTGCTTAGCCTTTTGCAAGATAACTCCTCGGATGTCAGCACCGATCTCTACAATAAAGAGCACGATGTGCGCATTATCGCCGCAACTAATGCCGATTTAGAAAAACGTGTCGAAGAAGGACTGTTTCGCGAAGATCTCTACTATCGACTCAACGTGCTGCGCATTGCCATTCCCGCGCTGCAAGAACACTCCGCAGACATTCCTGAGCTTGCCGAGCACTTTTTGCGCCGCTTTGCGCGCCAATACAACACGCAAGCGCGCAGCTTTTCTGAAGAGGCGAACGCCCTTCTCTCTAGCTACAACTGGCCGGGCAATGTGCGCGAGCTGGTCAACCAAGTTAAGCGCGCCGTGCTGCTTGCCGACACGCAAGTGATCAGCGCGGAGCACCTTGATCTGCCAAAACAGGGCGACTACAAACATAGCCTGCGCAAAATTCGCGAGCAATCCGAGCGTGACGCTCTGCTGGCAGTACTTGAAAACAACAACGGACAAGTTTCTGCTGCCGCCAAAGAGCTTGGCGTATCGCGTGCGACCATGTATCGCTTGCTGAATAAGCACAGCTTGATCCCCGCGCCACGCAGCTTTCGCTGAGCGCGCAAAAAATAAAAAGGGCTGATCTGATCAGCCCTTTTTTTATGCCTGTAAATCAAAGGCTACGCCGCGATAACGCCGTGCGCCAGCATTTACATTACAGACCCGCAAAATCACGCAGCGACTGCACTTTGTCCAAGCGCTCCCAAGGGAACTCTTCGCGACCAAAATGGCCGTAGCTTGCCGTTTGTTGATAGATTGGACGCAGCAAATCAAGCATAACTTGTAGGCCGTACGGACGCAGATCGAACAACTCGCGCACCGCATTTTCAATCACGGTCAACGCCACTTTCTCAGTGCCGAAAGTTTCAATCACAATCGACGTTGGGTCCGCGACACCAATCGCGTAGGAAAGCTGAATTTCACAGCGCTGCGCAAGTCCTGCTGCAACAATATTTTTTGCCACATAACGCGCTGCATACGCTGCTGAGCGGTCCACTTTTGATGGATCTTTGCCAGAGAATGCGCCGCCGCCATGACGCGCCGCGCCGCCGTAAGTGTCAACAATGATTTTGCGCCCAGTCAAGCCGCAATCGCCCATTGGCCCGCCGATCACAAAACGGCCTGTCGGGTTGATGAAATATTTGGTGTGCGCGCCAAGCCAGTGCGCAGGTAAAACCGGCTTAATGATCTCTTCCATCACCGCTTCGCGCAGCATCTCGGTGCTGATAGAGTCGCAGTGCTGCGTTGACAGCACAACGGTGTCGATGCCAACGATTTTGCCGTTATCATACTGAAAAGTAAGCTGTGATTTCGCGTCAGGGCGCAGCCACGGCAAGGTACCATTTTTTCGCACCATCGCTTGACGCTGCATTAAACGATGCGCAAAAGTGATAGGTGCTGGCATGAATACGTCCGTTTCATCGGTCGCAAAACCAAACATGATGCCTTGGTCGCCGGCACCTTGCAAAGTGGGATCGCCCCTATCAACACCTTGATTAATATCAGGAGATTGTTTGCCGATGGCATTTAATACTGCGCACGAATTGGCGTCAAAGCCCATGTCAGAGTGCACATAACCAATCTCGCGCACTGTTTTACGCGCCAGCTCTTCAATATCAACCCAAGCGCTAGTGGTAATTTCGCCGCCCACCAGCACCATGCCAGTTTTGACATACGTTTCACACGCTACACGCGCTTTTGGATCTTGCTCTAAGATAGCATCTAGCACCGCGTCAGAGATCTGATCTGCAATTTTATCAGGATGTCCTTCCGAGACCGACTCAGAAGTAAACAAATGCGTAGCCATGGTGTGCCTCTTAAAGTTAATCGCATATAAGAATAAAAGCCCCGCAGGGGGCTCGTAAGTGCGATTATTCTAAAGTGCAGCGCATAAAAATCAAGTTTGTGCGCGGTAAAATAACTTTACTGAAATTTATTCATATAAAACAAACTGATAAATGCAAAACACTTTTAGAATAAGCACAGATTTTCATAAAAATCTCTCGGTGAAAGCAATGTAAAACCGTTGCGACAATGAGCAACTATTGCGACAATGCATAAGTGCCCCTCTCGCAGCCTATGTCGCTGTTTTACTTAAGTTCAGGAGTCATCATGTCGTCTCGTAAGGTTTTAGCTAATGCTATTCGCGCGCTCAGTATGGATGGCGTACAAAAAGCCAACTCAGGCCACCCAGGCGCCCCTATGGGCATGGCTGATATAGCCGAAGTGTTATGGCGTGATCATCTAAGTCACAGCCCGCAAAACCCAAATTGGGCGAACCGCGACCGTTTCGTGCTTTCTAACGGCCACGGCTCTATGCTCATTTACTCGCTGCTACACCTTAGCGGTTACGATCTCTCTATTGATGATCTGAAAAATTTTCGCCAGCTGCACTCTAAAACCCCAGGCCACCCAGAATACGGCTACACGCCCGGCGTAGAAACCACCACCGGCCCGCTTGGCCAAGGGATCACCAATGCTGTCGGCATGGCGCTGGCAGAAAAAATGCTCGCCGCGCAGTTTAACCGCGAAGGGCACGCCATCGTTGACCACTACACTTACGCCTTTATGGGCGACGGCTGCTTGATGGAAGGTATTTCCCATGAAGCTTGCTCGCTAGCTGGCACGCTCGGCCTTGGCAAACTAATCGCCTTTTGGGACGACAACGGGATCTCTATCGACGGTCACGTTGAAGGCTGGTTCACCGACGATACACCAAAACGCTTTGAAGCGTACGGCTGGCAGGTACTTGCCAACATCGACGGCCACGACCCACAAGCTATCGATGCCGCGATCCGACTTGCCAAAACCGACCTGACGCGCCCAACCCTTATCTGCACCAAAACCATCATCGGCTTTGGCTCGCCAAATAAAGCGGGCAGCCACGACTGTCACGGCGCACCGCTTGGCGCAGATGAAATTGCCGCCACGCGCAAGCAGCTTGATTGGCCGCACGCACCGTTTGTGATCCCAGATGAAATTTATGCATTGTGGGATGCCAAAGAGAAAGGCGCGGCGAAGCAGCGCGAGTGGGAACAAAAATTTGCCGCGTATGAAGTGGCTTTCCCAGAGCTTGCGAGCGAATTTGAGCGCCGCATGCAAGGCGAGCTGCCAAGCAACTGGCAGCAAAAGAGCAACGAATTTATTCAGCAGCTGCAAGCGGCTCCGGCCAACATTGCGTCGCGCAAAGCGTCACAAAACAGCCTTGAAGCTTTTGGCAAACTGCTGCCTGAGCTTGTGGGCGGCTCAGCCGATCTTGCGCCATCTAACCTCACCATGTGGTCAGGCTCAAAGTCTATCAGCGCGAGCGACGCTAGCGGCAACTACATCCACTACGGCGTGCGCGAGTTTGCCATGACCGCCATCATCAATGGCATTGCGCTGCACGGCGGATTTACCCCTTACGGCGCGACCTTCCTGATGTTTATGGAATATGCACGCAACGCCATGCGCATGAGCGCACTGATGAAAATACAAAATATTCAAGTCTATACGCACGACTCGATTGGTCTTGGCGAAGATGGCCCAACCCACCAGCCGGTTGAGCAGATGGCTTCACTGCGCCTCACGCCAAACATGAGCACATGGCGTCCTTGCGATCAGGTGGAATCAGCTGTGGCTTGGAAAACGGCTATCGAGCGCAAAGATGGTCCAAGCGCGCTGATCTTCTCGCGTCAAAACCTCACGCAGCAGCCACGCAGCGCAGAGCAGCTCGCCAATATCAGCAAAGGCGGCTACGTGCTTAAAGCGTGTGACGCAGCGCCGGAGCTTATCTTGATTGCGACCGGCTCTGAAGTTGGGATCACCATGCTAGCAGCTGATGAGCTGGCCAAAAAAGGTGTCAAGGTGCAAGTGGTCTCAATGCCGTGTACCGATCTGTTTGATAAACAAAGCGCTGCGTACCGCGACAGCGTGCTGCCGCCACAAGTGAGCGCGCGCATCGCGATTGAAGCGGGCATTGGCGACTACTGGTACAAGTACGTCGGTTTGAACGGCAAAATCATCGGCATGCAGCAGTTTGGTGAGTCAGCGCCAGCTGAAGCGCTGTTTGAAATGTTTGGCTTTACCAGCGATAACATCGTGCAAACAGCGATGGAGCTGCTCGCTTAAGCGTTTGCAAGTTAGCTAAAGAAAAAGCGCCCACTGCGGCGCTTTTTTATTGGAAAATCAGTTTCTGACAAAAATCACAGCGAAGCATCACATTCTGGCTCAAACCAATAGCTCATCACCAGCGCATCTTCTTTTTTGCCATCTAAGGTCGGATAGTACCCGTAGCGACGGTCGATTTCGTTAAAGCCCGCCAATTCATAAAGCGCAATGGCGCGACTGTTACTCTGGCGCACTTCAAGCCACGCCTGCTCGGCGCCAAGCAAGCGCGCCTGCTGTAAAAACAGCTCCAGCAGCTTTTGCCCAAGTCCTTGCCGCTGCCAGCGAGGGGCAATCGCAAAATTGAGTAGCGACGCCTCTCCCGCAACTATTTGCGCAAAGAAATAGCCGACCACCTGCCCTTCATGCAGCAGCGCCTTATTGCAATCAAAACGGCCGGCCACTTTCGTTAGCAGCGCGTCAGACCAAGGAAAAGCGTGCGCTTGCTGCTCAATCGCAACCACCTGCTCTATCACATCACTTACATTAACTAACTGCATACTGTTTGATCTGCTGCCATAAATTTTGCTTAGCGCTTCTTTGCGTCTCAAGCTTTGCAAGCGACACGGAAATCAGCACGCGCGAACCTTGCGATTTTGCAAGCGCAGTCAGACTCGCCGCATCAGCCGTATCATATGGGTCACCGCAAAACCACAGCCACTGCGGCGGCGCATTAACAAAAGAGACCTTTGTTAAGTCAAGCTCTGGCAGATAAAACGCTTGCTCAAACGTGAGCGAAACGCTCTGCAAGATACTGCTAAATAACGACTTTTGCGCCAGCGTTGGCGCCGCTTGTGCCACAAAAAGCAGCTGACAGCCTGCGGGCAGCTCCAGCGTATTGACGCAGCGACTCGACGTGACATGATACGGCTTTCGCAGCTGCCAGCCACTAATGCCCATCAATGCCAGCTGCTCTTTTTTATTCATAAATCAGTTCTCTTTTTTACTCTTGCAGCGTTACAGCGCCGCAGTTTGCGCTCTTTGTTGTAGTCCCTGCGCGACAAAATCGCCCAGCGACGACAAACCCATCTGCACAAATGGTGGCAGCGCACTTAAGTCCACGCTATCTAACGCATTTTTCACCTGCAGACCAAGCGCTGTGTCGCCCTCAATCAACAGGCGGCGCTGGAAAAAGAGCGTGTCCGGATCCTCTTTGCGCGCCGCAAGCAGCAACAAGTCGTTCAAGCAGCCGCTAAAACGCACATCGGCCTGCGTTTCTTGCGCATGCGTTACCAGCAGCGTGCGCTCTTGCAGGCTAATAAACGTACAAAAATCAAGATCATTGACCCGCACCTCTAACGTGCGCCCCAGCAAAAAATCCAGCTCACCCTGCACGATTTGCTGCGCTAACGCCTGCTGCAGCGCGCTTTTTACCAGCAAATTGCGCATCGGCGCTGGCGTCAATTTCGCGGGGATCTGAAAAAAAAAGGCGGCATTTTCGACCAATGTGCCCCGAAGCTTATCTAAAAACATATTTTTTCCTACGCTGCTCAGATTGAAAATGAAAAAATTTGCGCAAAAACGTCACACATCGCTAACTCGTTGTAACAGAAACAAAACTTCGGCATGCTGCGTATGCGCAAACATGTCAAACCACTGCGCTTTACATGGCTGATAGCGGCTCAGGTGCGCCAAATCAGTCAGCATACTAGGCAAATTACAGCTTGAATACAAAATATACGCAGGTGCGACGCTCTCAAGCTGTGCGCACAAATGCGCGCCAAGCCCACGCCGCGGCGGATTTACCAAGATCAATTGCGGCAAATTGCCTTTCTCTACAGAAAATTTGGTTAAATCAAGCGCGGCAAAATCGATATTATCGATGCCCATCAGCGCCGCCGACTGCTGCGCGCTCGCGACAGCTTCAGGCTCGATTTCAATCGCGGTCACGGCAGTTTTAGGCCCCGCGCAGTGCAGCGCAAATCCGCCCACACCACAAAAAAGGTCCCACATGGACGACGGCGCAAGCTCGCGCACCCATTCGCGCGCGGTGGCGTACAGCCGCTCAGCCACTTTAGGGTTGGTTTGGAAAAAACTTTTCGGTCTGATCACCAGCGGCACGTCATTAAAACGCTCGAGCAAACTTTGCGCGTCAGTCAAAAAGATCTCTTTGTCGCCCTCTAAGCGCGCCATGTGCACTGGCTGAATATTAGCGGAGATCACCGTTATTTGCGGGAATTTTGCTTTTAATGTCGGCAAATGGCAGGCAACTTTTGGCACGCTCGCTTCGCTATTTAACACCAAACGCAACATCATCTCGCCACTGCTTGCGCTTTGCGTGAGCAAAACGTATTTGATTTCGCCAGCTTTCGCGCGCACGTCGTAGGGCGTAAGCTTCGCGTCGCGGATCCACGTTTGCAAATAGGTCAGCACGGCTTGCATCGAGGGGGAATATAAAGGACAGCGGACCAACGAAACGCTGCTGCCAGCGCGGGTATAAATGCCTAAAATTGGCTGCTTTTTAGTGCCAAGAACGGCCATTTTGGCTTTGTTGCGAAATGCCACAGGATCACTTGTCACCGGTGCCAGCCACGAAAGTTTCGGCAAAGCTGCAAATTGTTCTGTAATTTCTTTATCTTTTAGCGCGATCTGCTGAGAATAAGGCATTTGACAGCGCTAACAAGAGTGGCAATGTCCTTGCAAGAAGAATTCACACTGCATAAAAATACCGCTCAAAAGCAGGTAGCACGGCAAGATCATTATAAATAAATTGAACTTTTGGCCAAAGTGGTGATCAGATCGTCAATTGACGAATCACTTATTGGTTACCGCGATGAGCCAAACTTTTTTGCAACACTTTGCTTACATTTCTGATCCGCGTATCGAACGCTGCAAAAAGCACAATTTGCTCGATATTTTATTTCTGGCAATAAGCGCGGTGATGTCCGGCAGCGAAGGCTGGGAGGACATCGAGGATTTCGGCCACATCAAGCTCGATTGGCTGCGCCAATATCGCCCTTTTGAGGCGGGGATCCCGCGCCACGACACCATTGCGCGGGTGATTTGCCGCTTAAAGCCCGCTGAAATTGAAAAGGCTTTTCAATCGTGGATTTCCTCGTTAATTGCAGAAACCGGCTGCGATGTGATTGCGATTGACGGCAAAACCGCGCGCCGCTCGTTTTCCACCAAGGACAGGAAAAATGCGCTGCATACGGTCAGCGCGTGGAGCTGCCAGCACAAATTGGTGCTTGGGCAAGTGGCCGTCGACAGTAAAAGCAATGAAATCAAGGCGATCCCAGAGCTACTGACTTTGCTGGATATAAAAAATAGCATCATCACGCTGGACGCGAT
>JBOFRL010000021.1:0-2151 GCA_051650965.1 Vibrionaceae bacterium
AAAGATAAGTATTGTTTTAGGGCTGCGCTGACAAAATTTTTCAAGGAAACACTGCCGGATATTGGTAGCCGTTTAGCATCTCGGATCAATGACAATTTTCAACTATTGCCTCAAGCATCTTCAGGTTGATTGAGTATAGTTGTGATTTGCCGAGATCGCGCGCGATGGTGCTGGCTTTCACCCATGCTGTCGCAGCAGAGCCGATCACAAGGCCGTTAGCGCGCGGGCGAATTTCCAAATCGTGCTCGCTAAGCACCTGATGTAGCGCCTGCCACGTTGCCGCGGCTCGCAGCTCACTCAAACATTCGCGCTTAAGCCAGCTGCTTAAGCTTTCCGCACCAGAATGATGCTCCATGTCCGCCACGCGCCCCTGCGAAACACTTTGATGCGCCTGATGATTTTCTTCACGCAGCCTGTGCTCTTTTTCAAGCTCGACACACAAGCTCGCCAGCGTTTTGTAGGCTTGAAAAGGCTCAAAAAATGTATTTTTAGTCGGGTGAATTTTATTGATGGCGATGTGCAAGTGCAGATTGTCAGTGTCGCGATGCACAGCGCTGATCCGCTGATGCTCGGCAAAGCCAAGGCCATCACAAATGCGCGCCTCTATTTTTTTAAGCTTATCGTCATTAGGGTACTCTCCTGCGGGAAAGCTGAGCAGCAGATGGTAGGTTTTATCGCCCTGCGCGCGCGAATTGGCAAGTTGCGTAGCCAAAACTTCACAAATCACCGCCTGCAGCGATGCAGCCTCGCAGTTGGTCACATTCACAGACCCGAGGCGCTCACTTTTATTTTGTGGATCAGTGATGTAGCTGGCAAGTGCAGCGAAATTAGACCGTTTTGGTGAGCGCAGCGCGATGTGTTTTGCTATCACAGA
Organism: Vibrionaceae bacterium; assembly: GCA_051650965.1. Classification (GTDB taxonomy): domain Bacteria; phylum Pseudomonadota; class Gammaproteobacteria; order Enterobacterales; family Vibrionaceae; genus Enterovibrio. Next base: position 875 of record JBOFRL010000021.1, read on the forward strand.
AAACCTTTAAGTTCTATTTCACTTTTTGTCGCGGCATGACCACGCTGGCCATCACCTTGCCCATTTCATCTTGCGTTGCTGCAATTTTACTAAGAAGCGCCAAAACCGGCTCAGGGCCAACCTGATTGATACGTGTTTCATCACTCAACCACAGCTTCAACAAGCCGCCCAAACGGCCGAGGTCACCGTTGATACGCGCCATCTGCCTGACTTGCTCTAGATCCACCACACTTTTGATCGGATAACCTTGGCCAGCCTCGCGCAAATAACGCGCAACGCTCATTCCGGCTTGAGTCGCCTTTGCCTCGATGGCCGCTTTTTCGTCATCAAGGACAGGGACACGCAGATGATGTAGGCGTTTATTGGGTGTGCTGCTTTTTTCAACCATAAGAGACTCCGCTTGTTCACCGCCTCGCAGAGCAGGATCCCGTTGAGCACCATCGGTGCGAATAAGGGTGTGAAGTTAGCTAATGTAGCCATGCGGATTAGCTAACTTCACCTATCCTGCCCCGCTTTTAAGGTCGTTTAATTAAGCAAAGTGTAGATGGGATCTTGTGCTTTTGTGGGGAATGCTGTGTTAGCAGCTGAAGGCTGTAATCAAAAATAGCTTTTTACTAAAAAACTATTTTTTCTCAAAAAAAACTTATAAAAACGCGCAAAAACAGAGGAAAACACAAATAAACAGAGTGAAACTTAAAGAAAAAAATTAATACGTAAATAAACATGCAAAAACAGAGAAAAAAGTGCTTTTTTTTGCCTTGAATTAAAATTACTGGATAGAGAACCACCCTTACCACAACGACTCTTTTCACATATTTTCACTTTTAAGCAAGAAACGCATGTTAAATCTCATTGATGGTTTAGAAAAACAGATTAACCAGCAAGGCAAAAAGGACAAAGCAAAGGGCTCTACGCATTGACCGTTGAATTTTTAACGTGATTTCATTACACCCGGTAGGCTATTGAATTGCTTTGACTATTCACTTTTGGCAGCCAGAAATTTGAGTATTAAAACCTCATACGGCGCAAATTTGTCTGCGTCATTTTTTTATGGGCATCTGTATTTTCTGTCGCTTCCTATTGGTTCTTATGGTTTTTGTTGTTTTCCATTGGTTCTCATAGTTTTTTATTGGTTTTTATTGGTTTTTATTGTTTTTCATTGGTTACTGCAGTTTACTATTTTCTGTAACTTTCTGTAACTTTCTGTAACTTTCTGTAACTTTCTGTAACTTTCTGTAACTTTCTGTAACTTTCTGTAACTTTCTGTAACTTTCTGT
>JBOFRL010000022.1:0-64352 GCA_051650965.1 Vibrionaceae bacterium
GATAAACCGCTTTTCATCAACTTACTAACGACTGCTTTTTTGTGCGCTTCAGGATAATGTCTCACTCAAACCTAACTTCCGCCCCCTGTTCAATAGTACGAAAAACTGAGGCGACAACTATCCTGACACAGGGGGATAAAGCGATAATTTGAGAATACGCACCGCAAGCGATGCGTATTTGCGCCTACGCGATGGCGTGTTGCAAGATCTTGCGCACTTGCACAGGCGTCACTTGGCCAGTTTCGGTGAGCGCGGTGTGGCCGTGCGCGGTCAATTTGGCGATCACCTGCTCGATGGCGCTGTGCTTATCGCATTGATGTTCAGTCAATTTGGTTGCCACGTCTAAGCTGTGGTAGAAATTTTCCATCGCATCGATGGTGCGCTCGGCCAGATCGCCGGTTTGTGGCAGCGCAAAAACGTGCTTGCCCAAAAGCTCAAGCTTGTGGCGCTTAGCTTCGATTTGGTTTCGCAAAAGCCACGGATGAATGATGGCAAGGCTGCGCGCATGGTCAACATGCCACAGTGCGGTAAGCTCATGGCCGATCATGTGCGTTGCCCAGTCCTGCGCGACGCCGGTGCCGATAAGGCCGTTAAGCGCTTGGTTTGCCGCCCACATTAAGTTGGCGTACCAATTTTCATCTTTATTATTAATGGTTTGGCCAAGATTTTTGAGCGTGTGTAGCAGCGCCAGCGAAAAACCGTCTTGCACCAGCGCGCCTTGTGGCAGGGTGATGAACTGCTCGCACACGTGGACCCACGCATCGACAACGCCATTGACCACTTGGCGTGGCGGCAAGCTGTGCATGGTGGTCGGATCAAGCACGGCAAAAACAGGCTGCACCAGCGGCGTCATAAACACCAATTTCTCTTGAGTCGCCGCTTTGCTGATCACTGCGCCCGCATTGGACTCAGAGCCGGTGGCGGGCAGCGTCAAAACTGCGCCAAGTTTGACCGCTGATGTAGGCGTGTGCTTGCCGGTTAAGATGTCCCAGCCGTCGCCAGCATAATGCGCTGCTGCAGCGACGTATTTGCTGCCATCGATCACTGAGCCGCCGCCGACCGCTAAAATGAAGTCGATGTGCTTTTCACGCACGATGGCGACTGCGCGATCGAGCGTCTCTTGGGTTGGATTTGGCTCAACGCCTGCAAATTCGTGCCATTCAAAACCGGCTAAGGCTTGAGTAAGCTGTTGATAAACGCCATTTTTTTTGATGGAGCCACCGCCATAAATCACCAACACTTTGCTTTTGGGCGCGATAGCATTTTTTACAGCACTGATCTGGCCTTGTCCAAAATGGATCACGGTTGGGTTGCAGTAGGTAAATTGCATGATCATTCCTTGTTGGGTTGGTTTATTACATTCACAGCCTGCGGCTGCAGTTTGCATGAAAATTCAAATGGCCTGCGTTTAACTTCTGAGGCCAATTCCTTTCGTTATCAGGTACCAAGCGGTCATGTACAGCACTATCAGCAAGCTTATCAGCACCAAAAAAGCGCTGTAGATACTGACATCGCTGGTTCCTAAAAAGCCGTAGCGAAACGCGTTGATCATATAAACGATAGGGTTGAATTTGGACACCCCTTGCCAAAATGGCGACAGCTGCGAGAGCGAGTAAAAAACGCCGCCGAGGTAGGTGAGTGGGGTGAGCACGAAAGTGGGCACGATGTTGATGTCATCAAAAGAGCGCGCGCACACGGCATTGATAAGTCCGCCGAGCGAAAAAATAGTCGAGGTCAAGAGAACTGTGGCTATCACGATGCCAACGTGCGCGATATTAAATGGCACAAAAAAGAGCGACAACAGTGTCACCAGCAGGCCGACGCTTAGTCCGCGCGCCACGCCGCCGCCCACGTAGCCGGCAATGAAGACGTAAGTGGGGATCGGCGCGACTAGCAGCTCTTCTATGCTGCGCTGCAGCTTGGAAATGTAAAATGACGACGAAACATTGGCGTACGAGTTGGTGATCACCGACATCATAATAAGGCCGGGCACAATGTAGGCCATGTAGCTAAAGCCGCCGATATCGCCAATGCGCGAGCCAATCAAGTTGCCAAAAATAATAAAATAGAGCGTCATGGTGATCACCGGCGGCACAAGCGTTTGGATCCAAATGCGCGAAAAGCGGGTGATCTCTTTAAATAACAGGCTGTAAAATGCCACCCAGTAGCATGATTTCATTGCTTTTTCTCCTGCGTGCCGTGATCGTTTTGTACTAAATTGACAAACAACTCTTCAAGGCGATTACTTTTATTACGCATTGATATTACCGAAATATTTTGCGCTGATAACGCATCAAAAACGGTGTTAAGTGGCAGCGTTTTATCGAGTTCAACTTCGAGCGTGTTATTGTCGACCATTTTCCATTTTAGCTCAGGCAGATCAATTGGTTGAGAAAATGGCGCGAGGTCAAAGAGGAAAGTTTCGACAGTTAGCTTTTGCAATAGCGCTTTCATGCTGGTGTTTTCGATAAGCTCGCCTTTGTTGATAATGCCGATGTTGCGGCAGAGGTGCTCGGCTTCTTCGAGGTAGTGGGTGGTCAAAATAATGGTAACGCCTTGTTGATTGAGATCATTTAAAAATGTCCACATAGAGCGGCGCAGCTCGATATCAACTCCCGCGGTCGGCTCATCTAAAATCAAAAGTTTTGGCTCGTGCATCAGTGCGCGAGCAATCATCAAGCGGCGCTTCATCCCGCCGGACAAGGTGCGCGCCTGCTGCTCGCGTTTGTCCCATAAATCGAGCAAAGTGAGATACTTTTGCGCGCGCAATTTGGCCTCTTTGCGCGCAATTCCGTAGTAGCCTGCCTGATTGATGACGATTTGGATAACTTTTTCAAATTGGCCAAAGTTAACCTCTTGCGGCACAAGGCCGATCATGCTTTTGGCAAGCTCGGGCTGCGTCTCTAAATCGACGCCAAAAATAGTTACTTTGCCAGCAGTTTTGTTGACGAGCGAGCTGATGATGCCGATGGTGGTTGATTTTCCTGCGCCATTTGGCCCAAGCAGCGCGTAAAAATCGCCTTGTTCAACGGAGAGTGAAATGCCTTTTAGTGCTTGTGTATTGCCATACACTTTGATCAAGTTTTCTAACTCAAGTGCCTTTGTCATGCTCAAAATTGCCTTTTCGGGGGCTCGCTTTTTAGGATGCACAAGCTTTGTCTACGTAGCTGTTTTTTGCAATTATGCAATCAGTAAGCAAAGACGTTATGCGGGGCGCGCCGTAAAATTGCTTCTGCAGCCAAGGTTAGCATGTAAAAAGAACGAGGCACTATCAACTTATTGTTATTTTTGTTATACAAAGGTATCTCAACAGAACAAAGATGGAGCTTTGGGGTAGAATATGGCACAACAGCTTAAAGCAATATTTGATAAGAATGCCGTATGGGCGATGCAACGCCGACAGGCCGATCCTGACTATTTCACCTCGCTAACCAGCGTGCAGCGGCCAGAATACTTATGGATTGGGTGTTCTGATAGCCGCGTTCCTGCGGAAAGATTAACAGGACTCGATTCTGGTGAGCTGTTTGTGCACCGTAATGTTGCAAACCAAGTGATCCACACCGATTTAAACTGCTTATCGGTGGTGCAATATGCGGTTGATGTGCTAAAAGTCAAACACATCATCATTTGTGGCCACTACCGCTGCGGCGGCGTGCATGCTGCTATCGATAATCTTGAGCTTGGGCTGATCAACAACTGGCTTTTGCATATTCGAGATATTTATTTAAAACATCGCTCTTTTTTCAACAAGTTTCCGCTCGACGAGCAGGCAAACCGTTTGTGCGAGCTCAATGTGGTCGAGCAAAGTTATAACCTTGGCAATTCCACCGTGGTGCGCTCAGCTTGGGACAGAGGGCAAGATCTCTACATTCATGGCTTGTTTTACGATATTAGCGATGGCGTGTTAAAAACACTGAATATGACGGCGAACAATAAGCAGACGCTTGAGGTTGTCTATCACGCTGCTATTAATAAGCTTCTAAGTTAGTTATTTGATTTTTAACGTTTCGTTGTGAAAAATGTAACAAAACGTCTGTTTACATCAAGCGACGCTGTTGCCGGTAACAGCAGAGCGTCCGCTTGATTTTTGGCTCAAATTACGCCTGAACAACCTTGCCAATGTAAGGCAGATTGCGATATTTCTGTGCGTAATCAATACCTAAGCCAACTACAAACTCGTCAGGAATTTCAAAGCCAACCCAGTCGACAGGAATGTCAATTTCGCGCCGTGCTGGTTTATCTAGCAAGGTACAGATGCGAATTGATTTTGGCTTGCGGCGCGCAAGAATTTCACGCACGCTGTGCAAGGTTTTCCCTGTATCAATGATATCTTCGACGAGCAAAACGTCGCGCCCTTTAATATCATCCTCAAGATCTTTCAAAATGGTCACGTCGCCGCTGTGCATGCTCTGTCCGTAACTTGAAACTGTCATAAAATCAAGACTGAGAGGACATTGTATGGAGCGCGCCAAATCGGCAATAAAGATAAATGAGCCGCGCAGCAGGCCGACCATAACGAGATCGCTACTGTCTTGATAAAAATCAGTAATCTGCTCGGCTAACGTGTAGATCCGTTGCTGAATTTCTTTTTCCGATATCAAAACTTCGATGCTGTGTTTCATAAACAACCTTTATACAAAATTGAATTTGGTAGCGGCTGTGATCGCGTAGTCAATGGCGTCAGTATAGACGTGAGTAGCTCCCTCACTTGGCTGTAGGTGTTTTACAACAGCTGCAATGAGATTGCTAGGATTGCAAGATAACTTAAAATGCACGATTAGCAACTTTATGCTTACCTTGGTGTTTTTTGTTAAGATCAACGCGAAAACTGCAATAATGAACAATGCTATCACGATTGGGCTAACTTTTTCCTCTTTTTCTCTTTTTAACAGCGCAAATGCAAGGTTTGTTGATGATTTTTCGACGTATTTGCAGTGTGTCAGCAAAAAAGCATAGCGAAATACATTTTTTTAAGTTGTAGAGAAAATTGTCAAATATCGTTATAGATAATAGAGTTAGCTTTTTTCTGCTGTGCAAAGTTAACCAGTTTTAGTGCAAGTTGTTTAAAAAAATGAAAATATTGCTCGGGATTAATGAATTTTTTTGTTCTTTAGCGGCCTATTTTTGTAACGGATAAAGAAACAAATTAACAAAGTTACTGCTATGCAATGAGATTTTTATCTTGCTTAGCTTAGGCGATGACGAATGCGATGAAAAAGAATTAAAAAGAGGTGTTATGACGCAAATTGGTTTAATAAGAAGTGCTTTTTGGACTTTTGGCAGCTCTGTTTTTGTGCCATTTCTTTTTCTTTTATCGCTAGCTGTAGCGTCGGCCCCCGTTGCATTGGCGCAAGGGGCGGCTGCGCCGGAGGCTGACGCCGAGCATATGCACGTGCTCAAGCTTCCCCCCAACAAAAAAGTGTTATACATCAACTCATTCCACCGCGGTCTGCCTTGGAGCGATGCAATTGAGCAAGGGATGCGCGATGCCTTAATGTTATCGCAAGAGCCCGTTGATTTTTCCGTTGTTTATTTAGATGCGCTGCGTTTTCCGAATAACAAAATCCAAAAAAAGATGGCCGAGCTGCTCGCGCTTAACAAATTGGCGGAATCTGCAGATCTTATTTTAACCTCACATAATGCCGCATTTGACTTTGCTAACACGTTGCAAAATCAGAAAAAAGCAGCGCCCGACAGTGCCAAGCCGATCATTTTTACCGCGCTGTCCAAGCAGGCTCTTGAAGAGTCGAGTTTGCAGCCAAATGTGGCTGGGATCACCGAGTTTGACGATTTTGCTGCAACGGTGCAAAAGGTATTGTCGCTGCATCCTCAAACAAAGCAGCTGCTTTTTATCAGCGACCCGTTCAACCAGCACAGCCAGCATCTGTTTGAAAAGATGAAAAAAGATGTGCTGCCAAGACTTGCGCGCTCGCTGCACGTTGATTTTGTTTTCGTGACCAAAAAGCAAGAGTTGCAACAAGCGCTTGAGCAGCTTGGACCTGACGCTTTGCTGTTTATGCTCGCTGAACGCTTGCCGAACGAAAACCGCTATTATTTGAGCGCTAATCAGACCATTAGCATGGTCAATGAGATGACGACGGCGCCCATCTATAGTTTTTGGCTGACGCACATTGGCTACGGCAGCGTTGGCGGACAGGTGATCAGTGGCCATGCCCAAGGACGCGCGGCGGCAAAGCTGGCGCTTAAAGTACTTTCGCTGTCGGATAGAAATCAGCTGCCGCAGATCAGCGATGAAAATTTAGGGTGGTATTTTGACCGCGCTTTGCTGGCGCAGTACAAAGTGGCGCCCCAAGCGTTGCCGGAAGGCGCGCGTTTTGTTAATAGCAAGAAGAGCTTGTGGGTCACTTACCAGATGCAAATTCTGATGGGCGCGGCGCTTTTGTTTGCGGCTATCTGTTTGGTGCTGCTGATTGCGCTGTTTTCGCTGCGTAAAAAGGATCAGCAAAAGGCGCTTGAAGGGCTGCAGGAAGAGGCGGTGCCCTTGACCGATCCGCTCGATCCCAATTTGCTGGGCGTCGGCATGCCGGTCGCGCTAGCGAACGACGAAAATCTCGACCCGCTAGATCCTCTAACTGGGTTATTTAACGCTGCCGCTTTTGAGCAAAAGTTATCTAAAGAGCTGCTGCGCGCGTACCGCTACCGCACGTCGCTGAGTTTGCTGCTCTTTTCGGTTGACGAGTGGCCGCAAAAGCTCGCGTCAGGCGATGCGCCCGAGAAGTTGAATGAAAATTTGATCAGCTTAAGTAAATGGCTGAACACAGATTGCGGCGTACGCGGCACCGATATTTTGGCTTATCTGCAAGATGCGAAGTTTGCGCTGCTATTACCGCACACAAATAACGCGCATGCTTTGCAAATTGCGGAAAAATTGCTGAGCGGCATCACCAATGTCTCTGTGGGGCAGGGCAGCTCGAGTAAACTTACGATGAGTATTGGTGTCGCGTCGGTCGAAGGGCTGCGTAATTATTTGGTGAGCGCGCAACATATGCTAAATACCAGCGAGATGCTGCGAGTGACAGCTGAACATGAAGGTGGCAATTTGATCAAATCACAAAAAATAGTGCCTTAGACTAATTGGTTATTTTTGTTGTTTCAGTTACTCTTTTGTTCTGAATTGACAATGTGATTGCTATTCAAATTTGTGCTTGTCATTGATTGCTTTTTGCGCAATCAGCACGCCGCGAATAGCGCAGTGTCATTGGGTGCTTGCTTCGGTTTAGTTGAGATAGCCTTTAATTGAGATGCAATGGTTTGCTACCAGCGAAACAGTTTGATTAGCACAATCATATTCCAACACAAAAGTAACCAAATGAACGATTTCTATCTGTTGTACCAGCCAAAAATTAAAGAAAGTAAAATCGTTGGACTAGAGGCGCTGCTAAGGCCGACAGAGCAGGGGGTTTCGCCGATTGATTTCATCAGAAGCCGCCCTGATGCTGTTGATTTAGATTTGAGTGTGATGCAAAAGTGCGTGGATGATATTGAGAAATATAATGTGCTTACAGATATTTCTATTAATATTCACCCAGAAAGCATTCTCTCAAATGAATTTATTGAGCAGGCGTTATGTAAATTAGCGGGCTGCAATGTGATGTTTGAACTGGTTGAATATCAACAGGCAAACATTAATGAGCTATTTTTAGCCAATATTCAGCTGCTCAGAGAGCGCGGAATAAAAATATCGGTAGATGATTTTGGCAAAGATTTTGCGCGAACGGATGTTGCATTAGCTATTTCTGCTGATGAAGTAAAGTTTGATCGCTCATTATTAAAAAATATAGAAAGTAATTATATTAACTTTAAGCACCTTGCTTTTCTATATGGAAAAATACATTCATTATGTACCAGCAAAATTGTTTTTGAAGGCGTAGAGACAAGAAAACAAAAAGAGTTGATTGAGGTTTTTTCAAAAGATCCGACCATTCAAGGATTTTTTTATCATAAACCGATGCCTTTATCAGAAATAATTAAACTGCCAAGTTTTACCAATGAAGGTGGCAGCGCTACTGATAATAAAGTTAAGAAAGATCATTTTGTACATGATTTGGATTATTTTTTATACAATGCGATTGTAACTGAGCAAATAACTTTGTGGGACAAAACAAAGGCTAATTTGCTTATAAAAGAAAAAGATCCATTTAGTTTGGTTTATAACAACGACTTTAATAAAACATTAAATAATTTACGTAGTATTTATTTTAAAGATTCTAACGTGATTAATAATGGCGTAGTTGCACTGATTGATTCAACTGAGAAATTAGTTATTATTCGCAATAGAAAAGGCGTTGTTATTTATGACAACATGGCGCATAAAGCTTTAATTGGCGGCTCGCTAGTTGGCATAGATCCTCAAGAAATTATTAAGAAGAATAAGGATTATTCGATCTGCATAGAAAAAGATATGCTGCTCATATCTGAACCAGAGGTTATGTTTTATATAGATGAAGAGATGTTTGGTGGCGAAACATACCAAACGATTCGTGAAAAATTAATTTATAACGATGAGATCTTTATCTTAACGAATATTTGTAAATCAAGTAAATCGTTAGATAGCGTCAGTAAAGATAAATTAACAGGATGTTATGCGCGAGACTATTTGAAAAATGATTTCTCTTATTATCAGGATTCTTTGCTTTCGTATATCTCTTTGCACGATTTAAAGCTAATAGATAATAAGTTAGGCCATGATATTAGTAACGATTGTCTGGTGCAATTTAGTCGGATCATCTCTTCTTCGTTAAGAGGGAAAGATATATTTTTGCGCTACGATTATGACAAGTTTGTTATTATATTTGATTCAGTGGCGAGAGACGGGATCAATAAAAAGTTAGAGCAGTTGCGCGATTCTGTGCGCTTGCACTTTTTAAAGTTAGGCATTGAGCTTTCATTTGTCTTTACGTTAACCTTTATTGCAGGTAATAGTATAGAGAAAGCAATTGAACGCGCTAAGAAAAACATACGTTATGAAAATGAGTTAACAAAAATTTCTTAGCAAGTCATTCTTTGTTTATATTGTGCACTCTGTTGATGTGCGGATTTTATGGTCATTTACTGAGAAAATAAGAGGGTGCTGGTGGAAAATAAAAAGAATAAAGTGTTGGTGTTGCTGGCACACCCATCGCAACGGCGATCTCAAGTTAATTTGCCATTATTTAATATGGCAAAAAGTATATCTGGAGTGACAGCGGTAGATTTATATGCTGAATATCCAACATACCATATTGACATTGACAAAGAGCAGCGGCGATTGCTGGATCACGATATTATTCTATTCCAGTTCCCATTATATTGGTATTCAACGCCATCTATTTTAAAAGAATGGCAAGATTTGGTTTTGGAATATAATTTTGCTTACGGCAGTGAAGGGACAAAATTAAAAGGCAAATATTTCATGTGTGCTATTTCTGCAGGTGGTAAAGAAGATGTTTATCAAAGAAATGGTGATGGTGAATTTAATATCAGAGAATTACTTTTACCATTAGAGCGCATGACTCATGTTACCGGCATGAAATTTTTAGCGCCGTTTGTTTTATTTGGTGCGCGCTCGGCGACTGAGGATGGAAAAATAGGTTTGCATATTAACAGCTATCGAACCTTATTATTAAATCTTGTTCATAACAAAGTTAAATTTCATTCACTTGCTCGGCGGGAATTTATTACGTCACGCTCGCTAAATTCTATTTTTATAGGTAATGAATAATGACGGGTGTTTTTTTACAGGCGTTTATTTATTTGTGCGCAGCGGTCATTGCTGTCCCTATTGCTAAAAAAATCGGCCTTGGCTCTGTACTCGGATATTTAGTTGCAGGCGCCATTATTGGCCCTATTACTGGCATTGTGGGTGGCGACGAAGCTGAAACCATTCAGCACTTTGCTGAATTTGGCGTAGTAATGATGCTGTTTTTGGTTGGGCTTGAGCTTGATCCGAAAATGTTGTGGGGAATGCGCGTGCGCCTGCTCGGGCTGGGCGGGCTGCAGCTGATCTTAACAACCTGCTTCGTTATGCTGATCGCCAAATTTTTTGGCATGCGTTGGCAAGAGTCTGTCACGATTGGCTTTATTCTAAGCCTCTCTTCGACAGCGATTGTGCTGCAAACCTTTAATGAAAAGGGGTGGACAAAGACGCAAGGCGGGCGCAACGCGTTCTCGGTTTTGTTATTCCAAGATATTGCCGTTATTCCCATGTTGGCGCTGATCCCGCTGCTTGCGCTGCCGGAGCTTGTGGCGGTCGCAGAAAATGTGGCGCACTCGGAGGTGCCGGAGCTTAGCCTTGTGGCGCACCTGCCTAACTGGGCGGTTGCGCTTGTGATCCCTGGCACGATTTTGGGGGTAGTGGGCGCGGGTTACTATTTTAGCCACCATCTGTTTAATTTCGTTGCCGCATCTGGGATCCGTGAAATCTTTACCGCAACGGCGCTGATGCTGGTGATCGGCATTTCTGCGCTGATGAATTTGATTGGCCTTTCGCCGGCGCTTGGCACGTTCCTCGCCGGTGTGGTGCTGGCGAACAGCGCGTTTCGCCATGAATTAGAGTCAAATATTCAGCCATTTAAGGGGCTACTGCTCGGCCTGTTCTTTATTACGGTTGGCGCGAATATTGACGTCGATGTGCTAAAGGCCAACTTTCTGCTGATTGTCCTGCTTTCACTGGGATTAATGCTGCTCAAAGCGCTGGTTTTGCTCGCGATCGCTTATCTATTTAAAATTCGCTCGGCGGCGTGCTGGCTATTTAGCTTAAGCTTGGCGCAGGCGGGGGAATTTGGCTTTGTATTGTTGAATTTCGCCAAGCAAAACAATGCACTCGCCTCTGACACTACGCAAATTTTGCTGCTGGTCGTGGCGCTGTCGATGTTTTTAACTCCGCTGCTGTTCATGCTTTATGAGAAGGTAATTTTGCCCCGCATTGAAGCGAGCTCGAATCAGCAAAATCAGCCAGATGATGAAATCGATGAAAAGGGCACGGTGATCATTGCTGGGGTTGGCCGCTTTGGCCAAGTTGTTAACCGCTTGCTGCGCTCTAACGGCGTGCAAACGGTCGTGCTTGATCATCAAACGTCGCAGATTGAAAACTTAAGAAAGCTCAATATTAAAAGTTATTTCGGCGACGCGACCAACCACGATTTGCTGCATCAAGCCGGCATCGAAGAGGCGCGCCTCTTTGTGGTGGCGATGGATAATCAGCAGGCGAGTACCGAGCTTGTGCACTACATCAAGGAGACTTATCCGAAGTTGACTGTGCTGGCGCGCGCTTTTGATCGCGACCACTACTATAAGCTGCTTGACGCGGGCGCTGATCATGTTGAGGCGGAGACGTTTCACTCGGCGCTCGAGCTTGGCACGCAGGCGCTGCGTTCGCTCGACGTTCATCCCTTCTTGGCTGAGCAGCAAAAGGCTAAGCTGCTGGCGATTGAGAAGAAAAACACTCAGCAGCTTTATCAAAGCTGGAAAGAGAGCGAGGAAAATCATAACTACATTAATCTGTTCTTGCAGGTTGAGCAGTCGATTTACCATGCGATGGAAACTGATCGCCTTGACCGGCACAGTATGACTGAGCGCGAATGGACGCCGCCGCCAAAAGAGTTTTTAGAAGACGTTAATAAGGAAAATTAACGACTGCCGCGAATACTGGCTGTAAAGCCAGTATCGCTTGACTTTTAGCTCGCCGCGAAAAGGTTTTACATGGCACTAAGCGAGCGAGATCAGCGAGTTAATCTTGGCTGTGCGAAATTATTTTTATTTAACAAAGGGAAATTTTGCGCGCGGAAAAATCAATTTTCATATTAAAAATTGTATCTTTTTGCAGCATATTGCGTTCATTTGCAGCAGTTGAGCTAAAATGAGCACGTTTGTAAAAAAAAACATTGACCCAGCTTCGAAAAATCAGTTTAATAAGCGCGTTGCCTCGATAGCTCAGTCGGTAGAGCAGGGGATTGAAAATCCCCGTGTCGGTGGTTCGATTCCGCCTCGAGGCACCATTAGGTGCAAAGCAACAATGTGCCGGCTTAGCTCAGTTGGTAGAGCAACTGACTTGTAATCAGTAGGTCACCAGTTCGATTCCGGTAGCCGGCACCACGCCTCGATAGCTCAGTCGGTAGAGCAGGGGATTGAAAATCCCCGTGTCGGTGGTTCGATTCCGCCTCGAGGCACCATTATTCCTCCATAGTTCAGTCGGTAGAACGGCGGACTGTTAATCCGTATGTCACAGGTTCAAGTCCTGTTGGAGGAGCCATACACAGAAAGGCCTTGTCATTTGACAAGGCCTTTTCTCTTTTGCATCAAGCAATGATCCACAAACGGCTTGTTTAATATCCTGTCAGCACATTCAGAACCCAGCGTCTTGCGAACAAACGCATGCCAGCACGCGGCGCGTTGATCGAAAGAGAATTTCTCAGACGTTGGGTAAAAATGGCGGGTGCAGCGCGATCAGCTCATCGCGTGTAACGTGGCTGAGCAGCTGCGCGACTGGCGTGCCGTCCGGCAACGTAAGCTGCGGCGCAATTTCATGCAGCGGATAGAGCACAAATGCGCGCTCACGCATGCCATAATGCGGCAGGGTGAGAAACGGCGTTTGCTGTGTCACGTTTCCATATAAAAGCAGATCGAGATCCAGCGTACGCGCTCCCCAGCGCACTGTACGCTCGCGGCCAAAGCTTTGCTCGATAGTTTGCATCTGCTCAAGCAGAGACTCTGGCGAGAGCGCAGTGTCGATGGCAACCACAGCATTGACATAATCAGGCTGCGCGCTGCGATCTAAAGGTTTGCTGCCAACAAATGTTGAGCAAGCAATCAGGCGGGTTTGTGCAATGTTGCTAAGAGCAACAACAGCTTGCTTTGCAAGCTGTAGGGGATCGCCAAGATTGCTGCCAATACCAATGTAAGCGATGGTCATGATTGCGGTTTTGCCTCAGCGCGGCGCGAGCGGCTGCGATTGCGGCGATGCTTGCGACTTTTTTTGGCGTTCGGCTGCTGCGTATTGAGCTGTTGTAGCATATTGGCACGTTCGCTTAGGCCAGAAAATTGAAATTTTTCCCACCATACGCCCAGCGTTTTGAGCTCGCCTTCCTCGATATTGCCGCGTAAAACCAGCAAGTCAAAGGCGGCGCGAAACTTTGGCTGCTCGAGCAGCTTGTACGCGCGCGTATTGCTGCCAGTGCGGCGCACAAGGCGCGGCTGCAGTTGCCAGATCTCGCGGATCATCGCAGTAAAACGGCGCGGGATCGCCAGCGTCTTCACTTGCTCATCAAGCACGTCATTCGCTGCAACCATCAAAGCGTCGTAATCGCTCAGCCCGCTTTCCATGCCAATTGTTTCGGCGCGCTCTTGCAGTGGATACCACAAAATCGCCGCAAACAAAAAGGCCGGATTGACGCGCAGTCCGGTTTGCAAACGGTGATCCGTGGACTGCAGCACCTGCACAAGCATCTGCTCGGTTGGGCTGGTCTGTTTCTTGGTGAAGTTTTCATGCACCAGTGGAAACAGCGGCGAAAACAGCTCATATTCGCGCAGCAATTGGTAAGTGGCGAGGCCGTTACCAGATTGCAGCAACTTGAGGCTCTCTTCAAACAGCCTTGCCGACGGAATTTGCTTTAAGAGCGGCGCGAGTTGTCGAATTGGCTCTGCAACCTCAGGACTCATCTGCATGCCGAGTTTGGCGCAAAAACGCAAAGCTCGCAGCATCCGCACCGGATCTTCTTGATAGCGCAGCGTCGGGTCGCCTATCAGACGAATGATGCCGCGGTTGAGATCATCAAGGCCGCCGGTGTAGTCGCGCACTGAAAAGTCGCGGATATTGTAGTAGAGCGCGTTAATGGTGAAATCACGCCGCTGGGCATCTTCCTCGATGCTGCCATACACATTATCACGCAGCAAGCGTCCTTCTTGCGAACGAACCGCAAGCTTTTGATCTTGGTTGTCGTGATGACCGCGAAACGTAGCAACTTCGATGATATCGCGCCCAAAGACAATGTGCGCCAAACGAAAACGGCGGCCGATCAGTCGGCAGTTGCTAAACAGATTTTGGATCTGCTCAGGGGTGGCATTCGTTGCGATATCAAAATCTTTTGGTTGTAGCCCAAGCAGAAGATCACGCACTGCGCCGCCGACCAGATAAGCATCAAATCCTGCTCTATCAAGGCGATTCAATACCTTAAGCGCGTTATCGCTGATCTGTTTTCGGGAAATGCAGTGCTTTTCTCGCGGGATAATATGGGGTGTTGCCGCGCATTGCTCTGTAGTTGGGTTTTTCGCTAGAACGCTGCGGCAAAAACGGGTGACTCGATTAAAGATAACACACCTCTTCGGAAAAAATACAAACAAAATGAGATAGCTACTGTGCAGTTTGCTCACAAGGCGCCTTTCGCGCAGTGCCTATCATATATTAGAGGTCGTCGTTTTTAAATCAATCAATGATATTATCGCCGACATCGAGTTTTGCGAGTTGCCAATTTGCTATCGCCCACTCAAGAAGCAGCGCGGGCGGTGCGCCGCATAATTCCGCAGGTACCGGATGGCCAAGAAACTGCAGCACTTTTTGCATGGTTTGCGATTTTTCTTGCTCAGTCACCGCGGGCGCATGATTTTGCTTAGATAATTTTTGGCCACGCGCATCGAGCGCTAGCGGCAGGTGCAAATAGCGCACCGGCTGTACGCCGAGCTGATGGTAAAGCGCGATTTGCCAGCAAGTTGCGTCAATCAGATCGGCGCCGCGCACAATTTCGCTGACGCCTTGCGCGATGTCATCGAGCACAACGGCAAGATTGTAGGCGAAAAGCCCGTCGCTGCGTTTGATCAACAGATCTTGCGCGGTAAAGTTTGGCGCAAAACTCAGCAGGCCACGGCGCAGATCGGTAAATTGATGCACGGGCTGCGCTAAGCTCAGTCGTACCGCCCTTTGCTTGTCATTTTTTAACTGCTTGTTTTTGCAAGTCGCTGGGTAAATTCCGCCATGCGCTTTAAGCTCGCTGCGCGTGCATTCGCAAAAATAGGCGTCGCCACTGCTTAGCCACTGGTCGATTTGTGCTTGATAGTAGTCGCTGCGCTGACTTTGATATAAAACCGCATCATCCCACAACAGATCAAAGGCTTCGAGTGTCGCGAGAATCTGACTGGCAGCGCCTGCGATTTCTCTTGGCGGATCAATATCTTCTATGCGAACGAGCCATTTGCCGTGCTGCGCGCGCGCTTGGATAAAGCTGCCGACAGCGGTGACCTGCGAGCCAAAGTGAAGCAGTCCAGAAGGTGAGGGGGCAAATCGTCCAATATACTGCATGGCGTTTTCTTTACACAAAAAAGGAGCCCAAGCCCCTTTTATAACAAATAATTGACTAAAACGATGCTTAACCGGCCATCTGTTTTTCTTTGAGTTCGGCTAAAGTTTTGCAATCAATACAAAGTTCTGCGGTTGGACGCGCTTCTAAGCGGCGTATGCCAATCTCAACGCCACACGAGTCACAAAATCCAAAATCATCTTCTTCAATGCGCTGTAGCATTTTGTCTATTTTTCTGATCAGCTTGCGTTCGCGGTCGCGATTACGAAGTTCAAGGCTAAACTCCTCTTCTTGCGCAGCTCTGTCGACAGGATCGGGAAAGTTAGTCGCTTCATCTTGCATATAAAGGACGGTGCGATCCAGCTCGTTAAACAGTTGATTGCGCCACGTCTGTAAAATTTTTTTGAAATGCTCTTGCTGCTGAGCACTCATGTATTCCTCGCCAGCCTTCTCCTTGTAGGGAGCTAATCCTGCAGCGGCTAGGATGCCCAGTGATTTTTTTGCGTTAGTCTCTGGCATGAACATTTTCTCCTTAATTTTCTCCTTAACCGATCAGGTCAAAAAGGGCGGTATCTATAGCAGAAACCTTTGTTGATGGCAATATTTCTTTTGGTTAATTTTAGCGTGTCGATCGTTGCAATTTTTGTGGTAAAGCCTCTTGGCAATAAGGTAAATATTCTGCGCAGCGAGAGGGTTAACCTAATAAAATTCTGCATTATTGACAAGATCAAGACAGCAGCTAAGTGTAGAGACAGTTTTTTTTTTTACTAGAAAAAGGCAGCTATTTTTTGACGTTGTTTTAATAATCAGAAAAATAGTTGTCAAAAATGTTGTTTTTTTACCATATTCTCTTTTTTCTCCTGTTTTTTCGCAGAAAGTACCGTTTCATTGACAGCGTTTTACCGCGATAGTTTGCACTCTCTGCACTTCTTATGAGCGCGTATTCACTGCATTTCTTGCGCTTTCGCTATGATCTGCGGTTATTCGCCAGCCGCAAATTATGATAAATTGCGCCGCTGACGGCGATCCCTTGCAGCGCTGCTGCTGCGATCCCTTTTGCTAAATTTCTTGTCAGTGAGCCTGTTATGCCAAACTCTCCTCAACTTTTTGATCTGTGCCAGCTGCGTAGCCAGTTCCCCGCGCTAAGCGGCGAGCCGAATGGCGAAACTGTGATTTACCTTGATAGCGCCGCGACGACGCAAAAGCCGCAAGTGGTGATCGATTGTGTGACGCAATTTTATAAAAATTCACAAGCAAACGTGCATCGCGCTGCGCATCAGCTTGGGCGCGCGGCGACCGATAGCTATGAAGCGGCAAGAGAAGTGGTGGCTAACTTTTTAGGCGCGCCGGCGCAAGGAATCGTTTTTACCAAGGGCGCAACGGAAAGCATTAATTTAGTTGCACAAAGTTTTGCGCGCGTCTTTTTGCAGGAAAATGACGAGATCATTGTCTCTGAGCTTGAGCATCACGCGAATTTGTTGCCGTGGCAGCAGGTCGCGGCGCAAACGAAGGCTAGGCTTGTGAAATGGCCGGTAGATGCGCGCGATGGGACGCTGGATCTTTCTGTCTTGCAAAGCCTTGTCAGCCCGCGCACGAAGCTTATCGCGGTTGCGCACATGAGCAATGTGACGGGGGCGCGCAACCAAATCGGCGAGATAGTGGCGATGGCGTGCCAAGTTGGCGCAAAAGTGTTGGTCGATGGTGCGCAGGCGGTGGCGCATGAAGCGGTGGATGTTCAAGCATTAGATGTTGATTTCTATGTGTTTTCAGGTCACAAGCTGTTTGCGCCGGCCGGTATCGGCGTCCTTTATGCAAAACCTGAGCTGCTTGAGCGCATGCCGCCTTGGCAGCTTGGTGGAAAAATGGTGACGCAGGTAAGTTTTGCGTCCAGCACCTTTGCGCCTGCGCCAGCGCGCTTTGAGCCGGGTACGCCCAATGTGGCCGGTGCGTTGGCACTCGCTCAGGCGATTTTGTGGTACACGCCTTGGCTGCCATTTGCTCACGAGCACACCGCTTTACTGCAGCAGCGACTGGTTGCCGGTCTGCAAAAAATAGCTGGCATGACGTTGATTGGCCTGCAAGTTGGCGCGCCGATCGTCTCTTTTAATGTGCAAGATCTGCATCACAGCGACATTGCCATGCTGCTTGATGAGCAAAATATCGCAGTGCGCGCTGGCAAACACTGCGCGCATCCATTGATGCAGGCGCTTGGCATTGATGGCTGCGTGCGGATTTCATTGGCGTTATATAACAGTGCATCTGAGATAGATGCCTGCATTGACGCTGTTAATAAAGCATGCCAACTATTAAAAGAGTAAAAATATGCAGCAACAACAAATTGTTACATCATTGCAAGCTTGCCGCGGCTGGGAAGAAAAGCTGCGCTTTATCATTGCGCTTGGCAAAAGTCTGCCGCGCATGTCGCCGAGTGAAAGGGAGCGCGCGCAGCAGGTTGTGGGCTGTGAGAGCACCATTTGGCTGGCTTGCCAGTTTGATGACAATTTATTGAAAATTCAGATTGATAGCGATGCGCGGGTGGTTAAAGGGCTGCTAGCGCTGCTGATCGCGCCTCTGCAAAATTTGCCGGCGCAAGCGATCGTTGCCTTTGATTTTGATGCATATTTAGAGAGTTTGGCGTTAACCCAGTCTCTGAGTTTGAGCAAGATCAGCGGAATGAAAACTGTCATGCAGCAGATCAAAACGGTAGCAAGCAGCCAGCTTTAAGCCTTTGAGTGCGAAATTGGCCAAAGTGTTTTTTGGTTTTGCTTATTTTAAAAATGAAGTGCGGCCGCAAGGTCGCTTTTTTTAACGGTAAGCTAAGGTTAAAAAATAGAACTGCAATTTGAAGCATTATTGAGTGAATATAAATTTACGTTTTTAAGAAAAATATTTAATAACTATTTAGCAACAGATTGTTGATTAATTGCGTAGAGAAAAACTCTTTTAAAACGATGAAAAAAGCAATTTTATTTAAATGATAATTATTACTGTTTATGAAAATAGAATAATATCGCTCAATCTTAAAGTGAATATTAAATCACGCTGAATAAGTAACTATCCATTTTATTCTCTTTTTAGCGCGAAATAGTGAGGTTAGAAGTGTGTGCTCGCTGTGATCAAGCTCACGCGCTGGCGCTCTGTGTGGTCTGTCGCATTTTGTGAAATTTAATAAAAGTGTGACGTTAATTTTATTTGCGGTATTTGACTTTATTTATTAAATAAAACCGTCTAAATTAAATTCTCCTGTTAAATAATTTCTCAATTTTTCAAAGTTGTAAAATATTTGAGAAGGCTCGCGATTTTTAATTAAGAAATTAATTTTCCTTTGCCTGAATGTGTAAAGCGTCCCAATATATTTTATTGCAGATAGCTAGCGGAAAAGTGTTTTCCTAGCGAAATGTTTCTTCAAGATTTACTGTTGGTAATACCTGTGCATTAACAATGCTTTTATCTTAACAGAGATCAAGAGCAAGTGTGGCGTGCGTGGAACCTCGGAAAATCAACCAATTTTACAGCCGGAGTTGTTCATGAAAAAACTCGCACTTATCACTGGAGCTGAAGGTGGCATTGGCTCTACAGTAACAGAAAAATTAGTCAAGCTAGGTTTTCGCGTTATCGCAGCTTGTTATACCGGCAATACGTCTGTAGCTGAAAAAGCTTTTGCCGAGAAAAAATTCACAAAAGAACAAGTACGTATCATTGAAATGGATGTGGGCAACACGCAAGAGTGTGCTAGCACCCTGTCTAAAATCTTATCAGAAGAAGGCACGATTGATGTTTTGGTCAACAACGCAGGGATCACGCGTGACGGTCAATTCAAAAAAATGTCGGCAGAAAACTGGCACGCGGTGATCAACACCAACCTAAACAGCGTGTTCAACGTAACGCATCCACTGTTTGCAGCCATGTGTGAAAAAGGTAACTGTCGTGTTATCAACATCACTTCTGTGAACGGCTTAAAAGGTCAATTTGGCCAAGCCAACTACTCTGCCGCGAAAGCTGGCATGATTGGTTTCACAAAAGCGCTAGCATTGGAAGGCGCGCGTTTTGGTGTGACAGTTAACGCGATTGCGCCTGGATACACTGCAACGCCAATGGTTACTGCAATGCGCGATGACGTGCTTGAGTCAATCAAAAATGAAATTCCTATGAAACGCTTGGCTCAGCCAGAAGAAATTGCAGCGGCAATTTCGTTCCTTGCGAGCGAAGAGGGTGCATACATTACAGGCGAAACTTTGTCTGTAAATGGCGGCTTATACATGCGGTAACCATAGGATTTTTATGAAAAAAGTTTACATTGTAGCGGCTAAACGTACCCCTATTGGCGCGTTTACAGGTTCGCTAAAAGATATCGGTGCCGGACAACTAGCAGCTGTTGCTATCAAAGGCGCTTTGCAATCTGCGCAAATTTCACCTGAGTCAATCGATGAAGTGATCGTGGGCAACGTCGTCAGCGCCGATCAAGGCATGGGCGTTGGCCGCCAAGCCGCAATTTTTGCCGGTCTCCCAGAGTCTGTGCCTGCATACTCTATCAACATGGTGTGTGGCAGTGGCATGAAAGCGGTGATGGACGCTGCGGCGCACATCCGCGCTGGCGATGCTGACGTTGTCGTGGCTGCGGGCGTTGAAACCATGTCGCAAATTCCATTTGCTGCGTCTGGCGCTCTGCGTAACGGGCAAAAAATGGGCAACATCAGCATGAAAGATCTGCTGATCACTGACGGTTTGACTGACGCTTTCAATCAATACCACATGGGCGTGACAGCTGAAAACGTTGCACAGCGCGTGGGTTTGAGCCGTGAGCAGCAAGATTCGTTTGCGCTAAAAAGCCAAATGAAAGCTGTCGCTGCAATTGAAGCTGGCCGTTTCAAAGATGAAATCGTGCCGGTTGAAGTGCAGCAGCGCCGTCAAACAGTGCTTTTTGACACTGACGAGTATCCAAAATCAGATTGCACGCTCGAAGGTCTGACTAAGCTGCGCCCTGCGTTTGCTAAAGAAGGAACGGTTACAGCGGGCAACGCGTCAGGTCTTAACGACGGCGCGAGCGCAATCATCGTCGCTTCTGAAGAAGCAGTGCAGCGTTGGGGCTGGCAGCCACTGTGCGAAATCACAAGCTATGCGCAAGTTGGCCTTGACCCAAAAATTATGGGACTTGGACCTGTTGGCGCAGTGAATCAAGCGCTGAGCAAAGCAAAGCTTTCTATCAAGCAGATGGATCTGTTTGAACTCAACGAAGCGTTTGCCGCGCAAGCTTTGGGCGTCGTGCATGAACTTGCCGAAACCAACAGCGTAACAACCGACGATATTTTATCAAAAGCCAACGTGAATGGCGGCGCGATTGCGCTCGGTCATCCACTTGGTGCATCAGGTAACAGAGTTTTAGTCTCATTGATCCATGAACTTTCTAAGCGTAAAGCAACTTATGGCGTAGCTTCGCTTTGTATTGGTGGGGGCATGGGAACCGCTGTTATCGTAAAACGTTGCGAGACCAAATAAACGTAAACCCATTGGATTAATTATTAAACTAGGAGAGAACTATGTACACCGATATGTTTCGTGCATTTTCAGAGCAAACTGAAAAAACTTTGGCACCATACGTTAAATTCAACAAATTAGTTGCTAAAAACGTTGAAATGCTTACTGAACTACAAGTAAACGCTGTTCGTACTTACAGCCAAATGGGTCTTGCACAAGTTAAAGCTGCAAGCGAAGTAACTGACATCATGTCACTGACTTCATTCAGCGGCCAACAACTTTCAGCAATGTCAAAATTGTCTCAGCAAATGATGGCTGATAGCGCCAAGCTGCAAAGCATTGCTAAAGAGTTCAAAGAAGATCTAGACAAACTGACTTCTGAAAACATCAAAGCAGTTACCCCAGCTTAATCAAAGTCATGGCACCATTCCCGCTTGGGAATGGTGCAGTTGCGGGTCAAGAGGGTTTACATTACATGTACCAAAAAATTTTTTCTGATAGTTTGAAAAAGCTGCAAGAAAGCAATCAAAAATGGTGGGATGATTTTGAGCAGGGCCACTCCGCGATAAGCTCTCCTCTCACTAAAGCAATGCATGAGCAAAGCATTGAAGATTCAAGCAAATTTTTAGAAAGCATTGCGAATCAGCCAGCCTCCATTTTGGCAATCCAAATGGATTGGTGGCAGCAGCAGATGCAAATTTGGCAGCAAGTGGTGTTAGCCAATGATCAAGCTGAGCTTATTTCGCCAGAGAGCGATGATAAGCGTTTCCAGGATAGCTGCTGGAAAGATAAGATGTTTTTTAACTTCATCAAACAGTCTTATCTTCTTTTTGGTAAAAGCTACCTTGAGACCATTAACAGCGCGCACGGCTTAGATGACAAGACCAAAGAACGTTTGAGTTTCTTTGCGCGTCAAGCCATTAACGCAATGTCTCCGAGCAACTATGTTGCAACGAACCCTGAGCTTTTAAAACTCACTATTGAACAAAATGGTGAAAATTTGCTAAAAGGTTTGCAGCAGCTGCAGGAAGACGTCGAAGCGAGCGCGGACATTTTAAAAGTGCGCATGACCAACAACAATGCCTTCCGCATTGGCGTTGATATCGCGAACACGCCAGGTGATGTGGTTTTTAAAAATGATCTGTTTGAGCTTATCCAATACCGTCCGTTAACTAAAAAAGTGAATGCGACACCGCTGCTGATCGTGCCGCCGTTCATCAATAAATACTACATCTTAGATCTTCGCGAGAAGAATTCGATGGTGCGCTGGCTGCTTGAGCAAGGCCATGCGGTATTTATGATTTCATGGCGCAACCCAGGTCTTGCGCAGCGTGACGTTCAGTTTAGCGATTACGTGACGCAAGGCGTCATGGAAGCGGTCAATGCGGTCGAAAAAGTGACCGGACAGACGCAAATTAACGCCGCAGGTTACTGCATCGGCGGGACTGTACTTGCTTGTGCGCTGGCCGTTTACGCGGGCAAACGCAGCAAAACACGCATCAAATCAGCAACCTTCTTCACTACTTTGCTGGATTTCTCTCAGCCTGGAGAAGTGGGCGCCTATATCAATGACGGCGTGATCAGCGCGATTGAAATGCAGAATTTAGCGCGTGGCTACATGGATGGCCGCTCTTTGAGCGTTACATTCAGCTTGCTGCGTGAAAATAGCCTGTACTGGAACTATTACATCGACAATTACCTGAAGGGTAAAAGTCCGGTCGACTTCGACCTTCTGTACTGGAACAGCGACAGCACCAACGTAGCCGCCGCGACGCACAACTTCTTATTGCGTGAGCTTTACCTCAACAATAAGCTTGTGAGCGATAAAGGCGTGCAAATTGATGGCATATGGATTGATTTGAGCAAAATCAAAACGCCAACATACTTTATTTCAACCAAAGAAGATCATATCGCATTGTGGCAAGGCACTTACCGTGGCGCGCTGCAACTTGGTGGAAATAAGACGTTCGTGCTTGGTCAATCTGGCCACATTGCCGGTATTGTTAACCATCCTGCAAAAGGCAAATACGGTTACTGGATCAACAATGATTTGTGTGACTCTGCCGACAATTGGCTTGACAACGCCGTGCATAATAACGGCTCTTGGTGGACACATTGGGACAAATGGCTTGGCGCCTTTAACCCGAAAGAAAAAGTGGCCCCCTACCCGCAAGGCTCAAGCGAGCTGCCGATCTTGGAAACCGCTCCAGGTCAGTATGTAAAAGCTGTGTTGCCTTTGCAGGAGTCGCAAGAAGCGGCACCAGCGAAAAAACAAAATAAAAAACAATCTGTTATCTAATACGGTGCGTTTAGCAAAAAGCCAGCCTAAGGGCTGGCTTTTTCTTTTTTAAATGCATACCGACAGTTAGCTTGTCGCTAGCTGCTTAAGTCGTTGTAATAAAAGCTTCGGTGGAAGGTAACCGCCAAGCATGCTGCCGTTTTCCAAAATGATGGTTGGCGTGCCGGTGATGCCGATCTGCTGCCCAAGTCCCATGTGCTTTTCAATCAATGAGATACAGTTAGCGCCGTTGCTATTGGGTAAACTTTTGCCCGCTTGCACTGTATCGAGCGCTTTATTTTTATCGTCTGAGCACCAAATTGCCGCCATTTCGCTCATGTTGGGCGAATTTACGCCAGAGCGCGGAAAGGCTAAGAAGCGCAGCGTAATGCCTAAATCATTGTATTTTTTGATTTCATTGTGCATTTTGGTGCAGTAGCCGCAGGACGTATCGGTAAAGACCGTGATGGCGTACTTTTCATCTTTTGCAGGATAAACAATCAGCTCTTTATCAATTTTTGCTTTGGCTAGCAGCTCTAAATTGAGCCTGCCGCGCGACAGCTCTGTGAGATTCACAAGATCTTTGCTTTTCGCATCAAACAGTTGCCCGTAAATGAAATAAGTGGCATCGCTGTTGGTGTATAAAATTCCCGTTTCGGTGGTAACTTCAAACATACCATTGATGGGAATGGGGGCAACGTTGCTGACTGCAATGCCGTATTTCGCAAGGCTTGCGGTGATGGTTGCATGGCTGTCGGCTCTAGCGCCAAAGCTTAAACACACTGCCGCTAAAGCTGTGATCGTAATAAAACGTTTCAACATAGTAACTCTCCTCTGGCTGGCATTATGTTAGCTTACTTTTTGCCAAGAATGCATTGTTTGGCGTATTTTGCAGCAACATGATTAAAATTGCATGCATAAAAAAGGCGGACAGACGCGTGCAATGTGCTGAGTTTGCTGCAAATTGGCATAAAAAAAGGCGCAAAGAAGCTTTGCGCCATGAGGCTTAAAGAAAGATCACTTGGTAAGAATAACCGCTTTTTTCGTTTTCCCTGTCAGCATGATAAATGCCAGCGAAAGGGTGCTTGGAATGAGCCACGCCATGCCAAAATCAAACAGCGGCAGCTGGGCAAACAGCGACATATCAAGGCCGGCGATTTTCGCCGCATCAAGCAGCGCAAAACTAAAGGCGACGCTAAGCACAATGCGGTAGGCTTGCTGTGGATCTGCCAGTCTATTTTTGAAAAACGCTAGGACAATTAGCATGATAGCAACAGGGTACAGCGCAAATAGCACCGGAACTGAAATGGTGATGAGCTGCGTTAAGCCAACGTTGGCAACCAGCGCGCAAACGCCGCTTAAAGCTATAACCCATTGATTGTAATTAAATTTCGTCAGCGAGCTGAAGTATTCTGCGCAGGCGCTGATAAGGCCTATCACGGTGGTGAGACAGGCAAGCACAATGATCACCGCCAAAACTAAGCTGCCGTACGGTCCAAAAAGCGCGGTGACGTAGCTGGCCAAAATTTGTCCGCCGTTGGTAGCGTCCCCTGCGATCGTGCTGCTGGTTGCGCCAAGGTAGAAAAGTGACACGTAGACGAAGATCAGTCCTGCAGCGGCGATAAGCCCTGCGATCACCAGATAATTACGCGTTTTTTTGGCGCAGGTGATCCCTTTTTTGCGGATGATATCGACGATCAACATGCCAAAGATCAGCGCGCCGAAGGTGTCCATGGTGTTGTAACCTTCTAAAAATCCTGTGGAAAAAGCCTTAGTGACATAATCGCCTTGCGCTAAGCTCACCGGCGCTTGTGGCGTGGTGATAGCAGCGATTGACAGCACCGCAAGGCCAATAAACAGCGCCGGCGTCAGTAATTTGCCAATCGAATCAATCAATTTTCCAGGGTAAGCGGAGAAAAAAGCCGCGACCGCAAAAAACACCAGAGAAAAAATCGCTAACTGCAGCGCAGACGGCTCGGCGATGAATGGCTTAAATCCCATCTCATAAGCGACAAGTCCTGCGCGAGGCGCGGCGAACGCAGGCCCAATGATGATGAACATGGCGACCGAAATAAATAGCGCTGTTTTTTCGGGAAGTGCGTCAATCAATTTCAGCCAGCCGCCGCTCACTGCAACCGCAATGATGCCGGTCAACGGCAGTCCGACCGCGGTGATCAAAAATCCAAGCGTTGCGGGCAGCAGCTGCTCGCCTGAGTGCAGTCCGGCAAGTGGTGGAAAAATGATATTTCCCGCACCTAAAAAGAATGCAAACGTCATGAAGCCTAACGCTATGATGTCATTTACATTTAATTTTTTTTGCATGTCGTGATCCTTTTTTGGTGGTGGGAGTAAAGCGTTGATCAGATAAGCATTTTATTTTCGCAGATAACTCGCCATAACAGGTTTTTATAATTACAAAATTTTGCCGAATGGGCAAATTTACAGGAAAAAACAGTTGTTTATGCTGAAATTAATTTTTAAGTTGGGCATAAGTTCTAAAAAAACGCCCTTTGTTGGTGCGTGAATTTTTGTCTGTATAAGGTATTGTTACGTTGTGGCTAATTGACGACGATGCCTTCGGCATGCAAATTTTGCGGCAAAGCGCGCGATTTTATTAGGATGCAAATTTGATTTATGGCCTACCAGTTTCGTTTTAAGAAATTTGTAATTGAGGACAGCGGCTGCGGCATGCCAGTGAGCACTGACGCGGTGTTATTTGGCAGTTGGGTTGCGGCACGCGACCCGCGCACGATTTTAGATATCGGCACCGGTACCGGCGTGCTGGCGCTGATGATGGCGCAGCGTTTTAGCGACGCGCAGATCATCGCGTTAGAAATCGATGAAGGCGCGTGGCGCTGCGCGCTGCACAACTGCGCCAATTCGCCGTGGAGCCCGCGTCTTAACGTTTTGCTGCAAGACGCACGTACTTGGCAAACCTCACAAAAATTTGAGCTTGTTATCTGTAACTTGCCCTATTTTTGCTCAGGTCAGCCTTCTGTCGATCCGGCGCGCGCGCTGGCTCGCCACACCGAAGCGCTTTCGCACAGCGATTTGCTGCAGATTTTAAGTGACGTATTGTGTGTCGGCGGCGAAGCTAATCTTATTTTGCCTATTTTTTCAGCGCAAAAAATGATCGCGCAGGCGCCGCACTTTGATCTTTACTGCACGCGCGCGGCCGCGGTGAAAACTACGGAGAAAAAAGCGGCCAAACTTTTTTTATTCACGTTAACTTTTGCGCCCAAACCTCACGCAGTGGCGCCGCTCGCGGTGACCGAGCTTATCACGTTGATGAAAGATGGCGCGAAAAGCGCGCAGTTTATGGCACTGACAAAAGATTTTTATCTAAAAGCACCCTGATTGGGTATAATCGGCGCCAAATTTTAAGTGGAGAAAATGTGTGCGAACCTTTGCGCAATTAGAATTAGATCCTATTTTGCAGCTCGCGATTGAAGAGCTTGGCTTTGAGCGCCCAACCACGGTGCAAGAAGAGGTTATCCCAGCTGCAATGGAAGGGCGCGATGTGCTTGCCTGCGCGCCGACGGGTACGGGTAAAACCGCGGCGTTTGTTCTATCGCTTTTGCAGTATTTGCTTGATTTTCCAAGAAAAAAACCAGGGCCCGCGCGCGCTTTGATTTTGACTCCGACGCGCGAGCTTGCGATGCAGGTGACAGAGCAGGCGCAGGCGTTAGCCAAACACACGGCGCTTAAGATAGTCACTATCACCGGCGGGATCTCCTACGATGTGCATGCTGACATTTTAGGCAAAACACAAGACATCGTGGTTGCAACGCCTGGGCGACTGATGGAGTACATTGAGGCCGAGCGCTTTGATTGCCGCGCCATTGAGAGCTTGGTACTTGACGAAGCGGACCGCATGCTCGATATGGGCTTTGGCGCAATTGTCGAGAAAATCGGCAATGAATGTCGTTGGCGTAAGCAAAGTATGCTCTTTTCAGCCACGCTGGAAGGCGCCGGAATTGCGCAGTTTAAAGCGGCGATTTTGACTGATCCTATCGATGTGAACGTTGAGCCGCCGCGACGCGAGCGCAAAAAAATCACCCAGTGGTACTACCGCTGTGACGATATGGCGCACAAAAACGCGCTGCTCAAATCGATTTTGGCCAACCAAGCGCAGCGCACGATAATTTTTGTCAAAACGCGCGAGCGACTAGCGCAGCTGCGCGAAGAGCTGCAAAAAGAAAAAATTACCTGTGGCTGGCTGCAAGGCGAGATGGCGCAAGCTAAGCGTACGCAAGCCGTTGAAAAATTTACTAAAGGCGAAATCAATGTGCTGATCGCAACTGATGTGGCGGCGCGCGGTATCGACGTGCCTGACATTTCCCACGTGATCAATTTTGACTTGCCACGCAAGGCCGATGTTTATCTGCACCGCATTGGGCGCACCGCGCGCGCTGGCAAAAAGGGCATCGCCATTTCGCTAGTAGAGGCGCACGATCAGCCGCTGATCGAAAAAATTGCCCGCTACATGGAAGAGGAGCTCAAAGAGCGCACCATCGAAGGTTTAAAGCCCAAGCACAAAAAAGCGCAATTTGTGAAAAAGAAAAAAGATAAGGACAAAAAAGGCAAAAGTGCCGCTAAAAAGCGTGTGAAAAAACGCGATGCGAAGGAGAAGACGTCGTAATCGCTGCTGCACTGTTTCGGTGTGACCTATTTTCAGCAAAAAATCTATAAAAAATAATGCATAAGAGATGTTTTGCTATGCATGCTTGTGACTCGTGTTTAAAATGCGATCACCTCCAACGAGGTGTTGGCAATAAAGCGTTGCAGGCTCGCTAGGCAGCACGTGCTTTGATTGCTTTTTGTTACGAGCCTTTTGCTGTGAAATAGGTGTCTTTTTATGAAAATGAATTACTTAGCTTTAATTTTTGCACTTGTTTTGGCCAATGTATCTGTGAGTGCGCACGCGAAAGAGAGCGCGGATGACACAGATCTTGTTGAAGAGTTGTCAAGCAAATCTACCTCAGATGATGACGAAGATGCTGAGGACGATGAGAGTGAGAATACGAAAAAAACGAACGACGAAAAGAGTAAAAGTGTTTTCTATTTTGATAAAGAGGCGGTAACGCAAGACTTTAAGCAGGCCGGACAAAAGCTGCGTGAGCTGACCAATCGAGGCGAGGCCGCGGCGCAATATCGCCTTGGCAGCGCTTACGAGAAAAGAAACAATTACAAGCAAGCGGTTTCTCATTACCAAAAGGCCGCGGCGCAAGGGCACATCGAGGCGCAAAATCACCTTGGCTTGATGTACCAAAAGGGGCTGGGAGTGGCGCAAGACTATCAACAGGCCGCGCATTGGTACGAGCAGGCCGCTACGCTTGGGCATCCGGATGCGCAGCAAAACCTAGGTGTCATGTATTTTAAAGGTTTTGGCGTGCCAGTTGACAATAAACTTGGCATGAAATGGACGCGCAAAGCAGCTGAGTTGGGGAATCCGAAGGCGCAGTCTTTGCTGGGGCTTATTTATGCGCAGGGCGATTCAGTGACGCTCGACTTTAAGCAGGCGTACGCGTGGTTTTCTGCGGCCGCTGCCAATGGCATGTCCGAAGTGATTGATTTTCGTGATCAAATTGGTAAAGGGCTGTCGCCAAGTGCACTTAAAGAAGCACAGATTTTAGGTGGCCGCTACTTCACTGAATATCAGCGTAAATAGTAAAACATTGCCACTAAAGCCGCGCAGCACTTGTTTGCTGCGCCAAACTGGCTCAGCAGTGCCAGCCGCGCAAAGCTTGGGCTGGCAACATTCACAGCGCATTTAGCTGCAACAGCGGCTACTTGCAGCTGCACTCCTCTTTTTCATCTTGGATCAGCTCAATTTGATAGCCATCGGGGTCGGTGACAAAAGCGATGTGCGTCGTGCCGCCTTTAACTGGACCTGGCTCGCGGGTTACATTGCCGCCATTTTGGGCAATTTTTTGGCAAGCAAGGTAGATGTCATCACAGCCAAGAGCGATATGACCAAAAGCGTTGCCTAGCTGATAGCTGTCAGTGTCCCAGTTGTGGGTCAGCTCGATCATCACGCCATTTTCTTCAAATCCAACAAAAACAAGCGTGTAGCGATATTGGGTATTCTCGGTACGCCGTATTACACGCATGCCAAGTACTTGAGTGTAGAAGTTGATGGCGCGATCAAGATCGGTCACGCGCAGCATAGTATGTAAAAATTTCATGGTGTTATCCGTTCATACAAGTAAAAAATCACGCTCACATAAAAAGAGCGTTGGCTTTGATGCGATAGAGAAAGTCCGCGCAATGATTGCCTAAAATTACAGGCGATCACGCTTGCAGTTTTGCGCAAAGGCGGCTCTCATTGTCACTGGAAAATTTAAATCTCATCAAGCTCATAGGGTAGCGGGATGATGCGCCAGCTCTCACCGCTGCCGGTGGGGCGATAGTAGGTGCTTGGCTCCAGATCGCTAGGAAGCACCACCAGCGCCACCGCTTTGCCGTCGCTAAAGCGAAAGCTGCGCAGCACAGTGCCGCCTGAGCGCCAGTTGCCGTCAATGCTGCGTTCAAAGCTGTCGCCGGGCCTTGGGAACACGCTATCGCCGCCGGTCAAAAGGAAAGCCGCGCGCTTATTGATGCCGCGATATTTCGCGCGTGCGACGGTCTCTTGCCCTGTGTAGCAACCCTTTTTAAAACTGATGGCATCGAGCGCCTGCAAGTTGATAGCTTGCGGAATAAATTGGTTGCTGGTCTCTTGCGTGATATTGGGCAATCCAGCGCTCAGCTCATACCACTCCCACAACGCGTTATCACACAGATCGGCGCGTGCGCCAAGATCGTTGATGAATTGATCCGCCTCTTGTGGGTCAACTGCGAGCAGCCAGCGATTAGGCTCGATGCGGATAGCCGTTCCCGTTTGCGTTGCTCTAATGTCGCCTTTACCAAAAAAGCGCGCCTGCATGGTGTTGTCGGCCTTTTCACCGAGCACGCCGAGCAGCACTTGCTTGTTGCTGGTGAAGGTGAGCTTGGCGAAAACTGCATACTTTTCCATCTGCTCAAGCTGAGTTTTGAGCACAGACTGTGGCACAATATACGCGATGCCATGCATGTGATAGAAAAGTCGCAGCACCGCCCAAACTTTGCCCTTCGCGTCGCAATGCGCGCCGAGGATCGAGCTATTGTGCGCCAAAGTGTGAAGATCGCAGGTCAATTGCCCTTGCAGGTAAGTGAGCGCCTCTTCGCCGGTAACATGCACTAAAGCAAACGAGTCCAAAGCGGCGACGGCAAGTGCTGGGCGAGGGGCGCTTGAGGCGACAGGAAAAGGTTTAAAATCATGTGATTGGTACCAGCTGTTCATAGCATACCCTTGTCTATTTTTTGCTGTTGCTAATGGTAATGCGCGCGGCGGCGAATGTCAGCATGTGATGATATTGAACTTGCAACAAATTAAAACTGTTGTGGCATGGAAGCGCAATTATTTGTTGTCAAAATGGCAGCCGGTGATAGCGTGTGAGCAGAAACTGTATAAATTTCAGGTTGATAAAATGATTTTGGATGAAAAACAGCGAGCAAAGGTAAAGTGGAGTTGTCGGCGCGGCATGTTGGAGCTCGATGTGCTGCTTATGCCATTTTTTGAAAATTGTTTTGACGCGCTTTTGCCAAATGAGCAACGCGACTTTATTAAACTGCTTGATTGCGACGATAATACTCTTTTCAAATGGTTTATGCATCAAGGCACTAGCGACGACGCGGCGCTAGCAAATTTGGTAGAGCGGATTGTCTTATACAGAAAAGCGCAGCTTTAACGTAAACTTGCAGCCGTCAATATGGCTGCATGGCAGTATGCGCCTGCTATTTAGCATTCTGATTTTGCTTACTTTTTATAAAACGGGGTTGCCGCTTGAGGTAAAAGCGTGGCTGCTTATCGTGCTGCTTGCCGAGCAAAAAACGTGGCTGCAGGCGTCTGCGCTGAGCGGCGCTTTTTCTTTGGATCTTGCCGGCTTTTGCCGTTATCATCGGCAAAATGAGCGTGCGCGCTGCGTTTTTTGTTCCCCGTTTTTAGTGATCTTAAAACTTTCTGCGCCGCATTTAGCTGTGGCTGGTAAAAAAGGTGCGCCGCGTTATTTGTGGCTGGCGCGTGACAGTGTTAGCGCACGTGACTTTCGCCGTTTATGTTTTTTCGCTCAGGCGCTTACCTAGCCAAGCGGTTTGCCTGCGGCGTGAAAAGTCGTGGTAAAATGGTGGATCTTACTATTCCTTTTATGATATAAATCCCCGCGAATTTGCTTCCTGATCATAATTCAAATTTTCTGCTCAGTTTTTGCAAAGACACAAACACTTTTATTTCACACATGTATCGCAACCCGCGCCGGGGTGCCTGCTTCTTTTTTGAAAGCTGGGTCGGCTGTGAGGGGTACATGGAGGCCTAACCCCAAGAGGATGTAAAATGGCTACTGTTTCAATGCGCGAAATGTTAAAAGCGGGTGTGCACTTCGGTCACCAAACTCGTTACTGGAACCCAAAAATGAAGCCATTCATTTTCGGCGCGCGTAATAAAGTTCATATCATTAACCTAGAGCAAACAGTTCCTTTGTTTAACGAAGTGCTGGCTGAGCTGAGCAAAATCGGCGAGCGCAAAGGTAAAGTATTGTTTGTTGGTACAAAACGTGCTGCAAGCGATGCGATCAAAGTGGCGGCAGAAAGCTGTGACCAATATTTTGTAAATCAACGCTGGCTTGGCGGCATGATGACTAACTGGAAAACAGTTCGTCAATCAATCAAGCGCCTAAAAGATCTAGAAGCCCAAGCTGTTGATGGTACTTTTGACAAGCTGACTAAAAAAGAAGCGTTGATGCGCACTCGCGAAATGGAAAAATTAGAAAAATCGCTGGGTGGTATCAAAAACATGGGTGGTCTGCCTGACATGCTGTTTGTAATCGATGCTGATCATGAGCACATTGCAATCAAAGAAGCAAACAACCTTGGCATTCCAGTGGTAGCGATTGTTGATACAAACTCTAACCCAGATGGCGTTGATTACGTTATTCCTGGCAACGACGATGCTATCCGCGCTATCCAGCTATACCTGACAGCGGCAGCGCAAGCTTACCGTGAAGGTCGCAATCAAGATATCGTAACGCAAGCTGAAGACGAGTTAGTTGAAGTCGCAGAGTAATAATCTGGCTCGTTACGCAGGATTTAATTAGCATTTGCCTAATTAAGCAACTAGGGGCCAAACGGCCCCTAAATTTTGCCTAAAATTATTTCGAATTGAGGATATGAGAATGTCTATTTCTGCTGCCATGGTAAAAGAATTACGTGAGCGTACTGGCGCTGGCATGATGGAGTGCAAAAAAGCACTGGTTGAGACAAATGGCGACATCGAGCTTGCGATTGAAAATATGCGCAAATCAGGCGCAGCAAAAGCCGCTAAAAAAGCGGGTAACATTGCTGCTGATGGCGCAATCATCATCAAGCAAAACGCAGGTTTTGCAGCTCTGGTAGAAGTTAACTGCCAAACTGACTTCGTAGCTAAAGACGGCAACTTTACTGAGTTTGCTAACAAAGTTGCGACAGCTGCACTTGAATCAAAAGCAAGCATTGAAGAGCTGCAAAGCCAGTTTGAAGATGAGCGTGTTGCGCTGGTTGCAAAAATCGGTGAAAACATCTCTATTCGCCGCGTAGCTTACGTAGAAGGCGCGCAGCTTGCTTCTTACCGTCACGGTGAGCGCATTGGCGTTATCGTTGCAGGTACTGGCAGCGAAGAGACGCTAAAACACATCGCAATGCACGTTGCAGCTTCTCGCCCAGAGTTCGTGAATCCAGAAGATGTTCCAGCTGAAGTTGTCGCGAAAGAGCAACAAATTCAAGTTGAAATCGCGATGAACGAAGGCAAGCCAAAAGAGATCGCTGAAAAGATGGTTGCTGGCCGCATGAAGAAGTTCACCGGCGAAGTTTCTTTGACTGGTCAACCATTCGTTATGGAGCCTAAGAAGAGCGTTGGCGAAGTGCTAAAAGAGCAAGGCGCGACAGTAACTACATTCGTGCGTCTTGAAGTTGGCGAAGGCATCGAGAAGCAAGAAGTTGATTTTGCTGCAGAAGTTGCTGCGGTACAAAAAGGTTAATTGATATTGCTATCAGCTTAAGGCCGCAGCTCACTGCGGCTTTTTGTTATCAAAAAGTATGGAAAAGGTCCGCTATCATGACAACAACTCCAAAGCCTGTTTATCAGCGTATTTTATTAAAATTAAGTGGTGAAGCACTGCAAGGCAATGAAGGATTTGGTATTGATGCCTCTGTGTTAGACAGAATGGCACAAGAGATCAAAGAGCTTATTGAAATCGGTGTGCAAGTTGGGCTTGTGATTGGTGGTGGTAATCTGTTTCGCGGCGCAGGTCTTGCCAAAGCGGGCATGAACCGTGTCGTGGGCGACCACATGGGGATGCTGGCGACCGTGATGAACGGCCTTGCGATGCGTGATGCGCTGCACCGCGCTTATGTTAACGCCCGTTTAATGTCGGCAATTCCGCTCAACGGCGTGTGTGACAACTACAGCTGGTCTGACGCGATAAGTCAGCTGCGCAGTGGCCGCGTGGTGATTTTTGCCGCAGGCACCGGCAACCCATTTTTCACAACCGATTCAGCAGCTTGCCTGCGCGGGATCGAAATTGAAGCCAATGTGGTGTTAAAAGCGACCAAAGTGGATGGCGTTTACTCTGAAGATCCACACAAAAATCCTAACGCCAAACTTTACAGCCAGCTTTCTTATCAAGACGTTTTAGAACAAGAACTTAAAGTGATGGATCTGGCGGCGTTCACCTTGGCGCGCGATCATCAAATGCCTATTCGCGTCTTTAACATGAATAAGCCTGGCGCGCTGCGTCGCGTTATTTTGGGTGAAAAAGAAGGCACGTTGATTATTGATAACGCTTAAGTCATTTTAATGGCATAATTTTGCAATCAAGACAGTTTTAAGGATATTTTTGTGATCAAACAAATCAGTGAAGCCGCTAACGAGCGCATGAATAAAAGCGTTGAAGCGCTAAAACAGACTCTTTCTAAAATTCGTACCGGCCGTGCGCACCCTGCGTTGCTCGACGGTTTGCAAGTTGATTACTACGGCTCATCAACGCCGCTAAAACAGCTTGGCTCAATCATTGCTGAAGATGCGCGCACTTTGGCGATCACCGTGTTTGATAAGTCGATGACGCAAGCGGTAGAAAAAGCGATCATGACCTCTGATCTGGGTTTAAACCCAATGTCTGCCGGCACTGTTATTCGCGTGCCATTGCCTGCGCTGACTGAAGAGCGTCGTCGTGACCTTGTGAAAATCGTGCGCAACGAAGCTGAGCAAGGCCGCATCAGCGTGCGTAACATTCGCCGCGATGCAAACGCGGAGATCAAAGCGCTGCTAAAAGCTAAAGAGATCTCTGAAGATGACGACCGCCGCAGCCAAGATGATATCCAAAAACTGACGGATGCTGCGGTAAAGAAAATTGATCAGATCCTTGAATTGAAAGAAAAAGAGCTAATGGAAGTGTGATTTAACACACTTTTTAGCGAGAAATTAAAAAGCGCTGGGGCCAGCGCTTTTTATTTATAAAGGAAGATTATGCATTCTCTATCCTCTGAATTGATTGATTTTGAACTGCTACCCAAACACATTGCGGTGATCATGGATGGCAACGGCCGCTGGGCAAAAGCACGCGGGAAGCCGCGCATTTTTGGCCACCATGCGGGCGTTGAAGCGGTAAGAAAAATTGTCGCTAACGCCAATAAGTTAGGGATCCGAGCGCTAACGCTGTTTGCCTTTAGCCGCGAGAATTGGGCCAGACCTGAAGAAGAAGTTCACCTTTTAATGACGCTTTTTGCCACTGTACTGACAAGAGAAGTGCGTAAATTGCATAAAAATGGCGTGAAGTTCAAAGTTATGGGGGACATTTCTCGGTTTAGTTCCTCATTGCAGGATAAAATACGTCAGGCTGAGCAGCTAACAGCAAATAACACAGGAATTGTCCTTAACGTGGCTGCCAATTATGGCGGGCAGTGGGATATTTTTCAGGCTGTACAAAAGGTTGCGTTTGATGTGGAGGCGGGAAAATTAAAAGCTGCCGACCTTTCATCAGAAGTTATCAGTAGAAACTTGCTAAGCGCGGATCTGCCAGAGGTTGATCTTTTGATCAGAACTAGCGGCGAGTGTCGGATCAGTAATTTTATGTTGTGGCAAATTGCCTATGCGGAAATTTATTTTACTGAGCAGTTTTGGCCAGATTTTGATGGACAAAGCTTAAGCGAAGCCATTGCATGGTATATCCAACGGGAGCGTCGGTTTGGGTGTACTAGCGAGCAAATTCAAGCAATGCTACATGTAACAAAATAAGGGGTTTCGTTTGCTAAAACAAAGAGTTTTGACTGCATCATTGCTTGCACCGCTTTCGATTGCAAGCATTCTTTTTTTGCCACTCAACCTGTTCACCCTCGTGATGGTGTGTATCACCTTACTTGGCGTGTGGGAGTGGACTAAATTTGTGATAGACAGCCGGCGCATTCACGCCTTTATTATGCCAACTTTGGTTATTTTGGGCTCTTTGTTTACTTTTTGGCCTCTGCAACAAACAGCGTTCACGTTCTCTGTGCTAGGGGTACAAACCATTGCGCTGGTTGGCGCGATGTGGTGGTTTATCACCTGCGCGATGATCAAACTGTATCCGAAACGCACCAGTTGGTGGGTGGGGAATGGCTTTTTGCAGCAAACGTTTGGCGTTTTTTCGCTGCTGCCATTTTTGTGGAGCGTTTTATTGCTGCGCACTTATCAGTATGATATTGACTCGACGCTAGGCGCGAAATTGGTGCTGCTGGTTTGTCTGCTGGTGTGGGCTGCCGATACGGGCGCTTTTTTTGCCGGCAAGCAGTTTGGCAAGCGCAAAATGGCGCCGAATGTGAGTCCGAACAAGACGATTGCAGGACTTGTGGGCGGCCTCGTTGCCTCTGTTGGGGTGATGTTTGTCAGCGTCAAATTATTTGCTATTCCTTTCGCTTCGCATTTTTCACTGGGCGTTGTTGCTGTGATCACAGCGCTTGCGTCTGTGGTGGGCGATTTGGCGGAAAGCATGTTTAAACGTGTCGCAGGCGTCAAAGATAGCGGGCGCATTCTGCCAGGACATGGCGGAATTTTAGATAGAATTGACAGCCTTACCGCTGCCTTTCCTGTATTTACTGTACTTTATTTTATTTTGGCCCAGTAGCGTGGGCCACAATGTCGTTGTTTGCTAACGAGTGTAATTGAATCTATTTCTATGATAAAGGTAACCATACTTGGTGCGACCGGTTCGATTGGCCGCAGTACCCTTGCTGTACTTAGAGAAAATCCAAACATTTACCAAGTGTTCGCGCTTACGGCAAATAATAACTGTGCGCAGATGTTGGCGCTTTGCCTTGAGTTTCGCCCGCAGTTTGTGGCGATGGCTGATCCTACGGCGGCAAAGCTGCTACAAACGCAGCTCAAAATTAACGACTGCGCCACACAGGTGCTCAGCGGCAACGCTGGCGTGTGCGAGCTGGCCGGCCACCCGCAAAATGATGTGGTGATGGCCGCCATCGTTGGCGCAGCAGGACTTCATCCTACCATGGCGGCGGTTAAAGCGGGCAAGCGTATATTGCTTGCGAATAAAGAAGCGTTGGTGATGTCAGGTCAGCTTTTTTTGGACGCGTTAACGCGCTATGGTGCAACATTGTTGCCTGTTGACAGTGAGCACAATGCTATTTTCCAATGCCTGCCGCAGCCTTTGCAAGACGTTGCGGCGCAGGGCAAACTTGCCGATCATGGGATCAGCAAAATTTTGCTCACCGGTTCCGGCGGCCCATTTCGTTACACGCCAATTGAGAGTTTAGCGGCGGTCACGCCTGAGCAGGCGCTTGCCCATCCTAACTGGTCGATGGGCGCAAAAGTGTCGATTGATTCGGCGACCATGATGAACAAAGGCCTTGAATACATTGAGGCGCGCTGGCTGTTTAATGCCAGCAAAGATGAAATTGAGGTGATCATTCACCCGCAATCGATTATTCACTCGATGGTGCAATATTGCGACGGCTCGGTGCTGGCGCAAATGGGCGAGCCGAGCATGTGTACGCCTATCGCGCACGCGCTCGCTTATCCCAAGCGCA
The DNA here is from genome assembly GCA_051650965.1 of Vibrionaceae bacterium. Classification (GTDB taxonomy): domain Bacteria; phylum Pseudomonadota; class Gammaproteobacteria; order Enterobacterales; family Vibrionaceae; genus Enterovibrio. The sequence continues at coordinate 37,168 of JBOFRL010000022.1, forward strand.
TTGCGGCCGGTGTTAAGCCGCTCGATTTTACAAAAATTTCCCAGCTCACTTTTTTAGAGCCTGATTTTTCGCGCTATCCCTGCCTTAAGCTGGCGATGGATGCGTGTGAAGCCGGACAAGCGGCCACCACGTGCCTCAATGCAGCCAATGAGGTTGCAGTACACGCATTTTTGCAGCAAAAAATCAGTTTTACGCAGATCAGTCAGATCAGCGAGCAGGTGCTGGCATTGCAAACTAATAAGGAACCTTATAGCATCGACGATCTCTTAGAGATAGACAGTGCTGCGCGAAGGCAAGCTAATCAAATAATCAAAGGTATTTTATAGATGGTCACTGCGCTGTGGAACTTACTCTTTTTTGTGATTGCGCTTGGCGCTCTGGTCACAGTGCATGAATTTGGCCATTTTTGGGTTGCAAGGCGCTGCAAAGTTAAGGTCGAACGTTTTTGTATCGGCTTTGGTAAAATTGTGTGGCAACGCACGGCGCAGGACGGCACCAATTACGCGCTAGCGGCGATCCCGCTTGGCGGCTACGTGAAGATGCTCGACAGCCGTGTTGACGATGTCCCAAGTGCAGAGCTCTCGCAAGCATTTGATAAAAAGCCACTTTGGCAGCGCAGCGCGGTGGTGGCCGCAGGTCCTATCGCCAACTTTTTATTTGCCATTGTCGTCTATTGGCTGGTGCTGATCTTAGGCGTGCCGGCGTTAAAGCCGGTCGTCGGCGAAGTGGCGCCAAGCTCGATTGCCGCGCAGGCCAATATTACGCCAGGGATGGAGATTGTCGCAGTTGGTGATGTGAAAACCCTTGATTGGGAAGCGGTTAACATGCAGATGATCGCGCACATCGGTGATGAAGCGCTGTCGCTGAGCGTTAAGCCTTCTGCGACGGCCGCGCACACCATTAATAAGTCGCTTGATTTGCGCAGCTGGAATTTTGATCCTGAAAAAGAGGCTGCCTTCTATGCGCTGGGGATCACGCCGTTTTCGCCGCAGGTGACTACCACGATTGCGCAGGTTGTCGACAATGAGCCGGCAGCTATCGCAGGTATTCGCGCAGGCGACACTGTGGTTGCCATCAACGATCAGCCGATAGCAACTTGGCAACAGTTGGTGACACAGGTGCAGGCAAGTCCTAACAGCGCGCTAAAAGTTGCGGTTGAGCGCGCACAGCAGCGCCTGACGCTGACTCTTGTGCCGCGCGTTAATCAGACGCCGGACGGCGTCACGCAAGGATTTGCCGGTTTCACCCCGCAAGTTGAGCCATGGCCTGAGCATTATCGTTTTACCTTGCAATATGGCGTGCTTGAAGCTATTCCCGCCGCGGTAGAGCGGACTTGGCAGCTGATGACATTGACGCTGTCGATGGTGAAAAAGCTGTTTACGGGCGATATGGCGCTCAAAAATTTAAGTGGTCCAATTTCAATCGCCAAAGGTGCCGGCATGACCGCCGATTTTGGTCTTGTTTATTTTTTAGGCTTTTTAGCGCTGATCAGTGTTAACTTAGGGATCATGAATTTGTTACCATTACCCGTTTTGGATGGCGGACATTTGCTGTTTTTTGCTATTGAAGCTGTGGCACGTCGTCCTGTACCTGAAAAGGTGCAAGAGATGGGATATCGACTTGGTTCAGCCATTATCGTAATACTGATGGCCGTAGCAATTTTTAATGATTTTGCGCGGTTGTAACATTTATCTAGGAAAAGTCTGAGCAACAATGGCGATGAAAAAACTATTATTAGCACCACTTCTACTTGCAAGTTCTGTTACGGCCGAACAATTTTTAGTGGAAGACATCCGTTTTGAGGGGCTGCAGCGTGTCAGTGTTGGGGCCGCACTGCTTGCCATGCCAGTCCGTGTAGGCGATAGAGTCGCCGATCAGGATGTCGCGGCGGTGATAAAATCGCTGTTCGCAACAGGCAATTTTGAAAATGTACGCGTCGCCAAAAACGGCAACACTCTGGTGGTTAAATTAGTCGAGCGGCCAACCATCGCGAACGTCTCTTTTTCCGGCAATAAAGCCATTAAAAAAGAGATGTTAGCGGAAAACTTGGCATCATCAGGGCTGCGCGTCGGCGAGGCTTTAGACCGAACGGGTTTGTCGAAAATCGAAAAAGGTCTGGCCGATTTTTATTACAGCGTGGGCAAATACAATGCGCAGGTTAAAGCGGTCGTGACGCCGCTGCCGCGTAACCGCGTGGATGTGAAATTTGTCTTCACCGAAGGGCCGTCGGCCAACATTCAGCAGATAAATTTCATTGGTAATCAGCGCTTTTCTGACAAAGAGCTGGCCAATTTATTTAAATTGCGCTCCAACGTGCCATGGTGGAATTTCTTAGCCGACGATCAGTATCAAAAACAAGCACTTGCAGCCGATTTGGAAGCGCTGCGGGTCTTCTATCTTGATCGCGGGTACCTTAAGTTTCGCATCGATGCGGCCAATATTTCGCTAACGCCTGATAAACAAGGTGTTTACATCACCGTCAACATGAATGAAGGTGAGCAGTATAAAGTCGCGGGCGTAAACTTTTTGGGCACTAACGGCGAACAGTATAACTCGTTGTTAACCATCAAAAATGGCGAAACTTACAGCGGCGCGAAACTCACCGAGCTTGAAGATTCGATCAAGCGCTATCTAGGTGAAAGCGGCTACGCATACCCTAAAATCGCCAGTTTCCCTGAGTTTGATGACGCCAAGAAAACCGTTGTCATCAATATCAATGTCGACGCCGGCAAGCGTATCTATGTGCGCAGCATCAATTTTACCGGCAATAACACCACCAAAGACGAGGTGTTGCGGCGCGAAATGCGGCTTTTAGAAGGCAGCTGGCTCAATGCCAAAGCGCTCGAGAGCAGCAAAGATCGCTTAAATCGGCTGGGTTTTTTTGAAACCGTTGACGTGAAAACTTCGCTGGTTCCGGGGTCGGATGACCAAGTGGACGTCAATTATGCGGTGAAAGAAGCAAACTCGGGCAACGTGAACTTTGGCGTCGGCTACGGCACAGAGTCCGGGATAAGCTTTCAAGCAGGACTCCAGCAAGAGAACTTTGCCGGAACGGGAAATCGCTTTGGTATCAATGCGATGGTCAACAGCTTCCAGAAGAATTTGACTCTAGATTACCGCGATCCTTATTTCACGATGGATGGGGTGAGTCTGGGCGGGCAAGTTTTCTACAACGAATTTGAAGCCTCTGATGCAAACATCATTGATTATACCGATAAAAGTTATGGCGCTTCGTTAACATGGGGCTTCCCCGTCAACGAGCTTAACTATTTCGATTTTTCAGTGGGTTATACGCATCGCTCTATCGAAAACCTCAGCGGCTATTACCAAATAGAAAAATTCTTAAACTCGATGCGCGACAACGTGACGGGCAGCGGCGCGCTGGCTGTTAACGACTTCGATTGGGCGGTGAGCTGGACGCGTAACAATTTGGATCGCGGCTTTTTCCCAACATCGGGAAATTATCAGCGCGCCTCGTTCAACATGACCGTGCCAGGCTCTGATACGCAATACTTTAAGGCGCAGTACGACATCCGCCAGTATTTGCCGCTGACCACGTCTAATGATTTTGTTTTGTTGCTGCGCGGGCGACTTGGCTACGGTAACGGCTATGGCAGCAATGGCAATAATGACCATCTGTTGCCATTCTATGAAAACTTTTACGCCGGTGGTTTCACTTCGCTGCGCGGTTTTCGCTCGAACACTGCGGGCCCGCGTGCGGTCTATGATCAAGGTCAAGGCAACAACCCGCAGCTGATCGGTACCCCTGACTCTGTCGGTGGTAACGCTGTTGCATTGGCGAGTGCAGAACTTATTGTTCCAACACCGTTTATTGCAGAAAGTTTCCGCAACTCATTGCGCACCAGCCTGTTCTTAGATGCAGCCTCGGTGTGGGATACTGAGTACGATTTAAATAATGCGCAGGTGATAAGTGGTGGTCAGTATCTCTATGATTTCAGTGACCCGTCCAATTATCGCGCCTCATACGGTGTGGCGTTACAGTGGCGTTCTCCGCTAGGTCCGCTAGTATTCTCTGTAGCTAAGCCGCTTAAAAAGTTTGAGGGTGATGATGAAGAGTTCTTCTCGTTCACCATTGGCCGCACGTTTTAAATCAGTCTGATCAAATTATGAAGGAGTCACCATGAACAAAGTTATGAAACAAGCAGGACTCGGCCTGCTGCTACTGTCTGCCTCAATTTCATCTGCTTTTGCCGCCACGCAAAAAATTGCTTATGTAGCAACGGGTGATATCATGGCGGAAATGGTCAAGGCATCGGGGTTAAATACCAAGCTGCAAGGGCAATTTAAAAGTAAAATTGATGAAGTTCAACGACTTGAAAAAGCGCTGGCTGACGATTTTGCAAAAGTGAAGCGCGACGTTGCTTTGATGAGCGAAAAAGAGCGTAACGCGGCCGAAGCGAAACTGCAAAAGCAAGACAATGAATTAAAAGAGAAAGTAACAGCGCTGCGTGCTGAGCAAGCGAAAGTTGCCGGCACAGAGCAAAACAAACTGCTGGATAAGCTGCAAAACGCGGTACAAAAAATCGCTCAGCAAAAAGGCTACACCATGGTGCTGGATCGCAACGCGGTGGTATTTGCGAGCGCGCAAGATGATCTTTCTCAAGAAGTGTTGAAGGCGGTGAAATAACAGTGACACCGATAACGCTAAATGAACTTGCAGACAAGCTTGGCGCAACTTTGCACGGTGACGGAAACGTCACTGTTTCTGCGATTGCCAGTTTAGAAAATGCAAAAGCAGGCGAGCTGACTTTTTTAAACAAAAGCAGTTATCGCCACTATTTGGAAACGAGCGAGGCTAGCGCCATCTTGCTTAAGCAACAGGACGTAGAGCTTTGCAAAACCAATGCGTTAGTGGTGAAAGATCCTTATCTTGCCTATGCAAAAGCCGCTCAGCTGTTTGACAAAACGCCAGCGTGTGCGCGCGGCATTGCGCCAACCGCTTATATTGCGCCAAGCGCAAAAGTGGGCAAAAACGTCGCTATCGGCCACCATGCGGTGATTGAAGACGGCGTGGAGCTTGGCGATGACGTGCAAATTGGCGCAGGCTGCGTGATTGGCGCGAATGCAAAAATTGGCGCCCGCACGCGACTTTGGGCAAATGTTACGATTTATCATGGCGTTACCTTAGGCCAAGACTGCTTGTTGCAATCGGGCACCGTGATTGGCGCCGATGGCTTTGGTTACGCGAAGGACAACAGCTCTGGCCACTGGGAAAAAATCCCGCAAGTCGGTTCGGTGATCATTGGCGACCGCGTTGAAATTGGCGCTGGAAGCGCTATCGACCGCGGCGCTATCAGCAACACCGTGATCGGCAATGGTGTCGTCATCGATAACTTGTGCCAAATTGGTCACAACGTGCAGCTGGGTGATAACTGCTGTATTTGTGGCGGCACCGTTATCGGCGGCAGCCTCAAAATGGGACGTAACTGTTTGATTGCTGGAGCATGTGTGCTCAATGGTCACATTGAAATTACTGACAATGTGGTCGTGACCGGTATGGGCATGGTAATGCGTTCTATTGAAGTGGCTGGCATCTACTCTTCTGGCATTCCTTTGCAAACGAACAAGGAGTGGCGAAAGTCTGTGCCGCGCCTCATGCGTATCGGCGATATGCATGAACGGGTCCGTGAGCTGGAAAAGCTTATAAAAAAATGATCCTAGCTGCAATATTTCAGCACTTGTGCGCAATATTTTGCTCTTGATTTAGGTATACTGGTCACCTAAGACATGGGCTATTAAAAATATTAAAGTACTTCGGCTTGATCGAATTTTATTTAGGTAGGGCGCAGTTTGTCTTGATGAAAGCTGCGCCTTATACCATTGGGTGCGCATCTTTTGTTTTGCGCTGTGTATTCAAGCCGATTTTATGGGAATAATATGTTGACTCGCGAAAAAAGAATTCTAACGATAGATCAAATTAAAGCGCTTTTACCGCACCGTTATCCTTTCTTACTGCTTGATCGTGTGCTCGATTACGAAGAAGGTAAATACCTGCACGCCATCAAAAATGTCTCTTTTAATGAGCCACAATTTACAGGACATTTCCCGCAGCTTCCTGTTTTTCCGGGTGTATTGATCCTAGAATCGATGGCGCAGGCGACAGGTGTTTTGGCGTTTAAAACGTTTGGCACGCCACGAGTAAATGAGCTTTACTACTTCGCGAGTGTCGATAAAGCGAAATTTCGCGCGCCGGTAACGCCAGGTGATCAAATGTTGCTGGAAGTGGAGTTCTTGAAAGAGCGCCGCGGCATTGCGGCATTTAACGGGGTGGCCAAAGTAGACGGCAAAGTTGTCTGCTCGGCTGAATTAAAATGTGCTAGGCGAGAAATCTAATCGTGATCCATCCTTCTGCGCGAATTCACCCAACAGCGGTGATTGAAGAAAACGTTACTCTTGGTGCGAATGTGATAGTTGGCGCTTTTTCCTTTATTGGCGCAGAAGCTGTCATTGGCGATGGAACGCACATTCATAGCCATGTTGTGATCAAAGGGCCGACCACCATTGGTAAATACAATGAGATTTTCCAATTCGCCTCGGTCGGTGAAGCGTGCCAAGATCTCAAATACGCAGGTGAGCCAACCAAGCTCATCATTGGCGATCATAATACCATTCGCGAACACGTCACTTTGCATCGTGGTACGGTGCAAGACAAGGGCGAAACGCGCATTGGCAGCCATAATCTGTTTATGATCAACGCCCACGTGGCGCACGATTGTGTGGTTGAAGATCACTGCATTTTTGCTAATAACGCGACGCTGGCCGGCCACGTAAAAGTCGGCTCACATGCGATCATTGGCGGAATGTCGGCCGTTCACCAGTTTTGCACCATCGGCGCGCACGTTATGCTCGGCGGTGGCTCAATTGTGGTGCAAGATGTGCCGCCGTTTGTCATGGCGCAAGGCAACCACTGCACGCCTTTTGGAGTCAACGTTGAGGGCCTGCGTCGCCGTGGTTTTGACAAATCTGTGATCAAGGCGATCCGCGAAGCGTATAAAATTTTGTATCGTAACGAGATGGTGCTCAGTGACGCTCAGTTGCAAATTGAGGCGATGGCAAAAGAATTTCCACAACTTAATGTTTTGGTTGAGTTTTTTGCTAAATCAACGCGAGGGATCATCCGTTAATGGTTAACGCAGAAAAACCGCTGCGCATTGCGATTGTCGCCGGAGAACTCTCCGGCGATATTTTAGGTGCAGGTTTAATGCGCGCTGTGCTGCAGCGCTATCCCGATGCGCAATTTGTCGGGATCGGTGGGCCGCAAATGCAAGCGCTCGGCTGTGAAACGTTGTTTGATATGGAAGAGCTCGCGGTGATGGGGCTGGTCGAGGTGCTGCGTCATTTGCCGCGCCTTTTGCAGATCAAGCGCGCTTTGGTCGCCCATTTTTTAGCGGATCCGCCTGATCTTTTTATCGGCGTTGACGCGCCCGATTTTAATTTGCGCCTTGAGCTGGCGTTAAAGCAAAAAGGGATCACGACGGTCCATTACGTCAGCCCTAGCGTATGGGCTTGGCGGCAAAAGCGCATTTTTTCGATCGCAAAGGCGACCAATTTGGTGTTGGCGCTGCTGCCATTTGAAAAAGCGTTTTACGACAAATTCAATGTACCGTGCGTTTTTGTTGGCCACACCATGGCTGATCAAATTGCGTTGACCTGCGACAAATTGGCCGCGCGGCAAAAATTACAGCTTGCGCCGCAGGCGCGCTACTTGGCCGTTTTGCCGGGTAGCCGTCATAGCGAAATGCTGCAACTTGCGCCAATTTTCGTGCAAACGTGCGCGCTTTTGCAGCAAAACGATGCCAACCTGCAATTTGTTGTGGCGTTAGTCAACGCGCAGCGGCGTAGCGAATTTGAGAAAATTTGCCAGCAAGTCGCGCCGCAGCTCAAATTCATTTTAGTCGACGACACCGCGCGTGATGTGATCGCCGCGAGTGATGGGGTGCTGCTCGCCTCTGGCACGGTCGCGCTGGAATGCATGCTGCTTAAGCGGCCGATGGTCGTCGCGTACAAGGTGAATGCCTTTACTGCGTGGCTGGCGCGTCGCCTGCTGCGAACGCCGTTCGTGTCGCTGCCCAACCTGCTGGCTGGCAAAGCGCTGGTGCCTGAGCGATTACAAGAAGAGTGCACTGCTGAGCAGCTCGCTTTTGATGTCACAACTATGTTACAAAGCGATAACGAGCCGCTGATGGCGCAGTTTACGCAATTACATCAACAAATTCGTTGTAATGCCGACCAAATGGCAGCGCAGGCGGTGCTTGATTTAATAGGTCGATAAATGCAGTTAATTGATTATTGTGGCGCCGAGCTTATTGCCGGCGTCGATGAAGTTGGACGCGGGCCCTTGGTGGGCGCGGTGGTGACGGCCGCGGTCATTTTAGATCCCAAGCAGCCTATTTTAGGGCTGACAGACTCGAAAAAATTGTCACAAAGCAAACGTGAGGCGCTAGAAAAAGAGATCAAACAAAAAGCGCTCGCGTGGGCATTGGGGCGTGCAGAGCCCTCTGAAATTGATGAAATTAATATTTTAGCGGCCACTATGCTGGCGATGAAGCGTGCTGTCGCGCAGCTTACTATTACGCCTGAGCTTGTGCTTATCGACGGCAATCGCGTACCAGAAAATCTCGGCTTGCCGGCCAAAGCGATTGTGAAAGGGGATTTGACCGTCGCGCAAATTAGCGCCGCGTCAATTTTGGCCAAAGTGGCGCGCGATCGTGAAATGCAAGCGCTCGATGCGCGCTATCCGCACTACGGCTTTGCCGCGCACAAAGGCTACCCCACCGCCGCGCATTTAGCGGCACTAGAAAAATATGGTGCGATTGCTGAGCATCGCAAAAGTTTTAAACCCGTCTTACGAGCATTGAAGTAGTATGGCCGATCCTCGTTTTATTCATCTTCGCACCCACAGTGAATTTTCGATGGTCGATGGCCTGTCGAAGGTGAGCGCCTTGGTGAAAAAGGTGGCAGAATTTGGCATGCCTGCGCTGGCGCTGACTGACTTTACTAACTTGTGCGGTCTGGTTAAGTTTTATGAAACAACGCAGCGCGTAGGGGTAAAGCCTATCATTGGCGCCGACTTTTTGCTGCAATCGCCCCATTTTGGTGACGAGCTGTGTCAGCTGACGCTGCTGGCGGCAAATAATCAGGGCTATAAAAATTTAACCTTATTGATTTCAAAAGCTTATTTGCGTGGCCACGTTCAGCACCGTCCCGTGCTGGATCACGAATGGTTGAGCGAATTTAGCGAAGGGCTGATTGTGCTAAGTGGCGCGAGAAATGGCGAGCTTGGCAAAGCGTTACTTAAGGGAAATCAAAGCGCTGCGCAGGCGATCGCCGATTTTTATAAGCAGAGTTTTCCAGACAGTTTTTACATTGAGCTTATCCGCACAGGCCGCGCCGACGAGGAGAGCTACCTGCAATATGCGCTTGAATTTGCGGTAGCTCAAGATCTGCCGGTGGTGGCGACCAACGAAGTGTGCTTTTTGACGCCGCAGCTGTTTGAGCCGCATGAAATTCGCGTTGCCATTCACGATGGCTACACGCTCGAAGATCCGCGCCGGCCAAAAAATTACAGCGCGCAGCAGTTTTTGCGCAGCGAGCAGGAAATGTGCGAGCTTTTTGCCGATCTGCCGCAGGCGCTGCAAAATAGCGTGGAAATCGCAAAGCGCTGCAACGTCACCTTGCGCCTTGGCGAATATTTTCTCCCCAACTTTCCAACCGATGGTCTGGAAGTGGGTGAATTTCTTGTTAAAAAGTCCAAAGAAGGGCTGGAAAAACGGCTGGCATTTTTGTTCCCCGATCCGGCCGTTTTAGCGCAGCGACGCGGCGAATATGAGCAGCGGCTTGATATTGAGCTGACGGTGATAAACCAGATGGGTTTCCCCGGTTACTTTTTGATTGTGATGGAGTTTATCCAATGGTCAAAAGATAACGGCATTCCTGTCGGGCCTGGGCGCGGCTCAGGCGCGGGCTCTTTGGTGGCGTATGCGCTGCAAATTACCGATCTTGATCCGCTAGAATTTGACCTGCTTTTCGAACGCTTCTTAAATCCTGAGCGGGTATCGATGCCCGATTTTGATATCGATTTTTGCATGGACAAGCGCGATCGCGTGATTGAGCACGTGGCGCAAATGTACGGGCGCGACGCGGTATCGCAGATCATCACCTTTGGTACCATGGCGGCGAAAGCTGTGATCCGCGATGTCGGGCGCGTGCTTGGCCACCCGTACGGTTTCGTCGATAGAATTTCTAAGCTCATTCCGCCAGACCCTGGCATGACGCTGGCTAAAGCGTTTGACGCAGAGCCGGCGCTTGGCAAACTTTATGAGCAAGATGAAGAAGTTAAAGAGCTGATCGATACTTGCAAAATTTTAGAAGGGTGCGTGCGTAATGCCGGCAAGCATGCGGGCGGCGTGGTTATTTCGCCAACCACCATCACCGATTTTGCGCCGCTCTATTGTGACAGTGAAGGCAATTTTCCGGTCACGCAATTTGATAAAAACGACGTTGAAACGGTCGGCCTTGTAAAGTTTGACTTTTTAGGACTGCGCACGCTGACCATCATCGATTGGGCGCTCGGCCTTATCAACCGCAACATTGCGCCCAAAGATCAGGTGCGCATTGAGGCGATCGCGCTTGATTGCCAAAAATCGTTTCGTCTGCTGCAAAACGCGCAGACCACAGCTGTGTTCCAGCTTGAATCGCGCGGCATGAAGGAGCTTATTAAGCGCCTTAAGCCTGACTGTTTTGAAGACATGATCGCGCTCGTGGCGCTGTTTCGCCCAGGCCCGCTGCAGTCGGGGATGGTGGACAACTTTATCGACCGTAAGCACGGCCGCGAAGCGATTTCATACCCTGACGAAAAGTGGCAACACGAGTCGCTAAAAGAGATCCTTGAGCCTACGTACGGCATCATTTTGTATCAAGAGCAGGTGATGCAGATTGCGCAGGTGCTCGCTGGCTACTCGCTGGGCGGCGCGGATCTGCTGCGCCGAGCCATGGGCAAGAAAAAGCCCGAAGAGATGGCCAAGCAGCGCGCGACCTTTCAAGAGGGCGCGGTGGCGAACGGCGTCGATGGCGAACTTGCCATGCATATTTTTGATTTGGTTGAAAAATTTGCAGGCTACGGCTTTAACAAATCGCACTCCGCCGCGTACGCGCTGGTTTCGTATCAAACGCTGTGGCTAAAAACGCACTATCCGGCGCAATTTATGGCGGCGGTGATGAGCGCGGACATGGACAATACCGACAAAATCATCGGCCTCGTTGAAGAGTGCCGGCATATGAAATTGTCGATTTTGCCGCCGGACGTCAACAGCGGCCTGTACCGCTTTAACGTCAACGACAGCGGCGAAATAGTGTATGGCATCGGCGCGGTTAAAGGCGTCGGCGAAGCGCCGGTTGAGGCGATTATTGCTGCGCGTGATGCGGGCGGGCGCTTTCGCGACCTGTTCGATTTTTGTGCGCGCATCGATCTTAAAAAAGCCAACAAGCGCGTGCTGGAAAAGCTCATCCAAGCTGGCGCGCTCGACAAACTTGGCCCGCATCGCGCCGCGCTCATGGCGTCGCTGGACGAAGCTATTCGCTCGGCGAGCCAATTTCATCAGGCGCAACATGCCGGTCAAGCCGATATGTTTGGCGTTTTGACCGATTCGGTGGTGGCCGTTGAGCACAAATACAACCAAGTTGCGCCATGGCCTGAAAAGATGCGCCTTGAAGGCGAGCGCGAAACTTTAGGCTTGTATTTGACGGGCCATCCTATCAACAGCTATGTTAGGGAGCTAAAACGCTATACAACGTGGCGGCTCAACGATGCGCAGCCAACGCGGCGTGACAGCGTCGCGACCGTCGCAGGGCTTGTGCTTGCGGTGCGCACCATGACCACCAAGCGCGGCTCTAAAATCGGTTTTGTGACGCTCGATGATCGCTCGGGCCGCATCGAAGTGATGCTGTTTGCCGAAGCGCTCGAAAATTACATCGATCTTGTTGAAAAAGATAAAATTTTGATTGTTTGCGGCCCCGTTAGCACAGATGATTTTAACGGTGGGCTTAAAATGCTGGCACGTGAAGTGTTTACACTGCCGCAGATGCGTGCCAAGCATGCTCGCGCACTTGCAGTTTCTATAAGCCAAGAGATCATTGAACGTCATCAGGGATGCGAGCGATTTTTTGCGAAATTGAGTGAGATCTTGCAACCTCATAGTCGTGGTCAGGTTCCAGTCAATCTTTACTACCAGCGAGAAAACGCACGCGCCAAGCTTGTGCTGGACGAAGCTTGGCAAGTTACGCTTGCAGATAATTTGCTGGATGATTTGGCGAGTTTGCTGGGTGAAAAGCAGGTTGAGTTGGAATTTGACTAATGAGCCTTTTAAAAAATGGCATTATTTTAAATAGGATGTTTTGTTATGAGCCTTAATTTTCTTGAATTTGAGCAGCCTATTGCTGAGTTAGAGGCAAAGATTGAGTCGTTGCGTGCGATTTCACGTCAGGGCGATAGTACAGAAGCTGTTGATCTTGAAAAAGAAATTGCGCAGCTTGAGTTAAAAAGCACCGAGCTTACCAAAAAGATCTTCGGCTCGCTTGGCGCATGGCAGGTCGCGCAGTTAGCGCGTCACCCAAGCCGTCCATATACGCTTGATTATGCTCATCATATTTTTACTGAGTTTGAAGAGCTCGCTGGCGATCGCGCTTTTGCTGATGATAAAGCGATTGTTGGCGGTTTGGCGCGTCTTGAAGGGCAGGCGGTGATGATCATTGGCCATCAAAAAGGGCGTCAGACGCGCGAAAAAGTGCTGCGCAATTTTGGTATGCCAAAGCCGGAAGGCTACCGCAAGGCGCTGCGCCTGATGAAAATGGCCGAGCGCTTTAAGCTGCCGGTGATAACCTTTATAGACACCGCTGGCGCTTATCCTGGTATCGACGCTGAGGAGCGCAGCCAGTCATTTGCGATCGCGCAAAACCTCAAAGAGATGGCGGGGCTCAATGTGCCGATCATCTGTAACGTGGTGGGCGAGGGCGGCAGCGGCGGCGCGCTGGCAATTGGCGTTGGCGATTACGTTAACATGCTAGAATATTCGACTTATTCCGTGATTTCGCCTGAAGGCTGTGCGTCGATCTTGTGGCGTGATTCGGCGAAAGCGGCGCAGGCGGCAGAAGCGATGGGCATGACGGCGCCGCGTCTCAAAGAGCTGGGCCTCATCGACACTATCATTAGCGAGCCGATGGGCGGCGCACACCGCAATGTGCAGCAAATGTCTGATAACATTAAAGCAATTTTGCTAGCGCAGCTGGCGGATCTGCAAACCATGGACAAACACGCGCTGCGTGAACGTCGCTATCAGCGTTTGATAAGCTACGGCTACTGCGAATAATACGCGCAGCCACAGACAATGTTTAAAAAGAGCCGCGGGCTCTTTTTTTATAAGCGTGCGCCGCGAAAATTCTAACTTATTGATTTTTTTGCTTGATACTTGGCGCGCTATTTTGCAAATTGAAGCGTTTTTTATCGAAAGGGAAGCGTTATGTTGTACAGCCATTTTGCTCAGGTGCTAAGCCAATATGCGGTCGCGCCAAGCCACATTGTGTTAGCGCTCAGCGGTGGCATGGACTCGCGCGTCCTTTTAGATCTGCTGGCGATGTATCGCGACTTGCATCCGCAGCACACCTATTTGGCAGTGCATGTGCATCATGGCATAAGCGCTAATGCCGACAGCTGGCTTGCGCAGTGCCAAACTTTCGCACGGCAAGCCGATATTCCTTTTGTTTATCAGAAGGTTCAGGTTATCTCGCAGGGCGAAGGTTTGGAAAGCGCGGCGCGCAAGCTGCGTTATCAGGCCATTAGCCGTTATTTGCAGCGCGGCTCAATTGTGCTTACTGGCCAGCACAGTGATGATCAGGCCGAAACTTTTTTACTCGCGTTAAAACGCGGCAGCGGTCTTGCGGGCCTTGCGAGCATGCCGCAGGTGCGCGATTTTGGTCTCGGCGTGATGGTGCGCCCGCTGCTGCATGTGTCGCGAGAAGAGATTGAAAATTATGCCAAAGAGCGCGAGCTGACTTGGGTTGAAGATGAGAGCAACCAAGATTGCCGCTTTGATAGAAATTTCATTCGGCATCAATGGCTGCCTGTAGCAAAGGCGCGTTGGCCAAGTGTTGTTAAGACGATCAACCGCACGGCGGCGCTGTGCGCCCAGCAGCAAGCGCTGTTAGATGAGCTGCTGCTTGAGCACGACAAGAAAGTGCAGCAGGACGACGGCAGCGTGGCGCTTGATGTGTTGCGTGGCTATTCAAAGCCGATGCAGATGGCGCTGCTGCGGCGCTGGCTTGATCAGCGGGCGCAGCTAAATCTCACGCAGGCGCAGCTGCAGCAGCTGTTGCAGTCGGTGATCGAGGCGGCGCCTGACGCCAATCCTAAATTGCTGCAAGCTAACTGGCAGCTACGCCGCTTTCAGCACAGCCTGTTTTTGTTGCCTCTTTTTGCCGATGTAACAACGTGGCAAGCAGCGCTAACGCCACCTCAAACATTGCAATTACCTGATAACATTGGCACATTATCTGTGCAATCTTACCAAGACTGCGGCGGGCTTGGGCTTAATGCGCAGATCCTTTCCGCACCGCTCAGCGTGCGCTTTGATCCGCAAGGCATTTTTGCCCATCCGGTCGAGCGCCAAGGTAAGCGCAAATTAAAAAAACTATTTCAAGAGTACGGCGTACCTAGCTGGCAACGTCGGCGGGTGCCGCTGTTATTTTGTGGCGAGCAGTTAGCCGCAGTGGCTGATCTGTTTGTTTGCCAACATTTTTCCGGACAAGAGTGGGAGCTGATTTGGCATAAATCTTAAACCCGTTTTCTTGTTACACATTGATATAAAAGGTAAAAAAATGAGCAAATGTAGCGAGTATCGCGTAGTTTCGGTGGTCGAAGGTGGCTGTAGTACCATTTTTTGTGGATCAAGCGGTCTGCCTTTGCAAAAAATTGAAGCGGAGCTGAATCAACATGCCCGCGAAGGCTGGACGTTGGTGTTTCAGTTAATTGAAAGAAAACGGTTTTTACTCTTTTGGAGCCGAGAGGCGGTGTTACTGACTTTCATGCGTTAAAAATGATTGCCAAATTATCCATAAAAATGATCGAGCGCTACCAAAGTGCGGGCGGCAGCCGGCGCTTTTTTAATCTTGAATGCAATTTTGAGCCGTCATGCTCGCAGTATACAAAGCTGTGCATTGTTAAATATGGCGCATATAAAGGGTGGCGATTGGCATTTTCTAGAATAAAGCGCTGCGATGATCCTCAGCAGGTCGGAAAAATAGTCGACCCTGTCCCCTAATTAGACAACGTCTGCGACGGCTGGCGGCGCTTAAATGAATTTACATGAAATGGGGTAATTGTAATTTGATCAATGCCTCGTTCATTGCGCAACGACACGGATCTCAAAATGATTTAGCGGTACAATTTTCTTGGTTTGCTACTGTCGAATGGGAATTTTGTAATGTACTACGGTTTTGATATCGGCGGCACTAAGATTGCGTTTGCCGTTTATGATGAAAATTTTACCCTGTGCCATCAAGAAAAAATGCGCACGCCTAAAGATGATTATGCCGCTATTTTGCAGATGCTGCAGGAGAAAGTGCTGCAGGCGGATGCGCAGTTCGGCGTTAAAGGTTCAGTTGGGATTGGTTTTCCCGGCGTCATCAATTGCCATGACCGCAGCTTGGTCGTCGTGAATTTGCCAGCCTTGCATGGTAAGCATTTTGCGTTGGATCTCGGTGAGGTTTTAGGCCGTGAGGTGCTGATCGATAATGATGCCAACTGTTTCTTATGGTCGGAAGTGCACCAAGGCGCGGCCGACGGCACCGTTTGCGCGCTCGGCGTGACGCTTGGGACCGGCGTTGGCGGCGCAGTCTACGCGCACGGCAGCATTTGGCATGGAAAAAACTTCATGGCCGGTGAAATTGGTCATATCACACTGCCTGCAACGCTATTTGCCAAATATTCCACTTTGCCGCTGGTCACTTGTGGCTGCTCGCGCTTGGCCTGTTTTGAAACTTACGCCTCTGGCACGGGCCTTGAGCGTTTGTATCTGCACTTTTCTGGAACGGCTGCGAGCGGTGAGCAAATTGTCGAGCGTTTTCATGCCAAAGAGCCTGCCGCGTTAACCTGCGTGGATTGCTGGCTCGACATTTTAGCCGCAGGGCTTGGCAGCGCCTGTTTGCTGCTTGATCCCGACGTGATTGTCTTAGGCGGCGGCCTTTGCGAATTTTCTGAGCTTTATCAGCAGCTACCAGCGCGTTTACCTGCCAACTTGCTGCCGAAAGTCGCTCCGCCTGCAATTCGCCAAGCGCAATTTAACGCCGCCGGTGGCGTGCGAGGCGCAGCGTTGCTGCATGTGTTGGCCAAAAATCGCGAAGGGGCATTGTCATGATTTGTCTTGAAGTGTGCGTTGATAATATTGAGTCGCTGCTGACCGCGCAGCAAAATGGGGCTGATCGCATTGAGCTGTGTAGCGCGCTGCTGCTTGGCGGCTTGACCCCGTCGTACGGGCTCATGCAAGAGGCGATCCAGCTGGCGACTGTGCCGGTGTACGCTATGATCCGCCCGCGTGCGGGAGATTTTTGCTTTAGCCGCGAAGAAGTCAATTTGATGCTGCAAGATATCGCGGTGGCTAAAAAATTGGGGCTGCACGGCGTGGTGGTCGGAATTTTGGATAAAGAAGGGCTGGTGCCGGGCGCTATTTTGCGTGAGCTGGTGCAGGCTGCGCATCCTATGGGCGTGACGTTTAACCGCGCTATCGACGTTTCGAGCGATTGGCGCTGCGATATTGAAACGATCATCGCTGCAGGCTGCGAGCGAATTCTCAGCTCAGGTCACGCCGCGACAGCGCTGGCGGGGCTGGAAATGTTGCAAGAGATGCAAAATGCGATCGCTGGACGGATAAATCTTATGCCAGGTGCCGGTATCAACGCGGAAAATGTGCAGACTGTGCTCGAATTTATTGGCGCAACGGAAGTGCATATGTCCGGCATGGGATTTCGTGGCAGCGCCGTCGCGCACGCTGTTACCATGGGCACCTCTGATGATGGAACCATCAACATTACCGACGGCGCAAAAGTGGCGGCAGTGCGGTCGCTTTTAGCTGAAGGGCGCGCTTGATATATCATCATGATTTAAAATTAAAAAATGGGCGCAAGACAGAGAATAAATTGCCTTTTTAATTATTTTTGTCTTTTTCTTGGAGTTTCATGCTGCATTCCGCCCAGAATGCTACTTGTAATTTAACTTGACTTCCTTTATAAGTGAATAGTGCTTTTTTGAGCAGTGCATAATTCATCCATATTAAGTTACAGGTATTCCCATGACGACTCCGTCTCAACAGACCTGGTTAGGTCATCCGAAAGGACTTTTTTTTCTGTTCAGTTCCGAGTTGTGGGAAAGATTTTCCTACTACGGAATGCGTGCTGTTTTAGTACTTTATCTTGCTGACCAAACCGTTAACGGTGGATTAGGTTGGACGCAGGTTGATGCGCTAAAACTTTACGGGATCTACACCGGCTTAGTTTACATTACGCCGCTTATTGGTGGGTGGTTAGCTGACACGTACCTTGGACAACGCCGCTCCATCATCATCGGTGCGATACTGATGGCGATAGGACAGTTTACGCTGGCGTTGCCGCACTCTTTAGCGCCGGATCTGGTTAACACCATGTTCTATCTTGGCTTAGTATTCATCATCTTAGGCAACGGTCTCTTTAAGCCAAATATTTCAACCATGGTTGGCGACCTGTACGAAACGGGCGATTCTCGCCGCGACGGCGCCTTCACCATTTTTTACATGGGTATCAACCTTGGCAGTTTGCTGGCGGGGATTGTGTGCGGCTACGTCGCGCTGCAATTTGGCTGGCAGGCGGCGTTTGTTTGCGCCGGCGTTGGCATGGTTATCTCGCTGATCATCCAAGGCTTTTTTGCAAGCAAATACTTGGGCGATATCGGTATTGTGCCTGCGGCTAAAAAGCGCGGCGTACAAGCGGCTACTTCGCTAACCAAAGAAGAGTTTGACCGCATCAAAGTTATTTTGGTACTTGGCCTGTTTACTATTATCTTCTGGGCCGGCTTTGAGCAAGCTGGCGGTTTGATGAATCTGTACGCGCAAGATTATACCGACCGTATGATCGGCGGCTTTGAAGTGCCAACCGCATGGTTCCAATCGCTAAACCCATTCTTCATCATTGTTTTTGCTCCGTTAGTTGCGATGTTATGGGTAAAAATGGGCAAGAATGAGCCTACGTCGCCTGTGAAATTTGCGCTGGGCTTGATCTTCTTGGCGCTCGGCTTTTTGTCGATGATCGGCGCGGTGCTTGAGCAAGATGGGGACATGGGCGTTAAAACCTCCATGTTTTGGCTGGTTGGTGCTTACCTGTTTCACACTTTGGGCGAGCTGTGCTTGTCGCCAATCGGCTTATCGATGGTGACCAAACTTGCGCCGCTGCGTCTTGCTTCGCTCATGATGGGCGCGTGGTTTGGCTTTATCGCACTGGCTAACTATGCCGCGGGCATGATTGGCGCATTCGTTGGTAACGCTGGCGCAATGGCCATTTTTGGCGGCATCGCGCTCGCAGCGGTGATAAGCTCCGCTATCTTGCTACTGTTTGCTAACCGTTTAGTGTACTGGATGCATGGTGCAGAAGGTCCGCTGCAAGAAAAAAGCATAAAGCCTGATCCCGCGGCAACTACAACTGCGCCTTGATCGATTTTTCCGCGCATAACATCAAGAAAAGTGCAGCCTCGTGCTGCATCTTTTATGTCTGCTGACACGGGTAAAACATATTTTTTCACTATAAAAAGTGCCCGATCTGGATTAGTATCCTTTGATAATTTATAGATGGAGTCTGCAATGAATAGTGACGCGCCTGTAAGTTCGACTGCTACCCCGTTAAGCGCTAGCGAACTGCAATCGCTGCGGCAGGGGAGCTATGGCGGTGTTGCTGCAGGCTCGCTTTCTGCGCTATTTTCGCGTTTGCGCAATATGCCCACTGAAGTGCCGACGACAAATGGCGATGAGCGTTTAGATGCTTTGCAGGCGCGGCTATTAGCTAGCCAAGCTCCTTCATCATCTGCGCCTCCTGAAAATTGCGCATTAGCGCAGCAGATCTTAACTGCGCTGCGTGATTTTAGCTCGGTCAGCTCGCGAACTACGGTTCCTGCAGCACTACAACCGGTTGTTAGCGGACAAATACCGCCCTTATCGCCGCAAGGAGCATCATCGGGGAGCCTCACTTTTTTTGCAGGTTTTCGTGAGTTACCAGCGAGCTCTGTTCTAGAAACACCATCTGTGGCAAGAGCGCAATTGCAAAATGCTGAGCGCGCGCAGAGGATGGTGAGCACGCAGTTAGGTCAAGCTGGCACGCTGCATTTGAACTTGGGCAGCCCTAAAACTACAACGTGGTTTCACCATTTACATACGATAGTAAGTGCTGCGCTTCCAACACTTGCGCCCTCTGGTCTTCGGGATGTTTGGTTGTTGCTGTGCCCAGAAGATGCAAAGGAAAACGAAAGAGCGCGTTTTCCTAAAAAAGAAATCTTACAATTATTGGTTGCGAGTTTGCGTGGTTATTCTGCAGCGCTTGGTGGCACGCGTGGCGCACAGTTAGACCAGCAATTAGAGACACTTCTGCAAGAAAATATTACGGACACCTCTGCGCAGAGGATAAATTTACAAGAAATTATTTTTAGTCATAGCAAAGAGGCGCAGAATGCTTGTTTTCATCGGCTTGCTGATTTTTTGATAGATAGAGAGCGTGCGCTGCTGAGCTTAAAGTCTAAGATATTATCTTTGGTCAAGCTATTCATGGAAACATACCGCGAGATCTGTCAGGAAATTCAAAGCGCCGCCAGCTCTGCTGACGCTCCGGCGCCATCGCGTTCATCCTCGCCGGATCCGGATTTGCCGCAGGCCGGTGCGACAGCTTTGCTTGAGCCGTCCGCCGGAGCAGAGGCGCGTTCGCAAGAGAAGGTCGATGAGGATGAGGTAATATCTCCAGAGAATATTGAGCGAGGCGTGGCTAAATTTGTAGAGTATTTGCAACGAAGCTCGGAATTAGTTGAATCGGAAATAAAAAATCCGCAAAGCACCTGCACAGAGCGACAGCTTTTGTTTGCCAAAGATTCAATAGCAATGTTTCTACGTATTTACCAAAACTGGGCGCAGTTTCAAGCGCTTCTCTCTTCCACTGAAGACGTGGTAGTTAGGCAGACTAGAGCTAATAACGAATTTGGAGTGGCAATCCACCTCGATAATCAAAGCTTGCTTTGCAATTTACGCTGGGTCATTCCTAACATGTTTGCGAGTTGTGAGGAAAGGGAGGCCTGTGTTGAAAATCTGCTGGATGATTTTACTAGCGAGTTTCCTTGTCTTGAGGCGCGAACATCACAACTTCTTTTGGGTGAGGATCCTAGCGATGTGGTTATGCTTGCTACCATTAATCCTGAAAAATCTATAGCAGAGAACATCGGTTTGTACCACGTTAAATATTTGGAGGATGCCGGTGACGAAGCTGTTGATGCGCAAGCGTTATATGCGTGGTTAATAAACCAAAATGCGTTTATCGGCGCGCAAGTTTTAGATGGTAATATCACGGTACAAGCAGTGTTTAATTATCTGTGTGATGATCCTCTGTATATGAATGATTTTACGGATGGCTCTTTGGAGGCGCTGCAAGCGCAATATCAAGCAAGCCTTGGGGGCAACGGATAATTTGGATACGTATTGTGTATCAATAATGTGCAGCATCTATGGCCAAGCAAAGGCTAGCGCATGATCAACAACGAATTCTCTTCTTCGTTTTTGCAAGATGGCCTGCTGACAGAGGAAAAAGCTGTCGCTTTAATGCAAGGCCGTTGTGAGGCGGTTCGTGCCGATAATTTGCAGCAGCTGGTCGTTAAGCTGGTAAAAAACAAAGGACTCTGGCCAGTTTTGCAAGAGTTGAAGGGCTTTTTAAGCTCTGCTGTAGCGACTGATGTTGGCAATAAGACGAAGGCTAAGCTTGTGCTGCAAGCTGTTTTGGGCTACGAAAATTTGGCCAAAAAAACGGCCTTTTCTGCTGCGGAAAATTTAGCAGATGCCTCGCCACTGCCCGATCAAACTCAGCATGTGGTAAAAAGCCCCACGGTGGTCTCTTGCAGAAAAGAGATCTTAAGGCCGATATTCCCAGAGGGGGCTTTTCCTACACAATCTCAGGATAGCAGTTTGAATTCACAGCGAGCTTTGCTGATTGTGGATCAGCAGCTTGAAGCACAAGCGGCGGCAGAGCCGTCGCTGTCTTTGGATACTGCGAGTAGAAAAACGCGGGCTTTGATCATGCATTTGCATGGAGTACTCACCAGCGAGTTTCAAAGCTCTTTATTTGTGCGGGGCGCTCAGTACACGATGGACGCAATGCTACTGAAACTTTTTGTCCCTGAAATTGAAGAGCCGAGCGGCGATTTGCAAGCACAAGCACCAAGCGAGGCGCTGTTGTCGAAGTTGCAGCTGCTCAAGTTGCTTGTTATTACGCTGCGAGGTTATGGCGCCGCGCTGCCAGAGGCTCAGCGAACAGTTTTACATGATGAATTAGATCTTATTTTACAACAAGATGTACATGTTAACGGCGTTGGCACCTTGGAGCGGCTTTCGTTTGCCACCTTGCTATTTGGCGCACAAGCTGAGCGAGAGCAGGCTTGTAGGGAAGTCGTGCAAATAACAAGTCCTGAGCAAGAGTTAAGTCGAGCCGCCGTGATGCTCAAAGTAAAACGCAGCGTAGCGCAGTTGTTGCAGCTGTTTTTTCAAAGCTTTACGCCGATCATTACTAAATAGCGATAGTTTTCAGCCATACGATTGCGCCAGATTGCTGTAAACAGGCGCAAAAAGCTAAATAAGCCAAAAGAGTTTGCTCTCTTTGGCCTATTTAGCGTGCGTAAGATCAATTATTTTTTAGGTTTGATAGCTTTCGGTGGTTCAATTTGTTCTTTTAAATCATCCTTGGTTTTATTTTTCCTTTCCATATGGTCTGAAATAAGCTTATACGCAATATAATATTTGTAGATATTGTTGACATAGGTTACCGTTTCCGCACCTATTTTTTCTGCCGCAATATATTCCACATTACCAAACCAAATGTTTTCATTATATCCGCGTTTTTTAGCTATATTTCGTAGTTTACTAATTTTTGATGGTCCAGCATTATAAGATGCGAATGCAAAGAGCGCTTTATCTATATCTGTCATTGGCTGATCTTTATAATAGTGAGTGATCATCCAGCGCACATATTTAATTCCGGCATGAATATTCGGCTCTATTTTTTTAATATCACCAACATTCATATCTTTTCCGGTTGCAGGCATAATTTGCATTACGCCAATCGCGCCCGCGCGACTTCGTTTGGTCTGATTAAGCTTAGACTCTTGATAACCTTGAGCAATCATTAATAACCAATCGACGTCATATTTGCTTCCGTAGCGCTGAAAATATTGCACGGTATCAACAAAACGTTTTCTGGCAATTTCATTATCAGGGTTAGAAATATATTTCACGTTAGACAGATATTTCTTCAAAATAATATTGCCTGTCTTACTTCCTTTTCCGTTCTTTTTAACATATTCGTTAAGGCGCTTCATTAATAGCGGACTGCCTTTTCTCACCGCCCAAGCAATTCTTTGGTTGTCATTGAGGTGAAAATCTCTATAAACTTTGGTTTTTGGAAATATTTTCGCCCAAAAGTCTGCTTTATGGCTGTCCATGATAATATAAGAAGCCAAGTTGACATTCACCATTTCAATAAGATCTTCATCTTCTAAAACTTCAGGCGCTTCTTTTAATATCACCGGCGGTAAATTTTGCTCAGCTAATCGTTTATTAAGTTGCACGAGACTTTGGTAATAACTTGATGATGCGCGCACAAATACTTCTTTGCCGCTGAGATCATTCACGGAGTTTAGTTTTGGTGCTTCTGGCGAGGCGATCACCCATTCTGCAACATCGCTTTGCAAAGGTGTGGTGAAGTCGACCAGTTTTTCGCGCTCAGGCGTGATGGTTAAGTTGGCAGCTGCCACATCGCCTTTGCCATCGATAAGTGCTTGTAACAGCTCATCACGCGCGACGGGAATGAAAATAACGCGGATCTTGAGATGCTTTTGTTTAAGTTTGTTTTGCTTAAGTAAAGATGCATTGAGCGAACGCTCAAACTCCATAAATGCATCGTAAGTAATACCGCGCTGCACACCTTTATCAACAAAATAGAACGTTTTGCTGTTGGTGGTCAGCACGCGGATCACGCGCCGTTTTAAGATCTCGTCAAAATCGCCCTTCCACGGCTTAAGCCAGCCTTCCATTTCATCGACCGGCAAGGAAAACGTATTTTCGGTTTTCTCGATCTCTTTGTTGATCTCGTCAAATGAGGTGTAGTCGAGCGCATGCGTATTTACTGTAAAAAGTACAATAAATAAGCCAGCAAAGCGGGTAAGAATTTTTAAAAAGCGGTCATTCAAGCTTCGCATAAGCCACCTTTTTTTGTCGGAATGCAAAAAAGCTTTTTCAAAAATGGCAGTGATGGTGCGTATTCGCAAGACTTACATTTGATTATTTGGATAAATAAGGAGTTAGAAAAGTAAATCGAGTTAAAGAGTGGCGGACTTTTAGTTTTTAAGACGCGGCAGCGCGTGTGCGATGTGCAAACTCAAGGCGCCATTTTGCTAAAAAGACGCTGCGCATTGTCGCTGGTGGCGGCTATCACTTGTGAGGCGCTGCTATTTTTCAACTGTGCAAGCGCGCTTGCTATCTCTGGCAAAAATGCGGGCGAATTTGCTGCCCCTTGGTGGCCACAAAGCGGCATATACGGCGCATCGGTTTCAAGCAGCAGCGACTGTAATGGCAGCTCTTTGATTGCATTACGCGTTTTATTGGCGCGCGGATAAGTGATGGTGCCGCCAACGCCGAGCGAAAATCCGCGCTTGATGTAGGCAAGCCCAAGCTCTTTACTGCCAGAAAACGCGTGCAGCACGCCGCGCAATTTAGGAAATTGGCGCAAGATCGCCAGCAGCGGCTGGTGGGCATTGCGGCAATGCAAAATAATTGGCAGATCAAACTCATAAGCGAGCTGACACTGCGCGCGCAAAAATTGGCTTTGTGCCTCGCGGTTGTCCGCTTGTGCAAAATCGAGCCCGCACTCGCCGATAGCAACACATTTGCTGTGGCTTAGCAGCGTTTGCAGCTTTTCAGTTGGCAAAAAATCGCGTTCATTTTCAACGAACAGCGGATGCACGCCGAGCGCAAAATAGAGCGGCGCAAATTGCGCGCTGAGCGCTTCAAGCGTTGTCCACTGCGCGCTGTTTGTTGCTGGCATGATGATTTTGCTGACGCCGGCAAGCTGCGCTTGGTGTAGGTGGCGCGCGCGCTCGTCATCAAAATGCGCGGCATCGAAGTGGCAGTGGCTATCAATCACTTTTTTCTATCGCCTTTGCTTGAAAAAGAAATTTTGCTAGTACGATTGTAACAAAAAAGCGCCAAGCGGCGCTTTGTAAATGCAGTGAAATTGACGCGAGGTATCGCATCAATGCTCGCGCGTGGCGTGAAATTCAATCTCAGGATAGCGCTCTTTGGTCAAATTTAAATTCACCATGGTTGGCGCAATGTAAGTGAGGTTATCGCTGCCATCGAGCGCCAGATTAAGCTCGTTTTTGCGCTCAAACTCATCGAGTTTCTTCGCATCAGAGCAGGTCACCCAGCGTGCGGTTGCGACGTTGACCGGCTCGTAAATCGCTTCCACGTTATATTCTGAGCGCAGGCGCGCCACAACCACGTCAAATTGCAAAATACCCACCGCGCCAACAATCAAATCGTTGCTCATTTGCGGGCGAAACACCTGCACGGCGCCTTCTTCAGAAAGTTGCACCAGCCCTTTAACGAGCTGTTTTTGCTTGAGAGGATCGCGCAGCTTGATGCGGCGAAACAGCTCAGGCGCAAAATTGGGGATCCCCGAAAACTTAAGCTCTTCGCCCTGCGTAAAGGTGTCGCCAATTTGGATGGTGCCGTGATTGTGTAAGCCTATGATATCGCCGGCATAAGCGACAGAGGCGTGCGCGCGATCGCCGGCCATAAAGGTGACCGCGTCGGAAATTGCCACCGTTTTGCCAAGCCGCACGTGTTTTAATTTCATGCCTTGCTGATAAGTGCCCGAGACGATGCGCATAAAGGCAATGCGGTCACGGTGCTTAGGATCCATATTAGCCTGAATTTTAAAGACAAATCCGCTAAAATTCTCTTCGCTAGCGGCCACTTTGCGCGTTTGCGTTTCGCGCATAAGAGGCGGCGGCGCCCATTCGGTCAGCCCGTCGAGCATGTGGTCAACGCCGAAGTTACCCAGCGCCGTACCAAAAAAGACCGGCGTCAGTTTTCCTTGCAAAAAGGCTTCTTTTTCAAAAGAGTGTGACGCGCCGTGCAGCAGCTCGAGCTCTTCACGCAGCTGCGCGGCCAGATCTTCGCCGACGGCACTGTCAAGTTCAGGATTGTCGATGCCAGCAATGATGCGCACCTCTTGGATGGTATGTCCTTGTCCTGATTGATATAAAATCGTTTCATCGCGCAGCATGTGGTACACACCTTTAAACTCCTTGCCGCAGCCAATCGGCCACGAAACCGGCGCGCACGCGATGTTGAGCTCGCTTTCCACCTCGTCAAGCAGCTCCATCGGGTCGCGAATTTCGCGGTCGAGTTTGTTCATAAAGGTGATGATAGGAATGTCGCGCAGGCGAGTGACTTCCATCAATTTGCGCGTGCGATCTTCAACGCCTTTCGCGGCATCAATGACCATCAGGCAGGCGTCCACCGCTGTCAGCGTGCGATACGTGTCTTCAGAAAAGTCCTCATGCCCTGGCGTGTCGAGCAGGTTAACTAAGCAGTTGCGATAAGGAAATTGCATGACCGAGGTGGTGACCGAGATCCCGCGCTCTTTTTCCATCTCCATCCAGTCAGATTTTGCGTGCTGATCGGAGCCGCGTCCTTTGACGGTGCCCGCTTTTTGGATGGCATTGCCGAATAAGAGCACTTTTTCGGTTACGGTCGTTTTACCCGCATCGGGGTGCGAGATAATTGCAAATGTTCGTCGTTTATTGATTTCACTTAGAAAATCTTGGTCAGCCATAAATAGATTCTTTTAGTTTGTATGCGGATGGCGAGGATCTTTGGCAGATACTTTTGCAGCGTTTTGCTGGCAAATTCGCCTTGCAATTGCAGTTGGCCGGTATTTTCGCTGATCTTCACTTCATAAACAATCAATCACGACCATTTATTGCAAGCTGGCGTGAATGCAATCTCGCCGCCTGCGTGGATTTTTTTTGATATTTTTCAGTCAGTTAAAATTGCTGATAGAGACAAGCGCACGCGGCGCAATTGTAAGCGTGTGGGCATTCTGCCTTGCTGCGCACAAGCAGAATGCCACAAGCCATATGCTATGGCGCAGTTAAGGCCTGCGATTTGTCGTCGGTCATGACAAATTGCAGATGGCCGCCCGGTTTAAATTCTTTAAAATCAAAGGTGAAGTTCTCCCCTAGCGCTTTGCCGTTAATGGTTGCTGATTTGACATAGATATTTTGCGCAGAATTATCTTGCGCGCTAATGGTGAAAGTGCCGCCTTCGACGGGGATAATTGCCTTATCAAACAATGGTCTGCCGATGGTAAAAGTTGGCTGCGCCGCGTTAACCTGATAAAAGCCTAGCGCTGACAAAACGTACCACGCCGACATCGAGCCGACGTCCTCGTTGCCGACGACGCCATGCGGCGCGGCAAAGTACATGCCGTTAAGCACTTTGTTCACCATCTCCTGGGTTTTCCACGGCTCGCGGGTCCAGTTGTAGAGGTAGGGAATATGGTGTGACGGCTCGTTGCCCATCGCAACTTGGCCAATCAGTCCTGTCATATCAGGAGTTTCGCTGCCTTGGCTTTGCGCGGCAAAAGTGGCGTTGAGGTTTTGCAAAAAGGCTGCTTCGCCGCCCATGATCTGTTTTAACCCACTGATATCCCCCTGTGTCAGGATAGTTGTCGCCTCAGTTTTTCGTACTATTGAACAGGGGGCGGAAGTTAGGTTTGAGTGAGACATTATCCTGAAGCGCACAAAAAAGCAGTCGTTAGTAAGTTGATGAAAAGCGGTTTATCAT
>JBOFRL010000023.1:0-139573 GCA_051650965.1 Vibrionaceae bacterium
GTCGCCCATTGCTCTGCATCTGTTAAAAACACCATACTACCCTCAACACTTTGTTTTTAGTTGAGAGCAGGAAAATCGATAAAAATTCAAAAAAATCCCCCGATTTTCATCGAGGGATTTGTGTAGGAAAGACAGCCAACAAAGCGGGCTGTAAACCACTGTAAAATTAACTACTGACAGCTACCTAAAATGTTTTGCACTTGATCAGCGGCCGCAGTCTCTACGCCGGTGATCGCAAGCAGCGTGCTAAACAGATTGTCGTGCGAGTAACCTTTTTGTTTTGTTTTGCCCTTCAGGCAGGCCAGATCAACGCCCCGTTCGCGCACAAATGCTTGCGACATCCAGAGCATCAGCGGCACTTTCGTTTGATAGTCCGGCGCAAAACGATACGGCGTACCGTGAAGGTATAGCCCTGATTCACCAAGCGATTCGCCGTGATCAGAGATATAGAGCAAGTTGGTGTTATATTTTTGCTCAAGCTCGCTGTCGTTTAATTTGTTGATCACTTTTGAGATCACAAAGTCGGTGTAAGCGATTGTATTATCGTAGGTATTAATAAGCTGCTCAGCGCTACAATTTTCAATGTCGCTGCGCTGGCAATCTGGCGTGAACAGGCGTTGCTCTTTTGGATAGCGTAAGTAATAGGTCGGGCCGTGGCTGCCTATCACGTGCAACACGATCAGCTGATCTTTGCCTTTTTGCTGCGCAAGTTGCTGATCGAGAAGGGGTAAAAATACCTCGTCATAACAGACCTTCCCGTCGCAATACGGATTTGTCGCTTCTGGCTTAATGTTGATGGTCGGCACTTTATCACACACGCCTTTGCAGCCGCCGTCGTTCTCAATCCACGTTACATCAACGCCTGCGCGCTGAATAATATCAAGTACGTTGTCCTGATTTTTCGCTAAACGCTCGTCATAATTATCGCGACCAAAATTAGAGAACATACAAGGCACTGATAATGCAGTCGCTGTCCCGCAAGCGCTGACATCTTTAAATGACAACATGCCCCAATCTTGGGTATAGCGGTTCGTCTCGCGCGGGTAGCCGTTGAGCGACTGGCTTGCGCTACGCGCCGTTTCGCCTAACACCAGCACGGTCAGCGTCGGCTTTGTCTCAAGCGCCCCCATCACCCTTTTGGCATCAAGGCCGATTTCGGTGTAAGTGATCGGCTGCGTAAAATGCGTCTGCTTCACGTATTTATATAAACTGTTAATGTAATAAGTCGGAATTATTTGCGAGCGTAAATAGGAATTATTTCTGCCAACCGATGCATAATCTTTATAAAAAAACAGGGCAATAATTCCAACCACACCTAACGAAATAGCAATGCTAATAAAACGGCGCAGCTGCTCTTTTATAAATGAGGAATACACAATTTCTGTACGGGCAAGTAATAAAACGGTGGGAACAATAGAGAGTGCCATCCAAAATATCAGTGACGGATTAAGATAAGAGCTCGCCTCTGCAATATTGGTCTCAAAAATATTTTGTACCATGCTTGTGTCAAATACCACACCATATTTAACCATGTTATAAGCAACAGCGGTAGACGTCACAGCAAGGAAAATAAAAACCGGCTTTAATAAAAAGCGCCAATTGAAAAAATTCAAAATAAAGTTTATTGCAAATACAAGAAAAAATGGAACGCTCAGTGCAAACAGTGGATTAAACCCCGGTGAGTTTTTAAAAATATTTATCACGCTGGAATAAAAGCTAATATTGATCGCTGTTCCTAAATAAACACTAAAAAGCAGTGTTAAAGTTTCCTTCGTACAATAAAACTTAAAGTTTCTGTATTGCATATAAAAATCCCATGAGTATTTTAATTGGCATGACAGCAAATAACAGCCATATCCTAAACTTGGTGTCTATTAATTAAATTACTGTGCAACAGCAAAAATAAATTTATTTTTATTGTGGTAAGTCTTTGCGACTTTATGATCTTTTATAAAATAACAATTTCTACTCAAGACTTCCTTACAAATTTATTACGTTCTGCTTACGATTTTGATCTCTAGGAGCATAGTCGGCATTCTATACATCATCATTAATAAGCCGTATTTATTGTTATTTTCAAACCAAGGCGACAGCAAGCAAAAAAAACAGCAACCTTTTGTTTACTTAAGCAAAAAATCATGGTAAGCAAAAGAAAAAATAAAGGATCACAACATGATAATTTCTGATATTAAACAGCTAGACAACCTCAGCCATTTAAAAACTATTTTCGAACCGATACTAAAAATGGATTTAATTAACTTAGCTGCAGGAGAACATTTAATTCACGGGCGCGATCTCTTTTTAAGTCGCGCAAGCATCACAACACGCCATTTAATCGATAGCAAGCCTGAGGTTCATCGCGACTACCTCGATATTCATTTAGTACTTTCTGGTAAAGAAAATATTGGCTACCAAATTGCACCAGCCGACTCCCATTTTTTAGCTAACGAAACCTTTAATAATGATTATGAACTTATCGACCATTTAACCGATGAGCAATTTGTCACTTTAACGCCTTGGCAATTTGTTATTTTTTACCCTGGTACATGGCATCGCCCAACAATAACTTTTGACGAGCCTGCGCCACTTGAGAAAATAGTGGTCAAAGTTCACAAACAATATTTGGCAACGTTAAAATAAAACCGCTAATTTAGAAATAAAAATAGCCTTCATAATGAAGGCTATTTTTTTAATCATGGCGCCAGAATTTTTACCCTAGCACCTGACACGTTTGCCACTTCACAGCCACCCATTCAAGATAGTCAGGAGCTGCGAGCTGTGCAAAGCAAGTCATCAATCACTCAGGCTATTATTGCAATACTGCAACATTAGCAGCCTGCGTCAGCTAATTTTTTATGTAATTCAATGATCTCTTTTACAAGCTCTTTGGCCAGCATTGAAGTCATCAGGTGATCTTGCGCGTGCACCATGATCAGCGTCATCGGCGTCTTACCTTCGCCCATATCGGCCTCAATCAGCTTTGTTTGCACCAGATGCGCCGCATTGGCAGCAACACGAGACTCTTCCATCTTAATTTCGGCCTGAGCAAAATCACCTTTCTTTGCAAATGCTAATGCGCGATAAGCACAGCTACGGGCTTCGCCAGAATTAATAATGATTTCCATCACTTGCTCTTCAAGATCCATCGTTGCATCTTCATTTTGAGTAAGAGCATCTAGGTTTAAATCTTCAAAGCTCATTGTCGCCCCTTATTTTTCAATAATCATTACTATTTCAGGATTAAAATAATTTTGTCGTAAAAAATCATGCAAAAATAAAATCATTCTGCCGCTGAAAAATTTATTATTTTTATTCTTACTCTTTTGGCGTTAAATTTATATTTTTTTCAATGCATCACTATTGTTATTATCAATAGACATAGCGAGATTAATATTAGAATAATATAGGCATTTACATAGCAAGGTTTATATTATCAATCGCTATTTGTATTTATTGATGCATTGTTTGTATTTCGACTATATCAAAAAATAGTTTTAGTGGCAGGTATCGCGCTGTGTTTTTGTGGATGTAATCACATCCTAATTTGGTTATTTTGTAATTAATTACGACAGAGAGAAAGAAATAAAATCTATTTTATTTTTTGTTAGTTTTTTTAAAAGTTAAATTCAATAACAGATAACGCAACTATTCTTTTTTTCTATGGGAATTTTTTGATGCTGTGCGGGGTGTAACAGGTTGTAGTTGTTGATTTTTTGTCCGAAGGAGATTTGGGGAGTAAATATGGTGCTGCGCAAAGCAATGCGGAATTGTGAGAAATGGCGCACCCGAGAGGATTCGAACCTCTGACCGCCTGGTTCGTAGCCAGGTACTCTATCCAGCTGAGCTACGGGTGCGTATGTAAAACATGTTAAAGCATGGCGGTGAAGGAGGGATTCGAACCCTCGATACGGCTATAAACCGTATACTCCCTTAGCAGGGGAGCGCCTTCAGCCTCTCGGCCACCTCACCGTTTCGATATGGCGCGCCCAGGAGGATTCGAACCTCCGACCACCTGGTTCGAAGCCAGATACTCTATCCAGCTGAGCTATGGGCGCATGGTAAAGGAGTCTTTTTCTTCGATGGCGCACCCGAGAGGATTCGAACCTCTGACCGCCTGGTTCGTAGCCAGGTACTCTATCCAGCTGAGCTACGGGTGCGTATGTAAAGCATGGCGGTGAAGGGGGGATTCGAACCCCCGATGCGGGTATAAGCCGCATACTCCCTTAGCAGGGGAGCGCCTTCAGCCTCTCGGCCACCTCACCACTTTTGTCGAACGCAATAATATTACCTTAGCAGCGACTAAGTCAAACATTTTAATAGATAAAAGTCCCTTTTCTCATTTTTTTGGCTGTTTTACAACCATTACGCCTAAATTTACACCGTCTTTATTAAAATTTAAAATTTTACGATCAAAAAAGGCCGAATAGTTCGGCCTTTTTTTACCGCCAACCAAGCAAGCTCAATAGTCGTTTTCCACATTTTCTGTTGGAGAAACAACACCTTTTTCAGCTTGAATGCGCATGTAGATCTCTTCACGATGCACTGATACATTTTTGGGCGCATTCACCCCAATCCGCACTTGGTTTCCCTTAACACCAAGTACAGTTACCGTCACCTCGTCTCCAATCATCAACGTCTCACCTACGCGACGAGTCAAAATTAACATACTTCTACTCCTTGAGCGTTTACAAATTTTTCATTAATTTTGGTTCTAACTGTATAAAGTAAACACAGCAGCTCAAACACTGGAATGAATTTTTAGCATATACATTTCACATCCATTGCGAAAACAGCACAAGAGCCAAATTCAGCTAACATGATTACTATGAACCATTGTTAGCTCTCACTCCAACCGCAGCACATAGTATCACCCCATAAATCCAGAGATTGTGACTACTGTGAGCAGAAATAAACACTGTGATCAACAACAAATACAAAATGTCCAAGTGCCCATATCAACCTGCGCTATTTCTGCTCAACTCACTTTTCGAGAAATAACCGGCAAGAGACATACTGAACATTTCCATTACTACGAGACAAATGTTTTAGCAAGATTTCACTTGCTTCTTTGTGAACTGTAATAAGTTAATGCGAATAGTCCAAAATGCCAAACCAAATTTTACCCTTTTTGCATTTTTTCGCCTTTCTAAAGAACAAAAGCCCACAAAGTGGGCTTTTATCAAAATATCACAGTCGCTGCTTTAGCCAAGGCTCGATCTGCGCCAGCGCGCTTTGCAGCTCTTGCACGTTGCCTGCGCCCGCTTGCGCCAGATCCGGACGGCCGCCGCCCTTGCCGCCTAACGGCAGCGCAACCAAGTTCACCAGCTCGTTCGCCTTGATCTCAGCGCACAAGTCGCGCGTGACACCTGCAATTAAACTCACCTTTTCTTGCTCAACGTATGACAAAAAGACAACGCCAGAGCCAAGTTGGTTGCGAATTTCCTCAGTCATGGTGCGTAGCAGCTTAGGATCAGCGCTATCTAGTTGATGAATAAGAACTTTTTTCCCATTATACAACTTAGCTTGGCTGACAAGCGCCTGCGCCTGTTGCGCGGCAAGTTTATCTTTTAGCTGCGCGAGCTCTTTTTCCAGCGCCTTCACTTTTAGCTGCGATTCGCCAATTTTCTTTGAAAAATCATCTTGTTGACTGTAAAACTGCGCTAACGCCTTCTCACCTGTCACCGCTTCAATTCGGCGCACACCGGCAGCAATCGCGCCTTCTGAAAGGATCTTAAACAGCCCCAAATCGCCGGTACGGGTAGCGTGTGTGCCGCCGCAAAGCTCAGTCGAAAAGTCGCCCATGGTCAGCACGCGTACCGTCGCGTCGTACTTCTCACCAAACAGCGCCATCGCGCCTTTAGCTTTCGCCGCTTCAATATCCATCAGCTCTGTAGCGATCTGATGATTGCGGCGGATCTGCGCATTCACCAGCGCTTCGATCTCTTGCAGCTGACTACTTGTCACCGCTTCTAAATGAGAAAAGTCAAAACGCAGGCCATCGGCATTAACCTGTGAGCCCTTTTGTTGCACATGCTCGCCCAGAGTTTGACGCAGCGCCGCATGCAACAAGTGCGTCGCAGAGTGATTTTGCGCAATTGCCGCACGGCGTGCGCTGTCAACCTGCGCCTCAACTTGCTCGCCAAGCTTGACGTTGCCGTGTAGCAATTTACCGTAATGCACCACAGCACTGCCCACTTTTTGCGTATTTTCTACGATAAACGTGGCGTTTTGCGTCTGTAAAATACCGCTATCGCCGCATTGACCGCCAGACTCTGCATAAAATGGCGTTTCATCCAGCACGATCTGCGCCGCATCTGCGCAGGCAAGCTCTTCGACAGCTTGTCCGTCAACAAACAGCTGGCAAATTTTGCTTGATTGCTGCAACGCGTCGTAGCCGGTAAAACAGGTGGTTCCGGTGATGTTCAGCTTATTGTTGTAGTCGATGCCAAATTGGCCGGCCGCACGCGCGCGTTCACGCTGCTCAAGCATCGCCTGATCAAACCCTTCTTGATCAATGCTAAAGCCGCGCTCACGCGCCACGTCATTGGTGAGATCAGCGGGAAACCCGTAAGTGTCGTACAGTTTGAAAACAATTTTGCCATCAAGCTGCTTGCCTTGCGTGTTATCCAGCGCTTCGTTGAGCAAATTCATGCCGCGCTCAAGTGTGCGCACAAAATTTTCCTCTTCGATGCGCAGCACTTTTTCCACAAGTTCTTGCTGCTTTTGCAGATCTTGAGCGGCGCTGCCCATCACTTTGATCAGCGGCGCAACCAGCTTGTAGAAAAATGGTCCCGTAGCGCCAAGCTTGTTGCCATGGCGAATGGCGCGGCGGATGATGCGGCGCAGCACATAACCACGGCCTTCGTTCGACGGGATCACGCCATCAGCAATCAGATAGGCGCAAGAGCGAATGTGATCGGCGACAACTTGCAACGACGGCGACGAAGAGCGCTCACAGCCAATCGCTTGCGCGGCGCTGCCGATAAGCTCTTGAAAAATATCGATTTCGTAGTTGGAGTGCACCCCTTGCATGATCGCAGAAATACGCTCAATCCCCATGCCGGTATCAACTGACGGCGCCGGCAGCGGCGTCATAGTGCCATCGGCATGACGGTTGTATTGCATGAACACGTTGTTCCAAATTTCGATGAAACGGTCGCCATCTTCCTCAGGCGATCCCGGTGGGCCGCCAGCGATGTGCGCGCCGTGATCAAAGAAGATTTCAGTGCAAGGTCCGCAAGGACCAGTGTCGCCCATTTGCCAAAAATTGTCTGACTCGAAAGCTTTGCCGCCTTTTTTGTCGCCAATGCGTATGATTTTTTCCACTGGCAGACCCATTTTTTCATGCCAAATGGCAAAGGCTTCATCGTCAGTGGCGTACACCGTCACTAAAAGACGCTCGACCGGCAGCTGCAGCACCTGCGTCAAAAATTCCCACGCGTAACGGATAGCATCTTCTTTGAAATAGTCGCCAAAACTAAAGTTGCCCAGCATCTCAAAGAAGGTGTGGTGGCGCGCGGTAAAACCGACGTTTTCCAAATCGTTGTGCTTGCCGCCTGCTCGCACGCAGCGCTGCGCAGAAGTCGCCTTGGTATAATCGCGGCGCTCAAGCCCCAAAAAACAGTCCTTAAACTGGTTCATGCCGGCATTGGTAAATAGCAAAGTGGGATCGTTGTGCGGCACCAAAGACGAGCTATCAACAATGGCGTGGCCTTTAGTTGCAAAAAATTGCAAAAAAGCGCGGCGAATTTCTTCTGTGCTCATGTACATAAAAAATCCTGACTAAAAGAGAGGCAAAATAAAATGAGGCTAAGCAAAACCACCCTGCCGCGCAGTAAAAAACTGCCAAGCAACGTTTAAAATCCAACCATTTTTTATTTGCGAATTAATTAAAGGCAAGCATTGTAAACAATGCGCTAAGCGACGAAAAGCGCCGAGGAGAGATTAATCGCTTCATCACCTTAAGCAAAAAAATTTTTTTCGCGATTTTTTTTATAAAAGCAGGCGACGATAACTCATTATTTTCATTACTAAATGTGCCAGATGTCGCCTTTTGCTTACACGGCAAGCGATATTATTTGCGATAGTAAACCAATATTTTACAATGCAACCTAATCGAAACAGTTAACTAAAGGTATCGCAATGAGATTGATCCCGCTAAAAAACAGTACTCAAGCCGGAAAATGGGCAGCCGACTACATTGCTAAAAAAATCAATGAGTTCAAGCCAACTGCCGAGCGTCCTTTCGTTTTAGGTTTGCCAACGGGTAGCACGCCGCTGCCAACTTACAAGGCCCTGATCGAACTGTGCAAAGCAGAAAAAGTCAGCTTTAAGCACGTTGTGACATTTAATATGGACGAATACGTTGGGATCAGCGCTGATCATCCGCAATCTTACCGTACTTTTATGTATGAAAACTTTTTCAACCACATCGATATTCAAGAGCAAAACATTAACTTGCTCAACGGACAAGCCGAAGATATCAACGCAGAGTGCGCGGCTTACGAGCAAAAAATCAAAAGCTACGGCAAAGTGCATCTTTTCATGGGCGGCGTAGGCATCGATGGCCACATCGCGTTCAATGAGCCAGCGTCGTCGCTGTCATCACGCACGCGCATAAAGACGCTTACCGAAGACACTCGTATCGCCAACTCGCGCTTTTTTAACAATGATATCAATCAAGTACCAAAATATGCGCTTACCATCGGCGTAGCTACGCTGCTTGATTCTGAAGAAGTGCTGATCTTAGCGATGGGACACAACAAAGCGCAAGCTGTTGAAATGGCTGTAGAAGGCCCAGTTAACCACATGTGGACGGTCACCGCGCTGCAATTACATCCAAAAGCTATCATCATCGCTGATGAAGCCGCGCAGCAAGAGTTAAAAGTAAAAACGGTAAAATATTTTTGTGAATTAGAAGCCAAAAATATCGCAGGCTACTGATTTTTAAATAAACGCTTGTAACCACAGCGAACACTGTGACGCGCTATTTAAGACGCCGTAACGGCATCACTTAAATAGCGCTTTTTTTATTCTTTGCATTGAGATAATAAAAGAAAAGCTTTCTCTATTTGCGCGTAGCTAAAGCCGCGGCGCAGCAGATAATTTTGCCATTTTTGTCGCTCTTTCATCGATAAAGGAGACAGCGGCGCACCGCGCATACGCCGCTTAAGCTCTGCAAAGGCAAGCTCATCCCAATCGTATTCCCCATTTTTTACTGCAAATGCCAGCCTGTTTGCGTCAATTCCCCGCAGTTTGGCCTGCGCGCAAATTCTTAGCCAGCCGTACCCTTTTAACGTACACTGCTGTAAAAAATTTTCAGCCACTTGCTGCTCTTGGAGCCAGCCATTTTTTTTACAAAAGTTAAGCGCGTCAGCAATCTCTGCCTCAGCATACTGCTTTTTATGCAATTTTTGCCGCAGCTCTTTTTCGCTGTGATCGCGCATTGCCAGCAGCCGTAATGCATGATCGCGGCAGGTCGCTTTCAATATTCACCCTCGTCAAAACGCTCAAGATCTGAGTTTTCATCATCAGCCGCGTTTGGATTAGGCGGCACATTTTTCGTGGCTAAATTGCTCGCGCCATCGCCAAGCAAAGCGTTTCGCAACTGTTTTTCTAACAGCTCTGCGGCCTGCGGATCCTCTTTTAAAAATTGACAAGCACTCGCCTTCCCTTGCCCCATTTTTTGTCCGTTATAGCTATACCAAGCACCTGATTTTTCAACGAAACCGTGCTTGACGCCAAGCTCAACCAGCTCCGCTTGGCGATTGATCCCCTGCGCGTACAAGATCTGAAAATCCGCCTGCTTGAAAGGCGCGGCGATTTTGTTTTTCACCACTTTCACGCGCGTTTCGTTGCCAATCACCTCTTCGCCCTCTTTTACCGCCCCAACACGGCGAATATCAAGGCGCACTGACGCATAAAATTTTAAGGCATTGCCACCGGTCGTCGTTTCTGGGTTGCCAAACATCACGCCAATTTTCATGCGGATCTGGTTGATAAAAATCATTAACGTATTGGAATGCTTGATATTTGAGGTGAGTTTGCGCATCGCCTGCGACAGCATGCGCGCTTGTAGCCCCATGTGCGAGTCGCCCATTTCACCTTCAAGCTCCGCTTTAGGCGTGAGCGCGGCAACCGAGTCGACCACAATCACCTCTACCGCGCCGCTACGCACCAAGGCATCGGCGATTTCGAGCGCCTGCTCGCCGTGATCGGGCTGCGACAACAACAGATCGTCGATATCAACCTGCAATTTACGCGCGTAGACCGGATCAAGCGCGTGCTCAGCATCGATAAAAGCGCAGGTTTTGCCCTGCTTTTGCGCCTGCGCGATCACTTGCAGCGCAAGCGTTGTTTTTCCAGAAGATTCTGGACCATAGATCTCAACAATTCGCCCATATGGCAAACCTCCCGCGCCAAGAGCAATATCTAATGACAAAGAGCCTGTAGAAACGGTTGCAATATCTAATGTTCTGTCGTCGCCAAGGCGCATGATAGCGCCCTTGCCAAATTGCTTTTCAATCTGGTTCATCACGTTCAAAACAGCCTTTTGCTTTGCCTCGTTCATGGCGCGCCTCCTCATGATCACAGATCAAGTATATAAAGCGTGAATGCAGATACCAGCGCGAGGCGGCTTAGTTATTAAACAAAAACCGATTTTACAAAGGCAACTTTTCAGCAAAAAAACCTTACCTTCGCGCAAGCAAAACGGCACAATACGCAAGTCACTTTTTTAAAGATGACACCTTGCCATTTATATTTTACCCTGCAGCCAATCACAAAACGCAGGGGCGCAATCTTTGCCGTATAAAGCCCACGCCGACAAAATAATGGACATCGTAACCTAATGAAAAAAGTCGATAATTTAGTTACCCACACCCCGATGATGCAGCAATACCTTAAGATCAAAGCCCAGCACCCCGAGCAGCTTTTGTTTTATCGCATGGGCGATTTTTACGAACTTTTTTTTGACGATGCCAAAAAGGCGGCCAAACTGCTCGATATTTCCCTGACTAAGCGCGGCAGCAGCGCAGGCGAGCCGATCCCAATGGCCGGCGTGCCTTTTCATGCGGTGGAAAATTATTTAGCGCGCCTTGTGCAGCTTGGCGAATCGGTGGCTATCTGCGAACAAGTCGGCGATCCGGCCACCAGCAAAGGGCCGGTTGAGCGCCAAGTGATGCGCATCATCACGCCAGGCACAGTGACCGACGAGGCGCTGCTCAGCGAGCGCAGCGACAACCTGCTTGCCGCCATTTTTTACCACGCGCAGCAATTTGGCTATGCGACTCTCGATCTCACCTCGGGACGCTTTTTGTTAAGCGAGCACACCACGCTTGAGCAGATCCAAGCTGAGCTACAGCGCACACGGCCGACCGAGCTTCTTTTCCCAGAAAACTTTGCTTATCCGGCGCTGCTTGAGCCATTTCGCGGCAGCCGGCGGCGGCCAATTTGGGAATTTGATCTCGACACGGCGCGCAAGCTGCTCACCGAACAATTTGCCACCAAAGATCTGGTGGGCTTTGGCGTCGAAAATTGCCACGTTGGACTTGCGGCCGCCGGCGCGCTTTTGTATTACGCCAAAGAGACGCAGCGCGCGCCAATGCCGCACATTCGTGCGCTGTTAAAAGAGAGCTGCGAGCACAATGTCGTTTTAGACAGCGCGACGCGCAAAAACCTCGAACTCACGCAAAATCTGAGCGGCGGCATTGAAAACACGCTGATCAGCGTACTTGACACCACAATTACGCCGATGGGCAGTCGCCTGCTCAAGCGCTGGCTGCATCAGCCCATTCGCGACGTCGCCAAACTCACCTTGCGCCAAGCGATGATTGGTGCACTTAAAAGCAGCGCCACGTTTGAGAGTTTGACCGCGCTGCTGCGCCCCGTTGGCGACATGGAGCGCATTTTGGCGCGCGTGGCGTTAAAAAGCGCAAGACCGCGCGATCTGGTGCGCCTGCGTGACGCGCTCGCCGTTTTGCCTGACGTGCATGCAAAGCTTGGCGCGCTGCCAAGCTTTGCTTTTGCGCAGCTAAGCGCTGCCTGCCAGCCGCTTCCGCTTCTGCACGATCTGTTACAGCGCGCGCTGATTGACTCGCCGCCCGCCGTGATCCGCGATGGCGGCGTAATTGCGCAGGGCTACGATAAAGAGCTCGACGAGTGGCGCGATCTGGCCGACGGCGCGAGCCGCTTTTTGCAAGAGCTTGAGCAGCGTGAGAAAAAACTTCATAAGATTGAATCGCTTAAAGTTGGATATAACGCAGTGCACGGCTTTTTCATCCAAGTAAGCCGCGGACAAAGTCACCTCGTCCCTATCCACTACGTGCGCAGACAAACGCTCAAAAATGCCGAACGCTATATTATTCCAGAGCTTAAAGTGCATGAAGACAAAGTGCTGCGTTCGCAATCCACCGCGCTCGCGCTGGAAAAAAAGCTCTGGGATGAGCTGCTTGACAAAATTTTGCTCGAGCTTGCGCCGCTGCAAAAAGCGGCCGAGGCGCTCTCTCAGCTAGATGTGCTCAGCGCGTTAGCCGAGCGCGCCGATACGCTCAACTATTGCTGCCCAACCTTTGTCGCAGAGACGCAAATTTGCATTGAAGAGGGACGCCATCCGGTGGTAGAGCAGATGCAAAGCGGCCCATTTATTGCCAACAGCTGCCACCTGTCACCATCACGGCAAATGCTGATGATCACAGGCCCCAACATGGGCGGTAAATCGACCTACATGCGCCAAACCGCGCTCATCACCTTGCTTGCGCACATTGGCGCCTTTGTGCCGGCTCGCAGCGTCACGCTCGGCACGGTGGATCGCATTTTCACCCGCATCGGCGCGTCCGATGATTTAGCTTCCGGCCGCTCGACGTTCATGGTGGAAATGACGGAAACAGCGAACATTTTGCACAATGCCAGCGCAAACAGTTTAGTGCTGATGGATGAAATTGGACGTGGCACAAGCACTTACGACGGCCTTTCGCTAGCATGGGCGAGCGCGCGCCATTTAGCTTGTGAGCGCAAAGCCATGACCTTGTTTGCGACCCACTATTTTGAGCTGACTGAGCTTGCCGAGCAAATTGCAGGCGTGGTGAACGTCCATCTTGACGCGCTTGAGCACAATAACGAAATTGCATTTTTGCACCAAGTTAAAGAAGGCGCAGCGAGTAAATCGTATGGCCTTGCGGTGGCAAGTTTGGCGGGTGTTCCACAAATCGTCATTGAGCAAGCGAAAGCAAAATTGCAGCAGCTCGAAACTGGCAGCGCAAACTCCAGCGGCGACAGCGTGCAGCGCGAGCTGTTTTGCATGCAGCAAGCGATTAACACAAGCAGTCAGCCGATAGCGCAAGAGACGCGGCAGTCTGCGGTGCAAAAAAAGCTGTTTGATGAGCTGAGCACCATTGACCCCGACGCGCTGACGCCACGCGATGCGTTAGCGGCGCTGTATCGCCTCAAAGCGCTACAAGAAGAGACGGTGTAGTCGTTACAGATCTGGCAGCAAGCCAATGACTTGCTGTCACGATCTGCAAAAATAAGAAATGATTGAGTTTAAGCGCGCTGATCAGCCGCGGCTTTAGGCGGACTCACTGTACTTTGCAGCAGCACAGTCGCAACCACATAGTGGCGTTCATCCGACAGTGATAACAGCAGCGAGTCGATGTGCCGCTCGCGCGCCATCACCGCTGCGACGCCAGCAAGCTGCAGCTCAGGTTTACCGCGCTCATCATGCGTAACGCAAAAATCATGAAACGTCACGCCGCAGGCAATTCCGGTACCAAACGCTTTTGCCGCCGCCTCTTTCGCGGCAAAACGCTTGGCCAAAAAGCGCGCCTGCGGTGCAAGCGGCGCCATTTGTGCCTGCGCACCTAACGAGGACTTGGCCAATTCGTGATACTGCGCCAGCTCAGCAGCAGTTAAAATGCGCTTTGCCAGTGCATCGCCGCTTTTGGCAATAATTTTTTCGATCCTCGCAATTTCAACCAGATCGGTGCCAAGCCCCACAATGCTCATCGTTTAACCATTTTGTTGTTTTAGCAAACTGTGCAAAAGTGCCTGCTCGCGCGCCTTCACCATCACCGCTTTCATGTCGCTCACCGCTTTTGAAAAGCCGT
The DNA here is from genome assembly GCA_051650965.1 of Vibrionaceae bacterium. Classification (GTDB taxonomy): domain Bacteria; phylum Pseudomonadota; class Gammaproteobacteria; order Enterobacterales; family Vibrionaceae; genus Enterovibrio. Next base: position 14,103 of record JBOFRL010000023.1, read on the forward strand.
CAAACAGCGCGCGGCCAACAATCGCATGGCCAATGTTGAGTTCATAAATTTCTGGAATGGCGGCAATCGCTGCGACATTATGATAGGTAAGTCCATGACCTGCATTCACTTTGATCCCAAGCGAGCTGGCATATTGTGCCGCGCGTTGCAGCTTAGCAAGCTCAGCCGCCTTTTTTTCCACATTGAGCAAATCGGCGTAGCGGCCAGTGTGCAGCTCGATAAATGGCGCGCCGCACGCTTTAGCTGCGTCAATTTGCTGCTCATCGGCATCGATGAAAAGTGACACTAAAATGCCGCAGTCGCTGAGCGCTTTGGTCGCCGCAGCGATTTTTTCCTGCGCTTTAACCACGTTTAAGCCGCCTTCGGTGGTCAACTCTTCGCGCCGCTCAGGCACGAGGCAGACAAACTCAGGCTTGATATTGCGCGCGATGCCGATCATCTCGTCGGTGACCGCCATCTCCAAATTCATGCGCGTTTGCAGCGTCTGCTTAAGCAGCAAAATATCGCGATCGACAATGTGGCGACGATCTTCGCGCAGGTGCACCGTGATCCCATCGGCGCCGGCACGCTCAGCAATCTCAGCCGCGTGCACCGGATCAGGGTATTGCGTACCACGTGCGTTACGCACGGTGGCGATGTGGTCAATGTTGACCCCCAAAAAAATGGCGCTCATATTTTTGCTTCCTTAATTGTAAAAAAACTTGCCCATAAATGAGCAAGTTAATGTTTTATTTAATGATTTAGCGCTAGCGGCTACAAATCATCAATGTAACCAAGGCTTCGCAGCGCACGCTCATCGTCCGCCCAGCCCGATTTCACTTTGACCCACAATGACAAAAAGACTTTGCGTTCAAAGAGTTGCTCCATATCAAGGCGCGCATTTTGGCCAATCACTTTGATTTTCTCGCCGCCTTTGCCGATCACCATCTTTTTTTGACCGCTGCGTTCAACCAAAATCAAGCCATCGATATCAAAGCCTTGCGTTTTCGGGTTGAAATCAAAGCGCTCAATTTCAACCGTCACCGAATAAGGCAACTCGTCGCCGGTAAAGCGCATCAGCTTTTCACGAATGATTTCCGACGCCATAAAACGCTGCGAGCGGTCAGTCACATACTCTTCGGGAAAATACCAGTCGCCCTTAGGCAAATGGGCGCGCACGATTTTTTCAATCACGTCCACGTTGGTGCCGTGCTTGGCCGAAACCGGCACAACATCCACGAAATCCATTTTTTGGCTAAGCGCTGCAAGATGCGGGAAAAGTTCCCCTTTTTCTCTGACGTTGTCGACTTTGTTAAGTAAAAGCACCGTCGGCAAATTCGAGTTTTTGATCTTGTTGAGCACCATCTCGTCATCAGGAGTCCAGTGCGTGCCGTCCACCAAAAAGAGTACCAGCTCGACATCTGAGAGCGAGCTTGCGGCGGCGCGGTTCATCAGCCGGTTGATCGCGCGCTTTTCCTCAATGTGCAGCCCTGGCGTGTCAACATAGATAGCCTGAAAGCCATCGCGCGTGTCGACGCCCATGATGCGGTGGCGCGTTGTCTGCGGCTTGCGCGACGTAATGGAGAGCTTTTGCCCCACTAAGCGATTGAGCAGCGTCGATTTTCCAACATTGGGACGCCCAACAATGGCGATAAAGCCGCAATGCGGCTCCACGTTCACATCTTCTTCATCAAGATTTTCTTCTTGATCAAGCTCTTGAGCCAGCGCCGCTTGCTCTTGGCTAAGCGGGCTCGCGTGCTCATTTTGGTGCAACGTTTCGTCAAGCTGCGGCGCAAGTTTTGCGGCCTGCGCGTCGTCTGACGGAGGGAAATTGTCTTGATTCATCATAATAACATCTGCAATGCCGCCTCTGCGGCGGCTTGTTCGGCTTTGCGGCGACTGCTGCCACTTCCTAATACAGGAGCGTCCAGTCCAACCACATTGCACTCGATGGTGAAAAGCTGATCGTGCGCTTCACCTTGTATTTTCACAACATTGTACACCGGAAGCGGCGCACGCTGCCCTTGCAAAAACTCTTGCAAGCGCGTTTTGGGATCCTTTTGCTCAACCCCTGGCTCTATCTCTTCGAGGCGCGACTTATACCAACGCAGCACGGTTTGCCGCGTTTTTTCCAGCGAGCCATCGAGATAAATAGCGCCAATGATAGCTTCAACCGCGTCGGCCAAAATCGAGTCGCGGCGAAAACCGCCACTTTTGAGCTCGCCAGGTCCTAAAGCAAGTACATCACCTAAACAAAATTCGCGCCCGAGCTCTGCAAGCGTGTTGCCGCGCACCAAAGTGGCGCGCAAGCGACTCATATCCCCTTCATTAATATTGGGAAATCTTGCATAGAGATCATCAGCAATGATAAAGCTTAAAATGGCATCGCCTAAAAATTCCAGCCGCTCATTGTGTGATGAACTTGCGCTACGATGAGTAAGAGCAAGCCGCAGCCGCGCTATGTCATTAAATTGATAGCCAATTACTTGCTGCAACTTATCAAGTGGATTTATCATCTTTTCTCTAATCTAATTGATGGCACCAATACGACTAAAACGCACATTCACCGGTATCCATGACGGTAGCCAGCTTTCTTCATCGCTAAATTCAAAACTTATCCAAATCGCGACGGCCTTGCCAACCAAATTTGCTTTTGGCACGAAGCCAAAAAAGCGACCATCTTTGCTGTTATCACGGTTATCACCGAGCACAAAGTAGTGATCTTCTGGTACAACCCACTCGCCTTTTCCAGGTGTCGGCTGATATTGATCAACATAATTAGGCATATACGGGTTTATCAAAATGTCATGCGCGCGTTTACCCAGCTGCTCTGTGGCTTGCAAAAGACGGATTTTTACTTGCGTAAAATCACTCTCTTGCACATTACTGATAGCCACAGGTCGGCACTCTAAAGCACCTTTCGGCTGGATGCAAATGCGTTTGTCATTTTGATAACGCACCGTGTCGCCAGGCAATCCTACCACACGTTTGATGTAATCAACTTGTGGTTGCGGTGGGTATTTAAACACCACCACATCGCCGCGCTCAGGCTCACCCACGTTCACCAGTTGCTTACGAAATACCGGATCTTTTAAACCATAAGTAAATTTTTCCACCAGAATAAAATCGCCAACCAAAAGCGTTGGCATCATTGAACCTGATGGAATTTGAAATGGCTCATACACAAAAGAGCGCAGCACCAGTACCAGTGCCAGCACAGGGAAAACAGGCGCAGTGTTTTCAATCCAAGCGGGACGCGGCGCAGTTTGCTCAAGCTGCTTTGCCTCCACGCTTTCGACACGCACGTGCAAAGTATCTGCAGCTTTTTGCAGCCGACGCGGCGCCCACAAAAATTTATCTAACGCCCAAATGATCCCCGTGACCAATGTCACTAGCACCAAAATAAGTGCAAAAGTATTCGCCATTTTCTGTCCTCTTTAGATTAGTTTTTATCCTTTCCAACGTGCAAAATGGCCAAAAATGCTTCTTGCGGCAACTCAACGTTACCGATGCGTTTCATGCGTTTTTTGCCTTCTTTTTGTTTTTGTAACAATTTCTTCTTACGACTGACGTCACCACCGTAACACTTCGCGATAACGTTTTTACGCAGCTGTTTAACGGTTGAACGCGCAATAATGTGCGTGCCAATCGCCGCTTGAATAGCAATATCAAACTGCTGACGCGGGATAAACTCTTTCATCTTCTCAACCAAATCGCGCCCGCGCGTTTGCGCTTGATCTTTATGCGTAATGATTGCCAGCGCATCCACGCTGTCGCCGTTAAGCAGTACGTCAACCCGTACCATTTTTGACGGCTCATAACGATGAAAGTTGTAATCGAGCGATGCATAACCACGTGAAGTTGATTTTAGCTTATCAAAGAAATCAAGCACGACTTCTGCCATCGGGACATCGTAAGTGAGCGCCACTTGGTTGCCGTGATAAACCATGTCAACTTGCATGCCGCGCTTTTCGATACACAGGGTGATGACGTTACCCAAAAATTCTGATGGCACCAAAATGTTGCAGCGCGCGATAGGCTCGCCCATCACTTCAATGTCATTGGTCGCGGGCAATTTCGCAGGGCTGTCGACGTAAATCGTCTCGCCGCTGGTTTTCGTCACTTCATACACTACGGTCGGCGCCGTTGTGATAAGGTCAAGATCATACTCACGCTCTAAACGCTCTTGGATGATCTCCATGTGCAGCATGCCCAAAAAGCCGCAGCGAAAGCCAAAGCCCAGCGCCGCTGAGTTTTCTGGCTCAAAAAACAAAGAGGCGTCGTTGAGGCTAAGCTTGCCCAGCGCATCACGAAAGTTTTCATAATCATCCGACGAAACAGGGAAAAGCCCCGCGTAAACTTGCGGCTTCACTTTTTTAAATCCTGGCAGCGGAGACGTAGCGCCATTTTTGGCCGCAGTCAGCGTATCGCCCACCGGCGCGCCTAAAATGTCTTTGATCCCGCACACAAGCCAGCCCACTTCGCCCGTTTTCAGCGCTTTGGTGTCGGTCATTTTCGGTGAAAAAACGCCTAAACGATCCGCATTCCAGACTTGACCTGTGCTCATCACTTTGATCTTATCATTTTGATTTAACACGCCATGCTTGATGCGCACCAGCGACACAACACCTAAGTAGTTGTCAAACCATGAATCGATGATCAGCGCTTGTAATGGTGCATCAGGATCGCCTTCTGGCGGCGGAATTTTATGCACGATGTCTTCCAGAACAAGATCGACACCAATCCCCGTTTTAGCCGAGCAGCGCGTCGCGTCAACCGCATCAAGGCCAATGATGTCCTCAATTTCTTGCGCTACGCGATCAGGATCGGCGGCTGGCAAGTCGATTTTATTTAAAATCGGCACCACTTCGTGGTTCATCTCTATCGCGGTGTAACAGTTGGCCAGCGTTTGCGCCTCGACCCCTTGGCCGGCGTCCACAACCAGCAGCGAGCCTTCACAAGCGGCCAGCGAGCGCGACACCTCGTAAGAAAAATCCACATGCCCTGGCGTATCGATAAAGTTTAACTGATAGGTTTGCCCATCTTTGGCGGTGTAATTTAGGGTAACACTCTGCGCTTTGATGGTGATCCCGCGCTCGCGCTCAAGATCCATAGAATCCAACACTTGGTTTTCCATTTCGCGCTCAGATAAACCGCCACAAATTTGGATCAGACGATCTGAAAGTGTTGATTTACCGTGGTCGATGTGGGCAATGATCGAAAAATTACGGATATGCTTCATAGACGATGTGATCTGCTCATAAATTAAGTTTTGAGATACTCTCAATTAGTGGCCGGATCCTACCGAAATTAGCGGATAAAGGCTATAGCAACCTGCTATCAAGAAAGAGGGGCTTGGTAGTTAGGAAAAAGAGAGGGAGTAACGCGCGCTCACACAAAAGAACGCGCGATTTAAATTTTTCGTAAAGAGAGCTGCTTAAAATAAGCGGTGGCCGCTAAGCGCCGTTTGGCGACAAAAAATCCGCATCCGCCAGACAACAGCGCCGCCGCGATGACGAAAGGCTCAGCGGCGCCAGTCCACTGCACGAGCAAAGCGCCCAGCAGCGCGCACAACACAGGCAAGAGATAGACAAGCGCAGCAGTGCGCAGTAAAAAAGACGGCGCAACGGCAATTTCCACCTGCTCGCCAAGTTCAACCGCTGCATCACAGGCCACGCTCAGCTGCTGCCAAGCGTCATTGTGCGCAGCAAGGCCGCTCGCGCAGCCGCTTTTTAACGCGCAGCCCTGACAAGCCGATTGCGGCTGGCAGCTCACGAGCACCTGCCCGTTTTTGATCTCTGTTACCGTTGCAAACGCGGTAAACTGCTCACTCATTTTGCAGGCTCTGTCAGCATCATGTGTTTGGTTACAGGCTTATTATCAGAGCGCGAGTGCACTGATTTTGCAAGCTGTTTTGCCATTTTGACCGGAATATCGCCAACCACAGTCACTTCTAAATCGTCGACCACACGCGTAAAGAGCGAACGCTTGCCGCTTCTTACCATTTGATCGCGAAGGGAAAACTCATCAGCCTTAGCTAGATACACGGCAAAATTAAACAACCCATCGCTAAAAATTTGGCTTTCCACCTGCCGCTGCGTCGCAAGTAGGCGGTAGCGGTTGCTCGACACGAGCTTAAAACCGTCCGGCAGCGACGTAACCTGCCAATTTAAGTTGACCGCGCGTTGCTCCGTTGAGTGCAAAACAGGAGGCAAATTAACATCTAACAGCGAATTAAGCTCTGTTTTCACTTTGTCCGACAACTCAATCGACAGCGCACGCACCTGCTCAATCAGCTCGCCGTCGCGGTCGAGCAGATCGGCGCGCACAAGCAGGTGGTTGTCCGCATCCAGCCAGAGCAGATACGCGTAGCGCTCGCCATCTTTTGGCACGATCCGCACCACATCACAAGCGCGCCCCGCCTCACGGCCACGCCCTTGCGAAAGGATGTGGTAATAAGATGACAACTCTTTGAAATTGCTTAATAAAATCGGGATTGGCGCAACCATCTGCTTGCTAAGGATGGTGACCGGCTCAATATTGGGGTCAAAATAACTGACCTGCTCACCGCGCAAAATAATTTCACGCACCGGTCCAGACAAATGCTGTAAGTGACTGACATTTTTGCCATTTATTTTTGCATGGCGGTAGCGCAGCGGCTCAATACTTTTTTTTTGCACCAAAATGTAAGAAATGTCGTAATCAAATTGTTCGCTAGCCCGTTCCATCTGGGCTAACAAGTTAACAGCATGATCGTCAGCCTCAGCTGCAAACACTGCCGCATTGATCAGCATGATAACTGTTAGCAATAACCCTTTTATCAATCTACTAGCCCTTGATCTTTCTCAGATTTATCCAGCGGTTTGGAATTCACGCGCTGCTGCAGTTCAAAATCTTGGAACAGTTCGTACACCCTGCGCTCTTGCTCCACAATTTTGCTCTCGTTTTGTAGCGATTGGCGGCTAAAGCTGACCGGCGTGGCCGTTCCTGAAAGCGGCATGGTTTGTAGCACAGCAGGCTGGGCGCGTGGCGGCGCAGAAACGGCCTCTTGACCTTGATATTGCTGCACCCCGACAATCACGATGCTCGCAACGCTTGCCGCGATGCCCATTTGCAGCACAGGCGCAAACCAACTCGCGCGCAGCTTGCTCGCTTTGGCCGGCAGCGGCTGCTCTTCCAAAATAGTTGACGTCAGCTCTAGCGGTTTAAGCGCGGGTTCATTTTCAATCGCGGCGGCAACACGCTGCGCAATATCCCAGCTCACGCACTCTTGGCTATCAGTTTGACGCAGCACGTCGCGCGTTAATGTAAAACTTTGCCACGCCACTTGGCTTTCGCCGCTCAAGAGAAAATCGCTCAATTGTTGCTCTTGTTCTTTTTTTGTTAAGCGATGCTCTCCGTCGAAGAAGTCACAAAGCAATTGTTTTTCAATCATGTAATTCACCGTAGCCATAAGGTTTTGAATTAGCGTTTGATCAGTGGTTGAACGAGTTTATCAACCGCCTCACGCGCACGAAAAATACGCGAACGCACTGTTCCAACAGGGCACTCCATTACTTCTGCAATCTCCTCGTAACTTAATCCATCAATTTCTCTTAAGATAATTGCAGTTTTTAGATCTTCAGGTAACGCGTTGATGGCTGCAAAAACAGCTTGTTTAAGTTGATCTGAAAGCAGTAAATTTTCAGGATTTGAGATCTCCTTTAGCGCTCCACTATTTTCATAATTTTCAGCTTCATCCGCATCAATGTCGCAGGCGGGAGGCCGTCGCCCCTGCGCAACTAAATAATTTTTTGCTGTATTGACTGCAATGCGATAAAGCCATGTATAAAATGCACTTTCGCCGCGAAAACCTGATAGCGCTCGGTACGCTTTGATAAAAGCTTCCTGCGCGACATCGGGTACATCGCCACTGTTATTGACATACCGCGAGATAAGGTTACACACTTTGTTTTGGTATTTTATTACCAAAAAATTAAAAGCTTGCTTATCACCATTTTGGGCACGCTCAATTAATGCTTGATCAGTTAACTGCTCGCTCATCGAGCATCTACTCCTCATCTAATCGTAAAAATAAACAAATGTTTTTTATTTCATTAATATTTATAACAATTTGCTTATCCAGCATCGCGTTGCCATAAAAAGCATTGCAATTTATTTATGCTAGTTAAGATACAAACCATGATAAAAAGTTCCCTGTGGCATAATCATGCTTGTTTAAAAGCGGATCAAATTACGCCACCGCATTGAAAACAAATTCTTTTTTTGTTTGCAAGATGAACAATTAATTAGCAAAACACGGCTGGCTCTTATTTCCATTTTTTATAACAAAATACATTTACCCTCAATTTGGTCAAACCGTCCAAAGCCTCGCGTGCTGGCGCTGCTTCATTTGCCAAACTGAAGTTGCTTGGTATTATACCACACATAAATTTTGCGACTAATGCGCCGTTTTTGGGAAATCTGCCTTAATTTATTTGGAAAAACTATGCTACCGACAATAAAAAGCGTCGAAGAAATTGAACAAATGCGCGTCGCAGGCCGCTTAGCCGCTGAAGTGCTAGAAATGATCGGCGCGCACGTAACAGCCGGTATTTCAACCGATGAGCTCAACGCCATTTGCCATCGTTATATTACGCAGACGTTGCAAGCGACTCCTGCAACACTTAATTTTCACGGTTTCCCCAAATCAATTTGCACATCGCTTAATGATGTCGTTTGTAATGGCGTACCTAAAAATGATGAAATTATTCGCGACGGCGACATCCTCAATATCCATATTTCATTAATAAAAAATGGATTTCATAGCGCGACGTCAAAAATGTTTTTAATTGGTAATGTAAGCGATGAAGATAAAGCGTTGTGCCACGTTGTGGAGCAAAGTCTTTTTCATGCAATAAAAAAAATAAAAGCCGGCAAACGTGTTTGTGATATTGGCACGCAAATTCAACAGTTTATAAAAGGCCGTCCGCGCCGTTATTCAATTGTCAAAGAATATTGCGGACACGGCATCGGCACGCAGCTGCACGAAGCGCCGCAGATCATGCATTGCAAAAACAGCGACGATACCGTGCTAGAGGCGGGCATGTGTCTGGCAATCAAGCCGATGATCAATGCTGGCACGGCTGCAACACGCCTTGATGAGCAAGATAACTGGACTATCTACACGCAAGATGGCAAGCGCTCCGCGCAATGGGAACACACTGTTTTAATTACAAAAACGGGCGCGGAGATCTTAACTTGGCGCGCAAATGAGAACATTGCACGCGTTTTACACAACTGACACCTCTCCTTTACTGATTTGGAAAAACTTATGGCACCGATAATAAAAACCGCCGAAGAAATAGAAAAAATGCGCGTCGCCGGCCGCTTGGCTGCGCAGGTGCTAGAAATGATCACGCCACATGTGCAAGCGGGCGTGTCGACTGAGCGGCTCAACCAGCTGTGCCACGACTTTATCACGCAAACGCAAGATGCAATCCCTGCGCCGCTGAACTATCACGGCTTTCCCAAATCTATCTGCACCTCGCTTAACCATGTGATCTGCCATGGGATCCCTTGCGAAGATGAAATTTTAAAAGACGGCGACATCGTCAACATCGATATCACGGTGATCAAAGACGGATTTCACGGCGACACTTCAAAAATGTTTTTGATCGGCGAGGTTAGCGCGAAAGACCGAGCGCTGTGCCACGTCGCGCAGCAAAGCCTCTATCAAGCGCTTAAAAAAGTGAAACCAGGCGTGCGCGTTTGCGATATTGGCGCACAAATTCAGCAGTTTATAAAAAGTCGCCCGCAGCGCTACTCGATTGTTAAAGATTACTGCGGACACGGGATCGGCCAAGAGTTTCACGAAGCGCCGCAAGTGATGCATTGCAACAACAGCGACACCACCCTGCTGAAAGCGGGCATGTGTTTTACCATTGAGCCGATGATCAACGCCGGAAAAGCGGGCACGCGCCTTGATGAAGAGGACGGCTGGACAGTTTACACTGTGGATGGCAAAAATTCGGCGCAGTGGGAGCACACCGTGCTTGTCACCGAGCAAGGCGTGGAGATCTTAACGCTGCGCGCTGAAGAAGATTTTCCGCGCATTTTGTGTAATTAAGCAGCGCTTGACTGGCGAAGCAGGAAAGCAGGTGCTCTATCCCCCACTCGCGCTGACTGACGCGCAGCTCACCTGCGATTTTTTAAAGCCGCAGCTGGCGCTTTTTGCCAAAAAGCAGCGCAGTCAGTTCGCGCAAGATCCCGCGGCAGTGGCGCAGCTTTTGCGCGAGCGCAGCCTGTACATCGACGCGCTGCTGCGCCGTTTGTGGCAGCCGCTGCAACATGCGCTGACGCTGGTCGCCGTTGGCGGCTATGGGTGCTGCGAGCTCCATCCTTGGTCAGATATTGATCTGCTCATTTTGCGCCCCGATGCAAGCACCGAGCATCCGCTTTGCCCCGCGCTGACGCAAAAAATTAGCCACGTCTTCACCCTGCTGTGGGATCTCAACCTGCACGTCGGCCATAGCGTGCGCACGCTGACACAATGCAAACAATTTGGCCAAAGCGACGTGCGTGTCGCGACCAGCTTGCAAGAAGCACGCTTTTTGTGTGGCGAGCAGGCGCTGTTTTTACAGCTCCAGCAGCTGCTACAAGCACCTGATTTTTGGCCGCTGGATGAATTTTTTGCCGCAAAAGTGGCCGAGCAAAGTGCGCGCCACAGCCGCTTTCACAACACCACGTACAATTTAGAGCCCGATCTTAAATCAAGCCCAGGCTGCCTTCGCGACATTCACACAGTCACTTGGATCATCAAGCGCAGTCAGCAGCAAAGCGCGCAGCCGCTTTTAACCTGCAGCGAGCAGCAGCAACTTGAAGCGTGCCAGCAGCAGCTGTCGCAGCTGCGGTTTGCGCTGCATTTGCAAACCTCTCGCCCCGATAATCGCCTCACTTTCGCTCATCAAACTGCGGTTGCCAAGCAGCTTGGCTATCAAGGTGAAACGCACCATGCCGTTGAACAGCTGATGAAAAATTTTTATCGCACATCGCACTGCGTAAGTGAACTCAATCACTTGCTGCTCAACCTGTTTTCTCTCTCGCTGGCTAAGGCGGACAACACGCAATCAGACGTAACGCTGGATCGCGATTTTTATAAAAGAGGCGCGCAAATCGCCGTTTTTGATACGCATCTTTTCACGCGGCAGCCCGCCGCGCTCATCACGCTTTTTTTGCATATTGCCGATGATCGCAGCATCACAGCGCTAGCCGCGCCAACGCTGCGCGCAGTAAAGCAGGCGCTCACAGCGCGCTGCACTCCTTTGCAAAATGACGCCGCAGCCCGCGCGCAGTTTATTCAGCTACTGCAGCATCCAAACGCGCTAGAGCGCGCACTGCCGCTCTTGCATCAGCACGACGTGCTCGCCGCCTACTTGCCGGACTGGCAAAATGTGAGCGGCCTGATGCAATTTAATCTTTTTCACGCTTACACGGTCGATGAACACACCATGCGCCTGCTCGCGCATTTTCACTTTTTTAGTCTGCCGGAGAGCCGCGACGCGCATCCGTTAAGCCACGCCGCGTTCGCCAAACTTGATAAGCTGCCACTGCTTGTCGCCGCGCTTTTTCATGATATCGGCAAAGGCGAAACGGGCGATCACAGTGAAATTGGCAGCCACAAGGCGCGCCAATTTTGCCAGCTACATCAGCTTGCCTACGCGCAAACTGAGCTTGTGATCTGGCTTGTCGCTGAGCATTTGACCTTGTCGCTCACCGCGCAGCGTAAAGATCTGCGCGACCCACAAGTGATTGAAGAATTTGCCCAAAAAGTGCAAAGCGCACAGCGACTGCACTATTTATTGTGCCTTACGGTCGCCGATATTAACGCCACCAACCCAACGCTTTGGAATAGCTGGAAAAAAGCGCTGATCAGCGAGCTTTATAGCGCGACATTGCACCAGTTAGAAAATCGCGCCCCAGCGGCGCTGACGCAGCACCGCCGCATTCGTCAGGCGCAGCACAACGCGCTGCCGCAGCTGCAAAAACAAGGTGTTGATGAAAAAAGTGTCCGCCAATTATGGCAACGGTTACCGGCCGATTATTTTTTGCGCCACCGCGATGAGCTGATCATCTGGCATAGCTTGCAAATTTTGCAATCACGCGAGCTGCCGCTGGTGGTATTCAGTGGCAAACGAAAACGCGGCGGCGATGAGCTGTTTGTTTATACCCATGATAAACCTGCGCTTTTTTCGCGCATTGTAACCGCGCTGGACAGAAAAAAGATCAACGTACACGACGCGCAAATTATCACCAGCAAGGACGGCTTTACCCTCGACACTTTCGTGCTGCTTAATGAAAGCAATCAGCCGATCGCGGCTAATCGCCACAGCTCGATCATTCAAGCGGTGAAAAAAGAGCTTACGCAGACGCAGCTTGCGTCGCCCAATTTCCTTTCGACTCCTAAACTTGCGCCTTTTAACTTCAACGCCCGCGTCCATTTTTCGCGCTCAAGCAGCAGCAAACAGACAGTGTTAGAGCTCGTGGCGCTCGATACGCCGGGCCTGCTGGCGCGCATTGGCGCCGTGTTTGCCGCGCAAAAAATTGTGCTGCGCTCAGCGCGGATCTCAACGGTGGGCGAGCGCGCGGAAAATCAATTCGTTTTGGCCAATGAACAGCGTCAAGCACTCAGCAACTTAGACAAACAGCAGCTTAAAAACGCACTGCTTACAGCCATTTCTTAAACGAAAATCTGGCGCACTTTTTTTATAAAGTTAAAACTCCCTTTAAAAACAGCGATCTTTACCTGCCGTAATATTTATTTTGTTACCACATTTTTTCAATTTACCGCAAAATAACAAAGACGTTTAACCTTGGCAAACAAGCACTTGCCAATTCATTAGTCGAAACAGCATGATAGAAAAAAATTTCACCTCACTTTTTACGCTATGCGACTTTATGATCTTCGATTTGGGGCGACGTGTCACACCCATCAGTAAAGCGCAATTTGCTGATCTTGAACAAAATCGCGCGCCTTATCCTTACCCTGTACAAAAAAGGGCACAATTTGCGATCAGCTACTGGCAAGGCGAGCAAGAGCCGTGGATCTGGTTTGTGCAGCTGCCTTTAGACGAGCGCGGGCTGTTAAAGCAGACGGCGCTGCACGATTTTATTGACTGGCTTGCTAAGGCGCTTGATGGCGCAGAAAAGCTGCCCGACGGCGCTAGCAACCCTTTCATTTTTACGCCGCACGACGATAAAAGGGCAGTTTTTCACGCCAAACTGTCAAAAGCGTTAAATAAAGCTCCTAGCCACTTTTACGCGGCCGTGCAACATTACTGTGATAACGAGCAAACTTGGCAAACTTGGCAACAGCTTGGCTTACAAGGGATCGCTGAGCTTTGCGTGCGCTTAGACGAGAAAGAAAATCAGCAGCGCATCATTAATGCGTTGCAAAACATGCCAGTGACACCCTTGTATGCTCTATTAGGCAGCTTGGAGCATTGCAGCGTGCCAACATGCATTGCCAAGCAGATCTTCGTTAAAATTGAACAACTTCTTTGCGACTTACAACCTGACATTTTTTTGCTCGCCGCCCTTGTGCGCTCGCTTGCAGGCGCGCCAAGCGAGTTTTATCCTCAAGTTATTGCATTGATAAATAACAACAAAATTTTACAACACCACGAAATTTTACTCGCTTTGCTTGGTCGAAACTGGCAAATGTTAGCCAGCGACGAGCATTTGCAGCACTACCTAACGTGGGTCGCTGAGCAAGAGCTGCCGCAATTTTTTGCGCAAATCATCAGCGACTGTGCCACACTGCCTGCGCTACGTGCGCAATTTCTCACATTGCTGCACAAGAAAAGCACGCCACAGCTTGAGTTGGCCTTACAAAAATTACAAAAACAGCTAAAGGAGCGCGCATGATTGGGGATCTGATTGCCATTTTATTCACGGTCAGCGTAATTTTTTTGTTCTGGCAACAGCGCCGTCAAAGTGAAATCGCCAAGGCGCACATCACGCAGCGCTGCGAGCAGCACGACCTGCAACTGCTGTCCATCGCGCGCGGCAAGCACCACTTTGGCACGCCCAAGCAGCGCTTTGCCGTCACAACGGAATACCATTTTGAGTTTTCCGTCAACGGGGTAAATTGCTATCAAGGGCTTGCCGTCATGCGCGGATTGCAGCTGCAAAAAATTCACATCCCCCCTTACCCCATCGCCTAGCCCGCAACGCTCAAATAGCGTGTGAGATTTTTCTTACACGCTCGTAGGATAAAGCAGTTAAAAAAAGACTTTTTCTGCGACACTCAAAAACAAAACCCTTTAAAAACAATGAGTTATAATTAATAAAGAGTCCTACATTTACATTGCTGGAGCAAGCTCACAATATGCACCGTTGTTTTGTTTTCACAATCATTTAATCTTTTCCTTGTTCACGGAGATAAAGCAACATGTTGTAGCAGTAAGAACATAGGGAAATGAACGAGTTACAAAATTTAGCAGGACGCTAGATCGCAATATTGGCAGGATGTAAAGAATTTATCAGGAAGATAAAGCGCTAAAGATGGATCTTTAGCTGATCAGGAAGATCGCAGGACACCTCCGGGATAGGAGGATATGGATAAAGTCAATGGAATTTGACCTATTATCAAGGGACTGAACGCAGGATGCACTTTTGTAGCCAGATTGCTACACGGTTGGCGGGGGCGATGCAAATCGCGCCCTTTCTTCCTTTTTTCTGCTTTTGCACCGCACTGACACACTCACCTTAAACACTACTTTTTCCACACTATTTTCCACACTAAAAACCTTCATTTTTTATACGCGAATTTTCACGCTTTTTCGCAAGCACAGCCCCCTTTTTTCGCAAGCTTTGCCACACAGCAAAATTCTCATCCATTGAGCGCATAAAGCGGCTGCAAAAGCGCGCCTCAATTTATGAATTTTGGTGAGATTGCTGCCATAACCCCCTATAAATTGGGGAAAAGCGCCAAACAACGCAAAATAACTGATTGCAATTTAATCATTTTTTTTATATCGATACTCTAACGATCACTACAACTTACAATTTTTTAAAAATTATGACCCAATACCTACAAACAGAAGAGCTCTCCTGCTTAACACTAGGAAAAACTATCGCATACAACTCAGACTACGATCCAAGCTTGCTGCAAGGGGTTTCGCGCCGCCTTGGCCGCGAAGGGCTAAAACTAGAAAATGCGCTGCCATTTAGCGGCGTTGATCTTTGGACGCTGTACGAGCTTTCTTGGCTCAATGCTAACGGGTTGCCGCAAGTGGCCATCGGCGAGGTGCGAATTCCGGACTCGACCCCCAAACTCATCGAGTCAAAATCGTTCAAACTTTATCTCAACAGCTTAAATCAAACTCGCTTCACATCTTGGCAACAAGTGACTGATACGCTGATACAAGATCTCTCACAAGCGGCGGGCGGGCCGGTCAGCGTGCAGCTGTTTCCGCTAAAACATTTTACCAATACGCCAGTAGTTGCTTTTGATGGTGTCAATATCGACCAGCAAAATATCACTATCGACAGCTTTGATTTTGACCCGCAAATTTTGCATGGCGCAGCGACGGGGCCAACGGTCACAGAAAAGCTGCACAGCGATCTGCTTAAATCCAACTGCCTTATTACCAACCAGCCCGACTGGGGCTCGATTTGCATCAGCTACACCGGCAAGCAGATCAACAAAGAAAAGCTATTGCGCTACATCGTCTCGTTTCGCATGCATAGCGAGTTTCACGAGCAGTGCGTTGAGCGCATTTTCAGCGACATTTTGCACTTTTGTAAGCCGGATCTGCTCACTGTGTATGCGCGCTACACGCGCCGCGGCGGTCTTGAGATCAACCCTTACCGCACCAATAAAAATTCGCAGCCGCAGCAAAATTTGCGCTTGGCGCGTCAATAACTGAGCCTTAAACGAAAAATGCTGTCGATTTTTAGCCCTTTGCAACAAAATCGGCAGCAACCAGCCATTTAGCCGCAAAATCAAGCCCAACCGCTTTGATTTGCTGATATTGTTGCATATACAGTCGTAAGCCATCTGCGAAAATAACCCGATGATCGCTGCAAAATTTGTGAAAAGTCACCTACAAATCAGCAAAAAAATGGTCTAACAGCCACCTTTCGTATTATTGTCTATCAACGCAATCTTTTTATTTGTAATGCATTTTATATAGCTAACTTGCTACTTTTTACGAAAAAGTGATCCAGAGGAGATAGTATGAATATCAGTATCGATCCGGTTGGCGCGATGGATCAGCTTTCACAACTTGAGGTTGACCGGCTTAAAAACTCAGCCAAAAGTCAGCTATATCGGCTGTATCGCAACTGCTCGCTGGCCGTGCTTAATTCCGGCAGCCATACAGACAGCTCGCGTGCCCTGCTTGAACAATATAAAAGCTTTGAAATCAAATTGTTACGTCGTGAGCGCGGAGTGAAACTCGAGTTAACCGATCCTCCCGAGCAAGCTTTTGTTGACGGAAAAATTATTCGCAGCATTCAAAGCCATATGTTTGCTGTGCTGCGCGACATTATCCACGTCAGCGCGCAGCTTGAGCAATCGCACGCCTTTGATCCTACCAATTCGGCGCACATTACTAACTTAATTTTCAATATCTTACGCAATGCGCGCGCGCTAATTCCAGGCAAAGATCCCGACATGGTGGTCTGCTGGGGCGGCCACTCTATCAACCCGACCGAATACGCCTACACGCGCGACGTCGGTCACGAGCTTGGGCTGCGCGAGCTTAATGTCTGCACAGGCTGCGGGCCTGGCGCGATGAAAGGCCCGATGAAAGGCGCCTCGATTGGCCATGCAAAGCAGCGGTTAGTCGGCGGGCGCTTTTTGGGGCTGACCGAGCCATCAATCATTGCCGCTGAGCCGCCAAATCCAGTGGTGAACGAGCTTGTCATTTTGCCCGATATCGAAAAGCGCCTTGAAGCATTTGTGCGCGTTGCACACGCCATTATCATTTTTCCAGGCGGCGCGGGCACAGCGGAAGAGCTTTTGTACCTCATAGGCATCATGATGCACCCAGATAACCGTCATCAGCCAATGCCGATAATTTTGACGGGCCCTAAAGAGAGCGCTAGCTATTTCCAAGTTATTCATGAATTTATACGCGACATACTTGGCGAAGAAGCGACGCAATACTACAAAATCATCATCGACGACCCTGCGCAAGTGGCACGAACCATCAAGCATGCAATGCAGGACGTTAAAGCGCACCGCCGCGCCAATGATGACTCTTACAGCTTTAACTGGTCGCTCAAAGTGTCGCCGCAGTTCCAGCAACCCTTTGATCCGTCACACGAAAATATGGCAGCTTTAGATCTGCATATGGATCAAAAACCTGAGCTGCTCGCCTGTGCACTGCGCCAAGCGTTTTCCGGCATTGTCGCGGGCAACGTGAAAGAAGAAGGCATTTTAGCGATTGAAAAACACGGGCCATTCAAAATCAACGGTGACAGCGTGTTAATGCAAAAAATGGACAAATTGCTGCGCGATTTTGTAGCACAAGGCCGCATGAAATTGCCTGGCGCGCAATACATTCCGTGCTATGAAATAATCCAGTCCTAAGCTGCTCCCCCAACTTCCCTAAAGCTAAAGATTTAGCTTTAGGGCTAGTTATCATTTTCTTCAAGTAATACAATTAGTTCTTTTTTGATACCTTTGCTATGTCACCACACCTTGTGATCCTTGATGCGCAAAATTTATTGCGCCGTATCCACAGCGTTCAAAAAGATCCTAATGATATCAATGCGATAGCAAAGCAGTGGACGCAAGTAATGCAAACGACGCTGCGCCACACCACGCCAAGCCACGCGCTGGCCGTGTTCGCTAACAGCGCGCAGCAAGAGTGCTGGCGCAAGCAGCTGCTGCCAAGTTATCTGCAAAATCGCCCGCCGCAGCCGCCATCGCTCACGCAAGCGCTTGAGCAGGCGCAAAAAATTTGCAGCGAGCAGCACTTAGCACGCAGTCCCACCGCGCATCACACAGAAGATTTTATCGCGACCTTAATTACCAAAGCTTGCGCGGCAGGCAGCAAAGTCACTCTGATCAGCAGTGATCAGCGCTTTTGCCAGCTGCTGAGCCTGCCAAATTTTGCCATTCGCGACTATTTTGCAAGCCGCTGGCTCAATGCTGAATTTGTGCAACAAAAATTCGCACTCAATCACGAGCAGCTTACTGATTTTTGGGGACTTTCAGGAATAACTCGGCGCAATATTTCAGGCATTGCCGGCATTGGCAGCCAAACGGCAAGCCTGTTGCTGCAGCAATTTGGTTCGCTTGAAGCCATTTTTGCCCAGATGGCTACGCTCGAAAATAAATGGCAAAAAAAGCTCGCGGGGCAATACGCGCTCGCCTGCACTTGCAAGCAAGTCGCGGGACTAAAAACCGACTTGCCCCTTGGGATCAACTTTAATCAGCTGCGGCTCACGCTTTAGGCTTGCTGGTCAAACGCGCGATAATGCGCGCGACGGCGACAAAGGCAAAACTTGCCGTCACCACGGTGGTGGCGCCAAAGCCGTTCGCACAATCCATCTTTTTCACGCCATCGACGCCGCTTTTGCTGGTGCAAACGCTGCCGTCTTGCTTGGGATAGCGCAGCTGCTCGGTTGAGAACACGCACTCAATGCCAAACTTGCGGGTGCGGCTAAAGTTGTAAACATGGCGCAGCTGATTGCGCAGTTTACTGGCAAGCGGATCGTGCACCGTTTTTGTCAGATCCGCACAGGCTATTTGCGTCGGGTCGATCTGCCCGCCCGCGCCGCCAATCGTGATCACTTTAATTTTATTGCGCTTACAAAACGCCAGCAGCGCAGCCTTTGGCCCCACGCTATCAATCGCGTCCAAAACATGATCAAAGCGCGACGAAATGTGCTCAGCAATGTTCTCTTTTGTCAAAAAATCATCAATGAGCGTCACCTGACAGTGCGGATTTATCGCGCGCACGCGCTCAGCCATCACTTCGATTTTACTCTGGCCGATTGTGCTCGTAAGTGCATGAATTTGGCGATTAATATTAGTGACGCACACGTCGTCCATGTCGATCAAGGTTAAATGGCCAACGCCGCTGCGTGCCAGCGCCTCCACAGCCCATGATCCCACTCCCCCAATCCCAACCACGCACACATGCGCTTTTTGCAGTGCGGCTAGCGCCTCTTTGCCATAAAGGCGAGCGATGCCATCAAAACGCGGCTGGAAATTATCATAAGCTGTGTCCATAGTTACATCTCGAATACCCAATACTAGAGGCGGTTTATACGCAAAGCCGCGCTAACAAGCAAGGGAGTTTTGATGCCAGCGTTACGCCATCTATGCGCCATTTTAACCCTACTTTTCGTCCAGCCTCTGTGCGCGGCGCCGCAACTGATGCTAATTGGCGCGGCAAGCGAGCAAGGGATCTACTATCCGGTTGCTGGCACCTTGTGCCGTCTCGTCAATAAGCAGTTTTTTGTCGACAATTTGCACTGCTCGGTTGTCGCAAGTAACGGCTCGCTTGCCAACATCAAAGCGCTGCAAAAAAATGAGGTGCAATTTGCCATCGTGCAATCTAATGTGCAAAACAGCGCTTATCATGCGGAAGATGACTTTAGTAACCAAGGCGCTTTTAGCCAGCTGCGCTCGCTTTTTTCACTTCATCCTGAATATTTCACGCTTCTTGCGAAAAAAAGTAATAACATCAAGACGTTTAGCGGCATAAAAGAGCGTAAGATCAATTTTGGTATCGAAGGCTCTGGCGACAGGCAAATCCTAGAAAAATTACTGACGCTCGCGAATTTGCAGCTTTCTGATTTTACGAAAGTATTTGAAATATCTAGCGCTGAGCAAGGAAAGGCGCTGTGCAATAACACCATCGATGCAATGATGTATGTCATTGGCCATCCAAATAAAAGTACCCAAGAAGTGATAGAAAAGTGCGACGCGCAGCTGATTGGCATCGACGAGAAAATTATTTTAGGTTTACTCAAACAAAACAGCGCATATCAATTTGCCGAGATCCCAGCCGATATCTACCCCAAAATAACCAATAAAACCAAGACCGTGGCCGTTCACGCAACGGTGGTCACCACCGCAGCACTTCCCGACGATGTGGCGTACAACTTCACTAAAGCGGTGTTTGAGCAGCTCAAAAAACTCAAAAAAGCGCATCCGGCGCTGCAAAATCTCGAGGCAAAAAAAATGGTTTCGGTTGCGCAGTCGGCCCCCTTGCATCCTGGCGCCGAGCGCTATTTTCAAGAAGCGGGACTGCTCGACATCAAGCCCAGTTTTTAGCCTGAATCTTCTTTCGCGAATAAAAAAAGCCGCTTCAATAAGCGGCTTTTCGATTTAGCGGATAGTTTGCTGCAGCAACGTTAATTCTGGCAAAGACAATTTGCCAAGGCGCCACACGCGGCCAAAATGTTTATGGTTGCCGGCATGCACGCCAGCTTCAGCGCCCGCGCCGTGGTAAAGATCGAGATGGTTGCCTTTCACCGCGCCGCCTTTATCCAGCGCCATCAGCAGCGTCAGAACATGTTTGCCCTGCCATTTACCTTTCTCGTCAATTTGCGGTACTTCAGCTAGCAGCACGCTGCCCATCGGCAAGTAAGTCGGATCGGCCGCGACACTGGCGCGTGACAACAGCGGCACGCCCGCAGCGCCCATCACCGGCGACGCCGCTTTTGGCTCAAAGAAAACAAACGACGCGTTGTGATTGAGCAGCTCAAGCACCTCTTTTTCGCTGTGCTGCTTGACCCAATCGACGATCGCTTGCATCGACATATCCTCTTTTTTGACTTCACCTTTGTCGATCAAAACCCGTCCGATACTGGTATAGGCGTGGCCATTTTTGCCGCTGTAGGCAAAGTATTCTTGCTTATCGCTGTCGACAAATTGCACAAAACCACTGCCTTGCACTTCCATTAAGAAGTTATCAATCAACGACTTGCTGTAACCAATCTCTAAATTTTGCCCCTTTAACGCACCGGCGTAAATTTGCGCGCGCGTCGGCAATTTGCCTTTTTTGGCTGGCATTTTGTAAACAGGGTAGCGAAATAGCGGCGTTGGTGTGCGGCTCATCTCGATAACAGGGGAAAAATAGCCAGTAAACAATACGTTACCATAGCCATCACCGCCGCCCATCTGCTGCACCGCGATGCCAAATTTAGCCAGCTGCGTCACGTCGCCGCCTTCACGCGCCCACTTGAGCACATTTTCGTACAATTCTTTGTTTTTATCGACTAATTTAGGAGAGACCGTTTTTACCTGCTCAAACTGCGGCGCAAAAGTGCTCAGATCGCGCGGTTTATCCGAAACCACCTTCACCACCGGATTGAGCACTTTAGTAAATTTTCCATCAAGATACTGCTGACCGTGATCTTTTGGGCGCATACAGCCCACTAAACTCATTGATAGAACCAATGTAGGAAACAGGTAATATTTCACAATGCAGCTCCCAGCAGCAGAAAAGGGCAAAAGATCGCAGATCAGCTTGTTTGCCGCAATGAAAATCTACCCAAAACTCAACACGTAAGATGCATATAAACGTTTTTTTAGCAGCAAGTCACACAATGAAAGGGTGAATGCTTTATCTGCGGCTTGCCTCGCAATTTTTCGCACGCGTTCACGACGTCTCGGTGCTTGCTTGCAGCGCCGCCGCAAGGCCGCTAAAGCGCTCCGTTTTTTGCTCAACTGCGCGATCAAAGGCGCGCTGCGTTGTATAGATATCTAGCATTTTTTTGGCGCGCGTGACGCCGGTATAAAGCAGCTCGCGGCTCATCACCGGTGTCGGCTCTGGCGGCAAAATCAGCTGCGTATGGGCAAATTCTGAGCCTTGCGATTTGTGCACCGTCATCGCATACGCCGTTTGATGCTGCGGCAAGCGGCTCGGCAACACATATTTAAGGCTACCGTCAGACAACTCAAACACCACCCGCAAGCCTTCCTCTTTTGCCACCACGATGCCGATATCACCGTTGTAAAGCCCTAATCCGTAATCATTTTGTGTCACCATCACCGGCCGCCCAGTGTAAAAAATGCGCCCGCTTGCCTTGATCAGTTTGCGCCGCTCAAGCTCTTGCTCGACTTGCACATTCAACCCCTGCACGCCAAACGCGCCTTGCGTGAGCGCGCACAACAGGCGAAATTGCAAAAATTTTTCCAGCATCTGCTTATCAGACTCACCAGCCGCAAGCGCCGACAAATAGCCTTGATACCCAGTTGCCGCACACGCAATCGCCGCCTGATAGCCTTGTTCATCTAAAGTGTGGCGCGCGATATCACTAAAGCCCTTATTCCAAATTTCATCAATTTGCGCCCGCGGCGCGCCGCGATTGATAGCTTTTGCGAGCTGACCAATGCCTGAGCTGCCGTCGAAACGAAAGCTTTTTTGCAGCAGACAAACGCCGTCCGCCACTGTCGATGGCGGCTGCTGCTCGCTTAGCGTAAAGCCTGTCAGCTGCTCAAGATAGCGCGCGCGCGCCGGCGAAAAACTCGCGCCTGCATTCATGCACAGATCCGCAAGCACGGAGCCAGCCTCCACCGAAGCGAGCTGGTCGCGATCGCCAAGCAAAATGATCCGCGCGTGCGCCGGCAGGGCGTTTAGCAAAGAGGCCATCATCCCCAAATCGACCATCGACGCTTCGTCCACCACCAGCACATCAAGCAGCAACGGATTTTTGGCATTGTGGCGAAACGCGTTGGTATTGGGCTGCGAGCCAAGCAGGCGGTGGATAGTGCTCGCTTGACGCGGAATTTGATCGCGCACGCTCTGCGCCACATCAAGGTTGCCGACCGCATTACCTATCGACTCGGTCAAACGGTTGGCCGCTTTTCCCGTCGGCGCCACCATTTTGATCAGCGGCGGCTCGGCGCTACTTTGGATCAGCGCTGCTAAAAGCTTCGTCACCGTAGTGGTTTTTCCCGTACCAGGGCCACCAGAGATCACGGCAAAACGAAAACTAAGCGCACAAGCCGCTGCCACTTTTTGCCAATCGATTTCGTCTTTTTTGGCATCTGGGCGGTCAAAAAGTCTGTCTAGATGCGCGCGACTTTCAGGCGGCAAAGCGACGGCCACTGCACGCGCGCTCAAGAGCTTTGCCACCGTCTGCTCAGCTTGCCAGTTGCGGTACAAATAGAGGCGCTGCCCATCAAACACCAGCGGCGCGGGCTTGCTGCCATCGCTGAGCACCAACGCTTTTTGCGCCGCTTCAGGAAGTGAATGTTGCGCGTCTTGATAAATGCTCGCTAGCAGCGCACTTTTTCCGGCGCTAAATTGCAGCCAATCAGCCACTTGCAAACTCTGCTCAGGCGGCAGATCAAACAGCGAAAGCGGCGAAAGCGTCGCTAAATCAACGCAGACATTGCCTTTGCCCGCCTCAAAACTGACCAGCAGCGCCCACCCTGCCAGCGGCGAGTCTTGGCCAACTTGTGCGCCAATAAATTTTGCAAAATGGCGATCAATCGCGCGCAGCGAGCCGGTCTTCCACTGTTCATCAAAAAATTTAAGCATGCTGAGCCTCACTAGCAGCAAACAGCGCATCAAGCTGTGCGATAAGTTTTACATCGGGCTGAGTGTGAAAAATGCCCGTGCGCTCACCTTGTTGCAGGCCGCGGATAAAAAGGTAATAGACGCCGCCTAGGTGTTTCGCGGGATCATAATCGGCAATGCGGGTGCGCAAATAGCGATGCAAGGCAAGCGTGTAGATCTGATATTGCAGATCGTAACGATGCTCAATCATCGCCTGCGCCAACTTGTCTTGGGTGTAATCGGCCGCCGTTTCGCCTAAAAAGTTCGATTTCCAGTCCAGCACGTAATAGCGACCTTGCCAGCAAAAAACCAAGTCGATGAATCCTTTTAGCATCCCGCTGACCGTTGCAAATTGCAGCTCACCAGCTTGTCTTGATAAATCATCGTGTTGCGCCATCACCGCATTAAGTTTTGCAACCGACAACTCGGTGATCGGCAACAAAAACTCTAGCTCTGTCAAACGCTGGGCAAAGGGGATTTTTTGCAGCGCTAAGCCGTTTTCATCCAGCTCACAGCTAAAAACGTGCGCCAAAAATTGCTGCAGCAGCGCGCGCCACGCCGAAGGGTAGTGGTAAGCGGTCAAATTTTTCTCGATGAGCTGCGCGCAGCTTTCGCTTTGCAGATCTGCTGAAAAATCAATCTGCTCAAATAAGGCATGGAAAAAGTTCCCCGCCTTAGCGCCACGCGGAAAGGCAAAAATCGAGTCGTATGCAAACGGCGCGCTGGCCTGTTGCACTAATGGCGCAGCCGCTGGCATAAACTCAGGGGCTAAAATTTCAGCCGCGGCATTTTGATCTTGCCTTACTAGCGCAGAATAACTGGTCAAACGCCAGTTTTGGCTAATTTTGCCATGAAATTCAAGGGCGCTAAACGCGGTCACCTCGGCAGCGCTTTCTTGATAGACGCCATCATGCGCTGGCGGCGGCAACGCAACACTCAGCGCACTGTCGTGAGCGACAAAATCATTGAGCGCCTTGTAAAGCGTCGCAGGCTCCCCCTCTTTGCCCTGCAGCAACAGATAACCGAGCGCATTTTTATGCAGCGACATGGTTTTCTCTCTGCCAACTTTTAACGGCACCACACCTAAAAAACAACCAAAAACGGCGCGCGTGAGCGCCACATACAACAGACGCAGATCCTCAGCAAGCCGCTCTACATCAGCTTTTTCGGTGGCCTCTTTTGTATCGACAAGATCAAGCACCGCTTGGCGCTCTTCATCGTGAAAAAAGGCCGCGCTACTTGCCTTAAAATCGCAAATGAAAGGAAGGTAAACCAGATTGTATTCCAGCCCTTTCGATTTATGGATAGTGACGATTTGCACTAAATTTCGTTCAGATTCAAGGCGCTGACGCTGATCGTCGCTGTCGCCGTCAGGCTCTTCGATTTGACGCGCAAGCCAATGCAGCAGCGCATGCGGACTGTCAAGGCGCGCGCTTTGCTGCTGCAAAAGCTCAGCTAAATGCAGATAATCGGTCAAATCGCGCTCACCATCGCTGCGCGCCAGCCAGCGGGTGCCAAGCTCATAGCGGTGCAGCAGCTGATAAAGCATGGTCAGCACCCCTTTTTCCAGCCACAGCTGCTGGTACTGATAAAACTCGTTGACGCGCCGCTCCCACAACAGCTCGTTATGATTGAGTTCATCAAGCTCGACCGCGCTCAAGGCAAACACACTGCACGCGAGCGCAGTGCGCAGCGCCGACTCATTTTGCGGCTGCAGCGCGGCATTGAGCACGTACCACAGATCACGCGCCAGCACGCAAGAAAAGACACTGTCGCGATTAGAGAGATAAACGCTCGCGATGTTATGTTTTGCCAGCGCCTCCTTCACTTTGCGCGCCTCGCCGCCATTTCGCACCAACACGGCAATATCGCCCGGCTTAATGGCGCGCGCCTTGCCTTTATTCACCAGCACCGCTTCGCCAGACGGCGCTTGCAGCAGCTCACAAATGTGCGCCGCGCAGCTTATCGCCATCGACTTTACGTATTTTTGCTTATTAATGATTTCCTGATTTTTATCGTCAAACCAAAAGGTTAACGCCGGCTGCGTTTTGCCACGCCACTGCCAAAAACGCTGCTCGGCGCCAGGGGCTGAGGCGACCGGCAAAAACGGGATCTGCTGATCGTAAATAAACGGCCGATCATAAAACGAGAAAACGCGGTTGACCGCTCCTACCATCGCCGCACTCGAGCGCCAGTTGGTCGCCAAATTAAAGTGGCTCGAAACGTCAGAGCGCGCCATCAAATAAGTGAAAATGTCCGCGCCGCGAAACGCATAAATGGCCTGTTTGGGATCGCCTATCATAAACAGTCCGCAAGTGGGAAAATCGCTGTAAATCGTTTTGAAAATGCGGTATTGCAGCGGATCGGTATCTTGAAACTCATCGATCATCGCCACCGGATAAAGGGTGCGGATACGCTTTGCCAGCGCGCTGTGCGGCGAGCCACCGAGCGCCTTGTCAAGGTTTGTGAGCTGATCGTTAAAAGAGAGCACGCCCACGCGCGCCTTTTGTTTGTCCAAAAGCTCACGAACGCTTTCCAGCGCCTGCACAATGACCATCGACTTTAAATCAAAGGGAGAAGCGAAAAGCGCTTCAATTTTGTCAAACACTTCGTGCTGCGGTGTGCGGCCGCCAGATTTTGTTTTTACTGCTAACGTGCTGCTGCGAAAACGATCCAACGCCTCTCGCGATTTTTTCTCAGTAAGCGCCTCTTTCCCCTGCGCCCAGCGACTCACCATTTCCAGCCAGTTTGGCAGATTTTTTTTATTGTAAGAATTTTTAGCCACATCTGAGTTTTGGATCAGGTCAAAAAAGTCGCCACACGCCGCCAGCCAAAGGCGCTTCACCTGCATAATTTGTTGATAATGCTCATCAAAAGCTTGCTGTAAGGAGGTAGTGCAGCGCGGCGCTTTCACTTTTGGCAGATCGCCACTGAGATAAGGCAAAATGAGTTTGAGCAGCTCAGACGGCGATTTACACAGCGCATGAATTTGCGCGGCAAACAGCGCGTCGGCGCTATAAAAATTGCGCCGCCAAAAATCGCTCACCGCTTGCAGCTGCAGCGCCTTTTCTTCCGCGCCCGCAATAAACTCACAATCAAACAACGCATTAGACTCAAACGCATTTTGCGTCAGCACCCGCTGGCAAAAACCGTGGATGGTGTAGATCGCCGCTTCATCCATCTGCCGCTGCGCATTTTGCAGCAGCGCTATCGCCACCTCTCTTTCGAGCGGCGCTTGCAGCAGCGGCTCAAGCACGCTGTCGTCCGTTTTGCCTTGGCGAAAAGCGCGCAGCGCATCGCCGATCCGGCGGCGAATACGATCGCGCAGCTCTTGCGTCGCCGCTTTCGTAAACGTCACCACCAAAATATTTTGCACCAACAGCGGCGGATCAAGCTTACCGCTATGCTCGCTCAGCCCCAGCAGCAGACGCAGGTAGAGGCCGGCAATGGTAAACGTTTTTCCCGTGCCCGCCGACGCTTCAATCAAGCGCTGGCCATGCAGCGGAAAAGTGGCGGTATTTAATAAATTTGCCATGCTATTTCTTCTTATTTTTGAATGGGATGTGACATAACAGCGTTTTAGCCAGCGTTAAGTTTTCCGCAAAAAACGCCTCACTCGCATCGCGCCAAACCCGCGCTACATAAGGATTTTCTCCCACGCTGCTTTGATTTGACGAGTCATCAAATACTGTTTGCATCTGCTGCTGCGCTTTTTGCACGCTCTCCTCATCTAAAACGCACACCCCTTCGCCACTGCAGATGGCCTCAAGCGCCGCCCACGCAATATCAAGATGCAGCGGACTTGGGCTCATCAAGCCAGCCAAATAAGTTTCAACAAATTGTATTAGCTGCTGCAAAGCCTGCGGCGGCGCTATCGGCTCGTAACTTTGCAATCCATCCAGAGCAAAATACTGTGTGCTGTGCTGGCGCCCCATCGCGCACAGGCACAGGTGCGACAGCCACGCCGCTACACGCTGCTTTGGCCTTAATTTTCCGGCGCGATACAAGATCAGCTGCTGCTGATAAAAACCGTTCAGCGCCCCTTGCAGCTGCACCTGACCGTAGCGCGTTGGCAGTGACAGATTGATATTTTGCCCCTCAGTAGGATCCTGCAAAAACGGCTGCATCACTTCATACAAATCAAGAACCTTGCGCTTTTCTTCGTCAAACAGGCAAGCCGCAAACTCGCCCACCGGCAGCTCGCCGCTCGCTTTACATTTTTGCCAAAATTGCTCTAGCAGATCAGCATCGTTGCCATGCTCGATCAAATGCTCAAGCAGCGGCGCGCGCAGGTAAAAAAGCTCAAGAGCATCAAGCTCAAACGGCTCAGACTCGGCAAGCGGATCGTTGTCTCGCTGAAAATAGATATTTAAGCGCTGGTTGAAAAAGTATTTTACCGGCAAGCTCCAAAAGCGCTGCAACTGACTAAGCTGCAGCGGCTGCGAAGCATCTAGCATCAGCGCCAGCGGCTCGCTAGGCACAAAAGGCGCCGCCGCCACGCATTCCCCTTTGGCTAGCGAAAGCCACTGCTTGGCAAAACTGGTGGGATTTTGCGCGCAAAAAGCAGCTGGACTAAACGGCTTTTGCGGATGGTGCACAATGAGCTGATCATGCAGCGCGCTCTTAATTTCACAACCTGCAACGCTATAATTTTGCTCGCAATATTCTAAAAGCTCTGCCAACAAAATGCTGGCACTTTGCTCGCTGTTATCTTGCACAGAGCGCCCGACAAAACTGATATACAAACAGTCGCGCGCCGCGAGCAGCTGCTGCAAAAAGAGGTGGCGATCTTCAGCTTGCGCGCGCAGATCTGTCGCTTGCGGATCAAAACTGAGCAGATCAAAACCGACGCTGTTGGTCACTTTAGGAAAATCGCCGTCATTCATTCCAAGCAAGCAGATCACCGCATAAGGCAGCGCGCGCTGCGAGGTGAGCTGGCCAAAGGTGACCGCGCCTGAGAAAAAGTTTGCTAATTCATTCGGCTGCCCCAGTTTTTGCGCCAGCCATTCACGCACCACCGCAAACGACGCCTCTCGCTCAAACTGACAATCTGCAAGCAAGCTTTGCCAGCTTGCAAGCTGCGTTTGCACGATAGTGCCGACGGTTTGCTCATCGCCTTCTAAAGCGAAAAACTTATCAAACAGCTCGCTAAGTAGCGCCGGCCACGCCTGCCCTTGGTGCGCGCGGCTTAACAGTTGCTGCGCCCAGAGCGCGGTGTCGACAAAATCGGCCAGCTTTCCCGCCAGATCGGCGCTTAAGCCTTGCACCTCGTCGTAAGGCAGCATGCCGTTAAACAGGCCGGCGTCACTTGGCATCGCAAAACCAAGCAGCATGCGCGAAAGGCCAAATTGCCAGCTATTTTGCGCTTGCTCGGGCAGATCAAAACTGAGCGCGCTTTGCGCCGTCAGCCCCCAGCGCACGCCGGTTTGCTCGCACCACTGCTGAATTTGCGTCAGATCTTCTTGCAAAATAGCAAAACGGCGCCGCACCGCCGGTACCTGCAAAATTTCCAACATTTCGTGCAGGCCCGCGCGACTATTTGGCAGCTCCAGCAGGTGCAAAAAGGTCAGCAGCACCGGATTTTCTTGCTCCGCGCTGCGATCGCACAGGGTAAAAGGAATAAAATGCTCGCTTGGCGCGTTGGCGAATACTGCTTGGATCAGCGCGCTGTAGGCGCTCAAATTTGGCGCAAGCACCACAATGTCACGCGGCGAAAGGTGCGGATTTGCATTAAACAGTCCCAGCAGGTTGTCATGCAGCACTTCCACTTCGCGCAGCCGGCTGTGGCACACTTCAACGCGCAAGGAGCGATCGCCCGCCGCGATAACACATTTTGGCGTAGCATCGCCGCTAAGCGCGCGATCTTTGCTTACCTGCAAAATGTCGTGTTGCAAGCAGTGCAGCAAACTATCGCGCGGCGGCGCGATGAAATCTTGCGCCGTTTCAGCCACTAACGTTTGCAGCACACGTGCGTCTTGCTTAGCGCGCATCCCCCACGAATCAAGCAGACTGTGCAAAATCGGCGCGTCTTTTTCCAGCATGTGGCTTGGCGTCTCATGAAAACAGTGCAGCGGCACATGGCGGCTAAGCGCCTCTAGTAGCGGCCCCTCTTGCGTCAAAAGCCGAGGCGCAGCAAAAATCAATACCCGCTCCATCATCAACTTGCGCTTAAGAGCCGCCGAAGACGCAGCCTGCAGATTTTGCTGCAGCTGCGCTTTAAGCTTGCCGCTATGCGACAATTCGGGGCTAAGCGTTGCGATCTGCGCGCAAATCGCCTGCCACAAACTCATTTGCCAGCGCTGTGCATGGTGCAGCGTTTCATCGCCGTCGTAATGAGAGTCAAACTGCACCGCGCAGCCCGCCTCCCAAGCGGCTATCCACGCGGGGCGCGTCTCTAGATAGCGCAAAAAAAGCTCGGCCAATTTTGCCGCCAGCTGGTGTAATTTTTTGCCGCTGCGATCGTCGGCCAAGTAGTCGCGCAGCGCGCTAAAGTCCGGCTGCGGTAAAAGCGCTGGCAGCACCTGACAGATGATCCAGCGCAGCGCATCGCGCGTGAAAAAGTTGCGCGTCCCACAATGCGGCAGCAGCGCGCTTTGCAAGCGCCACAAAAATTGCTCCGGCGATAAAAATTCAATATTGGCCGCAACGCCAAGCTCGCGCGCCACAGCCAATTTGAGCCACTGCGCCAGCGCGTTGTGCGGCACAACGATGCACTCTTTTTGCAACGGCGAAGACAAAGGCTGCTGCGCTATCAAAGTAACAATTTTTTCTCGTAGCGCTTCTAACTGATTGGAATAATAAAGTTTAAGCAAATGAGAGCCTGCATGAGTGCACCAACAATGGCGGCGATTGTAAATGAAAAAAGCCTGCGGCTGCAGGCTTTTATTTTCACAACAGAGGGTGGCTCAAGTTAAGTAACGTTTGTCCATTGCGTGGCTAAAAATTTTCGATACATCCACGCCACATACAAAACCACCGCCGTGGCGATAAAGAGCTCTACGTGCGCGATCAAGCGGACTTGCTCAACGTAGCACGCGTCAAATCCGTGGCTTGCCATCCAGCCGGCCATTTTAAACTGCGCGGTGGCGCTGATCACCATCGGGAACGTAAAAGCGGCGTAGCCTGGCGAAAACGGCAAGCGCAGCAGCCTCACAAATGAGAGGTAAATGACCGCCGTCATCAAAATGGCAATGCCAAACAATAGGTTAATAATAACCGGCGACAGCTCGGTTGAGGTGGTCAAGTAGCCGGCCAAATTTAGGCTCGCAGGCGCGGCCAAAATGGCGAGCGTCGTTTTAGCAGAGTCATGCACTTCGCCAAGAAAAATCAAGCGAAACAACATTAAAGGCAGCAGCAGCGCATACATCAACAGGCCAAAAGCGAGCGTGAAAGTGGCGATCGGCTCAAGGGCTGGGTTGCCAGAAAACGCCACATTCGCAACGACAATGCCGATCGGCGGAACAAACCAGCTTGGCACCATGTGGCTTAGGCTAAATTCCTTCGCGCGATGGTAGGCAAAAGAGAAGAAAAAACAAAGGTGTAATCCAACCGCAAGCAGCCACAATCCGTCCCCTAGCCACAAAGACAATTTGCCAAGCGACGCAGAAATCATCATTAAGGCCATTGCAAAAGTGGGCACCGTACTGCCGACCACCGGATGCTTGAGATCTTCCCACAAGCCGCGCGGATTTAAGGTGAATTTTGTGCCGATCACAAGCAAAAGCGCGGCAGCAATCACCGCGCCGAGCACCTGTCCTACCCCGCCAAGCGGCGCCGCATTTTCCCACGACCAGCCCAGTCCCGCCAAAGCTAGCGCAAGCCCAGCCATGGGAGTTGGGAAGGTGTTAATGTATCTTTTCATGACTCAATCGTAAAAATAAGCAAAACACGATAATAACAATTTTGCGCGAGGCTTGCTGTTTTTATCAAAATGGCAAGCTACATCTGATTGATAAATAAGCAAAAAATAGACGACTGGCGCAGTTTTTCGGCCATAAAAAAGGGCTGCTCAGCAGCCCTTAAAACTTATTTTGCAATGCGTTTGTACTTGATGCGATGCGGCTGCGCGGCCTGCGCGCCAATCGTCTGCTTGAGCCATTCGCTGTATTCGCTGTAGTTTCCTTCAAAGAAGTTCACTTTACCCTCATCGCGGTAATCCAAAATGTGGGTCGCGATGCGGTCTAAGAACCAGCGGTCATGCGAAATCACCATCGCACAGCCTGGGAACTCAAGCAGCGCTTCTTCTAGCGCACGCAAGGTTTCCACGTCGAGATCGTTGGTTGGCTCATCAAGCAGCAGCAAGTTGCCGCCCGCTTTTAGCAGCTTCGCCAGATGCACGCGGTTGCGTTCACCGCCCGAAAGCTCGCCGATGCGTTTTTGCTGATCGCTGCCTTTAAAGTTAAAGCGCGAGCAGTAGGCGCGGGCTTGAATTTCAAATTGGTCGATTTTAAGAATTTCAGCGCCTTCGGAGATCTCTTGATAGACAGTGTTCGTGTCATTCATGCTATCGCGAAACTGCTCCACAGAGGCAAGCTGCACCGTTTCGCCCAGCGTGATGCTGCCACTGTCGGCTTTTTCTGCGCCGCTGATGATTTTAAACAGCGTCGATTTACCCGCACCGTTTGCACCGATGATGCCAACGATCGCCCCTTTAGGCACGCTAAACGAAAGGTTGTCGATCAGCACGCGATCGCCAAACGATTTAGTCAAGTTTTCCACTTCCAACACCTTGTCGCCAAGACGCGGGCCAGGTGGAATAAACAGCTCGTTGGTTTCGTTGCGGCGCTGATAATCAACCGTGTTAAGCTCCTCAAAACGGGCCATACGCGCTTTTGACTTCGCTTGACGGCCTTTGGGATTTTGTCGCACCCACTCAAGCTCTTTTTCAATCGTTTTTTGCCGCGCTTTTTCTTGGCTCGCTTCTTGTTTGAGGCGCGCATCTTTTTGCTCAAGCCACGAGGTGTAGTTGCCCTGCCACGGGATCCCCTCGCCGCGGTCGAGCTCTAAAATCCAGCCGGCTGCGTTGTCAAGGAAGTAACGGTCATGCGTGATGGCCACAACGGTGCCGCTGTAGTCAACCAAAAAGCGCTCAAGCCAGCCCACAGACTCTGCGTCCAAATGGTTCGTTGGCTCATCGAGAAGCAGCATGTCGGGTTTTTCTAATAACAGGCGACAGATAGCTACACGGCGGCGCTCACCACCCGATAAATTCTTAATTTTCGCGTCCCAATCCGGCAGACGCAGCGCATCAGCCGCACGCTCCAGCACGTTTTCAAGATTGTGACCATCTTTGGCTTGGATCAGCGCTTCAAGCTCATTTTGCTCTTTTGCCAGCAGATCAAAGTCGGCATCCGGCTCAGCGTAAGCGGCGTACACCGCGTCAAGTCGCGCCAGCGCATCCACAACATCGGCGACCGCACTTTCTACGGTTTCGCGGACCGTTTTTTCATCATCAAATTTTGGCTCTTGCGGCAAGTAACCGACCTTGATCCCCGGCTGCGCGCGCGCTTCACCTTCGATGTCGGTATCAATGCCCGCCATAATGCGCAGCAACGTTGACTTTCCTGCGCCGTTTAATCCGAGTACCCCAATTTTTGCACCAGGGAAAAAACAGAGCGAAATATTTTTTAGGATCTGCCGCTTAGGGGGAACTATTTTTCCCACGCGCGACATGGTATAGACGTATTCAGCCATACAGCTCACACACTCAAGTTAGAAAAAGGGGGATTATACCAAAAATCAAAGCGTCTGTATTTTTGCCATCAACGCGGTTTGCGGGCGTTCATTTATTACGCAAATAAATCGTTATTTTTCTGGCATTGCTGCCAATTAATAATATAAAAATTTACATGCTAAATTCTGCATTTATAGTGGGGAAATTCTAAAGACGTTAGTAAACCTAGCGGGCGCAGCAGCACAATCTCACTGCTAAGCATCATTTTATTTGCCGTATGTTTGCTACACATTCTGTATGCTTGGCCAAAGGTAGATGTTTGGCACGATGGAAAGTAATACAAGGGAGCGTTATGCAACAAGAAACTCAATCATCTTTTTCTTTCAGGAAAAATCTGCCTCATCCAAACAAAATTCTCCGAGTAACGCTTCTTGTCTGTTCTACGCTTGCGCTATACAGCCTGCCCGCCGACGCGTCAAAAATACCGGTGGGCGCGCAGCAGGCGCTCTACCGAGATGCTGTGAAGGCGCTTAAGCAAAAAGATCAGGGCCGCTTCGTCCGCCTAAAAGCGCAGCTGGTGGATTACCCACTCTACCCATACCTTGAGTACTACCAGCTTTTGCCTAATATCAAGACCGCTTCGCTGTCGCAAGTTGAGGCTTTTCAAAAGAAACACGCCGCGATCCCTTTTACTAAAAATATTCACAATCAATATCTGCAGCTGCTCGCGCAGCGCCAGCAGTGGCACTCTTTTTTGAAATTTCAGCCGCAGCCGCCAACCAGCGAGTCTAGCAAATGCAACTATTACTACGCGCAAAGCCAAGTTGGCAATAAAAAAACTGCGCTCGCTGGTGGCCAAACACTCTATTTGTCGGGAAGATCGGTAAATATCGAGTGTGACAAGCTGTTTAGCTGGATGAAAAAACAAAACGCCATCGACGACACGCTGATCTTAAAGCGCATGCTGCTCGCGTTTGAACGCGGCAACCGCACGCTGCTCAATTTTCTATCTAACCAGCTCAGCAATAAGCAAAAAATGCTAGGCAGCAAAATGGTAATGCTGCTAGATAACCCGCAGGCGCTGACGCAACATATCAGCAGCCGCACCAAACGCTCAGCTACCGAGCAAAAAGTGGTCTATTTGACGCTAAAACGGCAAGCCAAGCAAAACCCGCTTGCCGCAAGCCGCCAATTTGCAACCACCTTGCCAAATTTTGAATTGTCGCGCCAAGAGCAGATGGACATCGCCAACACCATCATTCACAACTCAATGTCGAGCAACAACGCCGAGCTTGTCGCGTGGCGTGACGCTTGGCTTGCCAAATCGAGAGACGAAGCGCTGCTTGAGCGCCGTTTTCGCTTAGCGCTTACCAATAACGACTGGATCCAGATGCAATATTGGTACGGCCTGCTGCCACAAGAGGCGCGCAAACAAAACAAATGGCGCTACTGGCAAGCGCGTTTGCTGCGCCAGCAAGGTCAAATGGATAAAGCGCAGCAGATTTTCCAATCGATGCTGGGCGAGCGCGACTTTTACAGCGCTGCGGCGGCTACGCATTTACGCAAGCCCATCGTTATTCCTTTTGAATCAGCGCCTTTTAAAGCGCAGTCGATAAACGGATTTAAAAGCGCGCTGACGCGCATCAGCGAGCTGCACGCGGTCAATCAATCTTTTGATGCGCAAAAAGAGTGGCAAGCGATTTTGCAAAAAGCTTCGCACGAGCAAAAAATCAACCTCGCCAGCTACGCGTCCAAACAAGGTTGGCATGAGCACGCCGTGCAAGCGACCATCTCTGGCCAGCTTTGGGGGCACCTTGAGCAGCGCTTCCCGCTTGCGCACAAAAATGAGTTCAAGCAATTTAGCCAGATGTTTAACGTCTCGATCACCACGCTGCTTGCGCTTTCGCGCCAAGAGAGCGCCTTTAACGCCAAAGCGCGTTCATCGGCGGGCGCGCGCGGATTGATGCAGCTGATGCCGGCAACGGCCAAGGCGACGTCCAAAAAGCTCGGGATCCCGCTGCGCAATTTAGAGGCGCTGCATGATCCAAAAACCAATATTCGCTTAGGAAGCAACTATTTAAGCGGCTTGCTCGACCGTTTTGAGCAAAATCGCATTCTCGCCTTTGCCGCTTACAACGCAGGTCCGCACCGTGTCAATCAATGGCTTAACAACACCAAAGGCAATTTGGATGTGTTCGGTTTTATTGAGGGGATCCCGTTTCGCGAGACACGCGGCTATGTGCAAAATGTGTTGATGTACGAAATCTACTATCGCAAGCTACTCGGCATGCCGCTGACATTCTTGCAAAATAGCGAGCTTTCTTACAGCTACTGATCTCACGCAAAAGTGCCGCAAGGCACTTTTTCTTTTTGACTCAAAAAGTTATCTGCGCGATCAGCAAGACAATACCGCGCAGATTTATTACATTTTTCCTCATAAAAACTAAAATCAAACCAAAGCGTCTAATTAAGACAAATTTCATACTGTTAGCAGCGGCGCCGCTGCAGCGCATGAAGCACACGCCGTGATGCGCGCCTACGCGCGCTTTGGCATTGAACTATAAAATGAGGAAACCATGGCTAAACCAGGCGACACCGGAATTATTCGAATTATTTATGCATTTAAATACAGCTGGCAGGGGCTAAAAGCGGCGTGGCGCGATGAAGTGGCCTTTCGCCAAGAGGTGCTGCTGATGGTGGTGCTGACGCCAGCTAGCTTTTGGGTCGGCAACACGCTCGTAGAATCGCTGCTGCTGCTCTCGCTGGTTTGGCTGCTTGCCGTCGCGGAGCTGCTTAATTCTGCCGTTGAAGCGGTGGTTGACCGTGTTGGCTCCGAGCATCACCCTCTTTCGGGGAAAGCGAAGGACATTGGGTCTGCCGCAGTTTTGGTTACGCTGGTGCTAAATGGCATCGTGTGGAGCGCGCTGATTGGGCGAAATTTGCTCAATTGGTGGTGAAAATAGGATTATTTGCCGCGAATTGCGCAGATTTTCAGCAATCGAACTGAATTTTATTTTTTTTGCTTTACAGAAAAAATCAAACTCGATATTATTACAACCACTGGAGAGATGGCAGAGTGGTTGAATGCACCGGTCTTGAAAACCGGCGAAGGTTTGTAGCCTTCCTAGGGTTCAAATCCCTATCTCTCCGCCAAATTAGAAGACCCGCCGCAAGGCGGGTTTTTGCTTTTATAACACAGCTAAAATTTTTTCTGTAGCACAAGCTTGTTTTACAAAGCAAAATCTTACAATCGCTCAGACAATTCCCGTCAGCAACACAGCAGTCAACTCCTATGCCGATACAGCTGACCGCGCATTCCCTTAACTTTTTGCTTCTATATTTTTTTGTGAAAAAACATGCGCCGATGCTCAGAAGGCGAAGTGCCAAGCTGCGCATTAAATTGCCGCCGCAGCGATAACGGCGTGCCAAAGCCCACTTCATCTGCGATGCATTCGATTGGCAGCTCGGTACTTTCCAAAAGCGCCTGCGCTCTGATCACACGCTGCGCATTGAGCCACTGGGTAACAGTGCAGCCGGTAGCCGCGCGAAAGCGGCGAGTAAAGGTGCGCCGGCTCATCTTTGCGCGCGCCGCGAGCACGTCAAGCGAGAGATCGCAGGCTAAATTCTGCCGAGCCCACGTCAGCACGTCCGACAGATAAGTTTCGGTAGCAAGCTTTGGGACCGCGTGTTCAATATACTGCGCCTGTCCGCCCTGCCGATGCGGCGGCGTCACAAGCAGCTTAGCGGTGCGATTAGCCGTCTTAGCGCCATAACGCTGCAGCACCAAATGCAGGCAGCAGTCAATCGCCGCCAGCGTTCCGGCCGAGGTCATGATGTTGTCAGCACACGCGTAAAGCACCTGCGGGCGAAATCGCGCCTGAGGAAAGCGCTGCGCAAAAATATCGCGCGCAATCCAGTGCGTTGTCGCCTCTTTTCCATCCAAAAGCCCCGCATCGCCAAGCACAAACGCGCCTAAACACAGCCCCACGATAAGCTTACCCTGCGAATTGGCGAGCTTTAGCGCATCGATCAACGCCGCTGACGCCACCGTTTGTGGATCGCTCCAAGCCGGAATGACAATAAGATCAGACTCTTGCATAAGCGCAAGCCCGTGCGTAACCGCGATGGAAATTCCCTGATCACTCGCGATCAGCCCTGGCTGCTCCGCGCAGTAATTGACCTCATAGTGCGGCTGATTGTCCCCAGTTTGCACTGTCCCAAAAACCAGCCCCGGCACAGAAAGATGAAATAAGCTCACGCCATCAAAGGCGAGCACTGCAACACGAATGACGGACATGGGGAAACTCGCAAAAAAAAATAATGGCCCAATTTTATCGAAAGCTGTCATTTTGGCCACTGTTGAATGCGCAGCTTTTGAATAACAATAAATTTCTTTAAAACGGACAGGACAACTCGATGAAACTTAGCGCTCTTCCACTCGTGATCGCCATGGCTTTTAGCGCAGCAGCCCCTGCGTTCGCTGCTGAAAACGCTGCAAATCCAGCAGCAGCTCATAAGCTTGAGCTGCAGCAGATCCGCAACGCGACAGTGAAAATCACTTACGCAGACACAACTTTTTTGGTCGACCCGATGCTGGCTAAAAAGGACGCTTACCCAGGCTTTGAAGGCACCTACCGCAGCCACCTGCGAAATCCGCTGGTGGAGTTGCCAACATCTGCGCAGGACGTCATCGCCGATGTGGACGCGGTGATCGTCACTCACACTCACCTTGATCATTGGGATGAGGCCGCGCAGCAACTGCTGCCTAAAGAGATCCCGCTGTTTGTCCAGCACGAGGATGATGCCAAGCTCATTCGCTCACAAGGATTTAAAAATGTGCGCGTGCTGACTGGCGAAGCAGAATTTGGCGGCGTCAAACTGACTAAAACCGGCGGCCAGCACGGCACCGATCAGATGTATGCCATACCTGATCTGGCTAAAGCGCTTGGCGAAGCGATGGGCGTTGTTTTTCAAGCGCAAGGCCATAAAACCCTTTATTTAGCCGGCGACACGGTTTGGCGCAAGGACGTAGAGCAAACCATCAAAAACTTCGCACCTGAAGTGATCGTGCTCAATGCCGGCAAAGCCAAAATGGTCGGGCTTGAGGGCGCCATCATCATGGGCGAGGAAGATGTGCTGCGCGCGTCACAAGCGGCGCCAAAGGCAAAAATTGTCGCGGTACACATGGACGCGGTCAACCATATGTCGTTGAGCCGCGAAGAGCTGCGCGCTTACAGCAAAAAGCAAGGCATTGAGAGCCGCGTTGCAGTCCCTGAAGACGGCGCGTCGTTAACGTTTTGAGCAACATCGTGCCGCTGTGCTGCGGCGCTTCTTGCAAAAGAACAGTAAGCTCTGCAAGAGCTGCAAGAACTAAAAGACCTGCATTTTTAAAAGTGGATTGTTTTTCAATCCACTTTTTTATTTTTAGCCAACAGACTAAAAGTTTTCATAAAACAGATAGTTCGCCCCGCGCGCTTGTAGCACTTCCTTGTAACTTTCTACCATCGCAGAAGCGCCGCACAGGTAAAAGTCTGTCGCATCAGGCGCAAATTCAAAGTCCTGCAAAGCCTCGGTGACCCTGCCCGAAAATCCGTCGACAGGCGGCTCACTGCGGGTCACGCAGCACACAACGCGCCCTGGCAAATCTGCGCTTACGACCGTAATGTCTTGCTCGAGCGTGCTACAGCCAAAAAACAGCACCGCATCTTGCAAACCGCCGCTCGCCTTAAGCGCAGCAAACATCGGCAAAAAAGGCGCAAGCCCCGTCCCCGTTGCAATGAAAACCTGCCTGCGCCCGCTGTGCGTCAGCCCAAAGTGGCCAAAAGGCAGCGCTATCAGCGTTTTTGTCCCAAGCGGCGCGTTTTGCACAAACTGCGCGCCGTGACCGCCGGTACGAGAGCTGATCAAAAAGCGCACCTCTTGCCCATTTACCGCCGCAATAGAGTAATCGCGCCACTGTGTATCGCCGACATTAAGGCGCGCAAACTGCCCCGGAGTGAAGTTTGCAATTTTGCCGTCGACCTTAAACACCAGCTCCCAAATAGTCGGCGTGAGCGCCTTTTTCGCTATCAGCTCAGCGCGCATTTTTTGCTCATGCAACGTGGCCGGCGCATGATGAACCGCGCCCTTTTTCAGCGCCGCTTTGATCATAGGAAAACCTTTCGCGCCCAGCGCCTGACACGCAGCCCCTACGCCGCCAAGCATCGCACCAAAAATTCCCAAACAGCCGGCGTCTTGTCCTGCCAAAAATAGCTCTTCAATCGGCGTACGCGGGCCAAATGGCGCCATGCGATAGCGCTGCGGAGTCGCCGCTAAGCCGTAAAAATGCCCTTCAGGGTGCGAGGTGTAATGCTCCACCGTCAACGGCGTCGACAGCTCACTGTAAGTCACCAGCGCGGAAAGCCCCGCAATATGCTGATCGGCAAGCTTGAGTAAACCGTCGGCGATCTGCTTTTTCAGCACTGCATACTCAGCCCCGCGCTCGCCTTTCGCGCGCTCCCTCCACTGAGCAAAAGCGCGGCTCTCGACAAAGGCGATAATTTCTGCGGTATGAAAACGCTCATCGTTAGCTTTTTTGGACGGAAAAGAGACATAGATTTGCCGTGGCGAGCCTTGTAAGACGGCGCGGCTTTGCCCTTCGGTATCATCATGCAGAAAATCGGTGTTGATCCAGTGATTTTCCCCCTGCACGCCAATACAAGCGGGATCGTCTTTTAGGCGCAGATAAAGCGTTACCGCCGAAAGCGAGTTTTCACGGCGCAGCACTTGGATCCGCTCGCGCACAGCAGCAGTCCGCGCGCCGATCTCACCCTCGGTTGGCAACAGTTTTTCAAATGTAATTGCAGCGCCAGCGCCCGAGATCACCTGCGGCGCAAAATAGCTGCGTTCAACGGGCTTGGCACCGCGCTTATCAAGCACGCGCACCCCGACCGCTTTGCCTTCGCGAGTAATTATTTCAAGCACTTCCTGCGCAATTAATATCGCGCCGCCCGCTTGCTCAATGCCCCGCTCAAACGTGCGAGCGATCTGCTGCGCGCCGCCGTCAGGATACCAAGCGCCGTTGAGATAATGCGCGACGATCTGCGCGTGAATAGCAAACGCGCTTTGTGACGGTGGCAAACCGTAATCACCCCATTGCGAGGCAAGCAGCGCCCGCAGCTTTGGGGAGCGAAAACGCGCTGCCAACACTTCGGCAGTGGTGCGGGTTGCAAAACATTTTGTCAGCTGCTGCGCCCGATACAAAAAAGGCGCGACGCGCGCCGGCACCATTCCTGCGGCAAAGCCAAGCTTTGTCCACCGCGTCGCCCACCGGATATCGCGAAAATAGCGCCGGATAGCACGCGCTTCTTCGGGGAAGAGATCGGTCAGAGTCTGCACATACGCACGAGGTGAGGACGGCACGCGCATGTCAATACCTGGGTAAACGAAGCGCTCAAAATGCTCAGGCATCGGGTTCCAGCGCAAAGCGCCGCCAGAAAGGTAGTCAAAAAGCGCCCGCCCCATTGACCCCGGCTCCACCTCTCCGACATAATGCAGCCCCACATCCCACGTCGCGCCGTCGCGCCGAAATGCATGAGTCAGCCCGCCAGGCTCGGTATGTTTTTCTAATACCAATACTTTTTTCCCAGCCACGCCAGCCAGCAGCCCAGCCGCTGTCATCGAGCCGATCCCAGAGCCTATCACGATTGCATCATACATTTTCTCTACACCTCAACGAAAATGATCTCAACGAAAAAGCTACGCGCCAGCAAAGTTTAATTTGAATAACAATTTTTGCATCAGCGCGCCGCTCCCGCAGTGCGGCACTGTCAAAATTTTGCCTCACTGACAAAATCGACCTGCACAGCATAATTTCTACACCGTACGGATTGTTACACCAAATAGCGGTATGAAGTAAGTGAAATTTATTCGTTAGTGCGCGGATCAAACAAAATGGCGCAGCATTATCAAGGCAATGAGACACAAAGTGGCACCGCACGAATAGGCAGGAAGCAGGAAGCAGGAAGCAGGAAGCAGGAAGCAGGAAGCAGGTTAGTTTTGGTAAAAATAAAAAAAGCAGACAACCTGCTTTTTTCAGCCGCTTGCCAATTGCACAAGCGGCTTAGCGCAGGCGTGAAACGCTGCTATTTTTTGCGATTACGCACGATATTGAGCAGGCGCTTGCGCTGGCGCGTTTGCGACATGGTCAGCTTCTCAACGCGGTTTTCGTACGGGTTGTCGCTGCTCTTAAACTGCAACTTCAGCGGCGTTCCCATGATCTTCAACGACTTGCGGTAATAGTTCATGAGATAGCGCTTGTACGATCCCGGCATTTCATCAACCTGATTACCGTGCATAACGATGATCGGCGGGTTGTAGCCACCCGCATGCGCGTATTTGAGTTTGATGCGACGACCACGCACCATCGGCGGCTCATGATCTTCTTGCGCCATTTTCAAAATACGCGTGAGCAGCGAGGTGCTGATGCGCGTTGTCGCTGAGCGATACGCTTCTTGAATCGATTCAAAGAGATGGCCAACACCTGTGCCATGCAGCGCCGAAATAAAATGAATACGCGCAAAATCGACAAAACCTAAACGGCGGTCGAGCTCCGACTTGACGCGCTCTTTGACGTCATAATCAAGGCCGTCCCATTTATTGACCGCAATGACAATCGCTCGCCCCGCATTCAGCGCAAAGCCCAGCAAGCTAAGGTCTTGATCTGAAATATTTTCGCGCGCATCGACCACCAGCAGCACAACGTTGGCGTCTTCAATCGCTTTAAGCGTTTGCACCACCGAGAATTTTTCAACCTTTTCGTTGATGCGGCCACGGCGGCGCACGCCTGCGGTGTCGATCACCACGTATTCTCGCTCATCACGCGTCATCGGCACGTAAATCGAGTCGCGCGTCGTCCCCGGCATGTCATACACGATCACGCGCTCTTCGCCCAAAATGCGGTTGGTGAGCGTCGATTTGCCGACATTCGGCCGGCCAATGATACAAAATTTGATCGGCTGATTTTGCAAGCGCTCCAGCGCCGCCTGCGCATCTTCTTCGGTGTAGATGCGCTCTTTTTCGTCTTCTGGTGACAACGCGCCGTCTTCAAGCGCTTGCCCGTCCAACGACTCTTCGTGCAGCTCAGTCATCTGCTGGGCAAATGGACGCAGCGCGTGATCAATCAGGTGCAGCACGCCACGGCCGTGTGCGGCGGCAATGTGGTACATGTTATCCATGCCCAACTGCCAAAACTCGGTACTCGCCGTATCGGCATCGATGCCGTCCACTTTATTGACCACTAAAAACGTCGGCTTATCGCGCTTACGCAGGTGCTCGGCAATCGCCTGATCGGCCACCATCAATCCCGCGCGGCCATCAACCATGAACAGCACAACATCAGCTTCTTCAATCGCTTGCAGCGACTGCTGCGCCATTTTGCTCTCAATCCCCTCTTCATTGCCGTCAATACCGCCGGTATCGATAACGATGAATTCGTGCTCACCCAGCACGGCTCGGCCGTATTTGCGATCCCGCGTTAAGCCAGGAAAATCGGCCACCAGCGCGTCACGCGTGCGCGTTAACCGATTAAAAAGCGTCGATTTTCCAACATTTGGGCGCCCAACCAGAGCAACAACAGGGATCATACAGCCTCACATCTATCAATTTCATGCAATGTGTGCCAGCTTTGGCCACAAACACTTTCACATTAAAAACAAGAAGAGCTGGCACAGCCAGCACCTTGCAACATGGATGGCATTCTAGCCTAAAGGACAAAGAAGCGATATCACTGCGTCGCATGATTTCTCGTGTTTCACAGCAAGCAGAGGCGCTATTGGCCACAAGCTATGCAACCGGCGCGATTTTTTGCAGCCTTAGCCGGTAAAAATGCGCGTCAAAA
Organism: Vibrionaceae bacterium; assembly: GCA_051650965.1. GTDB lineage: Bacteria > Pseudomonadota > Gammaproteobacteria > Enterobacterales > Vibrionaceae > Enterovibrio. Next base: position 57,148 of record JBOFRL010000023.1, read on the forward strand.
GCGGCGCGTTTGCCATGGTATAAAAATGACAGCGGGGCACAATTTTGTGCCCCGCATATGCAATTAACGCATTTTTAATCAATTAATCTTCCGACTGACGACCCTTTTGGCTTTTTTCCGCAGCCATTTTCGCAGCAGAAGGAAGATTTTGCTTACGCAGCATGCCATCGCGCGTGATGGTTAACACGCCATCATCGAGCGCAAGCGGTGGGACAGCCAAACCGCCACCTTTAAGCGACTGACGCGCCACAAACTCGCCATTTGTCACATCAACCCAGTGCAAATAGCCTTTTTTATCGCCGACGGCAAGATAGCCATCCACGATCGCAGGCATTGTCAGCTGACGATATTTTAAGTCACTGTTTTTCCAAAGCTCGCTACCGCTGCGGGCATCCACAGCGACCAGCACGTCTTTGTCGGTGACCAGATAAATGGTTTTGTCATTGAAAATAAAGTTTTGCGTTGCGCTGTACGGACGCTGCCAAATCAGCGAGCCGGACTGCAGATCAACGGCGATAAGCTTTCCGTTATAGCCGACAGCAAACAGCGTACCGCCAACAATCAGCGGCGAGGCGTCAACGTCAACCAAGCGCTCAATTTCAGTAGAGCCTCGAGGCGTTGCGACCGGCAGCTGCCAAATCATGTTGCCATTTTGCAGCAGCGCCGCGCCAATGCGCCCATTCGCCATGCCCCAAAACGCCGCGCCCGACACCGCTACCGGTGAGCTGTCGCCGCGCAAGGTCAGTGCAGGCACATCAGTTGCAATTTTCCACACCAGTTTGCCATCTACATGAGAATACGCCGCCAGTTCACCGCGGCTGTTGTGCACGATCAGCATGCTTTCAGCAGCCAAAGGCTTGGCCAAAATCTCGCCTTCCACGTTTGCCTGCCACAGCTGCTCGCCGGTATTGGCATCAAGCGCCGTCAGCTGGCCGGTTTCTGTGCCAAAAAAAACTTTATCAAAAGCGACGACCAATCCGCCCGAAATATAACGCGGCTGATTTTTTTGCGCTTTGACTTGCCAAATGGGCGTGCCCGTTTTTGGGTCAAGCGCCACCACTTCTCCGGCTCTGTCCGCTGCAAACACCTTGTCATAAGCCACAACCGGAGTTAAGTGGCTATAAAACTGGCCAACACCGCTTCCTACTTGCCTTTTCCACAGAAACTGCGGCGTAAACTGGCTTGTGATCGCAGATAAAGGCGCAACTTCCACAACTGCGTCGTCATTTGCACATCCCACCAGCGCGCCAACCAAAACTGCCACGGCGCTTAACTGTTTCCATCCCATGCTAGGCTCTCAATGTTTGATCAAGCTAAATTGTCTAGTTTAATTTGCAAATTTTCATCTTGTTTGATGGCATTTGCTGCAGCATAAGCAGCCTTCGCCGCGGCCACATCGCCTTGCTGTAACTTGATATCACCGCGCAGCTCTTGCACCTGTGCCTGCCAGTTTTCGGCCTTGTTCTTATCAAGCAGCGCCAGCGCATCATCAAGCTTTGCGCGAGCCACATGCAAACGCGCCAGTCGCAGCGACGCTAAAGCTGCAAGCGGCTCGTGCTCAGATTGCACAACGCGCGCCAACGTCTTTTCTGCTTCTTCAAGCTGACCTGCGTCAACTTGCTTTTTAGCCAGTTGCAGCGCGAGCAGCTGCGGATACGCTGAGTGATGATCATCAGTGATAAAAGATTCATGCGATTGCGTGTCATCGCTACCCTGCGCAAGTGCGCCGCTGAGCTGATTGTATTGATGTGACGCCTGCTCGCTGCTTTGCTGAATGCGATTTTCATAAAAACGCCAGCCATACAAACCCGCCAGACCAATCAGCGCGCCCAGTGCTACGGCTTTGCCGTTGTCACGCCACCACGATTTAATCACCTCTACTTGCTGTTCTTCTGTGCTATGGATGTCCACTCGCCTTTCCTTCAATTAACTTTGGGATCAATGGCTAATTATTCTCTGCATCAGCAATTGTTGCAAACAAGTCACAAAGCTTAGCGATCAACTCGTCATTCTCAAAGGTGAACTGCTGCTGCGTTTGTAACACTTTGCACGTCACTCGGTTTTGCGCAACTTCGTCATCGCCAAGCACTAACACCACTTTGGCAGCCAGTTTATCAGCGCGCTTGAACTGCTTTTTAAAATTACCGCCACCAAAGTGGTTCATGATCAAAAGCGTAGGAAACTCATCGCGCAGCCGCTCAGCAAGCAACATGCCAGAACGCAGGGCCTCATCGCCGCTGGTGACAAGATAAATGTCGACCGCAGGCGGCGGCGTCACAAGCTGTAAGGTTTCTAGCATCAAGATCAGACGCTCAAGTCCCATCGCAAAACCGACCGCAGGCGTCGCTTTGCCGCCAAGCTGCTCAACTAAGCCGTCATAACGGCCACCGCCACAAATGGTGCCTTGCGCGCCAAGGCTCTCGGTCACCCACTCAAACACGGTGTGATTGTAATAATCAAGGCCGCGCACTAATTTTTCGTTGATCTGATAAGCAATGCCTGCGCTATCAAGCAGCTGGCGCAATCTGGCAAAGTGGGCCTGCGCCTCTTCGCCAAGATGCTCGGACAATTTCGGCGCATCCACCAGCAGCGCTTGCACCTGCGGATTTTTGCTATCGAGAATGCGCAGCGGGTTGCTGTAAAGGCGGCGCAAACAGTCTTCATCGAGCTGCGCCTTGTGCTGCTCTAAAAATGCCACCAGCGCCGCGCGGTAACTTGCGCGATCCGCTTGTGAGCCAATCGAGTTAAGCTGCAGATGGACGTGCTTGTCGATGCCAAGCTCACGCCACAACCGGCTGGTGATAAAAATCATTTCGGCATCGATATCAGGCCCTTGCAGACCGAAAACTTCGACGCCAACCTGATGAAATTGACGGTAGCGCCCTTTTTGCGGTCTTTCATGGCGAAACATCGGGCCCATGTACCACAGGCGCTGCTCTTGGTTATACAGCAGGCCATTTTCGATGCCCGCGCGCACGCAGCTGGCCGTCCCTTCAGGGCGAAGGCTTAAGCTGTCGCCGTTATTGTCGGCAAAGGTGTACATCTCTTTTTCAACGACATCGGTCACTTCGCCAATGGCGCGGCAAAACAGCGAGGTCATCTCCACGATGGGCATGCGAATTTCGCTATAACCATAGCGTGTTAAGGTCGACGCAATCGACGCTTCTACTTTTTGCCAAAGGGGAGTTTGGGTGGGCAGATAATCGTTCATGCCCCGAATTGCTTGGATAGTTTTGGACACTGTCATTCTCACACAGTCACTTCACCACGGCCTTCGCTATGGTGAGCAATGTTATTGGGATTTTATCGCGATGCGATTTTTATCATCTAACATGGCCGCCCTGGCTCGAATTTTTGCTTCCAATTCATCAATGAGCGTGGCGTTATCTAAACGCTCTTTTTGCCGCTCACCGTTTAGATAAAAAGCGCTGCTCTTGTTGCCGCCCGCCACACCGATGTGCGATGCGAGCGCTTCGCCAGGACCGTTGACCACGCAGCCAATGATAGACACATCAAGCGGCGCAACCAGATCCTCAAGCCGCTGCTCTAGCGCGTTCACGGTGCTGATGACATCAAACTCTTGACGCGAGCAGGTCGGGCAAGCGATGAAATTAACGCCGCGCGCACGCAGACGCAGCGATTTTAAAATATCAAAACCAACTTTGATCTCCTCGCACGGATCGGCCGCTAAAGAGACGCGCAGCGTGTCGCCAATGCCTTCGCTAAGCAAAAGGCCAAGCCCCACCGCAGACTTCACTGAGCCTGCGCGCGCGCCGCCAGCTTCGGTGATCCCTAAATGCAGCGGCTGCTCGATCTGCTTAGCGAGCAAGCGATACGCTTCCACCGCCAAAAAGACATCCGACGCTTTCACGCTCACTTTAAATTGGGAAAAATTGAGTCGGTCGAGAATATCGACATGGCGCATGGCGGACTCTAGCAGCGCTTGCGCTGTCGGCTCACCATATTTTTCTTGCAGATCATTTTCAAGCGAACCTGCGTTGATGCCGATCCGAATGGGAATATTTTTGTCACGCGCGGCGTCCACAACACTGCGAATGCGCGCTTCGTTACCGATGTTGCCAGGGTTGATACGCAGGCAATCGACGCCATATTGCGCCACTTTAAGCGCAATACGGTAGTCAAAATGGATGTCAGCCACCAGCGGCATAGAAGTTTGGGCGCGGATTTGCTTAAACGCTTCCGCCGCGTCCATAGTCGGAATAGAGATCCGCACGATATCAGCGCCTACTTTCTCCAGCGCTTGGATTTGCGCAACAGTAGCAGCCACGTCGGTGGTGCGCGTATTCGTCATCGATTGAACAGAAATCGGCGCGCCATCGCCAATGGGCACATTACCAACATAAATGCGTGTTGATTTACGCCGCTGAATGGGACTCTCTTTATGCATACAACTACTCCGACATAGGCAAGCTTAACCTAGCAACGCGTTTTGGTGGATATTGACTTAAATCAATCAATTTGCCCTTGTAAGTCAATCGCACAGCCGCCGGCGCCCCTAAAACGACTTTGATCGGCGGTTGGCCGTTTAGTTCCACGACATCACCGCGTGACTTGATGCCCGTCAGCAATTTTTTGCCTTTTGCATCAACGATATCAACCCAGCAGTCTGCCACAAAAGACATGGTAAATAAAGATTTGCTTTGTGGCGCAGCGTGTTGTTTAGCCGACGCTTGCGCGCTGCGTGGCGAGGGCTTAGCCGGCTGTGGCGCAGGCTCTGCAGGCGCGCTCGCTTGCACTGGTGCAGCCGTCAGCTGACTTACTGGCGCAGCCACTGCAGGTTGTACAGTTGTCTCATTTGTCGCCGCTTGCGGCGCTGCAGTTTGCGAAGCCGCAGTGGCAGTTTGCACCACTTGAGCCTGTGCGTCTGCTGCAGGTTTAGCCAAAAACTCATTTAACGCGCTATTGGCGTGCGCTGACACATTAGTTTGCGCTGAAACTGGCATCGCGGCCGCCGCCGTGTCGTTCATTTTCACCACAGTTGTCACAGGCGCAGCGTTGCCATTGTCATTCGCTAATGCAGGATTAACAAAGGTAAGTCCTTTATCCAGCAGTTTATTGCCAGCTTCGGCACTGTTTTGCTGGCTTAACACAGAAACTTCATCAGAAGGCGACTGCCACCACCACGCGATGGTCACGCCAATCGCCACCGACAAAATTGCCCACGTTAAGGTCATCACACGATGATCTTGCTTACGATGGCGCGTCTTTTTCGAAAAACTTTGTAACTTTAGTGGCTGATTGCCATTGCTTTGACCAGTGTACTCGAGCAACAACGCTTCGCCGTTTAGTCCCACTTTTTTAGCATAAGCACGGATATAGCCTCGAGTGAACGCCTCTATAGGCCGATCTTCGAACGCCCTTTCTTCCAGATCACGAACAACCGACACACGCAGGCAGAGGCTATCGGCCACGTTTTGCATAGAAAGACCTTGCTCTTCGCGTGCTCGTCTTAATCGCATCCCCAGCGGTATCTGTTCAGCCTGGGGTGGCTTGTTTTCGTTATGCTCAGTATTCATTCGCTAAGTACTGTCTATATTCTTTTGATTGAGGAAATTTTTCTGCTAATAATCTAGCGTGCTGTTTAATCTTGGCTGGTTGATCACGATTGAGCCGGATCCATGCAAGTAAACTTGAAGGTTGGTCGCCGTACTGCTTTTGCAACATCATTAAGCGCTGCTGTGCTTGCACTGTCTTTTTATCATCGATATCCATATTAATCAGATATAGAGTCGAAATATATCGATTTGGTTCATGGGCTATAGCCTTTACAAACCATTTTCTCGCCAACGGACGATCATTTGCCTTCAATGCACATAATGCCGCACTTTCATAGCTAGATGATACGTTGTAGTAACGGGGTTGTGCGATGGCATCCAAAAATGCTTTTTGGGCCTTCGCAAAATGGCCAGTATGGCACAAAAAAGTAGCGTAATTATGTAACAATTCAGGATTTTTTGGCTCGGCAGACAGCGCGGTACGATATTGCTTGAGCGCCTGCTCGTTTTCACCCACCTGCTGTAAATAGTAAGCAAACGCCATGCGCGCTTGCGTGTATTTGGGCGCAGCTGCCACCGCAGCTTCTAAATTTTGCCTTGCGCGCGGCCACTCGCCTTGCTCAAGATAAGCAAGACCTAAATTAATGCGCGCCTGCGCAACATCCTGCTGATTGGCGGTTTTTCCGTCGACAATAGTGGTTCGCATGCAGCCAGCTAAAGAAAAACAGAGCAGCACACCGCACGAGATCGATTTTTTTAATTGCATCCTTGCCATCATCTCTCCTTGCAAAATAATTCGTGCATTCGTTAGCACAGTCCTAAGATCCTGCGGCACTTGGTAGATCACCAGCCCTCAACAGACAAAGACACACTGCAAATGCAAGCATATTAAAGCGGATCATACTGATTTTACAGGTATAACTTGCGCGGATGCTAGCATCATTTGCTTGCGTTTCGTCTTGTCTATCACATCCCCCACCAATTGCCCGCATGCCGCGTCAATATCGTCGCCACGCGTTTTGCGCACGATCACAGTAAAGCCATATTCCATTAACGTTTTCATAAAACGATCTATCCGCGAATTACTCGGCTTCTTAAATGGCGAAGTGGGATAAGGGTTAAATGGGATCAAGTTAATTTTGCATGGCGTATCTTTTAATAGCAGCGCCAGCTCTCTTGCGTGAGAAATTTCGTCATTGATGCGATCAAGCAAAATGTATTCGATGGTGACGCGGCCACGATTGGCAACCGACGCCGCAAGATAGGCGTGCACCGCGCGCAGCAATGTCTGAATATCGTACTTATCATTGATAGGCATAATTTGGCTGCGCAGCGCATCGTTTGGCGCATGCAAGGAGACCGCTAGCGCCACGTCAATGTTGCCCGTCAGCTGCTGCAAACCTGGCACAACGCCCGATGTCGAAACCGTTACCCGCCGCTTAGACAGTCCGTAGCCTAAATCGTCGAGCATCAGATTGAGCGCCGGTAGCAAATTTTTCACATTGAGCAGCGGCTCGCCCATTCCCATCATCACCACGTTGGTGATGGGGCGTCGGCCAGTCTCTTTTTCCACGCCGATTTCTTTCGCCGCGCGCCACACCTGACCTATGATCTCCGCGACCGTTAAATTACGGTTAAAACCTTGCTGCGCTGTCGAGCAAAACTGGCACGCCAAGGCGCAGCCCACCTGCGATGAGACGCACAATGTGGCGCGATCGCCTTCGGGAATGTAAACCGTCTCCACATCTTGGTTGCCCACGCGCATCGCCCATTTGATGGTGCCGTCATGCGAATGCTGCACTGCGCTGATCTCAGGCGCGCTGATCGTGGCACACGCTTTTAACTTTTCGCGAAGTACCTTATTGATATTGTTCATGTTATCGAAGTCGTCGCAACCAAAATGGTAGATCCATTTCATCACTTGCTCCGCGCGAAACGGCTTTTCATTTAGTTGTGTGACAAAAAATTCACGCAGCGCTTGCCTATCAAAATCGAGCAGATTGATTTTTTCGCTTGTCATAAAACCTCAACAACAGACCAACAGGGGTGTGATCTAAATCGCGAAATTGTAACCAAATTAGCCCTATTGATCTAGAAACATTCCCTTTTGCGTGGTTAAAAGAGACGCATTGAGCGGTTATTTGATGTGCAACAGCTTTGGATAAAAAGAAAAGCATACATAGTTCTTGTCATATGCCTAAAAAGATTTTGGCTGCGCGAGAGAAAGCAGCAAAGCAGATGGCGGCGTCTTGAAAATGCGCAAAATTTGCGCGGGCGCGGATTAAGTAAGGATTTACACCATGCAAGCGATGAGATCATACAACCGGCTTTACGAAGATGCGTGTGGCGCTTTAACGGTTTGCGCCACAAGGGGAAATTTAAGGTTTAAGCTATATCGCGCAGCGGCAAATGCCTTTTTCTCTGCGCGATGCTAAGTCAATTTGGCACTATGTCAATCTATAGCTCATAGCAGCGATTGAGTCTCGTCTAATACTGGCAGATCATCGTCAAGAAGTGAGCTCGCAGCCGTCCCTACAGGGCCCGATGAAGGCGCGGGTTGTTCCATTTCTTGTTGCGGATCTGGGATCTCTAACTCTGAAGCATCTGGTGGTGGAGGCAATTCGCTTTCGTCAACCGACAAGTCAGCATTTTGGGCCGCAGTTGCTGCATCGATCTCACTCTGCGGTGGGGGGAATTCATTTCCCTCTTCAGTTGAATCTTCTGGTTCACCTTGCGCTTGCGTTTCACTTATTAAATTTGTTACAAGTCGCGCACCTTCAGGATCCGGAGTTATTCCCAAGCGGGGGGGAGTGTGGTCTGCAGAAGGGGGCTCCACATCTGTTTTTGTTTGTCGCGAAGCATCATGCTGCGTTAACTGCATCTCGCGAAGCGCTAATTGACAGAGCTTTAACACCGAGCTCACAAATCGTTGTACACGAATATTTCTCGTAATAGCGACTTCCATACCAAGCATATCTAATGCTTGTTGTGGTCGTAAATAGCTAGGATCGGCGCGATCAAGTAAACGAGCGAGTGGAAGCTCATCGCCCAGATCACTACTTAATATTCTATCAAGCTGCGTTCTTATCTCTTCATCTGGAGAAGAGCGCAGCATGGCAGTAAGCATTTGCACTACTGATATATTTGATAATCCGCTTTCCAGATTGGCCAGAGTAAAAAAGCTTCTAGTTTCCACTATCGAAGAAGGTATCTCTGGTAACAGCTGGCGATTCATTACATTGTGCAAATGCAGCATGAGGTTATTCCTCGCCTGCAGACTGCCAGGCAGAACACTTTGCGTGTTTAAGCGCATATCAATTTCACGAAGAACCACTCTCACCGGCTCAGTAACTGGCTGGGCAGTAACTGCTTGCGCGGCAGCTGCAGCACTAGCACGCATTGCTGTCAATCTTGCCTGCGCGGCAGTAGCCGCATCTGGCATACCTGGGATAATGCGCATTGCTTGTGGCATGGGCTCAGAACGTGATAGAGACGGCGCCACTCTGCTAGTTAGAAATCCAAAGGTGCTGCTGCTTACTACAGTTGGCGCCATTGGCGGTGCCGCTTGTTGCTGTGGAAAAAGAGGCGTTTCAGGCATTCCCTCCTCCGAACGTTCAGCAGCTAACCCCGTGGTAGGAGATGCTTCGCCAGAGCCAGCATCGCCACCCGACTCTAAAACACCACTTTCAGCAGAACCATCCTCTGACAAAGGAATAGCAGTATCTGTTCTGCGTTCCGGCAATGAAACCTCACTTTCTGCAGAATCTGTTTCAGGCAAAATTTCTGTCGCACTCACTGTCTGGCTTGTAACAGGAACGGATGAAGGATCAATTGGCGCAGGATCTAGCACAGGCGAAGTTTGTCCTTGTGGATCAGGTGTTCCCCCTGAAATTTCCCCATCGGCAGCACTCTTGTCCCTATGAGATCCCGTTTGTGATGCAGTGGCAGTTTGCAAAACAGCTGGATCTGTTACTGCCGGTAATGACAGCTCTGGGTGCTGCACCCTAAATAGCTCCTCAGCCGCTTGAAGCAGTGCTTTCTCTTTTTCAACACCTTCTGACGCCTCCTGCAGACTAGTTTGAAGCCTAGCAAGCTGCTGTTGGCGGGTTTCAGATAAATTATCACTCGGATTTCTCTGCAAAAAATCGCTTAACCGATCCTGAGCAATTTGCAGTTGTAGTTGTTCAGAATGCAGCATAAAGTTGCGATGCAAAAGCGAGCTCACTTGCTGCAACTGTGCAGCTGACGGTTGATCTGGCAAAGACTCATTTGAACTAATTCGAGCGCTTCTTTGATTTCTCAGTGCGTGTTGCACAACTGTGAATTGTGTTCTTTGCATTGCAACGGGTTGCGCCACAGTCGGTCGCGATGAAGTCGAGCTACCCGCATCCTCTTGAGCCGAGCTACCCGCAGTCTGTTGCGTTTCTGGCTGCACTTTAACATTACTCAGCCTCGAGACAAGTCCCAGTAAGCTTCCTGCATTTTGTCCGTCAAGCCTCCCTTCAAGCAACTCGCGCAGCCGCGTTACTGTAAATGGTGTTGAGCTATTCACATTCGTTGCTTGATCTGAGCTTGACATCTTTTCTCCTCATTACGGCAAGTAGCTAGCCTATTGATTGGCCATGTAGTCGTTAGCAGATCACATTGTTTATGCGTCATTTAAGTAAAAAAGCGGGCTTTCGCGGCCTTTATCACCAGCCCAGCTAGCACTGGCACATTCTTGGCCTGCGAGCTGTATTCGTAAAAGGCTCACGTAGCCCTTTACCACAGCTTTTATACGAGCACTTAAGGGCAACGAATGGAAGTAAAACCCGTGCCACAAGCGACTGCAAAACGCAAATTTGTAAGAATAATAACGGAAAAGTCCATCCAAAAAAGTGAAATAAAATATAGTCAGCCCAGCCATGCATAATAAATAGCTTTATTATTCAAATTAATAAGCAGCTTCTTACGCAGGCCCCTGCGCCGCCGTATAACGGCTTATCGATGTGTAACTGCTTGACTTATTTAAAAGCGGGCTCTAGATTGTGCCAATGCGATGCTCTATGCATTTTCGCCCCGTCACAATTCTGATAGCGCCTATTTTAAACTACGATTTTTGCTCAGCTGCAAATGACACGGCCAACGTTCTCCCCACAAACACTCAAGCGCAACTTGGCCAACACAACATAAAACGGAGTTATTATGAGTAAACCTAAGGCAAAATCTGCTGCAATTCTTGGCCTAAGCGTGATCATAGGGCTGTCTTCACTGGGTTTTTTCGTGCAACAGATGGCGGTAAAATTTAAAGAGTACGAGCGTGTTGTGACTGTCAAAGGTCTCTCTGAGCGCGAAGTGCAAGCCGACACGGTGATCTGGCCGATCCAATTTACCGCGGCTGGCAACGATTTGCCGCAGCTGCTTGAAACGGTCGACAATCACACCAAAGTGATCAACGCTTTTTTGCAACAGCGCGGCATCCAAGACAACGCGATTTCACACTCTTCGCCATCCGTCATCGACCGCAAGGCGCAGCAATACGGTGAAAACCGCGCCGATTTTCGTTTTTTAGCCACGCAAACGCTCACCGTTTACAGCAAGCAAGTCGCTTTGGTGCGCAGTCTTATCAAAGAAATTGGCGAGCTTGGCAAGCAAGGCATTGTTTTTAATCCAGAACAATACAATAACCGCGTCGAATACAGCTTCTCTAAGCTCAACGAAATCAAGCCCGCCATGATTGAAGAGGCAACCAAGCAGGCGCGCGAAGTGGCCTTAAAATTTGCCTCCGATTCGCAAAGCAAGCTTGGCAAGATCAAAACCGCCAGCCAAGGGCAATTTTCTATCTCAGACCGCGACAATAATACGCCGTATATCAAAAACGTACGCGTTGTGACCACGGTTGAGTACTACTTGTCCGACTAAGCGGCAGGCTCTGACCCAACTTTTTACAACCGGCGCGCATTCTTCAATGACGCGCCTTTTTTCTGTTCCCTATCATCGGTCTTAATTCCAGCCTCTTAATCCCTGCGCCACGCGCCGCGCGAGACCTGCACACGCCTCCAAATTGTCTTGTGTTGACGAAAAAGTTTGTGCCACAGCAAAAAGCAAACGTTTGCTTTTTCAATTTTATCGATCTAGATCACACAAATGACGTTTGTGCTTTGCTTAAGCTGTGGGAAAATGCGCGTGCTGTCACAAGCAAGCCGCATGAGAATATCGCTAACCATCTGATAAAACTCATGCAAATGGCTTTTTCACACCACTAACGGGGAACGCATGACCACTCAATCGCACCACGAAGAAGGCGCACTGGCAAACAGCAGTGCTGCCCCCAAAAGTTCGCTTGCCGAGCGGCTATTTGCGCTAAAGCAAAACGGTACCACAGCTCGCACCGAAGTCATTGCTGGGATCACCACCTTTTTGACCATGGTTTACATCGTGTTTGTCAACCCGCAGGTGCTTTCTGCGGCGGGCATGGACACGCAAGCGGTTTTTGTTACCACCTGTATCATCGCCGGTGTGAGTAGCATTCTGATGGGGATTTTCACCAACCTGCCGATCGCGCTCGCCCCCGCCATGGGAATGAATGCCTTTTTCGCTTTCGTCGTCGTGGCGGGCATGGGCTACTCTTGGCAAGTTGGCATGGGCACCATTTTTTGGGGATCGCTTGGTCTTTTGATCCTGACCGTGCTGCGCGTGCGCTACTGGCTGGTTTCGAGCATGCCGCATAGCCTGCGCATTGGGATCACCGCCGGCATTGGCCTGTTTATCGCGCTGCTGGGTCTGCGCAACGCAGAGCTCGTGGTCGCAAGCCCCGCCACTTTCGTCACCATTGGCGATGTCACCTCGCTCCCTTGCATTTTGGGCCTGCTGGGCTTTTTCCTGATCTGCATTTTTGCCGCGCGCGGTATTCACTCGGCCGTTTTGATCTCGATCGCCGCAACCACCCTGCTTGGCTGGATTTTTGGTGATGTGAAATTTGCAGGCTTTATCGCTACGCCACCAAGCATCGCGCCGGTATTTGGCCAGCTTGATCTGATGGGCTCACTCGATATCAGCCTGATTGGTATCATTTTTTCTTTCATGTTGGTACACCTGTTTGACGCGTCCGGCACCATGATCGCCGTCACCAGCCGCGCCAGACTCACTGACGAGAACGGCCGTTTTCCTCGCATGAAAGAAGCGCTCTTAGTCGACAGTGTCAGTGGGATCGGCGGCGCTGCGTTAGGCACCTCCGTGGTGGGTCCGTTTGTGGAAAGCACCGCAGGCGTTGAGGTCGGCGGCCGCACCGGTTTAACCGCAATCGTCACCGGCGCCTTGTTTTTACTCGTCATTTTCTTCTCGCCGCTTGCCGCAATGGTTCCCGCATACGCAGCCGCTGGCGCGCTGGTTTACGTCGGCGTCTTGATGTGCTCAGAGCTTACGCGCGTAGACTGGGACGACTTAAGCGAGGCCGTTCCAGCCTTCATCACCACAGTGATGACGCCATTTGCTTTCTCTATCACCGAAGGGATCGCCATGGGCTTTATCTCTTATTGCGCGATGAAAGCCGGCACAGGACGCTGGCGCGAGCTTAACTCATGCGTAGTGATTGTGGCGCTGCTCTTTATGCTGAAATTTTACTTTGTTGATCACCACTGACAGTGCGATGATTTTCAGCATGGCCTCAAGGGAATGAGGCTTTTTCCCCGCGTTACGGCGGCTGTCACGCTTCGCAACACTACGCTTGCCTCCAGATTTTCCCAACCTTAAGAAAATTCAAACAATTTTGCCGGATAGAAAAGTCATTTGTCATTGCAACGCCATCCATATTCTAAACTTTTGATCAAACGACTCTATTTACTTACCGAAGATTTTTGGTAATAAATTAACTACAGACGAGCAAATAATATGAATATTCGTCCAACAGGTGGAAGACCCGTCGGCGCCACTGGCGCCCCCGATGGCAATGACGGCGACAAAAATGATAAAAAAATGGATATCACCGGCGTTTCGGGATCAAGCGAAACACCGCAAACAGCCGCAGCCGCAGGAGTGGAAGCGGGAGCCGGCGCGAGCACATCTGGAGCAGGTGATGCCCAAACAGCTCCTCAGCAAGGAACCCCTGAGCAACCGGTCCAAACCCAAACAAAGGTAGGATCGAATATAGGGAAATTACTTATGAACCCCGCACTTCAAAAACTCTTCTCTGCGGCGGGGACTCCTGCAACACAAGGTGATCCAACAGCAGCAAAAGCCTCGCTAGGAGGATCGCAAGTTCTACCTGATCCTCCAAAATCGCAATCTGCACCGGCAAGCCCTGCAGGGAGTGCGTCAACGCAGCAAAATCAAGGCGCAGCCGACGCGGCGCAAACATCTACTACTAGCCAAAGCGCCCCAAGCTCGCCCACTCAGTCAGGTGAGGCGCCAGTTCTAACTCCACAACAACTTCGTGAACAACAGCTAACTATTTTGACTGCAAATAAGGAATTTCACAGCTACTTCTCTCAAATGCCCGGCAGTGCCCCCGCGTCTCCGACTGGTTCAAGAAAAAGCGCTGCAGCAGAGCAAGAACCAACGAAACCATCATCTGCGCCGACAAGCCCTAGTGCGGGGCGAAGAGTCAAAAAAGCTGTTACAGGTTTCTTAAAAAGAGTTGCTCATCAGCCATCTGGTGGCCCTAAAGCAAAAATGGCAAAAACTACTGGAGAGGCACAGAGACCACAATCACCAACTCAAGGTTCACCCAAAACAAAACCGGAGCGCCCACCATCACCTAACTTTGGTGGAGTAAAAACACCTGCGGCTTCACCTCAGCAGCCAGCAGCAGCACCGCCACCGCCGCCACCTCTACCAACAGCAACAACTCAGCGGCCAGCAGCTCCACCGCCACCGCCGCCAAAGCCCGCTGTCTACCCCACTGTAGGCGCAGCAGGTCCAGCTCAAGCTGCGGCAGAAGCATCACCAGTGCCGCCGCCTGGGTTCCCAGAATACGTAGTATTCACCGACTCAATCACACTAGAGGGAGAGCTTCAGCAACTAGTCAGACACAGTCCTACTTCACCGCTTCGCGTTGGCGAAGTAGTTATCAAAACTGATCAAGCTACTGGTCGTTCACGCTTGATGGTCGCGCGTGCAACTGGGTTTCTAGAGCCAGCATCTCCAACCGATGTCAGTGCTCGAAACGCCGCAGGTCAATACCCATTGTCTGTTAATGGACAAATAGTCACTGTAGCTATCAGCGCTCTTGGTGAAATCAGCTTTCCGATCCCCCCAGCTGGCGCACCCGGCGGCCCGAGCAACGTTTAATTCTTCTTCTCAAAAAAAGCTGCGTCAATTGGCGCAGCTTTTCATTTAAATAACGCCTCGCCCGACAAGATGCTTTTATCAGAACAAATTATTGTTCAACACCTACTCATCTAAAGTAACATCTGCTCTCATTAACCAACCGGTCGCCTAACAGATGCCGCCATTATTTCCCCGACAGGAGCGCGCATGCAGCTTAATGAATCCTTAGCTTGGCAAATTGTGGATCGCGCCATGCAAATTTTGCCATTTTCTGTCAATGTGATGGACATTTATGGACGCATCATCGCCTCCGGTGATCAGCTGCGCATGCATCGGCGTCACGAAGGCGCGGTATTGGCGCTGGCCGAAAATCGCGTGGTGGAGATCTGCGCGGCGACCGCAAAGCAGCTTAAAGGCGTGTTGCCGGGGATAAACCTGCCCATCTCCTATCACGGCGAGCCGTGCGGCGTGATTGGCTTGACCGGCGCGCCCGATGAAGTGCGCTCCTACGCCAAGCTGGTGCGCATGACCGCCGAGCTGATACTAGAGCAGGCCGCGCTCACCGAGCAGCTGCAGTGGGACAAACGCCACAAAGAGGAGCTGGTGTTACAGCTCATTCGCGCCGACGCCAACATCGACAAGCTGCAGCAAGCCGCGCGCTTTTTGGAGCTGGATTTAAGCAAGCCGCGCGTCGCCGCCGTCATCGCCCTTGATGAAGCAAGCCCTGCGCGCCTGCGCGAGCTGGTGCACCTGCTGGAAAACCCCGAGCGCGACAATCTGGTGGCGATCAGCGAGCTTGATGAAATCGTCGTGCTCAAACCTGCGCAGCTAATAAACGGCACGTGGCAGTCAACTCAGGAGCGGCGGCGCATCAATCAGCTGCTCGCGCGCATTCCCCATTTTAAAGTGCACATCGCTGTCGGCGACTATTTTGCAGGGATCGACGGCTTGTCGCGCTCTTACCAGACGGCGCGCGCCACATTGCAGCGCGGCTTGAAACAGCTGCCGCACCAGCAAGTCCATTTTTTTGAAGATCACCGCCTGCCGGTGCTGTTTGGCAGCGTGCTCGAGTGCTGGCAAGCCGAGCAGCTGCGCATGCCGCTGCTTTTGTTGTCCAAGCAAGACCCGCGCGGGACACTGCAAAAGACACTTGAGCAATTTTTTTTGCAAAATTGCGATCTCGATCGCAGCGCAAAGGCGCTGTTCATTCACCCGAATACCTTACGTTATCGGCTGAAGCGCATTGAGCAGATAACATCGTTAAATATCAATAAGTTAGACGATAAATTGCAGCTTTATTTGGGACTCAACCTGACTTTAAATTAGATAAAACTCTAAATTTTATCTAAATAGACCCCTCTTTTTTGTAGAACTGTATAAAGATTTATATTTTCTCTTGACCATAATGTGACATCATTTTTCCCCAACAGGCTACAGCTATGCCCACAGTTACCGCGCTTGGCGCCATTGCTGCACTTTGTGTTGCAATTTTTCTCATTCTCAAAAAAGTTTCTCCAGCTTACGGCATGCTCATTGGCGCGCTGGCCGGCGGCGTGATTGGTGGCGCCGATCTGACGCAGACCGTTGCGCTCATGATTGGCGGCGCACAAGGGATCACCACGGCCGTGATGCGCATTTTAGCGGCCGGTGTGCTCGCTGGCGTGCTGATTGAATCCGGCGCGGCAACCACGATTGCAGAAACCATCGTCAAAAAAATTGGCGAAACGCGCGCGCTGCTCGCATTGGCGCTCGCCACCTTGATCCTTACCGCCGTGGGCGTGTTTGTCGATGTCGCGGTGATCACCGTCGCGCCGATTGCGCTAGCGATTGGCCAACGCGCCGATCTGTCAAAAATGGCCATTTTGCTGGCTATGATCGGCGGCGGAAAAGCGGGCAACGTGATGTCGCCTAACCCCAATGCGATTGCCGCTGCTGACGTTTTCGGACAGCCGCTCACCTCGGTGATGGCCGCAGGTATCATCCCTGGCATTCTTGGCCTCATCATCACCTATTGGCTGGCGAAGCGCTTGAATAATAAAGGCAGCAAAGTGCAAGCGTCAGAGGTGATCAGCATCGACAGCCGCGATTTGCCCACTTTTATCACCGCGATCAGCGCTCCGCTTGTCGCAATCTTACTGCTGGCGCTGCGCCCTGTTGCCGGCATCGCTATCGACCCGCTGATCGCGCTGCCACTCGGCGGCCTGCTTGGCGCATTGCTGATGGGAAAAATTGGCAAAATCAACCAATTTGCGGCAGCTGGTCTTACCCGCATGGCGCCTGTTGCGATCATGCTACTTGGCACCGGCGCGCTCGCTGGGATCATCAGCCACTCTGGCCTTAAAGATCTGCTGATCGACGCGCTCACCACTTCTGGTCTGCCTTCGTATTTGCTGGCCCCTATCTCAGGCGCGCTAATGTCGCTTGCGACCGCCTCAACCACGGCTGGCACAGTGGTCGCCTCCAACGTCTTTAGCGCGACGCTGCTTGAGCTTGGCGTCACCTCGCTTGCTGGCGCGGCAATGATCCACGCCGGCGCAACCGTGTTTGACCATCTGCCGCACGGCTCATTTTTCCACGCCACCGGCGGCAGCGTCGGCATGGGCGTCAATGAGCGGCTCAAACTTATCCCCTACGAAAGCGCGGTAGGTTTGACCATCGCCGTCGCCTCAACGTTGATTTTTGGCGTATTTGCCTAATAAGGATTGTGATGAAAATTGTAATAGCTCCTGATTCTTTTAAAGAAAGCTTAAGCGCCATGGCTGTGGCCGACGCTATTGAGGCAGGTTTTAAGCAGGTTTTTCCTGACGCGCAGTACGTCAAATTGCCGATGGCTGACGGCGGCGAAGGCACGGTGCAGTCGCTGATCGACGCAACGCAAGGGCGCCTCGTCGAGGTGCCTGTTACCGCGCCACTTGGCAACCGCGTGCAGGGCTTTTTAGGACTGTTAGGCGACGGCAAACGCGCCGTGATCGAGATGGCGGCCGCATCGGGCTTGCACTTGGTCGCGCCTGAACAACGTAATCCGCTCATCACCAGCAGTTTTGGTACCGGCGAGCTTATTTTGCGCGCGCTCGATCTTGGCGTGACGCACCTCATCCTTGGCATTGGCGGCAGCGCTACTAACGACGGCGGCGCAGGTATGATGCAGGCGCTTGGCGCAAAACTGCTAAAAAATGACGGCAGCGCTATCGCTCACGGCGGCGCCGCACTGGCCGAGCTTGCGAGCATCGATCTGAGCACGCTCGATCCTCGTCTGAGCATGCTGCACATCGAAGTCGCTTGCGATGTCGACAATCCATTGTGCGGCGCAAAAGGCGCTTCAGCAGTTTTTGGCCCGCAAAAAGGCGCGACGCCTGAAATGGTCGCACAGCTTGACGCAGCGCTTTCGCATTATGCAGACTGCATTGAGCGCACCACCGGCAAGCAGGTGCGCGACATTGCAGGCACGGGCGCGGCGGGCGGCATGGGCGCAGCGCTGGTTGGCCTTTTAAATGCAAAGCTCAAGCCTGGCATTGCCATCGTGATCGAAGCGCTTAATTTGGCCCACATCGTCGCGGATGCCGATCTGGTGATCACCGGAGAAGGCCGCATCGACAGCCAAACTATCCACGGAAAAACGCCCATCGGCGTTGCACGCTGCGCCAAGCAGTTTGGCAAGCCGGTGATTGGCATCGCTGGCTGCTTGAGCGATGATTGCGGCGTGGTACACGCGCACGGACTCGACGCGGTGTTCGCCGTTGTCAATCGCGCCATGCCGCTGCCAGAAGCGCTCGCGACCGCCAAAATCAACCTCGAGCTGACCGCACGCAACGTCGCCGCACTCTATCAGCTATCGCGCTAACGCGCGCAGATCAAGGTGCCAGCCGATGGATTGGCACCTTGGCTTAACAATTGCAACCTGCGTCACCGTTTCACCCTTTATCACAGAATAAACATTCTGCAAGCCGATCGCATCCGCTACCATGCAAGCCAGAATACAGACTCAGCGCCACTCATAACTCTCGCTTATGAGTCACAATTTTCGGTGAATGAACTTACCAAGCCGCACAGTGAGGTCGACATGAGTATTGGTGGAAATGGCGCTAACGGACGGCCACCTTCTGCAAATAACGCAGGACTTAGGCAGCGGCGCCCCGAGGCCAACGAGGCGGACGCAGATGCCGCGCAAGGACAAGCAGCCGCAGGAGCAGCAACGGCAGCTCGCAACGACAATCGCAACCTGCGAGAGCGAGCATTCAGCAGCGTGCGCAATACGCTAAGCAGCCCCTCCACGGTTGGCGCCGTGATAGTTGGCGCAGTGGCGACAAGTTACGCGCTATCGTGGCTATTTGGCGCGAGCGGTGCACCAAGCGGTGCGCTGACAAACAGCTCATCCAATCTTGGCGGCACGCCGCCTCCCCCGCCGCTCAATCCCAGTCAAGTTAACTCAGCGACTCCACAGGCACCGGCAAACAGCTGCCCAGTTCCGACCTTAACAGAGATCTTGCGCAATGCTGGTTATCCGCAGCCTGATCAAACGCCAACCAGAAACTACTTGCGCGAAGGCGCAAGACCACGGGCTACACGACAAAGACACAACCATTCCACCCGCAGAGAAGGACGCGTTCACAGACACCGTGCGCACACAGCCCAGAGCGAGCAAGCCGCGCAAACAGGACAGGCGGCCACGCAAGAGAGCGCTTCTGTCCCCCGATGCCCTGATGAAATCGTCTTTGTTTCTCCGCAGCCCCAAGCACCATTAATGCCCAGTGAAACACAAAGAATTCTACAAAGAGGTAGTACAGAAGGGCTGTGCGAAGGCGTTCTGCCACGTCTCACTTGGCGACCTGTTACAAGCCTAGCACCGAGATTTTTATGTCGAGACACTCATACGCAAAGACCAACCACCTCTTGCACAATAGGAGATCAGGCTCATAGGTGTGAGCCAAATCAAGAGCTTGAACAGTGCGCAGGCTTACGATTAAGCGACTGGGCGCAAAGTACATCAGCGGCTTGCGTGCGCGCTCAAGCATTTGAAAAAGAAATAACGGTTGTGCTTGAAGGAACCGACTTGTTAGAAGATCGTGGCATCACGCCAACAGAGCAAGAACAAGCCGCTTTTGATAATGAGATCAAGCAGTTCTGCAACGACGGTGTCAAAATCTATTCTGAAGATCCCTCTTTTGATGGCATCTCAGAATGGGCAAAAGATCGCATTCACTTTGGCGCCAAGCCGGAAGACATTTTGCAAGGGCGCGACCTGCACGCCGAGCCGCAGCCAGCACAACAAACTGCTGCCGAACAAGAAGCCGCTCAAGAAGCTCAAGAAGCTCAAGAAGCTCAAGAAGCTGCCACAGATAACGCACAAGACTCTACATCAGAGCCGCAGCCAGAAGAAGACCCAACCTCTAGCAACAATGCAGCTCACGGCAGCGCAAAAACGCCGGAGCACGAGTAGCGTCAGCAGCCAAACTCTTCACCTTGGCTAAACGCGCATGATTTAACACACTATTTCGGCGACTTGTTGCGCGAGCAACTCACCAACAAAACCTTTGAGCTGAAATTTTCCCGCTGTTTTTTTTACCGGTTGCCAAACCTTGTTATGCAGTCGCTGCTGCCGTTAATTCCCGCGTTTAGAATGCCGCCCTTTTCGTAGCGCTACTCATCAAAAAGGCTAAACATTTCATCCTCATTCATAGCCATATTCAAATCGAACGGGTCGCTGGCAGAAGGAGCCGGAGCAGGAGCAACAGGAGCCGGAGCAGGGGCAACAGGAGCAGGTGGCTCACTGACAGGCGCTGGCTGCAGATCCAGCAGCGCTTCAAGGCTAGTCTCTGAAATGTTTGGCGAAAATGGCGGAACTACAGGTGCAAGCTGCGCTGCAGAGGTGCTAGGCGTTGCGGGCGCAGTAAATACCGGAGCCGCCGTTTGTGCGACGCTGTGTGCAGGAGGAGCCGCAGTGGTAGTCGCGGGGAAAAATACCGGCGTTTGGCGAGCAGGAACAGATATCAACGTAGAAAATGTTAAAGGAGCGCTTAGCACTGCAGAGGCAGTGGTGGGTTGAACTGCTGCAGTGGTTAATATTGGCACTGGTAAAACTGCGGCGATAGGAACGTGTGAAATTAGCTGCAGTCGCATCTTAATGGCATTAATTAACGTTTGCGTCAAATTTAGCACGTTGGCTCCTGCAGCCCCTAGAGCCCTCCCTTGCCCCCCCCTTGTCTGTTGAAATCCCCGTATCCAATTCCTTGTTCCTCTACGCTGCACGGCTAAAAGCCCACTCAGACGCTCATAAGTCCCATGAAGTAGCCTTCCATCGTCTTGCAAAACACATATGACCCTTGCAAAAAAGGTGCAGCGATCTCTTAAATTTGTTGCTTTGTTAAAATCACCCATTAACGTTTGCAATTTTTCATCTTGTTGATTAATAAATGCAGCAGTGAAAGAAAGCCCTGCAGTTAAATCTGACTGAGCGGCTCCTGCCCCTGATCGGGTTTGCTCCTGCGATAAAGCAGTCACTTGTGGCGATGAAAGACACGTTTGGATTGCTGCAAGCAATTCTGTCCAAGAAAACATATCCATTGGCATCTGTAAGCGCATCGTTGAAGCAGTAGCGCCACCACTAGTAGTAGCGGTGCTAGACGCTGAGGTCGCGTTTGTATCCTGGCTATGCATCCTCTGCCAAACAGCGACAGAGTTTAGCTGAATACCTAACAACTCACTAAGGCGGGTTAATGTTCCACGCAAAAGCACTCCTTCACTCTCAAAGGCGCGCGCTGCTTTTATGATAAAAGCTGCACGACGGGCTGGATTTTGCTCGTTATTAACTAGCTGCAAGATGAGTTTCAACACGGGATCACTGCAATTATCAATAGCCTGCTCAGAGAAAGATAATTCTAGAGATAATCGATTTTCATTTCCCTCAGCGCCTCCAGAGAGCCCAGCGTGCGCATCCTCTTTCCCCTGCTCATTTTCACGGCTGCCTTCCCTTTGCAGCCCTGTGTGCGTGAACAAATGGGAAAAAAATGCATTTAAAGATAGTACAGCGGCAGGAGCAGGATTTGGATTGACTGGAGCCAAGTTAGGTACCAAATTATATGCAGGAGCTATTGCACGATAAGGAGCACCTCTTCCTCGCACTGGAACACGCGCAGACGCTCTTACCGGCCCAATTCCCCCAGCGACAGCTCCTGCTTGTTGGCCTGTGCTTGTAGAGGCCGCCGTGGTCGCTGGTATATTCGCAGTGTTAGTAACTACTGCAAGCTGCAACGTGGCGGTTACGGTGCTGGTTGTGGTTGGTTGCGCTGCGGTAGTTTGAGTTGTCGTTTGGCTGGTGCCAGCTGCGGCTGTGGTTGATGTGGGCGGCGGTTGGTTTGGAAACATACAAACAAATCCTACTAAAGCTATACAGCAACTTCAAAGATGGCCATCTGCTCTTTTTTTAAGCTTGAACTCATCAAATGGCATTTACGACAAAACATCTAAATAAAATCAAAGAGTTAAAATAGATGTCGCTGTTTACTATGCCTACAAAATAGCAGCTGCTGCTCAAATAATAATCGCAAACAATATGCAGTAAAACTAACACTCGCAAGTGAATAGATGTAAAAAAATCCCTACACAAAATAACGCATTGAATTGCCAAACTTTATTCACACAACGATAAATTAGCTTGCGCTTTTAATCGCGCTGGATATGCTTGCTTTTTCTTTTTTTGGCGAGGTTCATTTGAATAAACTTCCTTTTTGGCAGCAAAAATCCCTTGATGAGATGAATGAGCAAGAATGGGAGCAGATCTGCGATGGCTGCGCTAAGTGCTGTTTGCACAAATTTATCGACGATGACACAGACGATCTGCACTACACCAATATCGCCTGCGAGCTGCTCGACAGCCAAACATGCCAGTGCAGCGACTACGCCAACCGCTTTGCGCGCGGGGTGCAATGCTTAAAGTTGACCAAAGAAAATTTACCGCAATTTTACTGGCTGCCCGCGACCTGCTCCTACCGATTACTCATGGAAAATCAGCCACTTCCAGAATGGCACCCGCTGCTCACCGGCTCTAAAGAGGCAATGCATGCAGCTAAAGGCTCGGTGCAAAACAGCGTGGTATATGAAATAGACGTCATTGACTGGCAAGATCACATTGTGGAAAGTTTTTGCGCAGGCAAATCAAACGCTAAAAGCAAAACCCGCAATCGCACTCGCAAAAAATAAAAGGCAATAAAATCATGCAGATCATTTTAGGGCCGATGCAAGGCGTGTTAGATGCGCCGGTGCGCGAGCTGCTTACCGCCATCAATCCTTATGCGCTGTGCGTCACCGAATTTGTGCGCGTCGTGGATGCTGTGCTTCCGCCGCATTATTACTACAGACTTTGTCCTGAGCTTAAAAATGGCGGCAAAACCGCTGCCGGAACCCCTGTTCGGGTGCAGCTGCTCGGGCAATCGCCACAATATATGGCAGAAAATGCGGCGCTCGCCATCGAGCTTGGTTCAGCCGGCATCGATCTCAACTTTGGCTGTCCATCAAAAACGGTGAACAACAGTTTAGGCGGCGCGGCGCTGTTAAAGCAGCCGGAGCTTATTTATCAAATCGTTAAGTCGGTCAGGACGGCGATCCCGCACGCCTTGCTAAGCGCGAAAATTCGCCTCGGCTTTGACGATTGCAGCCCCTTTTTAGAGATCGCAGACGCCGCGTTAAACGCGGGCGTGGATGAGCTGGTGGTGCATGGCCGCAGCAAAGTGGATGGCTACAAAAAAGAGGCCATTCGCTGGGATCTCATCGGCGAAATTCAAAAACGCACCGCCGTTTCGGTCGTTGCCAATGGCGAAATTTGGTGCCAAGAGGATGCGCAAAACTGCCATTTTCAGACTGGCAGCAGCAATTTGATGGTGTGCCGCGGCGCGCTTTCGATGCCCAATTTAGCTGCGCACATAATGCAAGGCGCAGCGCCGCTTGCTTGGCGTGACGTTGTTGCGCTGCTGCTAACTTATGCGAAAAATTTTCCTCAGCAAGAGAAAAAACAATACGTATCAGCGCGCATCAAGCAATGGCTGCATTACCTAATGCTCAATTATCCAGAAGCTAGCTTGCTGTTTTTACAAATAAAAAACATTCACGAGCAAGAGCTTATCCAAACGGCGCTGCACAATTATCTGCAGCAAGAAACAGCGCTTGTCGTCTGACAAATTTTTTGTCGCGCAAACCACGTCCACCAAGCCAATAAACCACTGCAAAGACCCATTTGCGGTGGTCGTTATCGCCGCATAATTGCCTACCGCCCCCTTTTTTGCACGCGCATTTTTCCGACTAATTTATAAAAAATTATTGAAAAATAAGTTGTTACGCAGGCAAATCCGAGAGTTGCGTCTAGTCTTAATTAAACAGCTATTTTCAATTTACAACATCCAACATCGCTCATTTGTAAGCATGTGCCGTCGTAAAAGGACTTTCTATGACCATATTCGATCACTACCGCCAGCGCTACGAGCAAACCAAAGATGAAGAGCTAAGCTTGCAAGATTTTCTCGATTTATGTCGCGAAGATCGCAGCGCCTACGCAAATGCAGCGGAGCGACTGCTGATGGCGATTGGCGAGCCGGAAAAAATTGACACCTCTTTGTCGCCCAAACTCAGCCGCCTTTTTTCCAACCGCGTCATTGCCCACTACAAAACGTTTGAAGATTTCTATGGCATGGAAGAGGCTATCGAGCAGATCGTCTCCTATTTAAAACATGCGGCTCAAGGGCTTGAAGAGCGCAAGCAGATCCTCTATTTGCTCGGGCCTGTTGGCGGCGGCAAGTCATCGCTGGCGGAAAAATTAAAACATTTAATGCAAAAAGTGCCGATTTACGTCCTTTCTGCCAATGGCGAGCGCAGCCCCGTCAATGATCATCCTTTTTGCCTATTTGACGTTAATGAAGATGGCAAAATTTTAGAAAGTCAGTACAAAATTCCAAAGCGTTACTTGCGCTCGATCATGTCGCCTTGGGTGGCGAAACGCTTGCACGAATTTGGCGGCGATATTACCAAATTCAAAGTGGTGAAAATTCGCCCGTCGATTTTGGATCAAATTGCGATTGCCAAAACTGAGCCGGGCGATGAAAACAACCAAGACATTTCCTCTTTGGTGGGGAAAGTCGACATTCGCAAGCTTGAATATTTTTCGCAAAATGATCCTGACGCCTACAGCTATTCAGGCGCACTTTGTAAGGCAAATCATGGCATTATGGAATTTGTCGAAATGTTTAAAGCGCCGATAAAAGTGCTGCATCCCCTGCTTACCGCGACGCAAGAAGGCAACTACAACGGCACTGAGGGGATCTCTGCGCTGCCATTTGACGGCATGATTTTAGCGCACTCCAACGAGTCGGAATGGCAAACTTTCCGCAACAATAAAAACAACGAGGCTTTCCTCGACCGCGTTTTTATCGTCAAGGTGCCCTATTGCTTGCGCCTGTCAGAAGAGCGCAAAATTTACGAAAAACTTTTACAAAACAGCGAATTATCGACAGCCCCATGCGCCCCGAGCACGCTCGATATTTTAGCGCGCTTTAGCGTACTGTCGCGGCTCAAAGATCCAGAAAATTCAAACATCTACTCTAAAATGCGCGTCTATGACGGCGAGACGCTTAAAGACACCGATCCTAAAGCAAAATCTTATCAGGAGTACCGTGATTACGCGGGTGTCAATGAGGGGATGACCGGCCTGTCGACCCGTTTCGCGTTTAAAATTTTGTCGCGCGTATTTAATTTCGATCACAACGAAATTGCGGCAAATCCTGTGCACCTCTTTTATGTGTTAGAGCAGCAAATTGAACGCCAGCAATTTCCAGCCGAAGTGGCCGCAAAATATTTAGAGCACCTCAAAGGCCATTTGATCCCAAAATATATCGAATTTATCGGCAAAGAAGTGCAAACCGCTTATTTAGAATCCTACTCTGAATACGGGCAAAATATTTTTGACCGCTATGTTGTTTATGCTGACTTTTGGATCCAAGACCAAGAATATCGCGATCCCGATACCGGCCAATTATTCGATAGAGCAGCGTTAAATGCTGAGCTTGAAAAAATAGAAAAACCAGCTGGAATAAGCAATCCAAAAGATTTTCGTAATGAGATCGTCAATTTTGTCCTTCGCGCAAGAGCAAATAATGAAGGACGAAATCCAGCGTGGACAAGCTATGAAAAATTGCGCACCGTAATTGAAAAGAAAATGTTTTCTAATACCGAAGATCTGCTTCCTGTTATTTCCTTTAATGCGAAAACGTCCACCGAAGAGCAGAAAAAACACGAAGATTTTGTCGCAAGAATGATGGAAAAAGGTTATACGCGAAAACAAGTTCGTTTACTATCAGAGTGGTATTTGCGAGTTAGAAAATCATCCTAAGTAATATTTATTAATTAAGAAAATTCATGGCAAATTTCATTGATAGAAGATTAAATGGAAAAAATAAAAGCGCTGTTAATCGGCAGCGCTTTTTATCTCGTCATAAACAGCAAATTAAAAATTTACTCTCTGATGCGATAAACCGCAGATCCATTACCGATCTCAAAAACGGTGAAAAAATAACCATCGCAGAAAAAGATATCAGCGAGCCTATTTTTCATCATGATGTCGGCGGGCAACGCGAAATGGTTCACCCTGGCAATGACCGATTTGTTGCTGGTGATAAAATTGATCGCCCTTCTGGTCCGCAAAATAAAAAAACCGGAGAAGGTCAAGCCGATAATCGCGGTGACGGTGAAGATGATTTTGTTTTCCAAATTTCTAAAGATGAATATTTAGATCTTTTATTTGAAGATTTAGAATTGCCTGATCTAAAAGAGACCAGCTCAGCGAAATTAGTGGATGAAAAAACACGCAGAAGTGGCTTTAAATCATCCGGAGTTCCCGCAAATATTGCAATTATTCGCTCCTTGCAAAACTCTTTAGCAAGGCGACTTGCTATATCTGCAGGCAAAAAAAAGCAGATCAGAGAATTAAAAGAAGAGTTAGCGAATTTACAAAAAAATGAACCTGCGCAGCCTTTAGAAGAAAAAAGAGTTGTGCAGCAAATCGAAGTTTTACAGAAAAAAATTGATGCCGTTCCTTTTATCGATACATTTGATCTTCGTTTTAAAAATTACGAAAAACAGTCCATTCCTAGCAGCCAAGCTGTTATGTTTTGCTTAATGGATGTGTCGGGTTCAATGGATCAAGCGACCAAAGATATTGCTAAACGCTTTTATTTTTTACTCTATCTATTTTTGATCCGCAATTACAAGCACGTTGATGTTGTATTTATCCGCCACCATACGCAAGCCAAAGAAGTGGATGAACACGAATTTTTTTATTCGCAAGAAACTGGGGGAACCATTGTCTCTAGTGCATTAGTGCTGATGCACCAAATAATAAAAGAGCGCTACCCTTCAGATAAATGGAATATCTATGCTGTGCAAGCATCGGACGGTGATAATTGGGCGGACGACTCACCCACTTGTAAAGAGTTTTTAGTGAAAAATCTATTGCCATTAGTTCGTCACTACTCTTACATCGAAATAACCAGACGAGCACATCAAACATTATGGCAAGAATATGAATCATTAAATATTGATCATAATAATTTTTCAATGCAGCACATTAAAAACGCCGAGGATATTTATCCTATCTTTAGAGAATTATTTAAAAAGCAGACTGCATAACACATTAACGCTTATAAATGTTAGGATCGCTTCTTGATGAAAATAAAAAAAACGCTATGCGATGGACCTGATTGGACATTTGAATTGCTCGAGCAATATCATGCTCACATCAAACGCATTGCAGAGCATTATCAATTAGATACCTATCCTAACCAAATAGAAATTATTACTGCCGAGCAAATGATGGATGCATATTCGAGCATTGGCATGCCGATCAATTATAATCACTGGTCTTTTGGCAAAAAATTTATTGATGTCGAAAAAAATTATAAACACGGTCAAACAGGGCTTGCCTACGAAATTGTTATAAATTCTAATCCATGTATCTCA
The DNA here is from genome assembly GCA_051650965.1 of Vibrionaceae bacterium. Classification (GTDB taxonomy): domain Bacteria; phylum Pseudomonadota; class Gammaproteobacteria; order Enterobacterales; family Vibrionaceae; genus Enterovibrio. The sequence continues at coordinate 84,906 of JBOFRL010000023.1, forward strand.
TATTTAATGGAAGAGAATACTATCACTATGCAAGCGCTTGTCATGGCGCATGCCTGCTATGGCCATAATTCTTTTTTCAAAGGTAATTACTTATTTAGAACTTGGACCGATGCAAGTTCAATCATCGATTATCTTTCTTTCGCAAAAAAATATATCAGTGACTGTGAAGAAAAATACGGTGTAGAGCAAGTTGAGTCTTTGCTTGATTCTTGCCACGCCTTAATGAATTACGGTGTTGATAGGTATAAAAGGCCGCAGAGAATATCTTTATCTGAAGAGAAAATTCGCCAAAAAAATAGGGAAGATTATCTACAATCACAAATAAACGAGTTATGGAGGACGATACCTAAACATGAAAGTGTCAAAAAGAAAAAGGAACAAAATTTCCCATCTGAACCACAAGAAAACATTTTATATTTTCTTGAGAAAAACTCGCAATTGTCAGAGCCATGGCAAAGAGAAATTATCAGAATAGTCAGGAAAATAAGCCAATATTTTTATCCGCAAAAACAAACTCAAGTAATGAATGAAGGCTGGGCAACTTTTTGGCATTATAATATATTAAATCACCTTTATGATGAGGGATTAGTGACGGAGAAATTCAGTATTGAATTTTTGCACAGCCATACAAGTGTTATTGCACAGCCGCATTATAACAGTCAATATTACAGTGGTATAAATCCTTATTCTCTTGGATTTGCCATATTTCAAGATATCAGAAGAATTTGCGAAAATCCGACCCAAGAAGATAAAGAGTGGTTTCCTGAAATTGCAGGCAAAAATTGGTTGGAAACTGTGCACTTTGCAATGAAAAACTTTAAAGATGAAAGTTTTATTAGTCAATACTTATCACCAAAAGTAATGCGTGATTTAAAATTATTCTCGATTAATGATGATGAAAAAAATAACTTTATTGAAATTACCAACATTCATAATGATGAAGGCTATTTAAATATCAGACAAAAATTGTCTGCACAATATAACTTAAGCAACCGAGAGCCGAATATCCAAGTAGTCAATGTGGATTTACACGGTAACCGAGCGCTTACTCTGCGTCATATTCCGCACAAAAAGATCCCCCTGCACCAAAGCTATGAACAAGTGCTTAAGCACGCCCATAAATTGTGGGGATTTGATGTTATTCTTGAACAAGAATTAGCCGATGGAAAATCGATTATTTTAGGAAGCTATCCGGCAAAATCAAGCAAATGACCAATTAAAAATAGAGGAAAATATTATTTCAATATCTTCCCCTATTTTTACAGCGCTTCTTCCTGCGCCATTAATTCAGAAATGTGCTCTTTTTGACTCAGCCAGATCATGCCGCTTTCTCGGCCATATTTCTTAAGTATATTTTTAGTTTTGTGGTACTTTTGCTGATCAATAATATCTAGCAACTCTTTATAAAAATTAAGCGCCAACTCGCACGCATTACCATTCATAAAGTAGTAACCACCGACCCTAGAATAAATTTTGCGCATGCCATTTATGGTTAGCAAATAAACTTTACTGTTAGAAAATTGCGCCATTCCTTGAAAAAGCAAATAATCAAAATAATTAAATGCGCGGCCAAAACAGATAGCCTCTGTTAATGATGGCGATGCATCCTTAAAGGTTTCTGTTATTTTTTTGGTATCTTGTAAAATGGCGTCTCGCTCTGCAAGTTCGCTAATTGCGATCTCAAATTTCTTATTTTCTACCAATTTTTCACAAGAAAAGATCACCTTGGTGATTAATTGACGGCAAGCTTGCGCATTATTTTTTATCGCGTGACGCATATAAATGCAGCTGATATCGGTGCGGGCGGCGAGCAGATCCTCGAGCACCCCGTGCACGTCCTCACCCTCGAGGGTCACCAGCGTATCGAGAATGCTCAGCCCCGCGGTATTCATGTAGTCGTTAATGCGCGTCGGCTTGCCGTGCTGGATAGTCAGCCAGCCATCGCGCGCCAGACGTTGCAGCACTTCACGCAGCGTCGTGCGCGTCACCCCAATCTGCTCTGACAGCTCGCGCTCGGCGGGCAAAATCGAGCCTTGCGGAAAATGATTGTTCCAAATACTTTTAATAATGTATTTTTCAGCAAATGCTGCTGGGCTATCGGCCTTGATCACCATCGGTTGGTTGCGCACTCTCGCCAAACTCATAATCGCGCATCATATCATTGATAAAAAAAATCAAGTAACCCGTGAGCGGCGACTTATTCGCAAAGACTCATTTTTTGAAGACAAATCGCAGCAACAGGGCACAAAATAAAAACTATTTTTTGTCGCGCGCAAAACGCAGATGCTATTTTTTCAACTCGCGAAGAAAACTTCAATAAATTCATATTGAAGCATTTGCATGATTTATATTTTTGCCTAAAGATGAATTTCATAAAAAATCTTTCTGCTTTAAAATATTCAATGGATTTATGATCCTTGCTTAGGGGAACTTTTTATCCGTTTTTCCCTCCACATTTTTGCATAATAAACAATACATTGCTTTTTATCAGTGTGAGCAATCTGTAAGTTAATCAATGAGGCACAGCCGATGTTTTCTTTTTTGAATTATATTTCGTACACGCGCGGCGCTTGGAAGCTGCTTTTCATCAGTTGTCTTATTTTTGAGCTGTGCGCGCTCTTTTTCCAACACGGGTTAGACCTCGCGCCTTGCGTGATGTGTATTTATGAACGCGTTGCTTTGACCGGCGTTTTGCTTAGCGCATTGATTGGCATGCTTGCACCGCACCTGCAAATGGTGCGCAACATCGCCCTGTTAGGCTGGCTGGGCAGCTCAGCGTGGGGATTGCAGTTGTCAATCGAGCACATCGGTTACCAATTCCCTGATCCTAATCAGCTTTTTGGCAAAACTTGCGATTTGCTCGTCAACTTCCCAAGCAGGGCGCCGCTCAATAAGTGGGTTCCTTGGATGTTTGAAGCGCAAGGCAGCTGCAGCGAAATCACTTGGCGTTTTCTTGACTACACCATGCCGCAATGGCTCGTGCTAATTTTTGGCGCCATGCTGCTCGTAGCAGTGCTTGTCACCCTGTCACAATTCATTAAGCCCAAAGCTGCCAAAGCAAAACGCAGCCCAGCTTGATTTGCAAAAGCGTGCCACGACGGCGCGCTTTTTCTTTTCTCCTTCGCAACCATCACAACGCTAGCCATGTGACGCAGATCGCAGTAAAATTCACCGCAACTTAAACTCGCTTGCCGTTATTAATTTTTACTGCTGGTGGCGGCAAAGCTGCGCGCAACTTGTCCGCTTTTCATTCTCACCACAGACATTTTTAGCGACACACATGGGAATTTTATGCAAAGACCTGAACTACTCTCCCCTGCTGGCAATTTGAAAAACATGCGCTACGCCTTCGCTTATGGTGCGGACGCCGTTTACGCAGGCCAGCCGCGCTACAGTTTGCGAGTGCGCAATAACGAGTTTGATCATGCTAATTTGCAGATCGGTATCAACGAAGCGCATGCACTTGGCAAGAAATTTTACGTGGTGTGCAATATTCAGCCGCACAATGCCAAGCTCAAAACCTTTTTGCGCGACGTAACGCCGGTGATCAACATGGGGCCAGATGCGCTGATCATGTCTGATCCCGGTCTTATCATGATGGTGCGCGAGGCATTTCCGCACATGCCTATTCACCTGTCGGTACAGGCCAACGCGGTCAACTGGGCCACGGTGAAATTTTGGCAGACGCAAGGCGTGCAGCGCGTGATCTTGTCGCGCGAGCTTTCGCTCGAAGAGATTGAAGAGATCCGCAGCGCCGTGCCACAGATGGAAATTGAAGTGTTTGTGCATGGTGCGCTATGCATGGCGTATTCTGGGCGCTGCCTGCTTTCAGGCTACATCAACAAGCGCGACCCCAACCAAGGCACCTGCACCAACGCATGTCGCTGGAGCTACAATGTGCATCCAGCAACGGAAGACAGCAGCGGGCAGATCGTCAATGCCGCGCCGGCGGCGACCACTCTTGGCCTTGGCACACACACGTCACAGCCATTCTTGCTCGAGGAGCAAGGTCGCCCAGGTGAGCTGATGGCCGCTTTTGAAGATGAGCACGGCACCTACATCATGAACTCCAAAGATCTGCGCGCGGTCGAGCATGTCGCCAAGCTCACGCAGATGGGCGTGCATTCGCTCAAAATTGAAGGACGCACCAAATCGTTCTACTACTGCGCGCGTACGGCACAAGTCTATCGTCAAGCGATAGATGATGCGATGGCAGGCAAACCGTTTGATGCAGCGCTGCTCACGACGCTAGAAAGCTTAGCGCACCGCGGCTACACCGAAGGATTTTTGCGCCGCCATCACCACAGCGAATACCAAAATTATGATTACGGCTACTCTGTCTCAACACTGCAACAATTTGTCGGCGAATTTACCGGCGAGCGATGCGGCGAGCTGGCGCTGGTAGAAGTTAAAAATAAATTTGTGGTCGGCGACGAACTTGAGATCATGACGCCAGAGAAAAATATCACCTTCACGCTCACGCAAATGCAAGATAAAAAAGGCAATGTGGTTGATGACGCGAAAGGTAACGGCCACTTCATGTATATACCGGTGCCCGCTGATCTTGATCTGCAATTTGCACTCTTGATGCGCAATTTGCCACAAGGCACGAGCACGCGCAATGTTTGCGAACAGCCGTTAGACATCAAAGAGATCAAGGTTAAGTAATGGCGCTACTCATCACGCAGCGCTGCATCAATTGCGACATGTGCGAGCCGGAGTGCCCCAACAAAGCCATCAGCATGGGGGAGCAGATCTATCAAATCGACCCCGATCGCTGCACGCAATGCTTGGGCCACTACGCCAAACCCACGTGCCAAGCGGTGTGCCCCATTCATAACTGCATTATCAGTGATCCGCAGCGGATCGAAAGTGAAGAGCAGCTGCTCGAAAAATTTGTTCAGCTACAAGGACTTGTGTAGCAGGTTGTGAGCGCGCAGTGCGAACTCGCTCAAATGGTGAGATCGCACTACCTCGCGACGGCGCTAGTTATAAACCGCAAGCCAAGCGCCAAGTAAAAACACAGAAATAAAAAGGATCATCAGCAGATCTTTTTTCATGGTCAACTCGCAGATCGGGCCTACCTCTTTATGGATTAGCGATAAAAGCGATAAAAATCAATGCCTATTTCTAATATGAGTGAGGATTTACCACTTCTGCCGCTGACGTGTCACCGGCGCAACAGCTCAGCGCGCCATTTTCACAGCGCTAGCCTGCGCATCGGTCGCCTGCCTACGCTTTTACGCCGTTTTTAGCGATTTTTGTTTGCGCGCCGCAAGCGGATTTCTTTAGGGTCGCCAAGCAGCGGCCGATAAATTTCAATGCGATCGCCATGCTGCGCCGTCGCGTCAAGTTTCACCGCACGACTAAAAATGCCCACTTTATTTTGCGCTAAATCAATCTGCGGATAAGCGTCAAGCACTCCGCAATGGGTAATAATATCTGCGATGGTCGCTGAAGGGGTAACGCTGATAGCAAACACTCGCTGCTCATCAGGCAATGCGTACAGCACTTCAACATCGATAAGATTGGCCTCGTCAGAAGTTGCTGAGGGCGGCGTGTTTGACAGCTTATTGTTTTCCATAAATTTGCTCAGCTCGCAGAGTAAATGCGCTGATCATACTTGCGGCAAGCTCGGTGAAAATTTTCCCAAATGCCAGCGCTATCAGCGGATTTTTAAATTCAAACTGTAAGGTTAATTCGATTTTGCAGCGCGCCTCATCGTGCGCAACAAATTGCCAGCCGCCGCTCAAATGGCGAAACGGGCCTTCCACCAACGCCATCTCTATCCGCTGCCCCGGCACGAGCGTGTTACGAGTGACAAACATTTTACGCACCCCAAATTTAGCCACCAAAATGGAAGCTTTCATCATGGTCGACGTATGCTCTAGCACCTGCGCCGCCGCGCAGCCTGGCAAAAATTGCGGATAAGCAGCCACATCATTAACAAGAGCAAACATCTGCTCTTTTTTATACGGCACGACTGCACTTTGGTGAAATTGTGGCATTCCATTTCCCTTAATGTGAGACGAGTTAATATATCACAGTTGCGCTCATGCCAAAAAACAATAAAACTAGCGCTTACTTTTATTGGTTAACTGTTGCTGCCCTGCGCGGCAAAACGGTCAAAAAATGGTTAAAAAAAACGCAAAAAGTAAATCTGGCAGCAACACGATCGCGCTCAACAAAAAAGCGCGCCACGAATTTTTCATCGAAGATGAAATTGAAGCGGGACTTGAGCTGCAAGGTTGGGAAGTTAAATCGATGCGCGCCGGCAAAGCCAATGTCACGGAAAGTTACGTCTATTTTCGTCAAGGCGAAGCTTTCATCTCCGGCATGATGATAACGCCGCTTGACAAAGCCTCGACCCACGTTGTGGCCAACCCTACGCGCATTCGCAAATTACTGCTTAAAAAACGCGAGCTTGACACTTTGATGGGCAAAGTGAACCGCGACGGCTACACCGTGGTTGCGCTGGCGCTGTACTGGAAACAGTCGTGGGCGAAGCTCAAAATCGGCCTTGCTAAAGGGAAAAAGCTGCACGATAAACGCGACAGCCTCAAAGATCGCGACTGGCAACGCGACAAAGCGCGGATCATGAAAAGCAGCGCTAGATAATAGTTGACGAAACAGGTGGTTGTGTTTAAGCTTGAAAAACTTTTACGGGGCTGATTTTGGATTCGACAGGATCAGGAAGGCTCGTGGAGCATGCCGAGGTGCGGTTGGCCTCGCTAAAAAACCGCAAAAAATAGTCGCAAACGACGAAAACTACCAAGCTGAAGACGTGCGCCTCGCGGCGTAAGTCTCTCGTAGCCTAAGAAACTACCAGCTTCTTCTCTCCCTAGCCTTCGCCTGTAGGACGGGGAATTATGAGGAGTCAAACAGAAACAGGATCGCGCGGAAGCTTTGACTCGAGAGCGGAACCGTTAAATTTAATTCGGGTATGCCTTAATGTGGCGTGTCTGTTCGCAGCATTGAGACGAGAATAAAGCCAGACTAAGCATGTAGCGCCATTAGTTAGATTGGTTTTGGACGCGGGTTCAACTCCCGCCAGCTCCACCAAATCGCGATTTAAGACGTCTTCGGACGTCTTTTTTTGTGTCCGCAATAATGAAAATACATAATAAATCAGCAAGTTTTTCCGCGCGCACGAGAAATCGGCAGCGCAAAGGCTGCCGCCAATTTCTGCCGTAAATTATGAAGAGGGTTTACAGTCGCGTGGGATCTTTTGGGAGTAACGAATGAGTTTTTTCATATCAAGGGTGGAGTCATAATCAGCGGGAAAACCTTCGGCGCTCTTCCCAATATCAACCGCCACGATTTCAATGTATACCGACGGGTAAGGCTCCCCGTTTTTGTCCCTGATTTTATCCATGCGGGCGTCAAGTTTGTCGAGCAGCTTTTCCTCTTTAGCCCACAACCAGTAATCCTTTTTGCTACCGCAAGGCACAAAAGCGCTCACTTCAAACCCATTCGTGTAGATGCCGCGATAAGAGTGGCTCACTTCAGGCTTCGCCGCATCAGCAAAAAAAGAGAGCGATACGAGCGGTAATAATAACTTTTTCACAGTTAACACTCCTCGATTTCAAACAGCTCTTGCTTGCATTTTTATATCACTAATTGCCTTAAATAAATACCAAATTCCTGCGTGACGGCGAGCGCCTATTGCGCGCCACTGTTTTCTTTCGCCGCGTTTGACTTGCAAGGTAAGGCCCAAGCAGCGCTGTTCACCATAAAAAAATAGACGCCTCAGGCGTCTTATTTATACGTTACATCAATACCTTGACTCACAGAGCAAGCTTTTTAAACTCCGCCATCTCAGCCGCGCTTGGCTCACGGATAGCTTTGACCACGCCGCTAAAATGCAAGCGCTCCTCAACCAAAGGATGGTTGGCGTCAATCAGCACCTCATCGTCATAAACGTCTGCGACAAACACCGGTGAATTGACATTATTGATGGTCATATTCAAGCCCATTCCCGCTTTAAAATCAGGGATATGGCTAAAATGCGCCTTCGAGACCCGCTGCACAAGCTTTGGATCGTGCGCGCCATACGCTTCGTGCGACTCAAGCACCACAGCGAAAGCATCGCCCACTTTTTTCCCCTCCAGCGTGCGCTCTAACGCCGGAAGCAGATGCCCTGTGCCGTGCACATACTCCATCGGCGGGCCGCCCGCAGCTGTTGTGTAACACAAAGAGCCATCATCAAAAGAGGTGGTCATCTCAAGCTGCACAATCATATATTTTTTTATCATGTGATTTCCTCACCCAAGCTTTTACACGTCGTAACAAAAATGTAACACAATAACAAAGGCGCACAGCTTAAGCTGCGCAAACTTTTGCCAAGAAAAATGAGAGTCATTAATTTTTATAGATTTTTTTATTCACGGCTTAGCCATTTTGCGCGCGCTGACGAAGCAAGTGATCCATCAGCACAATCGCTGCCATCGCTTCAACAATCGGTACCGCGCGAATGCCAACGCAAGGATCGTGGCGCCCCTTGCCGCTGATCTCAACCGCATTGCCATGCAGATCAATCGACTTGCCCGCAATGGCGATGCTCGGCGTCGGTTTGAGGGCAACATGCGCTACGATCTCTTGCCCCGAAGAAATGCCACCTAAAATACCACCGGCATGATTCGAGAGAAAACCACTTGGGCACAGCTCGTCGCGATTTTCACTGCCGCGCTGCGTCACCACCGCGACCCCGTCGCCAATTTCGACCGCTTTCACCGCATTAATGCTCATCAATGCGTGCGCCAGATCAGCATCAAGCCTATCAAACACCGGCTCGCCAAGGCCTGCTGGCACCCCGCTGACAACCAAGGTGACGCGCGCGCCAATCGAGTCACCTTGTTTTTTGAGACTCTGAATAAGCTGCTCTAGTGCCGTCACTTTATCGGCGTCTGGGCAAAAAAACGGATTTTGCTCAACTTGTTCCCAATCGACCTTGTCAATTTGAATCGGCCCCATCTGTGCCAAATAAGCGCGTATACGCATACCAAACTGCTGCTGTAAATACTGTTTTGCAATAGCACCTGCTGCAACGCGCATCGCCGTTTCTCGCGCAGAAGCGCGACCACCGCCGCGATGGTCGCGCAGCCCATATTTTTTCATATAGGTGAAGTCAGCGTGCCCTGGGCGAAAAGTGTCAGCCAAATGGTCATAATCGCCCGAGCGCGCATCGCAGTTAGCGATCATCAGGCCAATCGGAGTGCCGGTTGTCCGGCCATTAAACAGCCCCGACAAGATCTGCACCTCGTCAGCCTCGCGGCGAGCGGTTGTGTAACGCGACTGCCCTGGGCGGCGGCGATCGAGTTCGCGCTGGATCACCTCGGCAGTAAGCGCCATTCCCGCAGGACAGCCGTCGACAATGCAGCCAAGAGCCGCGCCGTGGCTTTCGCCAAACGTGGTAACGCGAAAAAGTTCGCCAATGCTATTTCCTGCCATATTGTTCACCTTGGTAAATTGAAAAATGCTAACGCAAGTCGGCAGCGGATCCATCTGTTTTTTAAGCGATTTTGTGTTACTGGTTACATTTGCAAAGGAGTACTTCAAAAAAAGAAGCGCGCTGGGTTACCATTGATTACAAAATTCACTCACGAAAAATATTACTATGAATCAAGTGTATGTGATCAGCCTGCTTCGCAGCGAAGCGCGCCGTCAAACTATTAGCCATGAATTACAAAAACAAGGGATCGCCTTTGAATTTTTTGACGCCATCGATGGCCGAAAAGAGCTGCCGATGCTGGCGCAAGATTATGATCATCACAAGCGGCTTTGGCTCACCAGCGGCAAGATGCCAAGCAGCGGAGAACTTGGCTGCTATGCAAGCCACTTCACACTATGGCTTAAGTGCCTTGAGCTTGGTAAGCCTATCATTATTCTTGAGGATGATATTGAGTTAAATGATGGAGCGCAGGAGATTGTGGCACTGGCATTAGAAAAAGTTATGCAGTATGATTTTTTGCGTTTAGAGCGCATTTTGCCAGATTGCGCATCGAAAATTGTCGAAAAACAGCAAAATTATCAAATTAGCTTACTCAAAGATAATTATGGCTTAGCCGCTGCTTATGCCATCTCGCCGCGCGCCGCCGCCAAGTTAATTAAACACCGCTGGTGTATGCCGGTAGACTGTTTTATTGGCGCAAATTATATTCACAAACAGTTGTCATACCAAATGACACCTTATTTAAGAAAAGATAATATCGCTATCCATGAAACAACCATTCAAGATGAAGCGGTTTCAAACACACCTCTGTATAGAAAACCATCGCGCGAATGTTATTCACTGTATAAAAAAATCAGGCTGCATATTGCGTTTATGAAAAATAGATAAGCTTAAAACGCAAAGCCAATACCACTAGTTTAAAAAAGGATTTGAAAGGATCTCAATGAATAACTATTCCAACACAGTCGCACATTTATTTAATAGGCTAATAAATAAAAAAGAACTTGAAAGGCTGTTTTTACTCAGCCCATTAATTATATTGTTTTTTCTCGTGTACAACGTAGAAAATACTAAGTGGCTCGTTTCGCGCGCCATTATAGTGACAGTTCTGTATTGCCTCTATTTTTATCGTGATACTGTGAAAAAGAATTGGAATAATGTTGCAGTGAGATTGCCTTTTCTTGCGAGCTGCGCACTTTTTTTATATTTTACCGCGCTTCACTTCTATCGTCAGGATGAGTTTGATTTTGCTAGCATTTTGCTCTTAGGCAATATCTATTTACTGTGCATCCCCTGGCGCAAGATTGGTCAACCCCCTATTGCAGGATTAATAGGGGTTGCCGCTATTTTTTGCGGAATCAACGCTTTGCATGAATTTTATGTACTTAATATTTATCGTGTAGGCGTTGTTACAAATCCGATCACTTTTGCACTATTTTGTGGCTCACTATCACTCGCCTGCTTTTCTCTTTCACTGACAAATAAAAACAATAAGAAATTAATGCTATTTCTTATAGCCGGCACTATTTTTAGTTTTTTTGCTGTGATATTAACCAGTGTGCGCGGGATCATTATTTTCTTGCCGATACTATTTATCGCGCTATCATTGAAACATTTTGCAGCTCAAGCACGCCACCACTTAGCTATTTTTGCAAGTTTGGTAATTATTTTTTCCTGTAGCTATTTAATTTTCCAACAACAAATAGAGAATAGAATTTTAGATACGCGGCGTGAAATAGCGGCGATTCAACAAGGAAATCTCACAACCTCTTTTGGTATTAGGCTCAATTTATGGCAGCATGGCATCGAAATGGGTAATAGCAACCCGTTAATTGGTGCTGGAGAGAAGAAAGTTTTAGACTCCATTTATGCTCTTCCAAGAGCCTTTCATCAAAATCATTTGCATAATCTGTATATCGATACCTACGCACGCTATGGCATCTTAGGTCTGCTATTATTAGCCGCTTGGCTTCTCTCTTTTGCCGCGACAATAAAAAAAGAGCAAACCCTAATAATCCAATTTAAGCCGCTTAAAACAACACTGCTTTTGCTATTTTTAAGCGCGGGATTAACAGACTACCCGTTCTTTCATACACATATCATCATGTTTTTTATGCTGCTATTTAAAATCATCTCGGTGTATGAAGAAGAGAATAATGCTGATTAACGAATAAAGCGGCACATGCCGCTTTATTATTGAGCCAATTTTAGTTTTTATAAATTGCAAACTGCTCTGCAATATTGGCTAAATCGGCTTTAGTGATCATGAACACGCCATGCCCACCGTGCTCAAACTCAAGCCAAGTGATCGGCAGCGTGGGATACTGCTGCTGCATGTGCACCATCGAATTACCCACTTCGCAGATCAGCACGCCATTTGGCGTTAGAAAATCCGCCGCGCGCGCCAAGATCCTGCGCACCAACTTTAAGCCGTCACTGCCAGCGGCTAAACCTAGCTCTGGCTCGTGCTTAAATTCAGCCGGCAGCGACGACATATCCTCTTCGTCAACATACGGCGGATTGGTCACGATCAAATCGTATTGCACATCGCCAAGATCATTAAACAGATCAGAGCGAATTGGGAAAACCTGATGCGCCACGTCATGCTTGGTGACATTCACTTCCGCCACTTGCAATGCGTCCGCGGAAATATCAACCAGATCCACCTGCGCCTCAGGGAAAGCATAGGCGCACGCAATACCGATGCAGCCGCTGCCCGTACAAAGGTCCAAAATGCGCTTGGGCGCCGCGTGCAGCATTGGCGCAAAATCATTGCGAATAAGCTCCGCTATCGGCGAACGAGGCACCAGCACGCGCTCATCAACAAAAAATTCCAGATCACAAAAATAAGCTCGATTAGTCAGATAAGGCACCGGCACATTTTCGTTGATGCGCTGTAAAACGCGCTCAACAATGCGCTGGCGCTCGCTGGTTGTCAGGCGCGAGTTGCACAGTTTGCTGTCAAGATCGATAGGCAAATACAGCGTAGGCAGGATCAGATGCACCGCTTCATCCCACGCATTGTCCGTGCCATGTCCATAAAACAGCTGCGCAGCATTAAAACGGCTCATCGCCCAACGCAGCATATCTTGCAACGTGCTCATTTCATTGATCACTTCATTAACAATGATTTTAGTCACAACGTTCTCCAATATTAATTTGACGCTTAAATCGATATAATAAAAATATTGCACGCAACGCCGGCTAAAAGTAGCCACTTATTGTAGAAAAAAACCAATTTGCGAGCATTTGTCAGCATAATATCATGCATTTTATAAAACGATGCGGTCAAGCAAGCAACTTACGCTGCAGACGGCCTTTTTGTCATTAACGGATGCGACCACTATGAAAAATGAAAAGCCTTGTTTAAGCAGCGAGCTTGCTCTTTTTCACGATGAGATGCGCGGTGTAAAAAAGTTTTCGCATGACACCATTGTTCATCCTCGGCAACCTAAGAAAATAGCGAAACAAAAACAAGCAGTTGCAACAATAAAAAATCATGAATTTCATTTTTCGGATGAATACGAGCCGCAGCTTAACGAAGAAGGGCCTGTGCGTTATGCGCGCGCAGACGTCTCTAAATATGTGATAAAAAGCTTGCGCCGCGGCGATCATCCGCCGGAAATTGAGCTGGATCTGCACGGGCTAACGCAGCAGCAGGCCAAACGCGAGCTGGCGGCGCTTATCGTCACTTGCATCAAAAAGAATATCGATTGCGCCTGCGTCATGCATGGGATAGGCAAGCACATACTCAAGCAAAAAACGCCGCTGTGGCTTGCGCAGCATCCCGATGTGTTAGCGTTTCATCAAGCGCCGCGTGAATACGGCGGACAAGCGGCGCTTTTGGTGTTGATTGATTTACCTGACAATCCGCATGTTGCGCGGCGATAGCTAAAACCAGCCGCGCCTTTTGTGGCAAGCGATCACAAACGCTCTGGCGCCTGCAGCCAGCACAAACTGGCGCGCTCAAGCTTGCCATTTAACTCAATTTTCGCCATCGCGCCGGTGGTGAACGCGAGAGAGTTTGGTTCGTTTAGCAGCTCGCTCACCAAATAATTCACCAGCGGAAGATGAGAAATTACCAGCACCTGCGACAAATTTTCCAGCTCGATGACGGCGCGCAAATAGTCGGCAACTTGCTCGCTGTGGCCGTAAGGCGTCAGGCCCGCTTCAATATTCACTTTCGCTTTGCTCTGCAAATAAGGCGCGCAGGCCTGCCAAGTTTGCTGCGCGCGCAGATAGGGGCTCACCAGCACCCAATCCAGCCGCTGCTCACCAAGCTGTGACGCGAGCCATTCACCCATTTTTTGTGCTTGCGATACGCCGCGCTCCGTGAGCGGACGGGCCGCATCTTCACTCGCTAACAACTTCGCATCGCCGTGGCGCATAATATAAATATTCATCAAAAATCAACGTGACTAAATAAATTTAACGATAAAAATCAAACTGATAATGCGGCTATTGGTAACAAAGCGCAACCGTTAGCGCAACTTTTTAATGCGCTCATTTTGGCTGATCACGTCGGTCAGGCGAATACCAAATTTATCGTTCACCACCACCACCTCGCCGTGGGCAATCAAGGTGCCATTCACCAGCACGTCGAGCGGCTCGCCAGCTAAGCGATCGAGCTCGACCACCGCGCCTTGGTTGAGCTGCAGCAAATTGCGGATGTTGATGTTAGCGCGCCCCACTTCAAGCGAAATGGTCACCGGAATATCTAAAATCGTATCAAGTTTATTTTGCTCGGCAGCGCTTAACGGCACCGAATCATCGCTCAGCTCTTCAAACGGCGCACGCGTTACATCGCTTTGAATATTATCTTTTTTTTGCTCTTCCATCACTGCACCCCTTTCGTCACTTAACTCGGTTATAGACTGCCCGCAATTTTGTTTTCCAGCGCCAACAACTCTTCATCATTGAGCAGCGTAATATCGCTCGTCATCACTTCTGGCCGTTTGATCTTCTCAGTGATCTTAAGCGCCCGATTTTTGTTACTTTGCCCAAGCTTCGCGCGATAAGTCGGAAGCTCTTCAACATAAACAATGCACGTGTCGGGCATGTTGATGGGAATGATGTCCCCCGCTTGCAGCTCCATCAGATCGCGCAGCGTGAGCGTTGTTTGCAGTAATTTGGCCGAAATATCGACATCCACGCCCATAATTTCATCGCGCAGCGCACTCGACCAGCGCAGATCGGCATCTTGCCGGTCACTCTGAATACCCGCATCGAGCAGCTCGCGGATAGGCTCCACCATCGAATACGGCATCACCAGATGAAAATCGCCGCCGCCGCCTTCTAAATCAATGTGAAAGGAGCTGACAATGATCACCTCAGTCGGGCCGACAATGTTGGCCATCGCAGGGTTAATTTCCGAATCGAGATATTCAAACGCCGCTTTCATCACCGGCGACCAAGACTCGCGATAATCTTCAAAAATCAGCCTCAGCAGCATCTGGATCACGCGCCGCTCGGTCGGGGTAAACTCGCGCCCTTCAATGCGCGTTTTGTAGCGGCCGTCGCCACCAAAAAAGTTTTCCACCAAGCTAAACACCAGCTTCGCTTCCATCGTGATCAGCGCCGTCCCTTTAAGCGGACGAAAGCGCACCATGTTCAAGCTGGTAGGGACAAACAAGGTATTTTGGTATTCACCAAATTTGACCATTTGCACGCCATTTATCGACACTTCGGCCGGTTTTCGCAGCATATTGAACAAACTGATCCGCATGTGCCGAGCAAAACGCTCATTAATAAGCTCAAGCGTCGGCATGCGCCCACGCACAATGCGGTCTTGCGACGAGAAATCAAAGGACGAGATGACGCGATCGCTAGCGGCCTGCTCTTCGCTTGGCGCCTCATCTAGAGCCTGCTCTCCCTCACCTACGCCACCTTTTAATAAGGCATCAATTTCATCTTGACTTAGCAGCTCAGACACATTTCACCTATTGCATAACAAAATCAGTAAAGAGGACTTTCTCGACCACGGGTTGCTCTACCATGCGTATTAGCTCGCTTTGCACCCGCTCAAGCACGCGCGCGCGCAGCTCAGCTTGGCCATTTGCCGAGCGCAGCTGCTCAACAGTGCCAAGCGCAAGCTCCGAGCTGATAGCATGCTCAATCAAAACAAGGTGATCTTTGGCCAGCTTTTCATTCTCTTCGCCGCGCACCATTAAGCGCACACTCACTTGGGCCATGCGCTGCTGTTTTTCACCCTGTACATTGAAAATAAAGGGGACTGGGTAGGCGATGTAGAGCGCCTGCTCATCTTTGCCCGACTTGGCGTTTTGCGGATCTTGCTGCTCGCTTGAGCTTGAGCCACTGCTAAACCAATAAAACGCCCCGCCACCCAACGCGCAAATAAGCACCACCGCGATGATGCCAATCACTATCCATTTCTTTTTACCACCCGCGGCAGGCTCTACCGATTTTTCATTGCTCATCTCACGTTGCCCCTTTTGCTAAGCGTAATAGTCTATGCCATCGGCCGATTTGCTGATCGAAAGCAGGTGTCCTGCGGGCGCCACTTCCGCGCCTTGCTCAGCTTGCCCCTCGCCATCAAGATGCGCATGACCTTGCTGGCGCGTAAAATTGCCAGAAAATTGACTCTGTTGCTGATGACTCTCTTGCTGCACCGACGACTGTGCAAGCTGCAAACCTTGCTGCTGCAACATCTCGCGCAGCCTTGGCAGCGCGTGCTCGAGCATCTCTTTTGCCGCCTGATTGCTCACCGTAAATTGCACCGATGCGTTATCGTTGTGCATCGATAATTTGATCTGCAGCCGCCCAAGCTCTGGCGGATCAAGGCGAATATCGACCTGCTTTAAATTTTTCGACAGCATTAAATTGATGCGCTCGTTGAGCTCTTCGGCTGCTTGCGCTTGCTGCTGTGGATCAATCTGTAATGGCGCACTCACTTGAGCCACCTGCATATTGGCCAGCGGCGAAGCGGGCTGCGCCCCAAGTGCGGCGCGCAGCGATGAAGCAAAGTCCTGCGGCTTTGGCGCTTCAGCGGCAAGCTCATTTAATGATTGCAGCGACTCCAAATCTAAAATTTCTACAGACGACGGCGCAGGCGCTTCGTCAGGCGATGACTTTGCTAACAGCAAACTTTGCAGCGCCGGTGGTGGAGCGTTCACCTGCGCCTCAGCGGCCGTCGTTTTAGCCGCTACCGCTTGTCCTGCAAGCTCTGCAGGCGATAATTTTTGCTGCGGCGACAGCGTGCCGGCCATGCCAATTTGCTGGGTGACTAGCAGCAGCTCTTCGTCGGTCGGCGCGCTCAGTTCTTCTTCAGCACTTTCTTCATTTTGCAGCAGAGCTGACTGCTCAAGTGGCATGGCGACCGGCACATTATTACCGCTTGGTATGACAATTTGCGCTGCAAGCTCTGTCTCTAGATCTGTCTCTTGCTTGGTTTCTTTGGCACTCGGCGTCTCTTGCGCCGGCGTAATGAACTGCGCCATCAACGCGCTGAGCGCGCTATCTTTTTCATCGATCTGATCTTTTGCGATTTCAAGTACGAGGTCTTGCGCGTCACCGGCCGCCTCATCCACTTGAGCTACTTGCTCGGTTTGCGGTGCAAGCTCTGCTGACGCCGCCTCTGTGGCCGGCTTGTCACTTTTGCTCGCATCCGTTTTTTTCTTTTCCGCCGCAGGCTCACTTTGCGCATTTTTTGCCGCCGTTTTTTTGTCGGCCGCCGCAAGCTTCTCTTTCATGTGCGCAGAAAAATCACTTTTGTTGTTGCCCGCCTTTTCCGCCGCTCTCTTGTGATCGGCAGGCTCGGCTTTAGGCGCGCTCACCTTGTTTTTTTGAGTTGATAATGAAAGCAGTACGCGGTTTTGATCCATCATGGCAATGTCACTTTGCAGGCAAAAATCAAGGTATATGAAGCAAATACTATGCCATCAATCGTGTAACGCGGTGGCGCTAGCGTTGCTTTGGCCGACGATTAAATGCAATGCTGGCAAACTCATCATGCAAACGCTGCTCGCGCTTTGCCGCGATCAGCTGCGCTTCGGTGCGCCGCTTCTCAAGCAGCCACTCTAGCGAGTGCCTTTTCTCGCGCGACTTTTGCCAGCTAGCCTGCGAGCGCTCGAGATTTTTCTCAAACTTTTGCGCGGCTAAGCGCTGCTTGCTCAGCAGTTCGTCTAAATGAGTAACAAAACGATTAATGTGGCCATAATTGCTCGCGCTTAAGCCCTGCAGGCCGCGGTCGGTGAGCTGTTTGACATATTCAAGGCGGTAATTTTCTAGCTGCGCAACCTGCAGATAGTGCTCTTGCAACTGATTTTGCGCTGCAACCAGCGCTAACTGCGCTTTGCGCTCGGCTTGTTTAGCCTGATCCAGCAATAACGATAACGTTTCATTACTCATGAGTGCTCACCTACTGCAAAACAGAACGCAACATATTGACGCACATATCAAACGAGACCACTTCGCGCATATCTTGCTGCAAATAGGCGTCAAGTTTGGGCTTAAGGCTAAACGCCTGATCGATGCTGCTGTCAGAGCCAGCTTTATAAGCGCCGATGGCCACCAGATCTTGATTTTTACGACAAATTGCCAGAACTTGCCGCGTGACTCGCGACATCAGCATATGTTCAGAATTGACGATATTAGGCATCACTCGGCTCACCGAGCGCTCCACATCGATTGCCGGATAAATCCCCGCATCCGCCATTTCGCGTGACAAAACAATGTGCCCATCCAAAATCGCACGCGCCGCATCCGCTATCGGATCTTGCAGATCGTCCCCTTCAGCGAGTACGGTAAAAAACGCGGTGATCGAGCCTTGCCCCTTGCAGCCGTTTCCGGCGCGCTCCACCAAAGCCGGCAACTTAGCAAAAACTGACGGCGGATAGCCTTTCGTCGCGGGCGGCTCGCCGATAGAGAGCGCAATTTCGCGCTGCGCCTGCGCAAAGCGCGTCAGCGAGTCCATCAGCAGCAAGACATCAAGTCCTTGATCGCGATAATATTCAGCAATCGTTAACGCGGTGTAGCACCCTTTAAGCCGCATCAAAGGCGAAGCGTCAGCGGGCGCAGCAATGACAACCGAGCGCTCGCGCCCCTCTTTACCCAAAATTTCATCAATAAATTCTTTAACTTCGCGGCCACGCTCGCCGATCAGCCCCACTACGACCACTTGCGCGGTTGTGCCGCGCGTCATCATGCCAAGGGTGACCGACTTACCCACGCCGGAGCCGGCAAAAAGGCCGATCCGCTGCCCCTTGCCCACCGTAAGAAGGCCGTTGATCGCTTTGATCCCGACATCAAGTGGCGTATCAATTGGGTCGCGCGCCAACGGGTTTATCGCCGCAGGTGTGAGCGGCGCGCTCTGCTCGGTAAAAATCGGGCCAAGATCGTCAAGCGGTTTGCCGACGCCATCAATTACGCGGCCAAGCAGCTCAAAGCCAACCGGTACGCCTTGCTCGTCATCAAGCGGCGTCACCAGCGCCCCTGGCAACACGCCTGTCAGCGGCTCGCTGGGCATTAAATAAAGCACGTCGTTAGAAAAACCGACAACCTCAGCGCAGATAGGGCCGCTGCTCGTTTCAATTTTGCAGATACTGCCAACGCCCGCGCGGCAGCCCACCGCCTCTAACGTCAATCCCACGACGCGAATAAGCCGCCCTGAAACAACGGGGCGACGCTCAAGTCTGTCAAATTTGAGTTCAGCTAATGTTTCACTTAGCGTCATGATTTTGCTCATCTTGCTCAATGTGGGAATCTAGCTCTAGTGGCGCGGCAGCCTCGTCATCACTGTGACTTGGCGCTGGCGGCGCGTCAAAATGCAAACTGCAGATCTGCCCGCCGCCCTTTTGCACCTCAGCAAATTCGTCGGCAAGCGCCTGCGCCTGTGACTGCAGCCGCGCGCGGTTTTGCGCCATAAATTTGGCAAGCGTCTGCTCAACTCGCTCGCGCATCGGGTAATCCACCACAGAGTCTTGACAAAACACTTTAATGTCACCGCGCGCAAAAGAAGGCTGCGCGACAAAGCTCCAGCGACAATCTTGCGGCAGATTTTTACTGTATTCACTTTCAATTAAGGCGTGATCGTCGGGATGCAAATGGATGTGCAGATGAAAATCAGAAAGCGGCATCGTCGCCACCACCTGCTGCAACGTGTTAATGATCACCTGCGGGTTGGTGCGCACTTCCGTATCAATCACCACGCTTGCAAGGTGCATCACCACCTCGAGCATCTGCTGCTGCACTTTGTCATCCATTTGACGAAGCGGAAAAGCAAGCTTGCCCAGCAAGGCGTCAAGTGCTTGACAGCGCTGCTCAATTTTCTCTTTAGCCTCAGCTAAACCTTGCGCGAAGCCCTCGGCGTGACCCTCTTGACGGCCTTGCGCTAAGCCTTCGGCGTGTCCTTCTTGCAAACCCTGCGCTAAGCCTTCAGCGCGCCCCTGCTCAAGCCCTTCTTCAGCAGCAGATTGGCGAATTTGCTCAAGCGCGTCCGCGGTCAACTCTTCGACAACGATAGTTTCGTCCTCGACAATCACTTGCTCAGCGGCGCGTACGTAAACCGGATCGTAGTTGATGGCTGTCGGCTTAGGCTTGGTCGGCGGATCGCTGTAATCAGGCAGCGGCCAACGGCTGAGCGCCCGCGCCTTTTGATCTAAGCGAATGAAACCGCGCTCTTTTGTGCTCATAACTCACCACTATAAAAACTCATCAGCGCCTCCGCCGTTTAGCATGATCTCACCGGCATCGGCCAAACGGCGCGCCACAGACAAGATCTCTTTTTGCGCCGCTTCCACATCAGAGACGCGTACGGGGCCCATCGCTTCGAGATCATCACGCATCATATCGGCTGCGCGTTTAGACTTATTGCGGAATATTTTTTCACGCAGATGTTCTTCGGTACCTTTAAGCGCTTTAACCAGCACCTCTTGCGGCACGTCACGCAAGATCACCTGAATGCTGCGATCGTCAACGTCCATAAGGTTGTCAAAGACAAACATAAGATCTTGAATTTGCGTGGCCATTTCGGTGTTGGCTTCATCAAGTTTCGCCATCAAGCGATCTTCAAGGTTATTTTCCATGTAGTTCATGATGTCCGCTGCCGCCTTCAAGCCGCCAATTTTGGCCGCCTGCGCGCCCGATTGCCCAGCAAATTGTTTTTCCATTATTTCATTAAGCTCTTGCAATGCGGCCGGCTGCACCTCTTCAAGAGTGGCAATACGCATGATGAGATCAAGCGCGTCGCGCTCGGCAAACTGGCTCAAAATGATGGCGGACTGCTCCGGCTCCAAGTACGAAAGTACGATGGTTTGGATCTGCGGGTGCTCGTTGAGAATGATAGAGGCGACTTGGCGCGGATCCATCCACTTGAGCGATTCAAGGCCGCGCGCGCCGCTGCCAAGCAAAATTTGGTCAACCAAGTTGTTGGCCTTATCTTCACCGAGCGCCGCGATTAAGGTGTTACGCACAAAATCTTCGCTGCCGACCGTGATGGCGCTGTAGTGCGGGATTTCTTCTAAAAAGGAAGTCAGCACAAAAGTGACATCGTCACGATCCAAGTCGGCCATGTGGGTCATCGCTTCGCCCACTTTTTGCACCTGTCTTGGCTCTAAATTGCGGATCACCTTCGCCGCATCTTGCTCGCTTAAACTCAGCAGCAAAATGGCCGCCTTCTCTACCCCAGAAAGCGACGGTTTTTGCTCAGGATCCGTCGGCGCAGGCGCTGTTTTAGTCTGTTCAGCCATCTTTTCTCATCCACCCTTTGACCACCTGCGCGGCCAGATCTGGCTCGCTCGCCACCAATGCGCGCACCGCTTTTAACAGCTCATCATCTTTACGTAGATTTGGTAAGTTCATGTTGGCCTCAGAATTTTTCTCGCCGGAGCCATCAAGATCAGAGCCTATCAGGCCAATGTCGTCATCTTGATGCAGCGGCAAGCCATCGGCGCCCAAAAGCTCGCCGTTTGGCCCAAGCACAACGTCGCTGTGTTTACTGTTGATGAGTTTTTTCAGCGCTGGACGCACCAAGATCAGCAGCAGCGCGATAATAACCAGCGACGCCCCAAGCCAGCGCACCCAGTCGTTGAAGTTCGGGTGTTCCCAAATTGGCACATCGAGGATCTGCATCGCTTCAGCTTCTGCAAACGACACCGCGACCACCTCAAGCACATCGCCACGCTGCTCAGAAAAGCCGATCCCACCCATCAGCAGACGGCGAATTTTCTCAAGCTCTGCGTCAGAAACCGGCACGCGCTTATCTTTCTCTTCGCCAAAACCTTGAACATAATCAATCGCTACCGAAACCGTCTGGCGCGCGATAACGCCGCTTTGCGAACGCTTATGGCGGATGGTGGTATCGAGCTCAAAGTTACGCGTCGCCTCGCGATTAACCGGCGTGCCGCTAATGCTCGTGCCATTTTTCAAATTGCGCACATTTTCGGGGATCGAAGCGTCTGCCGGTGGCTGGTTACTCAGCGCGCCAGGGATCCCTGCAATCACTTCACCGTTAGAATAATTTTCTTTGGTGTATTCGCTGCGCGTTGCCGCAGTGACAGGGTCGAAAACCTTGCGCGTCTCTTCTTGGGTGCCAAAATCCATCGAGATATCGACTTGCGAGGTGAACTTGCCAAAACCGAGCACCGGCAACAAAATGGCGTCAATTTTTTCTTGCAAGATCTTCTCTTGCTTACGCTCAAGCTCATACTCTTTGCGGCGCATGCTGGCCGCCGAGTTTTGATTGCCAGAATTGAGCAGCCGGCCATGCTGATCGGTGATGGTCACTTTTTCTGGCAAAAGCCCCGGCACGGATGAAGCAACCAGATCGACAATCGAGTCGACCTCTTCTTGCCCCAGCGAGGCATTGCCACGCGTGCGCAAAAATACCGCAGCGGTAGTCTCTTGATTATGGCGCACGAAAACGCTTTGCTTGGGCATTGCGAGCAGCACTTTGGCTTTGCTCACCGCGCGAATTTTTTCAATCGCAGAAGCAAGTTGGCGCTCACGGCTTAACTTTAAACGCTCGCGCTCAAGCTGCTGCGAAACGCCAAAGCCCATGTCCTGCATCAAAATGTCGTCGCCCTCTTTTTCAGGCGCATTTAACCCTTCGCGGGTGAGCGACAATTTGATCTGTGAGTACTGCTTAACCGGCACATGGATAGTGTTGCCATCGAGCGTGTAAGAGATTTTTTGCTTGTCTAAATAGTCTAAAACAGGAATAAGTTCATCGGTTTCATAACTATTGAGCGGGCGCATTTCTGGCTGCTGAGTCCAATAGAAGATCAGCGACGCCAAAATGATCGCGATAACGACAGCGGCCACCAAAATTAATTGGCGCACCATATCAATATTGCCAATCGGGGGCTGAGTGGCCGTATCTGATGAAGAGATCTCTGCTAAATCATCAGCATGCTCAACTAACTGCAAACTTCCAGCGCCTCCAGACACGGCTAATTCGGTATTGTCACTTTGTGCAACCACAAGTTATCCCTGCCTTTAAATTGGCATATTCATCAATTCTTTATATGCTTCAACCAACTTATTGCGCGTCTGAATCGTCGCATCAAAAGCGACGCTGGATTTGTTGCGCGCGATCATCACATCTGACAGGCTCACGCTGCGATCTCCCATGTCAAAACGCGTGCTTAAATCACTCGACTGCTGCTGCAGCGCATTGACTTGATTGAGCGCGCTGCTAAAAATAGCGCCAAAATCTTGAGCAACTTTTGCACCTTGTGGCGGCTGAATATGATTTTGCGCTTCAAATTGCATCTGCTGCATTTGTTGCAAAATGGGATTAAGTTTCATACACGCCTCTTCTTATTTATCTATGTTCAAGCTGCCAATTATTTGACAATTCGAGAAAAAATGAAGTTATTACCCTATTAAAGCAACTACCGTACCAACTCCAAGCCTGCGTCAAAAAAACAGGCTCATTGCGGCACATCAATGCCCGCTTCGCGCATCTTTGCCAGCTTGTAGCGCAAGGTGCGAGGGCTTATCCCCAGCTGCTTTGCGACCTCTTTTCGGCTGCCGCCACAAATTTTTAACGCTTCAGCAATAATAGAAAACTCTTGCACACGCAGCTCGTCGCTCAAATTATCGACGTCAAGCGGCGGGATTGTGACGATCTTGTCTGTGAATGACGGCTCAGCTGGAGCGGGCGCTGGCGCGTCCTGCATACTTGGCGCGGCTACCGCACTTGCAGGCTCTGCCACCAAGTTTTGCAGATCGTCAGCATCTTGCCAGTCCACACCTTCAAGCAAAACATCATGCGCACTGATAATGCCGTCAGCGCACAAGATCAACGCGCGCTGCATTACGTTGTCGAGCTCGCGCACATTGCCCGGCCAGTTGTAAGCCAGCAGCTTGCTTTGCGCATTTTTGGCAAGTTTTGGCGCCGCCATGCCAAGCTTGTTGCAATGACGCTGCAATAGGTGCTCAGCCAGCACTAAAATGTCGCCCTTGCGCTCGCAAAGCGCCGGCCAAACAATCGGGAAAACGTTGAGCCGGTAGTAGAGATCTTCGCGAAACTTATTTTGCTCCACATAGCGGCGCAGATCGCGGTTACTGGTTGCAAGCACACGCACATCCAGCTGGATACACTTTCGCCCGCCAAGCCGCTCAACTTCGCGCTCTTGCAGCACGCGCAGCAGCTTTGCCTGCAGTCCCAAATCCATCTCGCTGATCTCATCAAGCAAAATGGTGCCGCCTTGCGCCTGCTCAAATTTGCCAGGACACGCTTGAATAGCGCCGGTGAAGGCCCCTTTTTCGTAGCCAAACAGCGTCGCTTCTAGCATGTTTTCTGGGATCGCCGCGCAGTTAATGGCGACAAAAGGACCGCTGGCGCGCGCCGAGTTACGGTGAATGTGCTGCGCCATCACCTCTTTACCTGAGCCGCTCGGGCCTAAAATCATCACGTTAGCATCGGTGATCGCCACTTTGCTTGCCAGTGCCAACAGCGCGACACTTTTGCTATCTGCAACCACCGCTTGGCTTTCCGGCATGCTGGCATTGGCGTAGCGGCTCACCATATTGAGCAGCACCTGCGGCGCAAAAGGTTTAGCCATGTAATCGACCGCGCCCTCTTTCATTGCGCTGACCGCGTCTTCAATATTGGCGTAAGCGGTCATCAGCAGCACCGGCAACTTGGGATAGAGCGCTTTGATGCTGCGCAGCAAATTAAGGCCATTCATCCCTGCCATTTGCACGTCTGAGATCACAATGTCGACCGGCTGCTTTTTAAGCAGCAAAAGCGCCTGCTCGCCGCTGTCGGCTTCAAACCAAGTAAATCCCGCTAGCGCAAGCGTATCGGCAAGCGCTTCACGCAAATTTTTATCATCTTCAACTATTAATACGCTGCTTTGACTCACAATCGCTCTCCTTATGTGACGCATAATTGTCGCCACGGGCTAAAGGCAAAGTAAGAGAAAAACACGTTCCCTGCCCAGGTGTTGACTGCAATGTTAGACGACCTTTGTGGGCATGACAGACCATCTGCACCACCGCAAGTCCAAGGCCCGTTCCTTGCGCACGCGTGGTAAAAAATGGCTCTAGCACTTTTTGTTGTAGCTCATAAGCGATCCCTGGGCCATTATCGATAACGTTTAGTTGCACTTTATCTTGTTGTAACTGCGCAATAAGTTTGATTTCGCACCCCGCTTCACACACCTGAATGGCGTTGATCACGAGGTTGGCCAGCGCGCCGGCGAGCGCATTGGCGTTGCCGTACAGCGCGACCGGCTCGGGCGGTAAAGTGAGCTCAAGCTGCGCCTGCGCACTTTCCACCATCGCTTCAACCATCGGCAAAAACTGCTCGATAAGCTCTGTGAGCAAAAAAAGGTGCGTCACTTTATTGTCGCCGCCTTTGGCAAACAGCAGCATGTCATTCACTTGTTTTTCAATGTCATACAAGCGATCCAGCAACTTCGATTGAAAGCGATCACGATTTTCTTGAGTCAATTTGGGCGATGAAAGATTCGCCGCATACAATAAAGCTCCCGCTAGCGGCGTTCGCACCTGATGCGCCAGCGACGCAATCATTTTGCCAAGCGATGACAAGCGCTGCAGATCGCTAAGGCGCGCTTGTAGCTGACGCGTCTCGGTCATGTCGGTGATCAAAATAAGCTGGCCATGCGGCGAGGCTGAAATCGCAAGTTTGACTTTACGCCCGTCGTGCAGCGAAACCTCGTGGCCGTCGTCCTCACGCGGCGCAAACGCGCGCGCAATCACGTCAAGCCAGCGCTCGTTTTCCAAAGGAGAGCCGAGCAAGCGATACGCCTCAGGGTTTGCCTCAGCAACGCGCCCGAGCGGATCAAGCAAGATCACGCCCGCGGGCATCACACTAAGCACTTGTTTATAGCGAAGAACTTGCAGCTGTTCATTGCCAAGTAAAGAATTCGTTATATCCATTAACTTAAATGATGTCCTTTCAATTCAATGCAGCGGCGCACACTAAAAATAATAAGGCACCATCTGCACATCGGCCTGCTCAATCAAAAGCAAATTGCGCGGTTCTCATTTTTTTTAAACTGGTTGCGACTGTAAAACTACTCGCGCTGCAGCCCGTACTTGCGCATTTTTTCCACAAGCGTAGTGCGGCGCATGCCAAGCATGCTCGCGGCGCGCGCAACCACGCCCATATTGACGTCAAGCGCTTGGCGGATAAAATCGACTTCTAAATCCACCAAAATCGTTTTTAGATCCAGACCGTCATCAGGCAATTGCAGCGGGATATACGCGCCGTCCATTTCAGCGCTCGCGTTGGCGCGCTCCTCTAAAACGGCGGGCCTTTGCGCCTCGCTTTCATTTTTTTGAGTTTTTTCAATTGCTTCAAACGACTGACGGTCGCTAAAAATCGCATTCAGCGCCGCGCGCTCTAAATGCTCTTGATCATCAGCAAAAGAGAAAGTTGACGCTTTGCTATTTGCGGCAAAATTGCCTGACGGCTGCGCGCTTTCTTGACGGTACTGCTTAGGAAGATGATGCAAATCAACCGTTTGTCCCGGATACAAAATCATCAGCCGCTCAATCGCGTTCGACAATTCTCTGACGTTCCCCGGCCAGTCATACGAGCTAAGCGCCTGCATTGCGCGCTCGGTAAGGTGAATATGTGACTCAAAGCGCGCCATCAGCTCTTGCATAAGCAGCGCAATGTCCTCTTTACGCTCGCGCAGCGCCGGCATTTCGATAGGGAAAACGTTGAGCCGATAAAAGAGATCTTCGCGAAAACTGCCAAGGCTTATCATCTGCTCTAAGTTGCGATGCGTTGCCGCAACCACCCGCACATTGACGTCGATAGTTTTATTGCCGCCGACACGCTCAAACGAGCGCTCTTGCAGCACGCGCAGCAACTTGACCTGCATCGGCGCGGGCATGTCGCCAATTTCATCTAAAAATAGCGTCCCGCCATTTGCCATCTCAAAGCGGCCTTTGCGCGCGCAGATAGCGCCGGTGAAAGCACCTTTTTCGTGGCCGAACAGCTCACTTTCCAGCAGATCCGGCGGAATCGCGCCGCAATTGACCGGAACAAAAGGGCCTTTGCTGCGCGACGAATGCTCGTGAATACTGCGCGCTACCACCTCTTTTCCAGTGCCCGATTCACCTAAGATCAAAACGTTAGCGTCGGTCGTCGCCACTTGCTGGATCAAATGGCGCACTTCGTCGATAGCCACACTTTGACCGACAATATTTTGTTGCAGCGACAATTTTGTCGTCACCTTTAAATTTTTGACGGTCGGCTGACCGCGAAATTCTTGACAGTGGCGCAGCGCATCGGCGAATTGCGCGTAATTTAATGGCAAACTTATTGTCGCAACAAAATTGCTCAAATTAGCAAGCGCTTTTTTATGTTTATCAAGCGCGATAACCGGTAAATCTGGGTGTTTTTTAAGCTGGCTAATTAAATTAAATAATTCAATCTCTGGATCTATATTTCCAACAAAACAAACTTTTAAAGACTGCTGCCATATTGACGCATTAAGCCCATTAAATGGCATTAATTCACATGGCTCTGCTATAAAATTTAAAATTACGCCAAGATCATGACGAAACATATTATCGTTTTCTATAACGAGTATTTTCGTTAAATCATGCATAAATAAAAATCTCTATTTTTACAGTTAAAATAAAATGCTGCACTCAATAATACTACCGCCTACGTCCATGGTAACTAACCAATTGAGCATAAAGGAGTTACCAGATTTAATGCAGGTATAAGATCCAAATTGTAGTGCAATTTTTCTATTTTCAACTTAATCTATTTGATAACTTGATCTATTTGATTGCACAAATAAAAAAGCTGCGACAAAAAATAGTCACAGCAAAAGATCGCATTCGCTAAATTCACATTATAAGAAAATAATCGCCCACGTTCGTCGGCAATAAAATAAATATATTAACGACAATTAAAAGTTAATATTTATCTATTCTTCCTGAGGCACACTATTACGGTATTTTTCTGGGATTTGTTCCCATGCAGATTTTATTTCTCGCAATATTACAACGGCTTCATCTAATAGGAGTGTATTATTCTCCAAATTAGCTAACGAAACTTGGCGAATAATATAGTCATAAAGCGCATCTAAATTTTGCGCAATTTCTCCGCCATCTTCCATGGATAAACAAGCACGCAAATTGACAACAATATCAAGCGCCTTGCCAATCTTCTCCCCTTTAAGGGCAGTATTTTTTTGCTCGATAGCAATTTTGGCCTGAATTAATCGCTCAATTGCACCGGCCATTAGCATCTGGATCACTTTGTGAGGTGATGCCTCTGTCAATTGGCTATCAATAGAAACCTTTTTATAGGCCTGAAGTGACCCTCTCATAACCATCCTTAGCTACTCACATTTTTATACAAAATGACCGATTTGCGTCCTTTAATAACATAGCGCATTTTTTCTAAAACAACGCCACGCTGTTGATTTATTAGAGAAAAAATTCTTTCAGCCCTAATTATTGCGAGCCGCCACTCATCTTTTGGCAGCGCTGACGCAAGCGTTTCAATTTTCTGCATCTGCGCTTTGCGCTGCGCTAAAAGCGCCGTTACAGCATCGGCATCAACATCTTCTTGTACAAGATGCTCGATAAGCTGTTCATCTAGAAGGGCTAATTGGTTAAGCAATGGCATAATTAACTTGGCATCATCCTTGTCATCGCCGCTAATTGCGAGCGCATTTCACCGACAGCGTCATCCATGGCGGCAAACTGCTTTTTTGTCCGCGTTTCAACGTCAGAAAGGCGAGCGTCCAGCGTGGTTTGATCTTTTTGCAGCCGCAGACGCTGCTCAGACAAGGTCGATTCGCGGTTGCGAATGGCGCCCGCCGCACCTGTAAAATTGCGCACCACGTCTTCAACTTTGCGGGCAAATCCGTCCGTGCCGGCAAAAAAAGGCGTCAAACTGGCAAAATTTTGCCGCAGCTGCCGATCAAGTTTGACATGATCGACCTCAAGCATCCCATCTTGCGTGGTGATGATCCCAAGGTCACTTAGCGTTTTAAGCGCCTCGTCCGCATCTTTTATTGGCGACGAGAAAAGGTTTCGCATCTGCCCGACAGCCGTGCGCACCACAGAGTCGCCAACCAAAGGACCGCCCTCTTGCGCCTGCGGATCATACTGCGTCAAAGCGCGCGAAACTTGGTAAAAAGAGTTATACGATTCAACAAATTGCAAAAGCTCTTGCTTAATGCGATCGCGATCTTCTTCAACCGTGAGCGTTAACGGCTCGCCGTTTAGCTCGCTTAACGCGTTGACTTCAAAGGTGATCCCTTGAATCGCATCTTGAAAACTGTTGGTCGAGCTTGACGCACTAACCAGCCCATCAATCACCACCGCCGCATCGCTCGCCGCCTGTAACTGGCGCATCGCGCTGCCACTTTCCCCGTTTTCAGCGTAGGAAAATTGCGCCAGCGGGCTGCCAAGCGCTGCATCAACCTGCACCGCAATGGTATTTTTAGCGCCCATTTTTTCCGCGCTAAGCACGAGGCTTGCCCCCGCATCGGAGTTGAGTACCGACGCCTTAATGCCGGGGTTTGGCGATTTGCTGTTAATAAGCCGCACCACATCGAGCAGTGTGCTGCTTTCTTCCTCAATGCTCACCGACATCTTACGCCCAGCGACGCTAAGCTCTAACGCGCCAGCCCCTAATTTTTCTTTAGGATCAATAGGATCGGAAACAATTTTGTGGGAAGAGGCAAGATTTTTGACTTCAATTTGATACGTGCCGCTTACGGCATCTTTGTTGGTGGTGGCAGAGATAATTTCTGGCTGACTCGAGGTAATACGGCGGGCGGCATGAATATCGTTGGAACGAAAATCAGCCATGATCTCTTTCATGCTATCAAGCGAGCTTTTAAGTCGCCCATAAGCGCTCAAATTGGTCTCTATTGTCGCCAAACCTTTATCGATGCGCGCCTGTTTAGGTGCACGTTCTGATTCGACTATTTTTTTGACCATGGCATTAATGTCAATGCCACTTCCTGATCCTGTTGCGCTTATCGCCATGCTACACCGATTTAATTTATACCTTTTGTGAAACAAATCCGCTCGTTTTAGATGACAGCTTCTTGAGGATCTCAAGCATATCTTTTTCGGGGATCTGTTTAATTATTTCGCCAGAACTCAATTCGTAAATCGTTACAATATAACGCCCTGAATCTTCATCTAATCGAAAAGAGAGCCCTTTACTGTTCTCTTTGACAAATTCAGCCAATTTTTGCGTTAACGCCTCACGTTGCTCTTCGCGCAGTGGCACCACTGGGGGTGAACTTTGCTCAGCAACAAGTGATTTCGCTTTCAAAGCGTTAGGCGGAGAATTATGCATACTTGCATGTGTTTGCGGCAAACCCTGCCTAGATTCTGTATTCTCTGCAATTTTTCCTGCAATTTTTGCGCCAGAATTTTGAGGATCCGATATTACGGTATGATATCGATTTGATGATGAAGGCAATGATGAAACACTCATGTGGCTCACCTCTCAAATTTAAAGGCGGCAATATGCCGCCATACTACTTTTTTCTAAAACTAGCCGAGCAAACTAAGCGCTGTAGATGGGATCTGTTTGGCTTGTGCCAAAATTGATGTTCCAGCTTGTTGCATAATTTGCGATTTCGTCAGCTGCGTTGTCTCTGTAGCAAAGTCTGTATCACGGATGCGGCTGTTCGATGCGCTCACGTTTTCATTGGTTGCACCCAAGTTAGCAATCGCATGCAAGAGGCGGTTTTGTGTTGCACCAAGCTCTGCACGGTGTCCATCAATAAATTTCATCGCTTTATCGACAAGCCCTACCGCCATTTGTGCGCCGCCAACCGTCGTTACATCAAGTTCTTTAACGGTTTGCTTCTTCTCTGCCGCAGTCGCAATGCCTAGAGAAGTTGCTAGGGCGCCTGCAAACGTTGCTTTAGTACCGTTTCCAACTACAACTTGCAGCTCACCTTTTTCGCTCACAGAGGCAGAAAGCGCGCCTTTCGATTGACCATTAATGTAAGTCGCCACTTCTTCAATATCATCACCCGCTTTAGCAGTGACTTTAAGCGTCTGGGTATTTTTTCCTGCAGCATCTGTGAGCACGATACTCAACGTAGTATTAGCCGTTGAGCGCCATGTGCTCATATCTACGCTTCCTACGCTTGCTTTGTAAGTGCTACCACCCATTTCTTCGTAATCGGCACGAATGTTTTTAAATTCCATCACGATAGCTTCACCGGCATTCGCACCAATTTGGAACGCACGGCTACCATAGCTGCCGTTGAGCAAACGTGCGCCACCGAATGAAGTGGTTTCAGCGATACGGTTTAGCTCATCTTGCAAAGCAACAACTTCGTTTTGGATAGCGGCGCGCTCTTCTGTACCGTTAGAGCCGTTGGCTGATTGCAAAGCAAGGTCACGGATACGTTGCAAAATGGTGGTGGTCTCTTCCATCGCACCTTCTGCAGTTTGTGACATTGAAATACCGTCGTTCGCGTTACGGATACCGACATTTAAGCCGCGGCTTTGTGAAATCAATTTGTTAGAAATTTGTAGGCCAGCCGCATCGTCTTTTGCGCTATTAATACGGCTACCAGAAGTTAGACGTTGCATTGAGGTGGCAACAGCATCTGTTGATTTTCCAAGGTAGCGCTGAGCTGTCATTGCAGGAATGTTTGTATTTACTGTGATTGCCATAACCATTTCTCCTTAAGCAAGTCATTTTGATTTCCGCCCAGCCTTCTAGGGAAAATCAGCGATTCATTAAGCACATTTCTTGTATCGGCAGCGTCGTAAAAAACCTTTAATTTTTTTTCACATTATTTCGCTGTACAAACGCGCTTGAATATTCTCTTCGAAAAGGTTATCGCCAGTAATAAACAAAACTTGAGGAATTATTTGAAAAAAAAAGACGGCAACTGTTTGCCGTCTTTTTTTGAGCCGCGTAGGGCTACTGAAGTAAGGTGAGCGCTGCTTGTGGCAACTGCTTGGCTTGGGCGAGGATAGCGGTTCCTGCCTGCTGCAAGATCTGCCCCTTGGTAAGCTCGGTAGTCTGATGCGCAAAGTCTGTGTCGCGGATCCGACTGTTGGAGGCGGTGACATTTTCTTGTACGTTGGCAAGGTTGCTGATCGAATGGCTCAATCGATTTTGCTTCGCACCTAAATCTGCGCGCTGCCTATCGATGTAGCCCATCGCGGCATCCACAACGCCGATGGTCAGCTGCGCCCCACCTACCGTGGTGACATCAAGATCACTCACTGTCACTTTAAGGCCACCCGAGCCGCCGGCCAGTCCCAAACTTGTGGCCAGCGCGCCAGAAAACGTCACATTATCCTTTAACTTATTTTCGCCAAAGAAAATCTGTAGCTCGCCTTTTTCGCTGACTGAAGCTGAGAACATGCCCTGACTTTGGCCATTAATGACCGTGGCAAGCTCCTCAATATCATCGCCTGGAACCGTGTTTATCGTCAGCGACACACTTTTGCCGTCTTTATCGACAAACGAGATTGCCAGCGTTGAGGCCGTTTTTGGCACAACCCAACCGGCCGACTTGCCATTTTTGCTAATAAACTGGGTGCCACCCATGCGTTCATCATCTGCCCGCACGCTGGTCAGCCCCATGATGATAGCTTCACCGGCATCCGCACCAATTTGGAATGCGGCATCGCCAAAGGATCCATTAAGTAGACGGCGTCCGCCAAAGGAAGTGGTTTCGGCGATACGGTTTAGCTCATCGGTCAACGCGGAAAACTCTTGGTTTATCGCGATCCTTTCAGACGCGCCATTGGTACCGTTTGCTGATTGCAAAGCCAGATCACGCATGCGCTGTAGCACGCTGGTAGACTCTTGCATCGCACCTTCAGCGGTTTGCGCAATTGAGATACCGTCGTTAGCGTTACGCATTGCAACATCAAGGCCGCGAGCTTGCGAAGTCAAGCGGTTCGAAATTTGCAAACCTGCCGCATCATCCTTGGCACTATTGATGCGCCGACCTGAAGCTAAGCGCTCCATTGACGTATTAAGATCGTTGGTCGCCTTGTTCAAGTAACGTTGTGCTGTCATTGCAGACACGTTTGTATTCACAGTTACAGCCATCTTGCTCTCCTTTGACTTCGCCATCTTTGCTAATCAGCCCACCGCGGCCAAGTCATATACGGCGATGCGGGCAAGCTTTCAACTTAGGTTCGGTACACTTCGTACCAGGTTGCATATACTTATACAAATAGCGTGCCACTTTTATTTTTCCCTTTATTTTCAACGCTTTGCGCCAACAAAATGCAGGGGCGGCAACCGGCTTCACTCTTTTCACTGCGCAAGCGGCAAACTTTGTCACCTGCAATTTATCCCTTTTTGCTGTTTGCGCGAGCCAGCTCTCGCAACCTCACCGCAAAAAACGCACAAAAAATAACCTCGCATTAAAATTATTACTCAACCCAAGCGGCCTACTTTTTTAAGGATAAAAATGGATAGCGCACTAGAAAATTCCTCCACCGACGTTACTACTAGCAAGCCAAGTGCCAACGCGAGCTTTAGCATGTCTCTCGACAACGCTTTCGCGCAGGCAATTTCGCTCTATCAGCATGGAAAACGGGAGGATGCGCGTGAGATCTTTGAAAAAATTCTGGCCGTAAAACCTGATAGTGTGCCGGTGCTGCAAGTTCTGGCCGTGCTAAATAATGAAGAGGGGCGCTGGCAGAGTGCGCTGACGCTGCTTGAGCAGGCGCTGCGCATTGAGCCAGACAACCCGTCGCTACTTTTTGATAAAGTGCAGCTTTTAATCGAACAAAAATTTAATAAAGAAGCGGAGCAACTGTTGGCTCAGCTGCTAGCTGCCGCCCCCAACCACCCAGAGCTTTTGCAGTTAAAAGAGCAGCTTGATAATGCGATGAGCCTCTTGGGCAAAAAAAACAGAACGAAAGCAACAGACAACGTCGATGCTGCCATGCAAACAGAAATCGACGAAACGCTGCAGCTAGCGCAGATGATGTTAAATCAAAACAATGATGAACAAGCCAAAATGCTCTACCAAGCGGTGATAAATCTTGCCGGCGAGCTGCCAAGGGCGCTGCTTGGACTTGCCAAAGTGCAGATCAAAAATGAGCAATTTGCACTGGCGCGGCAAACGCTGCTGCGCAGCATCGCGCAGGCGGATCCGCTGCAACCGGCGCTGGTGCTGCTCGCTCACTGCGCAATCGAGCTCAAGCTTTATGACGACGCGCGCAAACACAGCGAGCTTGGCATCAAATTGTACCCGAATGACCCCACCTGCTACCGCTGGCTGCTGCGCTCTCTTGAAAAAATGGACAACATCGAGCAGGCCTACAACAAAGCCAAGCAATTTATAACACTGTTTCCGCGCGACGCCGATATCTATTACCGCTTTGCCAGCAGCTCATTTTTGCTGCTGCGTAACCGCCACAACTTCACCAAAGAGGCAATTTTTACCTGCGAAAAGCATTTATCAAAAGCGTATCAATTGGCAGATGAAAAATCGCGTTTGCAATTATCAACTTATATTGCAGAAGTGGCCTACTACAAGGGGGATGCGACAAAAGCTGCCGCGCTGCTTGAGCGCTATCTTGAGCAGCACCCCGATGATCTCGATGCCAGATTTCACAGCAACTTTATCTATCGCACCCTCGAGCAGTGGCAAAAACATTACGACTGCAGTGAAATTGGCCTCGAAAACGGCAGCCGCATCGCTTACCACGGCCCTTGCCCGCGCTGGGATCTTAGCCGGCCAAAAGATGACATCGTTTTGGTCATGCCAGAGCAAGGCGTCGGCGACGAGCTGTTATTTTTCCACAATATCGACCTTGTGCTAGATAACGCCAAAAAAGTGTTTGTCGCATGCGATGCGCGCTTAGAAAAATTTATCGCCAGCGCCTACCCGAAAGCTGTCGTGGTGTCGATCACGCGTAACGACCACCATGACATTTTTGTGCCGCCGCACGTGTTAGACGAAATGACCAGCTGGATCCCAGGCGCAAGTCTGACCAAATTGTGCTTTGAACATTTTCAGCGCCACGTTTACAAAGCGCCTTACGCACAGCTCTCGCCGCCGCTCAAAGAGACTGGCGCACAGCTCGTCGCCAAGCTGCGGCAAGAAAATCCGGGCGCGCGGCTGGTTGGGATCTGCTGGCGCAGCGGGCTTGCCAGCGCAGCGCGTAACATTCACTACCTCTCCCTTAAAGAGGTGTCGTACTTGCTAAAGCAATTTAGTAATGCTGTGTTTGTTAATCTGCAATACGGCGATTGCACCAAAGAAATCAAGAAGATCCACAAGCAAACCGGCATTACGATCCACCAATTAGAGTTGGACTTAAAAAATGATTTTGAAACGAGCGCCGCGCTTATCGCAAACCTTGACGCCGTTGTGACGGCCGGCACCGCGGTGCACCGTTTAACCTGCGCCGTGGGCACTCCTTGCTACGCCTTTTTTGCGGGTACCTTAGAGTCCAACCCTCTGGAGGCGAAAGCGCTATTTTGCTCCAACGAGGTGGGATTTTTCTATCCGCCGCTGCTGGACGATAAATCGCCAATGCTGACCGCAATCGCGCAAAAAGTGGCGCAAGATCAGCCGCGCTAGCTGAGCTGATTTTTTGCTGACGAGACTGCAAGCAGGTAAGCGGCAGAGAATGAAAGGCTAGAAATCTCAGAGGAAAAGCTAATTTTTGCGGTTTAAAAATTAGCTTTTTTTATTGCGCGTCTTGCATCGAAAGGATCAAAAAAAGTTGCCGCAACATCAAAGTGTACACGGCAACTTTTGTTATTTTTTAACTGTTTACGCTACAGAGCGTTTAATTTTTTCAAGCACTTAAAGTGATTGTTACTCATCAGCGCTGGTAATTTCCGGGCGCTGTGGATCAGCACGGCGCGCTTCGCCGCGGTGAGCATATTTGTTGATCTGCCGCTCTAATTTATGCCCAGCTTCATTGATTGCAGCATACATGTCGGGATCTTCAGCAGAAGCCAGCAACATATCACCAGGAACCGCAACCGAGATCTCAATTTTAAATTTATGATTTGGCTCCTCAGTGATCACAGCATGAGAGTTTAGTAGCGTCAGTTGCCATTTTTCCAACTTAGATAGACGAGCCATCACACGCTCACGCATAGCAGCAGTGACTTCAATGTTCTTACCAGTAATTTCTACTTTCATACTCATTTTCCTCTGTGCCAGCTTTTACTGAATTTCTATCTAGATTACCTAGTTAGCAAAAAAATAGCACGACAAACATCACAGTTATTCGATTTGCAAACCCCTTTCTTACTAAACGTTATCCATATGCGCTTTTTTTATACACATAACGCGCTAGAGGCCGGCTTGATGCGTTAAGATTTTTTAGAAAGCATGAGCAATGTTTGCCTAATTTGTTCATAACTTTCCTCAATTTGACTCATGACATCGCTCACGACACCGATGAGTTTTTGCCCACTGGTGGCGCTGTCGCTGACCGCCTCGATTTTATCGGTGACCGTTTTTGTCAGCTGACGATTTTTTTGTACCACATGAGCTATCTCGCCGGTTGACTGCGAGGTGCGCGCGGCAAGCTGGCGCACTTCGTCGGCGACTACGGCAAAACCACGCCCCTGCTCGCCGGCGCGCGCCGCCTCAATCGCAGCATTTAGCGCAAGCAAATTGGTTTGCTCAGCAATGCTGCTGATACTTGCGGCGATGGCTTCAATGCTTTTTGATTGCTCGTTAAGC
Organism: Vibrionaceae bacterium; assembly: GCA_051650965.1. GTDB lineage: Bacteria > Pseudomonadota > Gammaproteobacteria > Enterobacterales > Vibrionaceae > Enterovibrio. The sequence continues at coordinate 121,491 of JBOFRL010000023.1, forward strand.
TGGGTAATAAGCGACGAAATATCATGCACTTGTTCAACAATTGAGGTCGACAGCGACACCGATAGCCCAAGCTGATCGTTGCACTGCCCGCGTGCCACGATGGTCTCTTCAGAAATGGCGTGCGCGGCTTTTGCCGCCTCAACGATATGTTTTGATTCATCAATGCGCGACGTCACATCGCTAGCGAACTTGATCACCTTATGCACCTGACCGCTGATATCTTTGATCGGGTTATATGTCGCCTCAAGCCAGATCGGCCGATGGTGGTTGCCGTAACGCAAAAAAAGCCCGCTTTGCGTATTACCTTTGGCAAGCTCGCTCCAAAAGTGCGGATGGTTTTGATAAAAAGCGTCATCACAAAACATTTTGTGGTGATTCCCTTTGATCTGCGCCAGCGTGTATCCCATACAAGTCAAAAAGTTAGGGTTGGCATTGATGATCTCGCCCGTCGGCGTAAATTCGATGATCGCAAGCGAGCTGTTGAGCGCGCTTGCCACGGCTAGCTGATTTTGCAGCTTCGAAAAATTGTCTGTCACATCAAAAGACATCTCAATGATGTGGTCAATTTTGCCATCCTTATAGACAGGAAAATAAGCCGCTTCAAGCCACAACATCTCCCCCGACTTGGTAAAACGCTTGACCGTTTCATTGATAGGATTGCCTTTACTGAGCGCCTGCCAAAAATTTTTGTAATTCTCGGTTTTCACTTCATCGGGATCGCAAAGCAGGCTCTGATCTTTGCCCAGCAGCTCTTCTTTGCGATAGCCAAAAAGATCAAGATAGAGCTTGCTCGCAGCGATGATCTTACCCGCTGGCGTGTACTGAATGTTAGGGATGCGTGCATCAATGGCGTCTAAAATTGTGCGATAATTAGTTGCTTTTTCTTCACTTTCAAGCAGTTGCAACTTTAATTTTGAGTTAAACATGAAAGATCTCGTGCCTCGCCCACACTAAGGATGTCTATTGACAATAGCATAGTGAATCGAGAGCAACGCATCTCATTTTTAGTGACGACGAGAGTTAAAAAAGCGCGTAGCCCCAAATTTTAGGTCGCGCATAAAAAAAGCTGCTTAAAGCAGCTTATAGAAATGGATGCGCATGAGTTATGCATCTTTGTTTAGCGCTAGAAGCTCAGCGGTGCGCTGCGCAGCATCGGTTAAACCTAATGCTTGATACGCTTTTAGCATCAGCGGCAATGACCTTCTCGCCGCTCGCGTATCAGGGAAATCTTGCTGAATCTGCGCGCACCGATTAACCACTGCCACCCACGCTTCGCGTCGCACGTAAAAATCAGCTGTCGCCAGCTCAAAATCAGCTAAGCGGTTTTTTAGCGCCATCATGCGCAGCTTAGCATCGGCGGCATAGCTACTTTGCGGGTAACGTTTTAGCAACCGAGAAAAATCGTTAAAGGCCTGACGAGCGGGCGCGGGATCGCGGTCGTGGCGCTTCATACGAAAAATAGAGTGCAGAATGTTGCTATCTTGCGCCATGTTGTTCAATCCGCGCATATAAAGCACCCAATCCATCTTGGGGTGACCTGGATTCATACGCATGAAACGATCAATGCTTGCACCGGCAAGCCCAAAATCACTGTTCTTGTAATAAGCAAAGATCAAATCAAATTGCACTTGCTGTGAATAAGCGCCAAAGGGGTAACGGGAATCGAGCGCTTCTAACTGTAAAATGGCACTTCCCCAATTTCCCTCATCCAGCAGCTCCCTTGCCTCCTCATAAAGCTTGGACGGCGGCGTGTCTGGCACTATTTTTTCATTTTTAGCACAGCCTGCTAACACTATGGTTAAAGCTAGCAATGCAGAGCTCGTCAACTTTTTCATGCTATCAATGCATCCTTGAAGAATATTTTTACGTTGCCATTACGGTGCGCGCTATAAAAAGCTACAATGGCACGACTGGGCATTGTACCCATCGTTACTAGCAACTCGCAAGCTGGCTATGCATGCATTCTACTAATTCTCGGCCAATGACTAACCATAACCAATAGTTATATTGTAAAACAACGGCTAATGAAATTTATCTTTCAAAGAATTTATAGGATCAATAACATAGCCTTGTCCCCCCTGACCAATAAAAAATTTTTATGACCGAGCAAATAGAATTACACAGTCAAATCTCTGAGAGCCAATTTGGGCAGCGCTTAGATCAAGCCTTAGCGCAGCTGTTCCCCGATTTTTCCCGCTCCCGCATTAAAGAGTGGATTTTAGCGAATAAAGTCAGCGTCAATGGGCAACTGATCAATCTGCCCAAACACAAAATGGTAGGGGGAGAGCAGATCACCATTTTGACGCAAATTGAAGACGATACGCACTGGCTACCACAACCTATCGACCTCAACATCGTTTATGAAGATGAGGACATTTTGGTGATCAACAAACCGCGTGGCTTAGTTGTGCACCCAGGTGCGGGCTGCCCAGACGGCACAGTGCTAAACGGGCTGCTGCACCACTATCCGCAAATTGCGCAGGTGCCGCGCGCCGGCATCGTGCACCGTCTAGATAAAGACACCACAGGGCTAATGGTAGTTGCGAAAAATATTCCAACTCAAACACGTCTGGTACGCGCGCTGCAAAAACGCACCAAATTTACCCGCGAATACGAAGCGATTGCCATCGGCACCATGACTGGCGGCGGCACAATCGAAAAGCCAATTGGCCGACATAAAACGCAGCGCACGCAAATGGCGGTGCACGAGCTTGGCAAACCTGCCATCACCCACTATCGCGTGGTTGAGCATTTTCGCGCACACACACGCCTGCGCGTGCGCCTTGAAACGGGCCGAACCCACCAAATCCGCGTGCACATGGCCTACCTAAACCACCCGCTGGTTGGCGATCCGGTTTATGGCGGCAAAGCGCGTCCACCTCGTCAAGCCGGTGAAACGCTGCTCGCGGCCTTGCGCGCCTTTGACCGGCAAGCGCTGCACGCGGCAATGCTGCGCATCGAGCACCCGACGACCAAAGAGACCATGGAATGGCACGCGCCGATCCCAGCAGATTTGGCCGCGCTCACACAAATTTTGCGTGACGATACCTTAGCAAACAACGAACTTATGCCAGACTTGTAGCATTAACCGTTTAAGGATCAAACAGATGCATGATATGAAAGTGGAATGGATAACGCCAAACTGGCCAGCGGCGCCTCATGTCAAAGCGCTTAGTACCACACGAAAGGGCGGCGTAAGCCTCCCCCCTTTTGCAGGCCTTAACTTAGCGCATCATGTCGGCGATGAGCTTAGCGCTGTCGCGCACAATCGCAAGCTGCTCGTTGAGCAAGGCAATCTGCCCGCCATGCCGCTTTGGATAACCCAAACGCACAGCATCGACGTGGTAACATTGCCTCTCGACGCGGAAAATGCCCCGCAAGCCGACGCCGTATTTACCCAGCAGGCAAGCCAAGTCTGCGCGGTAGTCACGGCCGACTGCTTACCGGTGCTATTTTGCGACAAAGCTGGCACGCAAGTTGCCGCGGCACACGCCGGCTGGCGCGGCCTGCTTGATGGCATTTTAGAAGCAACGTTGGCCAAATTTGCACAGCCAAGCGAAGTGCTTGCTTGGTTTGGCCCCGCCATCGGTCCGCAAGCGTTTGAAGTGGGCGAAGAGGTGCGCGCCGATTTTATCGCCGCCGATCCTCGCGCGAAAGACGCCTTTGCCGCCAAAGGTGAGCTGTTTTTAGCCGATCTCTACCATATCGCACGCCTTCGCCTGCAGCGCGCAGGGCTTTCGCCAACAAACATTTACGGCGGCGAGCACTGCACCTACACCGAGCAGGAGCGCTTTTTTTCGTTTCGCCGCGCCAATATCACCGGCCGCCAAGCCACCTGCATTTGGCTGACAAAATAAGCGTTTTTTCTAAAAATAGAATGACTTACACAAAGCTGCTGCCAAGCAGCTTTCTTTTTTGCTGCTTGGCAATGCGTTTGCAACTTGCCTCATCGACAAGCCTTTTGCCAAACTTGAAATTATGCAAAGTAGCCCCATTTACTAAAATCATCAGCTGCAGTGATCGCCACAGCATTTTAACGACTCGCATAAGCGGCGAATTTTACGCAACAAACGGCGGCATGCTTTTTGACTATCGGAGATCTTATGCGCCTAGATAAACTGACCAACCAATTCCAACTTGCCATCTCAGATGCACAGTCGCTCGCCGTAGGGCGCGATCATCAATACATTGAACCAGCTCATCTTTTTTTAGCTTTGCTTAATCAAGAAAATGGCACCGTGCGTTCACTGATGACGCTGCTCAACGTCGAAATTGCGCCGCTGCAAACTCAGCTGCAGCACATACTAGACAAAATTCCTAAAGTGACTGGCAATTACGGCGATGTGCAGATTTCGCAAAGCCTCGCCAAACTGTTTAACCTGTGCGACAAACTTGCGCAGCAGCGTCAAGATGCGTTCATCTCTTCTGAGCTATTTGTGCTAGCGGCAATTGAGGAGCGCGGCGAGCTCGGTGAGCTACTGCGCAAAGCCAAGCTAACCGCCGCCCACGTTGAACAAGCGATTGCGAAAATTCGCGGCGGCGCGCAAGTGAATGACGCCAACGCCGAGCAGTCTCGCCAAGCGATTGAAAAATTTACAATTGATCTGACAAGAAAAGCAGAGCAAGGCAAGCTTGATCCGGTGATCGGCCGCGACGACGAGATCCGCCGCACCATTCAAGTGCTGCAACGCCGCACCAAAAATAACCCTGTGATCATCGGCGAGCCTGGCGTTGGAAAAACCGCGATTGTTGAAGGACTTGCGCAGCGCATCGTCAATGGCGAAGTGCCCGAGGGGCTGCGCCATAAGCGCGTGCTGGCGCTAGACATGGGCTCGCTTATCGCCGGCGCAAAATACCGCGGCGAATTTGAAGAGCGCCTTAAAGCTGTGCTCAACGAAATTGGCAAAGAAGAAGGCCGCATCATTTTGTTCATCGATGAAATTCATACCATGGTGGGAGCGGGCAAAGGCGAAGGCGCGATGGACGCTGGCAACATGCTAAAACCGGCGCTCGCACGCGGTGAGCTGCACTGCGTCGGTGCGACCACTTTAAATGAATACCGTCAATACGTTGAAAAAGATGCGGCGCTTGAGCGACGTTTTCAAAAGATCTTAGTCAACGAGCCAAGCGTTGAGGACACGGTCGCCATTTTGCGCGGCCTCAAGGAGCGCTACGAGCTGCATCACGCCGTCGACATCACCGATCCTGCGCTAGTTGCCGCGGCAAGTTTGTCGCACCGCTATATCAGCGACCGACAGCTTCCCGACAAAGCGATTGATTTAATTGATGAAGCGGCCTCTAGCATCCGCATGCAAATTGACTCAAAGCCCGAGGAGCTCGACCGTTTAGAGCGCCGCCTCATTCAGCTTAAAATTGAGCAGCAAGCGCTGCACAAAGAGAACGACGAAGCGAGCAAAAAGCGCCTCAAACTCCTGCAAGATCAGCTAGATGAAAGAAACCGCGAATTTTCCCAGCTCAATGAGCTATGGAAAACGCAAAAGGCGGTGATCTCTAATGCGCAGCAGATCAAAGCGGCATTAGAGCAAGCGCGCGTCGACCTTGATATTGCAAGACGCGCCGCCGATCTTAACCGCATGTCCGAGCTGCAATACGGCAAAATTCCCGAGCTGGAAAAACAGCTGCACATTGCAAATCAGGCTGAACTGAATGCGACTAGCCTGCTAAAAAATCGCGTCACCGAGCATGAGATCGCCGAAGTGCTGTCAAAACAGACCGGCATTCCTGTCGCCAAAATGCTTGAAGGCGAGCGGCAAAAATTGCTGCAGATGGAAAGCGTGCTCCATCACCGCATTATCGGGCAAAAAGAGGCGGTCACCTCGGTCGCAAGCGCGATCCGCCGCAGCCGCGCAGGCCTCTCTGATCCCAATCGCCCCATCGGCTCCTTCTTATTTTTAGGGCCAACCGGCGTGGGGAAAACCGAATTGTGCAAAGCGCTCGCGGAATTTTTATTCGACAGCGCCGATGCGATGGTACGTATCGACATGTCAGAGTTTATGGAAAAGCACACCGTTTCACGCCTCGTTGGCGCGCCTCCAGGCTACGTTGGCTACGAAGAGGGCGGCTATTTGACCGAAAGCGTGCGCAGGCGCCCTTACTCGGTGATCTTACTTGACGAGGTCGAAAAGGCGCACCCTGATGTGTTTAACCTTCTCTTACAAGTACTTGATGATGGACGGCTAACCGACGGCCAAGGGCGCACGGTCGATTTTCGCAACTGCGTGGTGATCATGACATCAAACCTTGGCTCAGAGCTTATCCAAGAGAACATCAGCAAGCTCGACTACAGCGCCATCAAAGCGCAGGTGATGGAGGTGGTCGGCCACTATTTCCGCCCCGAATTTATCAACCGCATAGATGAAACTGTTGTATTTCATCCGCTTAGCACTGAGCACATTAAAAATATCACCCGCATTCAGCTGGAAAAATTGGCCAAGCGGCTGCTGCAGCGCGATCTTGAGCTCAAAGTAAGCGATGAGGCGCTCGCAAAACTGGCGGCGCTAGGCTTTGACCCCGTTTACGGCGCAAGGCCGCTCAAACGCGCCATTCAGCAGCATGTGGAAAATTCACTAGCGCACTCCATTTTGCAAGGTGATCTGATCCCAGGCAAAGCGATCGAGCTGATTGTGCACAATGACGAAATCCAAGCGGTGCAAAGATAGCGCTTTTTTGCAGTGATGGAGCCGTAGTAGCCTTATCAGCGTTATCCAAACCCATTAACCTAAAGAAAAAGCCATGCAATGCATGGCTTTCTTATTCGGCGCTTTTTACAATGCGCGGACAAAAATTAAATTTCAGTCACCACCGCTTCTACCGGCAAGCGTGATTTTGGCAATTTTGCATTAAAATCGCTCTCGCTATGATGGCCAAGCGCAACAAGCAGCAAACCTTCTAACCCTTTGCTTTTTAAGTCAAATTCAGCATCAAGCGCCTGCGCATCAAAGCCTTCCATCACCAGCGTGTCAATGCCCATCGCCGCCGCGCCCATCACAAACGAGCCGACATTGAGGTAGACCTGCTTTTGCTGCCACGATTTAGCGTCTTTTAAGTCTTCACGGTGCAGTTTAACGAAATGGCGACGCGCGCCATCCATCATTTTGGCTGCCTCTTGATCCGCAAAACGGCCATCGCGCTGCTCTTGCTCTAGCAGCTGCGTTAAATAGGCGTCAGAGAGCTCTTTTTTGACACAAAACACCATCACATGCGAGGCATTCAGCACTTTGTTTTCATTAAACGAGAAAGGGCCTTGCACCGCTTTTGCCACGCGAGCTTTGCCCTCAGGCGTGCTAGCTAATAAAAAATGCCAAGGCTGTGAATTGACACTTGAAGCGCTCAGGCGCGCAAGCTCTTTTAGATCAGAAACTTGTTGTTTGGTCAGCTTGCGATTTTTGTCAAACTCTTTGGTCGAATAACGAGATTGCAACGCTTGCATAATGTCCATTTTCTTCTCTCTCAGTTAGCACAATTTGCCCTAGCATAACGCGCTCATTTGCAAAAATAAATTACCCTATCTTTTGCATAAAACGCTTCAGCCAAAAAAAGAGCCCATCCGTTGTGGGGGATGAGCTTTGGTCGAAGCGTGGCAAAAATCGCCTAGCGGGCGCTCATAAAAGCTTGATAACCACGCTGCCACTCCATGCGAAATGCTTGGCCGTTGTAATGGCGCGAGCAGACTCCTTGATATTGAATGCCCGCCACGCCCAAGCTGTAGGCATTGCTCACGTCGCAATATTTTGCCAAGCCGTCGCGGTAGCCGGCGTCATACTCGCTGACATTAACGGCGCGATTTTCGTCGCCAAGCTGCTGCAAAGCGGCCAGCGTTTTCGATGGAATGCCGCGCTCACCGTCGCGCAGGCCAATGTCACGCCAGCGATTTTCTTTGGCAAGCTCAGTGGTATGAGTGCCGTTGCCGCACGCGCTCAGCAGCAAAAATAAACTAAATAAAACAAAACGCTGCAACATCCATCCTCCAAGTTCGTAAGCCAATCGGCACACAAATGCTCGCTTACATGACCGCGCAAGGCACCAGTTTATCGGCCAGCTGCCCCCAATCATGCACGATGAAAGTCGGCGAAGCGGCAAGCGCGACGCTGCCTTTTTTATGATCCAGCCAGCAGCTGTCGATGCCGACATTGTTCGCGCCTTTAATGTCAGAGTCGAGGTTGTCCCCCACCATCAGCACGCGCGATTTGTTAAAATCGCCCATTAGATCAAAGGCGTGCTCAAAAATGGTGCGGTGCGGTTTCGCGACGCCCACAAGCTCAGACACGACAACAAATTCAAAAAAATCATCCAGCTGCGTATTTTGTAGGCGCAGCTGCTGAATATCCGCAAAACCGTTGGTGATGATGCCAAGTTTGGCCTTTTGCGCAAGTTTGCCCAGCGTCTCTTTCACGCCAGCATAAGGCTGGCAAACGTCGGCCATCTTCAGCGAAAAACGCTGATTTAGCTCTAACGGGCAGACATCAAGCTTATCGCCCCAGCGCTTAAAACGCTCGTATTGCAGCGTGCTGACATCAATCTTGCCATCTTGGTACTGCTTCCACAGCGGACGATTAAGCGCTTCATACTCTGTGTGATCTTGTTTGGTAAACGTGATACCAAATTCGGCGAAAAGCTGTGTTAATCCACGATATGCATCGAATGCGAAGAGCGTGTCATCCGCGTCAAATAAGATCCAGTCATAGTTCATTTTCTTCTCCACGCACAAAAGCGCTCAGCGCTAAATCATAGTGTGTAATTTTATATCACAGCCAGCAATTATCGAGCTTGGTTAAAACCTTGTTATAAAAAAGCCCACATAAAATGCGGGCTTTTGCTGTAGATTGAAACGATTACTGTTTTTTAGTGAGGCGCTCTTTAATACGCGCAGCCTTACCAGAACGATCACGTAGATAGTACAGCTTGGCACGACGTACTGCACCGCTACGCTTAACGACAATACTTTCAACTACAGGTGAGTGAAGTTGGAACACACGCTCAACACCTTCACCGTTTGACATTTTACGCACAGTAAATGCAGAGTGCAGGCCACGGTTACGTTTTGCAATCACAACGCCTTCATACGCCTGTGAACGCTCGCGGTCACCTTCTTTTACTTTTACGTTAACAACAACCGTGTCACCGACTTTGAACTCAGGACGGTCTGTTTTTAGTTGCGCATCTTCGAGCGCCTTGATGATATTACTCATTTTTCAATAACCCTAGAATAAACTGATCCAATATTACTTAGATTGCTGTTCCTGAATAAACTCAGCCAGCAATAATTTCTGTTCGTCAGTCAGAGCTAGATTTTCCAGAAGCTCTGGTCTTCTAAGCCAAGTTCTCGCTAACGACTGCTGCATGCGCCAGCGCCTGATGACGGCGTGATTTCCGGACAAAAGTACTGCCGGCACAGCCATACCATCGAGCACTTCAGGACGCGTGTAGTGTGGGCAATCGAGCAGACCATTCACGAAAGAATCTTCTGTCGCTGACGCAAAATCGCCAAGCACACCCGGAATAAACCGCGCGGCGGCATCAATCAACGTCATTGCCGGTAGCTCACCGCCACTTAACACAAAATCGCCAACAGACCACTCTTCATCGACTTCAGTCGCAATGATGCGCTCATCAATCCCCTCATAGCGGCCGCAAATCAAAATCAGCTTATCATGACTCGCCAACTCTTCTACGCCCGCCTGATCAAGCTTTCGCCCTTGTGGAGAAAGATAAATCACTTTTGCTCTGTCGCCTGCGGCCTGTTTGGCAGCGTGAATGGCGTCGCGCAAAGGCTGCACCATCATCAACATGCCAGGACCACCGCCGTAAGGCCGGTCGTCCACCGTTTTGTGCTTATCATGCGTAAAATCGCGAGGATTCCACGTTTGAACACTTAGCAGCCCTTTTTTTACTGCTTGGCTTGTAACGCCAAAATCAGTAATAGCTTGGAACATATCAGGAAAAAGGGTGATAACACCAACCCACATCTTGCTGCTCCTTGCGGTTTCAGGCTTAAAATCCAGGATCCCAGTCAACTTCGATCCGTAGTGCAGCTCTATCAATCTTTTTGATCACTTGCCCGTCAATAAACGGGATGAGCCGCTCTTTTTGGCCAAAAGCATCTTTAGGTGTTGCCGCCACGACTAACACATCGTTTGAGCCGGTTTCAAAAATATCCACCACTTTACCTAGCGCGTAATTTTGCGTCGTGACAACGTCCATCCCGACCAGCTCGCGCCAGTAAAACTCATCCGCAGCCAACTGTGGAAGCGCATCTGCACACACCGCAATTTCAACATTGGCAAATGCCATTGCTTCTTCGCGCGTGTCGATGGTTGAAAATTTTCCAACAAATCCTTGATTGTGACGCTTCCAATCTTCCAATTGGAATGGCTGCCACTGACCGCGCACCTTTAAAAACCAAGGTGAATAGTCAAAAAGGCTTTCGGCACTCTGCGTGAAAGAGAAAATTTTCAGCCAGCCGCGGATGCCATACGAGGCGCCCAGCTTGCCGACAACGACCATCTCTTGCTCACAGAGCTGTTGTTCTTTTACAACTGACATCAATCAATTACGCAGCTTTTTGTGCGTCTTTGATAAGCTTGGCAACACGATCAGAAACATCTGCGCCTTGGCCCAACCAGTGGTTTACGCGATCAAGATCAAGACGAAGTTTCTCTTCTTTACCTTGAGCGATTGGGTTGAAAAAACCTACGTTTTCAATAAAACGGCCATCGCGTGCTTGACGGCTGTCAGCTACGATAATTTGATAAAATGGACGCTTTTTCGCGCCGTGACGTGCCAAACGAATGGTTACCATGTCGTCCTCTTTTGCATTACTTAATTAATAACCCCGTAGTAAACACGGGGTCTCGTGCCAAAATAAGCCTCGGAATTCTACGCTTTTTGCGATTGAATGCAACATTTTTAACCAAATAGCCATCAATAAACAACTAATGGCGCGCCGCACTCTTCGCTGACGCATTTAGCGTCCCATCATTCCGCGTCCCATCATCCCTTTCATGCCGCGCAGCATGTTTTTCATTCCGCCGCCTTGCAGCTTTTTCATCATTTTTTGCATCTGAGTAAACTGCTTCAAAAGACGATTGACATCTTGCACCTGCGTGCCCGAGCCTGCGGCGATGCGCTTCTTGCGTGACCCTTTGATAAGCTCAGGATTCGCGCGCTCTTTTGGTGTCATGGAGTTTATCATCGCCTCCATCTGCACAAAAATTTTATCGTCGACTTTATTTTTGAGATCATCCGACATGTTGCTCATGCCAGGCAGCTTGTCGAGCATGCCCATCATGCCGCCCATGTTTTTCATCTGCTCAAGCTGATCGCGAAAATCTTGCAGATCAAAGCCACGCTTCTCTTTGAATTTTTTCGCTAATTTTTCTGCTTTGCTTTTATCGACGTTGCGCTCAAGATCTTCGATCAAGGACAACACATCGCCCATTCCCAAAATGCGGCTAGCGATACGGTCGGGATAAAATGGCTCAAGGGCATCGGTTTTTTCGCCCACGCCCAAAAATTTGATAGGCTTGCCAGTCACATGGCGCACAGAAAGCGCTGCGCCGCCGCGCGCATCGCCATCGACTTTGGTCAGCACTACGCCGGTCAGCGGCAGCGACTGATTAAAAACGTGCGCAGTATTGACCGCATCTTGGCCGGCCATGGCATCGACGACAAACAGCGTCTCAACCGGCTTTACCGATGCGTGCAGCTGTTTGATCTCATCCATCATTTCGACGTCGACATGCAAACGGCCCGCGGTATCTAAGATCAGCACATCGTAAAATTTAAGCTTGGCGTGCTCTAACGCGCTTTTAGCAATGGCGAGCGGCGATTGCTGCACATCGGAGGGGAAAAAATCAATTCCCACCGCTTGCGCGAGCGTTTCAAGCTGCTTAATTGCCGCAGGACGATAAACGTCCGCCGACACAACCAGCACCTTCTTCTTGTGCTTCTCTTTGAGCATTTTGCCAAGTTTGCCGACAGTGGTCGTTTTACCGGCGCCTTGCAGACCCGCCATCAAAATCACCGCCGGCGGCGTGCTTGCCAGATCAAGCTCGGTATTGGCTGGGCCCATCATCTCTTCAAGCTGCGCTTTAACGATTTTGATGAACTCTTGTCCAGGCGTGAGGCTGGTCGAAACTTCAAGCCCGACCGCCTGCTCTTTAACTCGCGCCACAAAATCGCGCACCACCGGCAGCGCAACGTCCGCCTCGAGCAGCGCCATGCGCACCTCGCGCAGCGTGTCTTTAATGTTACTTTCCGTAAGACGACCGCGGCCGCTAATATTTTTTAACGTCTGCGTAAGACGTTCGGTTAAGTTATCAAACATAAATGCTTACTCTGTATGCAAAATCAAAAATGTTTTGCAGCAATGCAGCGCTGCAAATTGCCCCTCTTTGCAAGCGAGCAGATGCACTTGCGCGGTGACAAAACGGTAAAATTTAGCGCGATTATATACTTAAAAGGCCATTCATGGCAGCGCTCACAAGCGGCGCTTTTTAAAAGAGGAGTAATTTGCGATGAGTGAAAAATTGTAGCTTGCGCAATGACTTGCATGAGAAGCCGCTCGCTCTATCCCTTTGATGAGTAGCGCATTTTTTGTTGTCCGCGACTTAAAGATAAAAAAAACTGCCCAAAACAAAATTTTGAGCAGTGCATTTTCGCGGCCATTTGGCATTTAATTGCCAAAAGAGAACCAGCGCTTACGCCGTTTTTCAAGCTTCGCTTGGCACGTTGCCAGCTGCGACTGGTAAACAGCGGTTTGGGTTGCCACTTTTTTCGCAACGCGTAAAAGCTGAGGCTTATCTTTATGATAGCCGCGCGCAAAGCCCTGCCGCCCTTCATGGTACGCCAGATAGTGGCTGTACGCGTCTGCCATGGGAATGCGCAGCTTACTTTGCGTCCCTTTGGTATACCAGCCAACAAATTGCAACACATCCGAAAAATTGCTGCGACTGCTTCCCTTGCCGGCAGCCTTTTCAAAATCTTTCCACGTATCATCCAGCGCCTGCGCATAGCCGTACGCGCTGCTTGGGCGACGCCACGGCATGATCCCAAGCAAATAACGGCGACGCGGCTTGGCGTTGTGCACAAAGCCGCTCTCTTGCTTGATGATGGCCATCGCTAGCGGAATGGGGGTGCCCCATTTTTTTTGCATCGCAACCGCATTTTTATACCACTTGCTGTTTTGCTCAAAAATTTGGCACAAATTATCTTGCTGCTTAGGGGGCTTGGTTGCGCAGCCGCTTAGCCCCATCATTGTTGCAATCGCCAATAAAACGAAGATTTTCCGCATACTTCTCCCTCTCCCTCCTATGACACTTTTAGACATCAAAAGGTAACAACAAAAATCGCAGCCAGCAGACTACCAGCCTGACGCTGTTGTAAAAGAGAGATCAGCGCGTATGTGGGACTATATCTCGAAAATAATCATCAAGGTACTGTGCGAACGAGATCACGTCCTGACTTTCCAGCTCTTTTTGCTTTTGCAAACTGAGCTGACTTTCGTCCTTAAACTGCTGCTCAAGGATCGCGCTGTAATTTTGCTGCGCCAAAATTTGCTGATGCGCCTGCGCGAGTTTTTGCCCTGTTTGCAGCAGACCGCCGCCTTGTTGAATAGTCGTTAACATTCTATGGGAAAAGGTTTTTTCCGGATGCGCAAACCAGCTGCTAAGTTCAAGGCAACATTTTTGGTAGCGCGGCTTTTCAAGCGCACTGTCCATAACTTTAGCGATTTCAAGCAACTGCGCGAAAATATGCTCGCCCCACTGCTGCTGCGTGAGCACTTCGCCGTTGCAGCCAATTTTTAGCTCAAGCCCCGGTTTTCGCCCCTCAAGCACAATCAAGCGCCAATTGTTACGCCAGCACCCAAGCTCGGCGGCGTTCATCGGAGCCGACGGCGACAAAGCGCACCACGTCAAAAAAAGATCCAAAAAGTCCATTTGCAGCAAGTCGATCCCCACCGGACTAAACGGATTGACGTCCAGCGAGCGCACCTCGATGTATTCCACGCCTTGGCTTTCAAGCGCTTGCAGCGGCCGCTGTCCAGGCAACGTTACCCTTTTAGGGCGGATCGGCGCGTACAGCTCGTTTTCAATCTGCAAAATATTAGTATTAAGCTGCTGATAACCTTGCTCATTTTTCACAGGGATCGGCTCAAAATAAGGCGATGGCGTTTTAAGCGCGCGGCGCACCCCCATCACGTATTGATCCACGCTGTTAAAACTCAAATCGAGTCCACTTTGCGCATGGCTGGTGTAGCCCAAATCGCTCAGACGCAGCGACGTCGCGTAAGGCAGATAGAGCGTTCCATCGCTCATTTTTTCAAAAGGCAGCGCACTGGGGCGCTTTAAAAAAGAGCCGCACAGCGCAGGCGACGCGCCAAATAGGTACGGAATGAGCCAGCCAAAGCGGTAATAGTTACGAATGACCGCAAAATATCCAGAAGAAACAGCCTGTTGATAATTTTCTTGCGTCAGATTTGCGCCATGCAGCTGCTGCCAAAACTCTTTAGAAAACGAAAAGTTAAAATGCACGCCAGCGATGATCTGCATCATGCTACCATAGCGATTTTTAAGTCCTTTTCGGTACAAGGTTTTCATTTTGCCAAGGTTTGATGTGCCATACTGGCCAAGCCAGATCTCTTCTTCGTCCGGCACGCAGCAAGGCATTGAAAGTGGCCAAATTTTTTCATTAGGCATCGCTTGATAAGTAAATTTATGAATGTCAACGAGCTGCGCGAGCGTCTGCGCCGATTGCGAGCTGACCGGCGTGATAAATTCCAGCAGCTGCTCTGCAAAATCGGTAGTGATCCAGCGATTTTTTAACGCCGAGCCAAGCGGCGCCGGATGCGGAGTTTGCGCCAACGCGCCTTGCTCGTCGATGCGCAATCCTTCTCTTTCAATGCCGCGCCCCATTGAAAGCAGCAGGTTAGGACAGTTTGCAAACAGGGCCAATTTGTCTACGTGCGTCATATAAAACTTCTCAAAAAAAAACTTAGCAAAGCATAATAAGGCGCCGAACGAAAAGCCACCAAAAATGTAAGATCACTCACAGTTTGAATGAAAAATGGCGAAGGATTAAACATCGCTTCGCCACCGTTAGGCTCAGTTTATGCCGTTATTCTTGAGAAAAAACGAGGGTTGAAAATGGCAACCCAAGCTTAACCAATTGACTTTCAACGACGTTTTTATTTCCGACCACCACAATTTGATAATCACTTGGCGTAAACCATTTTGCCGCAAGCGAGCTAAGCTCTGCCAACGTGACCTGCTCTGTGATCTGCTGCTGCGCGGCGACAAAATCAGGCTGCAAGCCAAATTTGAGCATGTAAGCAATAAATCGCGCTTTATCATCAGGCTCTTCATAATTGAGCGCCTCCTGCTGCCCTATCGCCGAGCGCAAAAAGGCGAGCTCTTTTTCAGTCAGCCCCGCTTTGGCGTACTTGCTAAGCTCATTTTTAATAGCCACGATGGCCTCGCCCGTCGCATCCGCACGCACATCGGTGCTAAACGAGATGGTACCGTGCTGCTCAAAACCGCTCACCGCACTGCGCACGCCGTAGCTAAAACCTTTTTCTTCGCGCACAACTTGGTTGAGGCGCGAATTAAAATTGCCCGCCAGATTAAAATTGGCCAGCTGCGTCTTAAACTGCTCGCCTGTCACATCAAACGGCAAGCCGGCGCGCAAAAACAAAATGCTGCTCTGCGCGGCATCCGGCTTATCGACCAGCCAAATGGCGCTTTTTTTCTGCGGCTTCATCTGCACCGGATGCGCAACTTGCGCTTTTTTCCCTTGCCATTGCTGCAACGAGCGAAGCTTTGTGAGCAGCGTCTCTTGCGGCAAGTCGCTGATAGCTATCAGGCGCGCCTTGTCCGGCGTGTAGTGATTACGATAAAACTGGCGCACATCCTCAAGCGTAATGGAAGAAATCGCCGCTTTTGAGCCAGCCGCAAAACGGCGCCAAGGATCTTGATATAACAGCTCATTGGCGGCACGTCTCACCCACCACGTTGGGCGCTGCTGCGCGAGCTGTAGGCGCTCAAGATTTTGTTTTTTAAGGCGCGCAAAATCATTTTCGTCAAAACGCGGCGTAAATAGCAGCTCCTCAGCAATAGCCAGCGTCGGCTCAAGATTTTTGCTCAGGGTGTTGATGGCCAGCACAGTTCTATCATCCGCGGCGCTAACGTTCACGCTCGAGCCAAGCTGCTCAAGCTTTATCGCCAGCTGCTCGCTGGTATGAGTAAGCGAGCCTTCTTGCAAGAGCTGCGCGGTCAAAGAAGCGAGCCCCACTTTTTGCGCAGGCGCCATCAGCTCGCCCGCCGGCAGCAGCAGATAAAGCGTCGTGGTGGGCGTTTCGCAGTCCTTCGCGCCAGCAAGCTCCATGCCATTAGGCAGCAGTTTGCGGTACAAGGTTGGGCTTTTGATGCTGACATTTTCGCCCGCTTTAGGCGCGACGCTGCGGTCAAAATCAGCGGCCGGCTCACGCAGCGCAAGCGGCGGCGCAGGCTGCACGGCATACGCTTGCCGCGTCACGCTAAAATTCGCAGGCGCAACGGCAAGATCGGTGCGTCCATGCGGCACCACCGAGAGCGCAACGTGCGGCTTGCCAGCAATAAAACGCGTAAACGTACTGCTAAGCTGCTTGGGCTCTACGGCGTAGAGCTGCTTTAGCCACTTTGCTGTCTGATTCGGCTCATTAAAAAACATGTCATTGTAAGCAAGCTGCGTCACTTTCCCTTTAACGCTTTGCATGGCAAACACCGAGCTTGCCTCCGCCGTCCCTTGCAGCTGTAGCAGCTCCTGCGCAGTGACGCCATTGGCCGCAAACTGCGTAACCACTTGTTGTATATCGCGATAAAGACCCGTCAGCGACTGTCCCTGCCGCGCCAGCGCCGTGATTTGCCAAGAGCAAGCAAGCTCGTCGCAATTTTGCTCTGCATTGACGCTCAGCGCCTTGCCGGTTTGCACTAGTGCTTGATAAAGGCGGCTTGTTCGCCCCTGCCCAAGCACACTCGCGGACATATCAAGCGCAAGCTGCGACGACGCGCCAAGGTACTCGGTGGGCCAGCTGAGCACCAGCAAAGGCTGCGTGATCTTGTCTTGCTGAGTCACGAAACGGCTTTTCGCCAGCGCTACCGGCGCCGGCTTTTGTTTTACCACCTGCGGGCCTTGCGGGATGGCGCCAAAATATTTGGCCACCCACTGCAGCGTTTTAGCCTCATCAATATCGCCACCGATAGTCAAAGTGGCATTGTTTGGCCCGTACCAACGCAAGAAAAAGGCTTTTAAATCATTAACATCGACTTTATCGAGCTCTTCTGGATAACCAATCGTTGGCCAGCGGTAAGGGTGCGTTGCGGGATATAAGCTTGCCGCAACGTTTTCCCAAACCAAGCCATATGGACGATTATCGTAATTTTGCGCGCGCTCGTTTTTAACCGTATCGCGCTGAATTTCAAACTTTTCTTGCGAAACCGCGTCGAGCAAAAAGCCCATGCGATCCGCTTCAAGCCACAAAATTTTCTCCAGCTGATTGGCCGGCACCGTTTGGTAATAGTTGGTGCGGTCGCGATTCGTGCTCCCGTTCACGCGCCCGCCCGCCTCAGTGATCATGCGCATGTGCTGCTGCGAGGCCACGTGCTTAGAGCCTTGAAACATCATGTGCTCAAAAAAATGCGCAAAACCCGACTTGCCAAGCTCCTCGCGCGCCGAGCCCACGTGATAGGTCATGTCCACATGCACCAAAGGATCGGACTTATCTTGATGCAGCAACACGGTTAACCCGTTGGCGAGGCGATATTTTTTATAATTTAGCGCCGGAAAATTACCGCCATTTTCACTTTGAATTAACGCGACGCCATCGGGCGGTGCAATCTGCGTTGAAAGCTGGCAACCAGCAAGCAAAAATGTAACAAGCAGCGGACGTATATACCCAATCAACCTGAAGATGCTTGAGGCAATAGTTGAAAATTGTCATTGATCCGAGATGCTAAACGGCTACCAATGTCCGGCAATGTTTCCTTGAAAAATTTTGTTAGCGCAGCCCTAAAACAATACTTATCTTT
>JBOFRL010000024.1:0-15651 GCA_051650965.1 Vibrionaceae bacterium
AAAGATAAGTATTGTTTTAGGGCTGCGCTGACAAAATTTTTCAAGGAAACACTGCCGGATATTGGTAGCCGTTTAGCATCTCGGATCAATGACAATTTTCAACTATTGCCTCAAGCATCTTCAGGTTGATTGGGTATAATAGATAAAATCTTATCCTGTATCACGTTTAAAAAAGATCGAAAATCTAGCTGTTAAGATTGTGCGCGCTTAAGTCTTAGGGACAATTTTTTGCTTGAGAGCCCGTTTTTGCCTGTTTTGTTCCTAACAGTTTAATCTGAAAAAATTTTTTGCGAAAAAGTTTTAATTTTTTCGTTTGTGAAAAAGGAGAAGAAGTCGAGTGGGTATTGAGATTTTGCTGGTTAATGATCAGCTAGTTACGTGTGTTGGCGTAGCAAAAATGCAGTGTATGCAGGTGCGCGAGGTTGCGTCAGAGCCTTGGCAAAATTTTTATCAGCAGATCGAAGGGTTTAAATTTGAGGCAGGCTTTTCATATCAGCTTGAAGTGAGCAAAACCAAGCTCGACAATCCGCCGGCGGATGCCTCTTCATTGCATTACAAGTTGGTGCGAATTATCGATAAACAAAAAACGAGCGAGCCTTGAGTTTGAGATCTTAACGCGCCTGTTTATTTTCGCTTTTAGATTGGGAAAGACAGTTGGAGCAGCTGCTCTGCACCGCGCCTTGCAACGCGGTGAAGAGGAGTTTTGCAGCAATTATTTAGATTGGTTTGGTACGATTTCAATCTCAACGCGGCGGTTTTGCGCACGGCCTTCGTTGGTGCTGTTGTCTGCTTTTGGTTGCGTTTCGCCATAGCCTACGACATACAGACGCGCAGCGTTAACGCCTTGGCGCTGCAGGTAGCCTTTCACGCTTTCAGCACGTTTTTCTGATAGCGTCATGTTGTAAGCGTCGTCACCTGATGAGTCAGTGTGCCCTTCGATGCTCAAAAATGTCTTTTCGTACTTATTCATTACACGTGCGACTGCGCCTAACGTGTCGTGGAAATTTGGTGAAATGGTGCTTTGGTTGGAGGAGAAAGTGATGTTAGATGGCATGATCAGACGGATGTTGTCGCCTTCACGCAACACTTCAATGCCTGAGCCTTCTAACTCTTGGCGAAATTGAGTTTCTTGCTGATCCATGTACTGCCCAACTGCGGCGCCTGCGAGAGCTCCAATTGCCGCGCCAATAAACGCACGTTTGCCTTTATGGTTGCCAGTCGCTTTACCGGCCACAGCACCTGTCGCAGCGCCAATAACAGCCGCTGTTCCTGCTTTTGTCGCACAACCGGTAACCGTTAAAGATGCACATACAATTGCAACGACAGGTAATGATTTTTTCATATCCACTCCATACTATCTTAATGATAAGTAAACTAAATTGCCCAGAGGGCTTACTTAGCTGCTGTTATATATAAACTTGCTCGTTTGAGCAAGGCAGTTATCTCTATATCAATAGCAGAACCTCAGGATATTGTGAGAATAGTGGCAAATTTAGGAGGGAATTTGCAGATATTTTCGCTTATTTGGCTCGAAGAAGATTCAATCTAGAAGGAAAAAGCAAATTTCGCTAAAGTTATACCTTTCTTCCAAAAAACTTATGCTACCAATATTGTATATTTGCTAATGACATCTATAACCGGTAAGCAAATTGTGTTCTAATTTTATGAAATTTCAGTTAAAACAGGATCAAAATCCATGAGCAATGTATTTGAAATCGTAAAGTACTCTCGTCGTAAAAATAAATTAAAGCGTGAAATTCAAGATAACGAAAACAAGATCCGCGATAACCAAAAGCGTGTCACTCTGCTAGAAAACTTGTTGGACTACATTCAGCCGCAAATGAACTATGTAGACATCATTGAAATCATTAAGAATATGAAAGCTGACTACGAAGATCGCGTTGATGATCACATCATTAAAAGTGCGGAAATTTCTAAAGAGCGTCGTGAAATTAGCCGTCAGATCAGAGAGTTGACTCGTCAAGAGAAAGAAGGCAAAAAGCCGTAAGGCGCGCACTCATGTGAGAAAAAAAGGCAGCGCGAGCTGCCTTTGTTGTTTTGTTACTCTTTTAGCAAGTTTTGGTCAAAATCGCGTTGATATGAAAGCACTTTTTGTAAGTAGCGGCGCGCTTCTTCCTTCGGATGTTCGGTTACCAAAATTTGGTAAACTTGCCGGTTTGATTTTTTGCTGATGATTTGCGCAGCTTTTACGCGATCTTTGCTAAATACCTCAAGAACACTACCCGATCCTGCATTATAGGCGCTGATCATACTAAAGTGGCGATTGGTTGGCTCCGTGATGTCGCGCAGATAGCGATCGCGCACCAAGCTTAGGTAAGCGGTGCCAATATCAATATTGGTTTCTGGATCAAACAGCTGCTGCTTTGACGGTGGCTTTGCGTCATTTTTCATGAGCTTATAAACATCCGCTACCGCAGTCTTGGGCATTACTTGCATTAAGCCATAGGCGCCAGCTGAGCTTATCGCATAGGGGTTAAAACTGCTTTCGGTGCGCATTACAGCGTAGATCAGCCCTTCAGCAACTTTGTATTTTTTGGCTGCCACTTTAACTAGCTCAACGTATTGATATTCGCGCTTATCCATGTGATCCGGCGCCATGCTGATTTCAACAAAATGGGCACGTCCCTTAGTAAAAGCTTGCACTTGCAGCTGACTTTTTAGCAAATGGTTAGCAAAATTGCGCGCTTCTCTTTTGGACTGGATGTTTTTGCCTTTTTCATCAAGGATCATCCCTAAAAAGAATGGCTTAGCGCTCGCCTCAATCGCTTTATCGCCGAACGCGTCCACCGATTTAGGATCGGGCGGCATCAACAAAACTTGGGTGATCGCTTCACGCAATTTGCCCTGCGGATCATCTTGCGAGATGGTGGAAATATAAACTTTACCGGTATCAAAATGGATATCTGCGCGCGTCAGATAGTTATCTAAGTATTTGACATAGCGGTGTTTACTTGATTCTGCGTAGCCATCTTGCCCCCATTTGGCCAGCACCTCAGTCGTCAAATTAGCGTACATTTTTTGCAGTGCGCGCTTTTTTGAGATCGGCAATTTAGAGATAGCTTTTATGTGCTCCTCAGTTAAAATTGGCGGGCGCGTGATCGGCGTAATGGTGCTCGACCCTTGATTTGATGGACCTAAGTTGGGGAGCGGCTGCCCCCCTAGCGCAAATAAGTCATCCCTATCATCAGGATCTTTGACTTGATTGCCATTGCCCTGTAAAGCCAGCAGCGTCTCTTCCTGACATTTGCTGTCGCACTCCATATCGCCAAGATCTGACGTGAAAGCTGGGGGAAGTGGCGGAATGTAATCATTTTTTTTGTTATTAGCAGTGCTTGATGGTTTTGGCGGGCGATTTTTAGCGGTCAAAACCGTTGTAGGGGCGAGTTTGTTGACTTTATTGCTGCTGCCAGTGTCTAAAAAAATGGGGCTGCAGCCAGCTAACAGCAAGCCTGGTAATACAAAAAGACTGCTTTTAATAAAATTCATAGAATGGGTCTTTGCTGCTCGATAAGATTAAAGTTATTCTTGCGCGATAACTCTTTGATATGTTGCATGCTAGGCATCCAAGGTAAAAAGTCAACGCATTTTATTCAAACTGTTTCAAAGAGTTATATTGAATAGTGCATATTGCAGCCATAACTATTTTGTCTGTTTGCTGTGAAATTGATAATTGCAGCAAAGATTTTGCGTCGCATTGCCAGCGGGTAACCGCGGTGTGGCAGCCCCTTTTGCGGCGCAAGCATGCGCAGTTTTAGCTATGGCTGGCGAAGGACTTTTTCGCAATGCGATGAATTTTCTTTTATTTCACTGCCTACAGTTTTGCAGTGACACGATAAGTGCGTATGATTTTTTTCTTCGGCTAAGAAATGAACGCTAGCTGAAGTACGTCTGCGCCACTGTTGTTATCTTGTGGAAAGAGAAGAAGCTCTCATGTCAAATCATATTCGGATCTCTGTTGCTCATCAAAATGAAGAGCACCATTTTGTTTTTGATCCCTTTTTTAAGCGGATGCTACCTATTCTCGTTGTGGTGTTATTGTTCTCAATTATCGCAACGGTCGGGTATTTGAAATATAAATCGATTGGCCTTGAAGAGGCTGCGCAAAGCTTGCGGCAGCGCAGTGACGAGCTGACCGAAGAGCTGCTGCTATTGTCGGAGAAAAGGCTGCAATTAGAGCAGATCATTAGCAATTCTGAGCAAACGTACTCGCAAATTATCCAAGAGAAAAACGATGAGCTTGATGTGCTTAATCGCCGCGTTTCTGGGGTAGAAGAGCTGCTCGGGCTTGATGATGAAAATGGCACAGTGCCATTGTCGGAGCGCATTGATGCGGCGGCGGTCAACTCGGCAGTGCGCAGCACCATGTTGCAGTTTTTGCCCAATGGCAATCCGGTAAAAAGTTTTCGCAGTTCATCGGGTTACGGCACGCGCGTGCATCCGGTGACCGGCAAATTAGCTTTCCACAAAGGGCTTGATCTTGCCATGCCGACCGGCACGCCCGTGTACAGCACCGCTGATGGCGTGGTTGAGGAAAAATTCGTCTCGCAGACCAAAGGTTATGGCAACATGTTGAAAATACGTCACGCTTTTGGCTTTATGACACTTTACGCGCACTTGGATCGCTTTAATGTGCAACCGGGGCAATTTGTAAAAAAAGGCGATCTCATCGCTTGGTCGGGAAATACTGGGCTTTCGACCGGACCACATTTGCATTATGAAGTGCGCTTTTTAGGTCATGTGCTAAGACCGCACCGTTTTATGGAATGGTCAGCCACCAATTTTGAAGAGATATTTTCAAAAGAAAATAAAATTAAGTGGGGCGAATTAATTGCAGTATTAGAAAATACAGCGGCAATTAACGTGAAGCTTACCAGTCAAACGACAACGTCGCCGAAAAGCGATTCTCGATTGGCGAAATCTTATTAAAAGTTGGCGGCAAATTTAATTAATAGTGCGGTTGCATATCAAGTGCGAAAGTGTCAGCATTTTTGTACTCAAGCCGCGCCGCGCGCGTTGAGGCAGGCAATGATATTAGGCTGCTGAGCACGCAAAATTATATGCCACAATTTATTACAATTAAAAAAGTAAATTGTTTTTATCCCGCATTAAATTTATAAATAGAACTATTTCTAAACTTACACTTGTTTTTATTGCGTGCAAAAATAATATAAAAACAGTGAATAAAGGCATTGTTAATACAAAAAAGAAGTTTTGTAACCTTTATTTTTAATTGCATATAATAAAAACATTTCTTTAAAAATAATATTTTGTACCCAGATATAATCATTATATTCCGTAGTAACTGCTTGCAAAGCTTGCTTTTTATGCTTGCCGATCGCAAACTCTACTAGCTTGCAAAGTGACGCCTTTTGCTATTTAGCTGTCGAGTATGGTTTTATTTTGAAAATCAAATCTGAAATAGAAAAAAGGGATCGACTTGTAAGTTTATGTCGAGCAAATTTTAAGTAATCGCAGGATCTGTGTTTTGCGTCGCAGATAGTATGTTTTTGCTTAACATCTTTTTAGGATAGAGAAATCATCGGGCCAGTATGCTGCAAATCAATAAACAACGCTTAATGAAATTTTGTCAACTGCTCTTACTTGTCGCAAGTTGTGTTACTTTGGCTGCTCTTTTTGTTTATAGCGAAAAGTTAAACCGACAAAATTATCAAATGCTTTATAGTCAGACGGATGCGCTTGCAAGAGTCATTTCGCGCCAGGTTTCTCAAAACAGTGTTGATGCAATCGCCAGAAAAGATTATCGCGCCATGAAAAAAATGATTGAGCAGCTAAGTAAAGAGCCACTGATCTTGGATGTGACTATGTACGACAAAATGGGCACAGTACTCTCGCAATCGCCGAATGCTATTGCGTTAGAAGAGCTGACTGGCCTGCGCAGTCCACTCGCCATTGCGGGAATTGGTCGCCATCAGTTGGTTGAGCCTGTTACTAGCAACGGCCGGCTGATAGGGTTTGTGCGCTTAACGCTTGAGCATGGGCAGATCATCAAAGAGGCGTCCAATCAGTTAGAGCAAAGCATCAAAACGGTGCGTCTCATGCTCACGATTGCGTTTGTGATAGGTGCGTTTGTCCTGTACAGCTTAGCGAGAAGAATAGAATTTTGGCTCGCTCCTTATTTGTCGCGCAATCATCACCTTGAAAGTAAAAAGTGATCCCAAATTGGAGCGTAAAAAAAGGATGCCGTAGCATCCTTTTTTATTGTTAACGCTTTGATCAGCGGGATTAATTCGCTTCGCCAAGTAAAACTGACTCTAGCGCAATCTCTACCATCTCATTGAATGTATTTTGTCTTTCTGCTGACGTCGTTTGCTGTCCAGTGATGATGTGATCAGAAACGGTACAAATTGTCAGCGCTTTTACGCCATATTGCGCGGCAATGAAATAGAGCGCCGCAGCTTCCATCTCTACGCCGACAATGCCGTGTTTCGCCATCAGATCAAACATTTGCGGATCGGCGCCGTAGAAGAGATCGGTAGAAAAGAGATTACCAACATGCACGTGGCAGCCTTTTTGTTTCGCCGCAGTAACAGCATTTTGCGCCATTTCAAAATCGGCAATCGCGGCAAAGTCATGTCCAGCAAAACGCAGGCGGTTGGCGTTGCTGTCGGTTGAAGCGCCAAGACCAATGACCACGTCACGTACGTTGACATCGTTGCGCACCGCGCCGCAGCTGCCAACACGGATCACTTTTTTTACGCCAAAATCTTTGACCAACTCTGTGAAATAGATAGAGCAAGAGGGGATCCCCATGCCGTGGCCCATCACCGAAATTTTGCGTCCTTTGTAATAGCCTGTAAATCCAAGCATATTGCGCACATCGCAGACTTGTACAACGTCTTGCAGATATTTTTCTGCGATATATTTTGCGCGCAGTGGGTCGCCTGGCATCAGTACAACATCTGCAAAATCACCCATTTCGGCGTTAATATGTGGCGTGGCCATATTTTTTCCTTATCTAAAAGAGATATTAGTTAACACATTTTCCAAGATAATAGCATTTAGCTTGAGTCACTGTTTAGCGTAATGTTTTGTTATAAAACAGATTTTCCATAATGCATCGGCGTTAATTGAAAATAAGTCGCAATGGTCTGCCCAATATCAGCAAAAGTCTCGCGTCCGCCAATTGTGCCAGCAAGCAGCGCTCGGTGTTGCATCAAAATGGGAATGTGCTCGCGCGTGTGATCGCTGCCTTGCCATGTCGGATCGCAGCCGTGATCAGCGGTGATGATCAGCAGATCATCTGGCGTGATGTTGGCTAAGATCTCAGGCAGGCGGCGGTCAAAATATTCAAGCGCTGCAGCGTAGCCTGCGACATCGCGGCGGTGGCCGTAGTGCGAATCAAAATCGACAAAATTGGTGAAAACCAAGCTGTTGTCGCCTGCTTCTTTAATGGCTTTGATGGTTGCGTCAGTCAATTGCTCAAGGCCGCTCGCTTTGATTTTTTTTGTGATCCCGCAATCTGCGTAAATATCGGCGATTTTGCCAATAGAAATCACTTCACCTTGTTTTTCTTCAACTAATTTTTGCAACACGGTTGTTGCCGGTGGCGGCAGCGAAATGTCGTGGCGGTTGCCGGTGCGCACAAACTCACCCGCACCTTTGCCGACAAAAGGACGCGCGATGACGCGGCCGATGTTGTAGCCTTCAAGCTCTTCACGCGCGATTTCACACAGCTCAAGCAGGCGCTCAAGGCCAAACGTCTCTTCATGACAGGCAATTTGAAACACTGAATCGGCCGAGGTATAAAAAATGGGCAGGCCGGTTTGCATGTGCTGCTCGCCGAGTTTGTCCAAAATTTCTGTGCCAGACGAGTGGCAGTTGCCCAAATAATCGCTAAGGCCTGCGCGCGCTAAAATTTTGTCGGTGAGCGCTTTAGGAAAGCTGTTTTGCTTGTCCTTAAAGTAGCCCCATTCAAACAAAACCGGCACGCCAGCAATTTCCCAGTGCCCAGATGGCGTGTCTTTGCCAGATGAGATCTCTTTGCCATAGCCGTACGCGGCGTTAATAGCGGCGTCGGGTAATAATCTTTCAGGGAAATAACCGCTTGATAATTCACACGCTTTTCCAAGACCCAGCGCACTCAGGTGCGGCAAGTTAAGCGGGCCTTGGCGTTTGTCGTTGTTGGCTGTGCCGGCTGCGCACGCTTTTGCGATTGCGCCGAGGGTGTTTGCGCCAACGTCGCCGAATTTATCAGCGTCGGCAGACGCACCAATACCTAATGAGTCGAGCAGTAAAATGATGGTTCTTTTCACATGAGCTCCTTTAGTAGCCGTCGCTACAGACTTTGTCACTTTGATCAAGCGCAAACAATAAGTTATCGAGCAGGCTTGATGCGCCAAAACGGAAATGGCGATTGTCGATCCACGATGCGCCGAGGATCTCTTCTGCCAACGCCAAATATTGCGCGGCGTCTTGCGCTGTTTTCACGCCGCCAGCAGGCTTAAAGCCCACTTTTTGTGCAACGTTCATCTGCTTGATCACGCTCAGCATGATGCGCGCAGACTCTAGTGTTGCATTGACCGGCACTTTTCCGGTAGAAGTTTTGATAAAATCTGCGCCCGCTTCGATGGCGATTTGCGAGGCGCGCGTGATGAGCTCGGCGCTTTTGAGCTCGCCAGTTTCGATGATAACTTTCAGCAGCACCTGCGCGCCGCACGCTTCTTTGCAGCGGCGAACCAGCTCCAAGCCGCACGCTTCATCGCCGCGCATTAAGGCGCGATAGGGAAACACCACATCCACTTCGTCGGCGCCGTATGCCACAGCCGCTTTAGTTTCGGCAACAGCAATCTCAATGTCGTCATTACCATGCGGAAAATTGGTTACGGTTGCGATTTTTATCTGTGGAGTGCCTTGATTGCGAAGTGTTTTTTTTGCGATAGGGATGAAGCGAGGGTAGATGCAGATTGCGGCGGTGTTGCCGACGGCAGTTTTAGCTCGTTGGCAGAGGTTTACCACTTTTTCGTCGGTGTCATCGTCATTTAAAGTGGTTAAATCCATCAATTGTAAAGCGCGGAGCGCTGCTTGGTTGGTCTGGTTCATCAGCTGCTGTTCCAAATGGGTTGGTGATGTATTTTAACCTTTATAAATCAAATTGATATGCCAAAACACTTTTGCTGTGCAAATGTAAAAGCGTTTTGGCATAACAGCCGCCATTTCTGGCGGCTTGCATGAGTGTAAACTTATAGTGCGGCTAGCGATAGGAAAAATCCTGCAATCGTCGCGCTCATTAAGTTAGACAAGGTTCCTGCGCACACGGCTTTCACACCAAATCGGGCGATGTCGTGACGGCGAGTTGGCGCGATGCCACCGAGTCCGCCAAGCAAAATGGCCACAGAAGAAAGGTTTGCAAAACCGCACAGCGCGAATGAAATGATAGCGATAGTTTTCGTCGACAGCACTTCACCGGTAGCTGTGACAACTTGCGCGTTGTCGCCAAGGTAAGGAACAAAGTTAAGGTAGGCAACAAACTCGTTCACCACCAATTTTTGACCGATGAATGAGCCCGCAAGGCTTGCTTCGCTCCATGGCACGCCAATCAAGAACGCAAGTGGCGAGAACAATTTACCAAGCATCCACTCAAGGCTTAAGTTTTCCATGCCAAACCAGCCGCCAATGCCGCCTAAAATGCCGTTAACCAGCGCAATCAGACCGATGAAAGCCAGTAGCATCGCGCCGATGTTTAGCGCAAGTTGCATGCCAGATGCCGCGCCGCCAGCAGCCGCGTCGATAATGTTGGCAGGCTTATCTTGCTCACCATTGTCAAGGTCAACTTTTTCTAAAGGCTTGCCGGTTTCAGGCTTGATAAGCTTGGCAAACAGCAGGCCACCAGGCGCTGCCATGAAAGAGGCGGCGATAAGGTACTCAAGAGGCACGCCCATCGCCGCGTAGCCGGCAAGTACGCCACCAGCAACAGATGCAAGGCCGCCGCACATCACAGCAAACAGCTCTGATTGCGTCATTTTGCTAATAAATGGACGTACAACCAGTGGTGCTTCAGTTTGTCCAACAAAGATGTTAGCTGTGGCTGACATTGACTCTGCATGCGATGTGCCAAGAAGCTTACGCAGGCCACCGCCTAAAACTTTAACCGCAAATTGCATGATCCCAACGTAGTAAAGTACGCCGATCAATGCTGAGAAAAAGACTACGGTTGGTAAAACTTGGAACGCGAAAATAAAGCCAAGTCCTTCAACGGAGAAGTTGACTAAGCTGCCAAACAAAAAGCCAATACCATCTTTGCCGTAATCAATTACATTTTGTACTGCGCCGGTGATGCCATTGAGCAGGGACTGTCCCCAAGGAACAAACAGGATGAATCCGCCAAAAAGAAATTGGATAGCGAATGCGCCGCCCACGGTGCGTAGACTGATCGCTCTACGGTTATCAGATAGCAGCACTGCAATACCTATTAGCACTACCATGCCAATGACGCTCATGATCAAGCTCATCAAATAAGCTCCTAAACTTTTGATTGAGAAGGTGAAAAAGACTTCTTATTTATTCCAGCACGCGCAGCGCTTTGCAAAAACGCCTCAGGGGCTGAAAAAAAGACAACGGTCTACCCTTGCACACTAAAAAACGAGTGGCGGTTCGCATTTTCCAGTTAACGCAAACGATTGGCAACCGTTTCAGGCAATTAATTTTTATATAAAAGGTTTTTTATGGAAAAAAGGTGCGATTTTCTGATATTGCTGCCTAAGTTGCGAGCGAGTATCCTTAGCGGCCCGTCAATCGAATAAAGAAGTGGTCGTTATGAATGAGATCGAGCACAAGCTGCGCGAACTTCGAGAATTATTACGTCAACATGCCTATAACTATTATGTTTTAGACGATCCGACCATCAGTGATGAGCAGTACGATACATGGATGCGCGAACTGCTCGACCTCGAAGCCCTGCATCCTCATTTAGTAACGCCCGACTCGCCAAGCCAGCTGGTTGGCGCGAAGGCGGCCACGCCATTTTCGCCGGCCGCGCACCTTACGCCGATGTTATCGCTCGATAACGTGTTTAACGAGAGCGAATTTGCCGCTTTTGTAAAACGAATGCAAGAGTGGCTGGACAGCGCAAGCGAGCCGACCTTTTGCTGCGAGCCAAAACTTGATGGGCTGGCGGTGAATTTGTTGTACCAAAATGGCGTGCTGGTTCAAGCGGCTACGCGCGGCGATGGCGAGACGGGGGAAAATATCACCGCCAACATTCGCACCATCGCGACGGTTCCACAGCGTTTGATCCACGATGGCACTGCGGCAAAAGAGGTGCCGCCACTGCTTGAGGTGCGCGGTGAAGTGGTGTTGCCTAAAGCGGGCTTTTTGGCGCTCAACGAGCAGCGCAGGCTGCAAGGCGAAAAGCTGTTCGTCAACCCGCGCAATGCAGCGGCCGGAAGCTTGCGCCAGCTTGACGCGTCCATCACCGCCAGCCGTCCGCTCGAGTTTTATGCCTATGGCGTAGGGAAATGCGACGGTTTTACCGTGCAAAGCCATTCCGAGCTTTTGGCAAAGCTTGCTAGTTTTGGTTTTAAGTTGACGGGGGCAGAGCAGCAGGTCGCGGGCTTATCTGCGGCGCAGCGTTATTACGACGACATTTTAG
Organism: Vibrionaceae bacterium; assembly: GCA_051650965.1. Classification (GTDB taxonomy): domain Bacteria; phylum Pseudomonadota; class Gammaproteobacteria; order Enterobacterales; family Vibrionaceae; genus Enterovibrio. Next base: position 11,630 of record JBOFRL010000024.1, read on the forward strand.
CGCGGCGTGACGGGCTTGATTTTGACATTGATGGCGTTGTGATCAAAGTGGATGCGCTTACGCAGCAACAAGCGCTTGGCTTTATCGCGAGGGCGCCGCGCTGGGCAGTGGCTTATAAATTTCCAGCGCAAGAAGCGCAAACTATTGTGCAAGATGTGGAGTTTCAAGTCGGGCGCACTGGCGCTATCACGCCGGTAGCTAAGCTTGCGCCTGTTTTTGTCGGCGGAGTGACGGTTACGAACGCAACTTTGCATAACGCTGACGAGATTGCGCGCCTTGATCTGCGCATTGGCGATGCGGTGCTGGTGCGCCGTGCCGGTGATGTGATCCCGCAAATTGTGCGCGTGGTGCGTGATAAGGGAACTGAACATACGCAACAGATTGTTTTTCCTACGCATTGTCCTGCGTGTCAGGCGCCTATTGAGCGGGTTGCCGGAGAAGCGGTAGCGCGCTGCAGCGGCGGTTTTGCCTGCTCTGCGCAAAAAAAAGAGGCGCTTAAGCATTTTGTATCAAGAAAAGCGCTCAATATTGAAGGGGTTGGCGACAAATTAATGACGCAGCTGGTCGATAAGGGGTGGGTGAACACGCCTGCGGACTTGTTTACGCTCACGAAAGAGCAGCTGTGCGCGCTTGAGCGCATGGGCGAGAAATCCGCGCACAATGTGCTTGCGGCGGTTGCAGCTGCAAAACAGACCACCTTGCCACGCTTTTTGTATGCGCTTGGTATTCGCGAGGTGGGCGAGGCGACGGCCGCTGATCTTGCCAGCCACTTTGGCGCGCTGCCAGCCGTGATAAGTGCGACGCATGAGCAGTTTTTACAAGTCCCTAATATTGGAGAAATTGTTGCAGCGCATTTGGTTAGGTTTTTTGCTGCGGCGGAAAATATCGCGCTTATCGAGCGTTTGTGTGACTTAGGGCTGCACTGGCCTGCAGCGACAATGGCTGCCGCGCCGCAAGGATCTATATTTTCAGGCAAAACGGTGGTGCTGACCGGAACATTGCAGCAGTTTTCGCGTGATGAAGTTAAAGCGATGCTGCAAGCGCGCGGCGCAAAAATTACCAATTCGATTTCTGCAAAAACGGATTTTTTAATCGCGGGTGAAAAAGCGGGTTCTAAATTAGAAAAGGCGCAACAATTAGGAATTGTTATTTTAAATGAACAACAATTATTTGACGCTATGCAATAAAAATTAGTTTTATTATAAAAAAATTTGAAAATATCAAAGCGGTTATATTTATTAGCCGCTTTTTTTGTTTTTTTATTAGCGGCAATAAAATTCGCTCGCGAATTATATGGTATTTTTAGCGCAATGAGTGTGAGGGCTCTCCAGTTTTTTATGAGTTCCATTTTCAGTCGCGATAAATTTTGTTGTGCATCATGTTTCTATTAACTGACCTCCTGATTTATTTGATGTTTTATTTATTAGAAGTAATCTTAGATTGAGATTATTAAATGCTTTGCAAAATTTAATTAGATAATTTTTTTGTTGCTAAATGCTAAATGAATTGCCATTGCTTATTTGGGCAGTTTAAGGCCTTGGCTTGTTGCTAAAATACATTAGGGTAGGATTATTCCATGGAGAATATATTTAAACGTTCAATGATCGGTATGTCAGTTGCGTCTGTATTGGCTACCGTAAATGTTAATGCAATGCAGTTGAATGATAACATCCAATTATATGGGCAAGCCGCGGTCAGTGCATGGTATATTACCCAAGATGGCACGAATACTGACACCAATGTCAAAAATAAAGATTCTGTAGATATTGAAAATGAATCACGCATTGGTTTGCGCGGTACGCAGCAGTTCACAAATTTCGGTCCAACCATCATTTGGCAAATCGAATCTGGTAACGTAGGTGATGCAGGTGAAACTGGTCAGCTTGGTTTCCGTGACAGCTTCCTTGGTATGGAGTTTGCGCACGGTAAGTTCCGTTTTGGCCGTTTGACTACACCTGCGTATGACATCGTTGACTGGCCATACACAAACCCAGGTCTTGGTAACGTATTTGATTTTAACACTGACATTGCTGCTGGAGCGCATGTTGACCGTTTAGGTAACCATTTCCGCTGGGATTCAAAAAATTACAATGGCTTTACTTATGCTATTTCAGCAGGCCAAGCTGAAAGCACTGTAGACAGTGGATTCTACAGCGTTGCAGCACACTACACCAAAGGTATTGTTACGCTACATGCTGGCTATCAATTTGAAGGTGAAAAAACAGTTGGTGATGCGACAGATAACGTGACTGCTGAGCGTAGCTTCTATGTTTTAGGTGGCGAGTTAAACTTTGCAAACGGTTTTGCGTTAAAAGCAGCTTATAAGCACATGAACAGCGATTATGATGCTCCTACGGTTACAGGACTTGCTACTGGCGCGACTTCTGAAAAACAAGACGCTTACTCTGTTACGGCTGAGTACAACATTAACAGCTGGCAGTACAAAATCGGCTATGCTGCAACAACTGATTTAGACACTTCTAACGGTAAAGTGTCTGACACAGCTGATACAGCGATCACAGGTCGTATCATGTATCTTCTTGACCCATCAGCAGTTATTTACACAGACGTTCGCTCTTACAACTTCGGTTCTGGCGACACAGGTAATTTAGATGGCGCGAAAGATCAAACTAAATTCGGTATCGGTGTTGAGTACTACTTCTGATCATCGCTACTAAAATAAAATGTTAGAAAAGCGGGCTATAGCCCGCTTTTTTGTTTTTTGTGATGGTACTATTTGCACAATATTTGTCATCGCTAAATGGCACGAAACAAGAATTTTCATTTATAAACAAAGGGATGTGAGAATGCGTGATCCTATTAAATTGGCTTTGTTTTTAGCACTCGTTAGTAACCCTGTATTGGCGCAGGTACAGCTAACAGTGCCTGATAATGTACAAGTGATGGTTATTAACGAAGAGCATTCTCAATATTCAAAATTAGGTTTAAAAAATCAGACCAAATTTGAACTGCCTGATGGCGAAAGCCAGATTTTGTTTAGAGTGACGCAAGTTGTTCGCGAAGATGGCAGCACGAAAAGTAAATTTAAATCTGGACCGATTTTGCTCTCTTTTGTCGCGCAAAATCAGGAGGTTGTTTTGCAGCTGCCGCGCTTTCAAACCATGAGCGAAGCAAAAGCGTTTGAAAAAGCGCCGAGCCTCTCTTTAGCCAGCCGTGGTAATAAACTTGATTTTCGCATCGATGGCTTAGATACCGGTTTTAATTTGATGCCTGACTATGTGCGCGAAGTGCAAGATTATAATCGCAAACAAGGCGCCGCTGCCGTCGATTTTGCTTTTGTGACCGACAGTCGTTACGAGAAGCGCAGCGCGGCAAACTTACCGCAAGTAGCTGCTCAGCAGCAGGTTACAAGCACCATTGCTGCGGCAAATCCGTCTGAACAAAATGCAGAAAAAATGCTGCAATTTTGGTTTGCTCAAGCAAATTCGCAGGAGCAAAAGCGCTTCATGGCGTGGGCTGTACAAAATATCAAATAAAACGATGTATACCCATGAGCATTGAAGGTGCTTGATTTTTAATAACTTTGATATCACACTGCGCGCCATGAAAATTATTCTCACTCCAGAACAAAAGCAGCAGCTAGAAGTGATGCACGACACAACCCGCGATGGTCGAGTGCGCGACCGCATTAAAGCGGTTTTGCTCGCATCTGAAGGTTGGAGTCAGAGCATGATTTCTCAAGCTCTTCGCATTCACGAAGCAACGGTTGCCCGTCATCTTAGTGATTATGTGCTTTGTGAAAAGCTCAAGCCCGAAAATGGCGGCAGTCAAAGCAAGCTATCTGCGAAGCAAACCGCGCTGCTTATCGCGCATTTGACGCAAAAAACGTATTTTCATGTTCATCAAATTATCGCTCATGTGCAAGCCGAGTTTGGCATTTGTTATACCGTTGCTGGCATGAATAAGTGGTTGCATCACAACAAATTTTCGTACAAAAAGCCTAAAGGCGTACCGCACAAATTTGATGCGGCAAAGCAACGCACGTTTGTAGAGGCCTACGA
>JBOFRL010000025.1:0-11530 GCA_051650965.1 Vibrionaceae bacterium
GGGGCTTACGGCCGACCAGCAGACCATTATCGACGTGTTAGGCGAACAGTATCGGCAGATTTACTCTTAAATTAGATGCTGAGTTGTTTAAACGCCATGTGTAGAAATAAATCCAAAAACAGGTGCGGGATGTCGGTTACTTGCCAAAAGCGCTTGGACTGCTGATTTTTATGTGGGTTCCGCTCCTTGGGCAAACACTTGGGCCGCTGCTTTGGGGGCTGTTTGGCGCTTGGATGGTGAGCATTCAGTATTGTGACTATGCCTTTGACAACCATCGCGTTGATTTTGCTGCGATGCTTGATACGTTGGGACGCAATAAAATGACCTGTTTCACCTTTGGTTTTACGGTGATGGTATTGCTGCTGGTTCCTGTGCTCAATTTGCTGGTAATGCCGGCTGCTGTGTGTGGCGCGACCGCTCTTTGGGTCGACCATTACAAAAATTCTCACTAAATCAATAAGATCTGCGAAAGTGGCGCCGCAAAACTTTTTCAGCGAAGCAAAATTTTTTATGCGCGAGTGCCGCTATTTGCACAAATGCGAGTCTAAGTGTGACGAAAGTAGAACACGACTGCGGCTACATGCCCGTTTGTGCCATGAAACTGTGCTCAGATGGAAAGCGAAGGTGTAACTTGTTAATATCGCTATCATTTTTGAGAGAAATTAAACGCAAGTTTTAGGAAAAGTTAACTATTGTTTACAAAGCAGTATTATCCCTCAACTTTTCATAGATGATAAAAGATGCGTATGAAAAAAATTCATCAAGACAACTCAACAACTATTGGCAACACGCCGTTAGTCCGCTTGCAGCGCGTTGGGCCAAGCAATATTTTTCTTAAAATTGAATCGCGTAATCCGAGTTTTAGCGTGAAATGTCGTGTTGGGGCGAGCATGATTTGGGACGCGGAAGAGCGCGGACTGCTCAAGCCTGGCGTTGAGATCATTGAGCCAACCAGCGGCAACACCGGCATTGCGCTTGCTTATGTCGCGGCCGCGCGTGGTTATCAGCTCACCTTAACCATGCCAACCTCGATGAGTACTGAGCGGCGCAAATTGTTGCAAGCGCTTGGCGCGCAGCTGATTTTGACGCCTGCGGACAAAGGCATGCAAGGCGCTATCGATAAAGCCAATGAAATTGTGAACAGCGATCCTCAGCGTTATTTGATGCTGCAGCAATTTGATAATCCAGCCAATCCAGCTATCCACGAGCAGACGACGGGGCCTGAGATCTGGAACGATATGGATGGAAACATTGATGTGCTGGTGGCGGGTGTTGGTACGGGCGGCACTATTACCGGCATTAGCCGTTATATCAAGCACACGCAAGGCAAAGCTATCACCACGGTGGCGGTGGAGCCTGAAGAGTCGCCGATAATACAGCAGACGTTGGCGGGGCTGCCGCTTACGCCGGGCGCGCACAAAATTCAAGGAATTGGGCCGGGATTTATCCCTAAAAACCTTGATTTGTCGCTGATTGATGAAGTTGTCACGGTTAATTCTGAAGAAGCGATGCTGATGACCAGAAAACTTATCCGCAGAGAAGGCATTTTAGGTGGAATTTCATCGGGTGCGGCGGTTGAGGCGGCGTGTCAGCTTGCAGCAAGGCCAGAATATGCGGACAAAAATATCGTCGTGATCTTGCCAAGTGCGAGTGAGCGTTATTTGAGCACAGCGTTGTTTAGCGATCTTTTTACCATGCTAGAGGCTGTGCAATAGGATGCGCAATGCCTCATGTATCACGAAAAAAGCCATTTGATGGCTTTTTTGTTTGATTTTTTAGGCCAGCTCAAGTAAAAATCTTGCAAATTGAATTTACTATGCGAAATATCCTTCTTATCATCCATAGCATTTTCAGCGTTTTGGGATGCATTACAAAAAATGCACTTCTTTGAACGCGTATTGTGATCTCGCATATTTTATTGCACAGCATGCAGTATTTGCGGGCAAAATGATGTAATTTTGTCGCGCTTTTGTTGTTAGTAAGCGTCAACATACAGTCATATACAGTTACAGAGGTAATATATGTTTCAAATGCAAGTAGAAATCACCGCAGAAAACGGTTTGCACACTCGTCCAGCTGCGCAGTTTGTGAAAGAAGCTAAGAATTTTGACGCAAAAATCACTGTTGAATCAAACGGTAAAGAAGCAAGCGCGACAAGTTTGTTTAAGCTGCAAACTCTTGGTTTGACCAAAGGCACAATGGTTACCATTAAAGCTGAAGGCCCACAGGAGAAAGAAGCTGTTGAGTTTTTAGTAAAACTAATGGACGAGCTAGAGTAATATATTGTTTTTATTGGTTTTTTATTTAATTAATTAAGGTAAGGCTATGATTTCAGGTATTCTAGCATCTCCTGGTATTGCTTTTGGCAAAGCACTTCTACTCCAAGAAGATGAAATCGTTATTAACAAAAATCCGGTCCAAGCAGAGCAGCTTGAAGCCGAGATAGCACGTTTTTACGATGCCCGCAGTAAATCAAAACAGCAACTTGAAGTCGTTAAAGAAAAAGCGCGGATCACATTTGGTGAAGAGAAAGAGGCTATCTTTGAAGGCCACATCATGTTGCTGGAGGATGAAGAGCTAGAAGAAGAGATCATCAATTTTATCAAAGAGAACAAAGCAAGTGCCGACTATGCGATTCACAGCGTCATCGAAGAGCAGGCCGTTACACTTGAATCACTCAATGATGAATACCTTAAAGAGCGCGCAGCGGATATTCGTGATATCGGCTCGCGTTTTGTTAAAAACGCGCTAGGCATTCAGATTATCTCTTTGAGTGCAATTAACGAAGAGGTGATTTTAGTCGCTAAAGATCTCACTCCATCTGAGACTGCGCAAATCAACCTTGAGTACGTATTAGGATTTATCACTGACATTGGTGGCCGTACTTCGCACACCTCTATCATGGCGCGCTCGCTTGAGCTGCCAGCGATTGTGGGCTGTAACGACATCACTAAGCGCGTAAATAGCGGCGATATGCTGGTTTTAGACGCTATCAATAACAAAATCGTGATCAATCCAACTCCAGAGCAGCTTGAAGAATTTAAAGCGATCAGCGCTAAGTTTTTGGCTGAAAAAGAAGAGCTTGCGAAATTAAAAGATCTGCCAGCAATCACGCTGGATGGCCACCGCGTAGAAGTGGTTGGTAACATCGGTACTGTGAAAGATTGCGACGGCGTAAACCGCAACGGTGGTGAGGGCGTTGGCCTGTATCGCACCGAGTTCTTGTTCATGGACCGCGATTCGCTGCCTTCAGAAAACGAGCAGTACAAGGCGTATAAAGAAGTCGCTGAAGCGATGGGCGATCAAGCCGTTATTATCCGTACTATGGATATCGGTGGCGATAAAGATCTGCCATACATGGACTTGCCAAAAGAGATGAACCCATTCTTGGGTTGGCGTGCGGTGCGTATCAGCTTGGATCGTAAAGAAATTTTGCGCCCACAGCTGCGTGCAATTTTGCGTGCGTCAGCGCATGGCAAGCTGCGTGTGATGTTCCCGATGATCATTTCGGTTGAAGAGATCCGCGCGCTGAAAAAAGCACTTGAAACGTACAAAGCAGAGCTTCGCAAAGAAGGCGTAGCTTTTGATGAAAAAATTGAAATTGGTGTAATGGTTGAAACGCCAGCCGCTGCGGCGATTGCGCATCACCTTGCTAAAGAAGTTGACTTCTTTAGTATTGGAACCAACGACTTAACTCAATACACACTAGCTGTAGACCGTGGTAACGAGCTCATTTCACACCTGTATAACCCACTTGCACCTGCAGTTTTAACTGTGATCAAGCAAGTTATCGACGCTTCTCATGCGCAAGGTAAGTGGACGGGTATGTGTGGCGAGCTTGCCGGTGACGAGCATGCAACTTTGTTGCTGCTAGGCATGGGGCTTGATGAGTTTAGTATGAGCGCGATTTCTATTCCGCGGATCAAAAAAATCATTCGCAAAGCTAACTTTGCCGAAGTTAAAACGATGGCTGAGCACGCTATTTCTTTACCAACAGCAGCAGAAATTCGCGCTTATGTTGATAAATTTATTGCAGAAAAATTAGCTAACTAAGATACTAAAGACGTATTTTCTTTTTGTTAGGAGCATCTTTTATGGGCCTGTTTGATAAATTAAAAAAATTGGTATCAGACGATAGCAGTGTAAGCAACAGCATTGAGATCATCGCACCATTGTCTGGCGAAATTGTAAACATCGAAGATGTGCCTGATGTTGTTTTTGCTGAAAAAATCGTTGGTGATGGCGTTGCTATCAAACCAACAGGCAACAAAATGGTTGCGCCAGTAAACGGCACAATCGGCAAAATTTTCGAAACTAATCATGCGTTTTCTATTGAATCAGAAGATGGCATCGAGCTTTTCGTACACTTTGGTATTGATACTGTTGAGCTTAAGGGTGAAGGTTTCACTCGTGTAGCTCAAGAAGGCCAAAAAGTTAAAATCGGCGACACCATCATTGAGTTCGATCTTGCCCTGCTTGAGCAGCGTGCAAAATCTGTATTGACGCCAGTCGTGATCTCAAATATGGATGAAGTTAAAGAGCTAACTAAGCTAAAAGGCAGCGTTACTCTTGGCGAAACACCGATCATTCGCATCAAAAAGTAACATCAATAAAAAAGACGCCTAGAGCGTCTTTTTTATTATCAGCAGCTTAGCAAATGCGCGATAGCTGCTTTTATTATTCATTTCTTTAGCTGCGCAGCAGATAATCGCCTTGTCCCACCCATTTGTAAGTAGTGAGTTCTTCAAGCCCCATAGGGCCGCGCGCATGCAATTTTTGTGTAGAAACAGCCACTTCCGCGCCAAGACCAAATTGACCGCCGTCGGTAAAACGAGTAGACGCGTTGACATACACCGCAGCTGAGCCTGCGCCGCGAATGAAAGTTTGCGCCGCAGTCAAGTCGCTGGTTAAGATAGCATCAGAATGGTTCGCGTTGCACTCGCGCATGTGCGCAAGCGCCGCATGCACATCATCAACTAAATCAATCGCTAACGTGAGGCTAAGCCATTCTGTGGCAAAATCGCCTGCGCTTGCTTGACGCGCGTTCTCCTCGTCGCACACTAATGGCCATGCCTTTGGCGACGCCACTAGCGCCACCTTGTGCGCTTGCAGCTGCGGCAGCAATTTTTCCAGCAGCGCGCTTGCCACATCGCGGTGCACCAGCAGCGTATCGAGCGCATTACACGCAGAAGGGCGCTGCACTTTTGCGTTAATGATCAGCGGGATGGCCTTGTCGAGATCGGCGCTGCTATCGACAAAAATATGGCTAACACCAAATCCGCCGGTGATCACAGGAATGGTGCTGTTTTCCTTGCACATTTTATGCAGCGCTTCGCCGCCGCGCGGGATGATCATATCGATATAGTTATCAAGGCGTAGCAGCTGAGCGACCAAGCTGCGATCGGGATTGGTGATCAGCTGTATGCAGGTTGGCGCGAGGTCGGCCTTTTGCAGCGCAGTGTGAATAACGGCCATCAGCGCTTGATTTGAATGGTGCATCTCTTTGCCACCGCGCAAAATCGCAGCGTTACCGGTTTTTAGGCACAAGGCGGCAATGTCGATAGTCACATTCGGCCGCGCTTCATAGATCACGCCGATCACGCCAATTGGCTCACGCCGTTTGCCAAGCGTGAGGCCATTTTCTAGCACGCGCGTGTCAAATTCACTGCCAATGGGATCGGCAAGCGTGACGATGTGGCGAATGTCTTCGGCCATCGCTTGCAAACTTGTTTCGCTCAGGCGCAGCCTGTCTTGCATCGCGAGCCCAAGATTGGCTTCTTTTGCCGCGGCCAGATCAAGCTCGTTGGCCGCTAAAATCGCTGGCGTATGCTGTAACAGCTCATCGGCTAGCAGCGTCAGCGCTAAATTTTTTTGCTTGGTTGGCGTATTGGCAAGCTGGGCGGCGGCTATTTTCGCTGCTTGCCCCATCTGTTCTAAGTTCATGATATTCCTTGTTCGATTATGACTAAATCATCGCGGTGCACCACAACGGCGCCGTGGCTGTAGCCCAGTTTTGCGCTGATCTCTTGGCTGTGCAAGTTTGCTATCGCGCTTAATTCGGCGCTGCTATAGCGGGTGAGGCCGCGCGCTAATAATTTTCCTTTTGCATCAACAAGCTGCACGACAAGACCGCGCGCAAATTCGCCGCACACCTGCACAACGCCTTTAGCTAGCAGGCTGCCATTATGCGCTATCAGCGCGTTGGCGGCGCCGTCGTCGACGACGATTTTCCCGTGCGCTGCGGGACCGGCTAAGATCCAGCGCTTGCGGCTTTCAAGATGGGCTGCACACGGCAAAAAGTGGGTGCCGATGGCTTCGCCCGAGGCGAGTTTGATGATGACGTCGGGAAGATTTCCCGCAGCAATCACCACCTCAATGCCGGCGCGCGTGGCAATTTCCGCCGCTTGCAATTTGGTGACCATGCCGCCGGTGCCAAGAGTGGTGCCGCTGCCGCCTGCGATCTGGTAGAGTTTGCTATCGATATGGGAAATTTGCGTCAGCAGTGTGGCGTCTGGGTTGCTGCGCGGATCGGCGCTGTAAAGTCCTTGCTGATCAGTCAGTAACAGCAATTTATTGGCGTTGGCTAAAATGGCGACCAGCGCGGAGAGATTGTCGTTGTCGCCGACTTTGATTTCGGCGGTGGCGACGGCGTCGTTTTCGTTGATCACCGGCACAATGTTGTTTTCAAGCAGCGCATTGAGCATGTCGCGCGCATTCAAATAGCGCTCGCGATCGTCAAGATCGGCGCGCGTGATCAGCATCTGCCCGATAAAAATGCCGTAAATGGCAAATAAATTTTCCCATTCCTGAATAAGTTTGCTTTGGCCGACGGCGGCGAGCATCTGCTTATTGGCGATGGTGCTGGCGAGTTTTGGGTGCTGCAGGTGAGCGCGGCCGGCTGCGATTGCGCCGGAGGTGACGATGACCACTTTGTGTCCCATCGCGATCAATTTTGCGCACTGGCGAACCAGCTCTAACATTTGCGCGCGTGCAAGCTGCGTGCCGCCTGCGGTTAAAACGCTGGTGCCAAGTTTGATCACCAAGGTCGGCGCGACTGGCGCGGAATTTTTCATAATGGAGCCCATGTAAATTTTTTTTATTTTTATCAATCTTGTCTCTGATCTACAAGGGCTATTTATAGAAAACAGATGTCAGTTGCAGCGAAAAGAAAAAGGCAGCCGCAGCTGCCTTGGGGGAGTTTGTCACATCATGCCTGTACGGCCAGTTTGGCGTTGGTTAATTTTTCGCTGGCCATGAGGGTTAAGCTCAGCTCGTCGACGACAAAGCTTGCCAGTTTTTTGTAAAAGTCGTTTAAGGTGTCGTTGATGTGTGGGAGCGATTCTTTATGTTTGGCGTCCGCCACCCAGTCGCCGGCGGTGTTGAATTTTCCGTAGTGATAGGTGTAGCTAAAGCCGGTTTCGGTGGGGGCAAGCTCAAGCCACCAGCCCCAAAATTCGCGTGTCTCAGGGGATTTTTTATCGTTAACACAGACAGACAAGCAGTCGAAAAAATAGCTTTCTGTAGTGCAAAGATCGCGGCGCAAGTAAGGGCCTAATTGTGCAAAGCGTGTAAGTAAGCGATTGTGCGATAACGTCTTAGTGGCTTCAGCCATGGCTAAACTCCTTGTGATCTTTAAAGCTGCTGCTTTAAACAAGCAGCTTGCCGTTAAAGTAGAAAAACAGTCCGTGTCGCTCAAGCTTACCCAGTTTAGCCACCTAAAAGCGAGCAAAGTGGCGTTATCGCACAATAAAATGCGGTTTATTACAAAGTTTTATCGAACCACTCGATTGCGGCCAGCATCAGGCGCTCAAAGCCGTTGTGCAGCGGCTTACTTGGCAGCGTTTGCGCTTTGCCTCCTTTGCTAAAACGCGCGGCAAGCTCGTTGTCGGCGATGGAGCCGGCGCTGTCTTCGCTAAGACCGAGGGCCAAAATTGGCACCGACGTGCTGCGTCCTGACAAGAGTCCTTGATTTTTAAGCGAAAGTGCGTAGAGCTGCGCGAGTAGCGACTTTGACGGCTCTTTGCCCATGCGCGAGGAAAGGCTGTCGAGATGCATGGCGCTGATCTGCTGTAGTCGCTCGGAGTTGCACAAAATTTCGTTTAAGATCCCGCCGATACTGACGCACGATTTTAAATTGGCGGGCTCTAAGAACGCGGTGCGCACCACGGAGTTTGCGCCAAGGCGCACGCCAAGCATGCCGATGCGCGTGGAGTCGACCCAAGGCAGCGTGACGGCGTGTTTTAACATCGCTTGGTGCAAGTAGCTGGTGTTCTCTGTCAAACTCCAGTAGGAGCTGCGGCCAATTGAGGGCATGTCGAGGGTGAGCATCGCGATATTGGCTTTGGCAAAAAAGTCGCAGTACAGCTCAACCAGATCGGTTTGCAAATTATCAAAACCGGCCGTGACAATCACGGTGCGGTGCGGCTCATCTTCGTTTGGCAGATACAAAAAGCCTTCAAGCTTTTTGCCATCAAGCACGGTGGAGACATTTTTTACGATGATCGGCAGATGTGAGAGCGCCGTCTGGAAGGCGTTGTCAGAGAGCGTAGAGGCGTGCTGCGCGAGCGAATCGCCTTTCAAGTAGGGGTAACCTGCAATGCTGAAATAGTGGCTTGCCTGCAGCCAGCTGCGCGCTGCTTCTTCAAGCGCCCCTTTTTTGGTTAAGGCGGCGGCGTGACGCTGCTCGTGCATGCCCGTTTTGCACCACTCGTAGGTCCAATTGCCGGGCCTGTAGCCGATAACGGTGTCGAGTAAATTGTCGTGGCTGCGCGGGTTTTTCGAGGCCGCGATGCGCGCTAGCGTCTCTTCGACTTCGATGGGGTCAATGTTGAGCATCGCCCACTGCGGGCGGCGCAAAACGCGGTACCAGTGTCTGTCGTGATCGCCATCCAAAGCGCTGGTGGTTAAACTGCCTCCATGCGAGCCAATAATGGTCGATGTCTCTTTAGCATCGATTGCGGGTTTAAATAATTTAATAGAGAGATTTTCAGATTCGCTCATTTTCTTTCCCAATGCTACGTCGCTTTGTTAAGTATATGGCGAATAACTAAATATAAAAACAAAAGCCCGCTTGGGGCTTTTGCAAAAAAATCATTGGCTGGCGAGAGGCTTAACAAATTGCACCGCCATGTCCCATGGCTGCTCAATCCAGCAATCTTGAGGAACATCAACGATATACTCGTCGACAAGGTGCTTGCCGGCAGGTTTAGCGCAGATAGTGACAAATTTTCCCTTAGGATAAAGGCCGCGGATCACTTCGGCGGTGCCGCCGGTATCAACCAGATCGTCGACAATCAAAAAGCCGGCGCCGTCGCCTTCTGCTTTCTTGAGCAGGCGCATTTCTCTTTGATGATCATGGTCATAGGTTGAAATGCACACCGTATCGACATAGCGCAGGCCCAGTTCGCGCGCCAAAATGGCCGCAGGTACCAAGCCGCCGCGGCTCACCGCGATGATCCCTTGCCACTGCGAGGCCGGTAGTAACCGCTGCGCAAGTTGGCGAGTATATGTCTGCATGCTGTCCCAGGTGATAACTAACTTATTACTCATGTGCAAGCCCTCTGTGGCAAGATTTGCTCGCCCTTAACTGCCAAATACAAACGTTTGCTAATGCCTAACGTCGGAGAACCGCGCGGCATGTTGCAGCTTATGGCAGTCTTAAGCTCACTAGAAAATTTGCGCTGTATTGTGACTGACAAGCCGCTTTTGGGCAAGGAACATCTGCGCGCGCTGGCGAAAAATGGTTAAAAAATTGGGCGTGAAAAAGCAGATATTTTGAAAAGCGATTGTTTGATGAAGATGCGCTAATGCAAGACAGAGCAATTAGCGCATAACTAGCTGGAATTAAGAGTTTTGCAGCTGCGGGAGGAATTTTGATTTTGGCTTACTGGCCGCGTTGTGAAGTAAAATTGCCATGCAGCTGAGCATAGTGGCGAGCAAGGCGGCAAGGACCAAAACTAGCGCGCTTTTAGGCGTTGTTGTCACTGTAATTGCTCCTGCTGCCTCTATTAATGGCTGCCCATTTTCTAGCATTCTTATTACTCTTTTTGCATTCAAATGGTTAGTTGCAACTCGCTCAGTGCCAAGGGTTGCTGCATGTAGCCCAATTTGCACCAAATTGAGCTCAGTTTTGGCGCTTAAGAGGATCTCTTGCGCGGTGACTTCTGCAGCGCGTTCAAGTTGCGCCGCAAACTGCTCTTTTGCCTGCTCAGAGTAGGTAGTGAACTCAATGCGATTCCCTTTTGCAATATATTGCCAGCTGCCTTGCGCGGACTCATCTTGCGCAAGTCCCTTGACTAAATTTTGTGCGACGGCGGTAAGTGTGCTCTCTTTGAGGCAAGCCTCATTGGGACAAAGCTGCATCGCTAAAACTGAAAAGATTTGCGTTTGATAAGGCGCGCTGACTTTGTATTTTGGCGGTGTGATCCGCAGGTAAGCGGCTGCCGCAATAAGAAAAATGGCGACAGTTCCCACAATCCACCATTTTTTCTTCCACAGCGCCGAAAAAAGCTCAACTAAATCAATTTCATCATCAGTGCTTGATGAAAAATGTGGTCCATTTGTCATAGCCAATCCTTGTGCTACTTAAATTTGTTGCCTAGCAGTGTACAAAAAATGAAAAATTGGTTTGGGCTCAAGCTCGCTCTTTTTGGCAAAAATTTGTCTTCGATTTTGAATTTGCGAAATGTTGCACGCAATTAAATGCTCTTTCTGGCAAGTAACTTCTGATTTAACCAGCGTTTTTCGTGGAAAAAATAGACCACGGTATTGATGGTTGGCTCAATTGCCGCCAGAGTCCAGCCGGTAATAAGCTCACCGCTGAGTAAAAAACCAACGCTAAATGCAACGCTAAAATGGACGATGCTAAAAGTCGTGGTTTTTAAATGCAGGTGCTGTGGGAATCTTTTCCAAGCTAAATCATGCAGATAAAAGGCAAAGGTGTTAACGATGGGCTCGATTAGCGCGATAAGGCTTGCGATGAGGAGCTCGCCGGTTAATAAGTAACTGATACAAAACGCGATACCAAAGTGTAGCGTGGCAAAACTGAGAGTTTTTTTCATGATGGCCCCCTTTTGTTAAAGAGAGTATTGCATGCATTAGATGCAAATGAAAATAATTCTCATCTTGTTGTTTGATAGGAAAAGGCTCTCAATAATCGAGTTCTATACCCATGAGCATTGAAGGTGCTTGATTTTTAATAACTTTGATATCACACTGCGCGCCATGAAAATTATTATCACTCCAGAACAAAAGCAGCAGCTAGAAGTAATGCACGACACAACCCGCGATGGTCGAGTGCGCGACCGCATTAAAGCGGTTTTACTCGCATCTGAAGGTTGGAGTCAGAGCATGATTTCTCAAGCTCTTCGCATTCACGAAGCAACGGTTGCCCGTCATATTAGTGATTATGTGCTTTGTGAAAAGCTCAAGCCCGAAAATGGCGGCAGTCAAAGCAAACTATCTGCGAAGCAAACCGCGCAGCTTATCGCGCATTTGACGCAAAAAACGTATTTTCATGTTCATCAAATTA
>JBOFRL010000026.1:0-14365 GCA_051650965.1 Vibrionaceae bacterium
CAGTGTTCGAGTCAGAAGTTTACGTATTGTCAAAAGACGAAGGCGGACGTCACACTCCATTCTTCAAAGGCTACCGTCCACAGTTCTACTTCCGTACAACTGACGTGACTGGTACTGTTGAACTGCCAGAAGGCGTTGAAATGGTTATGCCTGGCGACAACATCAAGATGGTGATCACTCTGATCGCTCCTATCGCGATGGACGAAGGTCTACGTTTTGCAATCCGTGAAGGCGGCCGTACTGTAGGCGCCGGCGTTGTTGCGAAAATCGTCGAATAAGATTTGACTCGAGCTAACGAAAAAAGGCATCATTTGATGCTTTTTTTCTATCCCCAAAAATTTGGGGTCACACGCAGTGATATTCGAATAATATAAAGTTCATGCTGCAATAAGTGAGAAGTTTGTTTGGTTGCGATACACTAGCTTACGAAATGGTAAGCTGCTATTCGTGCTTTAGGATATAGGGCGTAGCAATTACGAATATGATTAACCTTGATTGTTGAGGTTATTGGTCTAACAACAGATAAGTTGCGGGCGGATACGATGAAAGCGAATGCTGAAATCCAAGAAGGCGGGTCAATAGATATTCTTAAGTGGGGCGCCGTTTTTGTCTTGTTAGTGGCTGCGGTAGTCGGAAATAATTTGTATAGCGAAGTCGCTTTTGCAATTAGAGCTTCCTGTGTTGGTGTGCTTGTTCTGGCTGCTCTAGGCGTTGCTGCGTGGACGAGTAAGGGACGAATGGCTCTTTCTTTTGCGCAAGAGTCGCGAATGGAAGTTCGAAAAGTTGTTTGGCCAACGCGCCAAGAAACGGTGAATACAACCTTTATTGTTTTGGCTGCCACTGTGGCCATGGCATTATTTTTGTGGGGCATCGACGGTATCATGGTCCGTTTGGTTCGGCTCATTACTGGAGTATGAGGTTAAGTAACGAATGAGTGAAACTCCAAAAAAGCGCTGGTATGTTGTGCAAGCTTTTTCTGGCTTTGAAGGTCGAGTTGCAAAATCGCTTAAAGAACACATTAAAATTCATCAAATGGAACAATATTTTGGTGACATTTTAGTTCCGACTGAAGAAGTTGTGGAGATGCGTGCTGGCCAGCGACGCAAGAGCGAACGTAAATTTTTCCCAGGTTACGTTTTAGTACAAATGGTCATGAACGATGAATCTTGGCACTTAGTGCGTAGCATTCCTCGTGTAACGGGCTTTGTGGGTGGAACGCCAGACAAACCTGCGCCAATTTCTGACAAAGAAGCGGACGCGATTTTAAATCGCCTTGAAAAATCAAGTGCGTCACCTGTGCATAAAACAATTTATGAAGCGGGTGAGGTGGTACGTGTTACTGAAGGTCCTTTTGCTGATTTCAATGGAACGGTAGAAGAGGTGGATTACGAAAAAAGCCGCCTGAAAGTGTCAGTCTCTATTTTTGGCCGCGCGACCCCTGTCGAATTGGAATTTAGCCAAATCGAAAAAGTAAGCTGAAAAAAGTTAAAAAATAGCCGCTCGATTTCATCAAGTCTAGTTGCCACGAGTGCGAAATTTATCTACAATTTCGCGCTCTTTTGTTAAACGGGGAGTCAGGCTTTTTTGCCGTCGACGCTCGTACCCAACTGTAGGATATTAAAATGGCTAAAAAAGTAGATGCCTATATCAAACTGCAAGTTTCTGCAGGAATGGCAAACCCTTCTCCACCGGTAGGTCCAGCGCTGGGTCAACGTGGTGTGAACATCATGGAGTTTTGTAAGGCTTTTAACGCCCGTACCGAAGGTATGGAAAAAGGCTTACCGCTACCAGTTGTTATCACAGTTTACGCTGACCGTTCTTTCACGTTCGAGATCAAAACTCCACCAGCTGCTGTGCTGCTGAAAAAAGCTGCAGGGATCAAATCAGGTTCTGCACGTCCACACGTTGATAAAGTGGGTAAAGTGACTGACGCTCAAGTGCAAGAAATTGCAGAAATGAAAGCGGCTGACATGACTGGCAGTGACGTTGAAGCGATGAAGCGTTCTATCGCAGGAACGGCGCGCTCAATGGGCTTGGTAGTAGAGGGATAAGACAATGGCAAAATTAACTAAGCGCATGCGCGTTATTCGTGAAAAAGTTGATGCAACTAAAGAGTATGACATCAATGAAGCCGTTGCTCTGTTGAAGGAACTGGCTACTGCAAAGTTTGTTGAAAGTGTTGATGTCTCTGTTAACCTAGGCATCGATGCTCGTAAATCAGATCAAAACGTTCGTGGCGCAACTGTTCTGCCACACGGTACTGGTCGTAATGTTCGCGTTGCTGTGTTCACTCAAGGTGCAAACGCAGAAGCTGCAAAAAATGCAGGCGCTGACATCGTTGGTATGGAAGACTTAGCTGACCAAATCAAAAAAGGCGAGATGAACTTTGACGTTGTGATCGCTTCTCCAGACGCTATGCGTGTGGTTGGACAGCTAGGTACTATTTTGGGTCCACGTGGTTTAATGCCAAATCCAAAAGTTGGTACAGTAACGCCTAACGTTGCAGACGCTGTTAAGAACGCGAAAGCAGGTCAAGTTCGTTACCGTAACGATAAGAACGGTATCATTCATACTACTCTTGGTAAAATTGACTTTGATGTGGCTGCTATCAAAGGCAACCTTGAGGCGCTACTTGTTGCGTTGAAAAAGGCGAAGCCATCATCAGCAAAAGGTTCTTATATCAAGAAAGTAAGCATCTCTACCACTATGGGTGCTGGTGTTGCTGTTGATCAAAACAGCTTGGATGCAAACGCAAACTAATTGCTGCTGGCGAAATGGTTTTGTATAATATTTCGCCTTTACTTTTACCAAGAATTTTGCAAAGTTAAAATTGCATTTTTCTTGGTGATGGCTGAGTCTGTTATTGCTAATGCGACATTATTTAATGGCTGCATTGCTGACAGACTTCGTCCAAGACCGTAGGTG
The DNA here is from genome assembly GCA_051650965.1 of Vibrionaceae bacterium. Taxonomy (GTDB): domain Bacteria; phylum Pseudomonadota; class Gammaproteobacteria; order Enterobacterales; family Vibrionaceae; genus Enterovibrio. The sequence continues at coordinate 2,926 of JBOFRL010000026.1, forward strand.
CCAAAGATCATTTGGCTTAATCTTCCTACGTAGACGGTGCCAGAGCATGATAGATTTTTCTTTCTTGGATCTGCGCCGTAGTAACTCTCCTGCTAAATGCTGTGAGTGGTGTAAACATAATCCAGGAGCAAATCCAAATGGCTTTAAATCTTCAAGACAAACAAGCGATTGTTGCTGAAGTTAACGAAGCTGCCAGTGGTGCTCTGTCTGCAGTTGTTGCTGATTCACGTGGTGTATCTGTAGGTGCAATGACCTCTTTACGTAAAAAGGCGCGCGAAGCGGGCGTTTTTATGCGAGTGGTTCGAAACACCTTGGCACGTCGTGCATTAGAAGGGACTAGCTACGAATGCTTGAATCAAGTATTTGTAGGCCCAACTTTGATCGCGTTTTCTACTGAGCACCCAGGTGCTGCCGCGCGTCTTTTTAAAGACTTCGCGAAAGAGAACAAGAAATTTGAGATCAAAGCAGCTGCATACGAAGGCGCATTAACTGACGCTGAAGTACTTGCAACACTGCCAACATACGACGAAGCAATTGCTCGTCTGATGATGTGCATGAAAGAAGCTTCAGCTGGCAAATTGGTTCGTACCATTGCTGCAGTGCGTGATCAAAAAGAAGCGGCTGCTTAAGACCGCCGGCTTTTTGTTGCAATTTAAATTAATCGTTGACTTTAAAGAGAGTTGTTATGTCTATTTCTAATGAGCAAATTTTAGACGCTATCGCAGACATGTCTGTAATGCAAGTTGTTGAACTAATTTCAGCAATGGAAGAAAAATTCGGTGTTACTGCAGCAGCTGCTGTTGTTGCAGGTGGCCCAGCTGCTGAAGCAGTTGAAGAAAAAACTGAATTCGACGTAATTCTAAAAGAAGCTGGCGCGAACAAAGTTGCTGTAATCAAAGCAGTTCGTGGCGCAACAGGTCTTGGCCTGAAAGAAGCTAAAGCAGTTGTTGATGGTGCTCCATCTCCACTGAAAGAAGGCATCTCTAAAGCAGAAGCTGAAGCTCTGAAGAAAGAGCTAGAAGAAGCTGGCGCAACTGTAGAGGTTAAGTAAATTCTACTTAACGCTTTAGCCTGAAAGGGCAATGGCTGGTGGTAAAGTTACCACCAGCCTTTTTGCGCTGTAGGGTTATCGGTTATTTTCCTCTGTTTATATCGATAATCTGCGAACAAAATCAAACACAACTGTTTAGCGTTGTGTTCCACATAAAACAGCAGGGTTAGTTACTGTCCCATATGTTCCGGGGCAGTTTGGGTCACTTATCAGCGAGCTGAGGAACCCTATGGTTTACTCTTATACCGAGAAAAAGCGTATCCGTAAGGATTTTGGTAAGCGTCCTCAAGTGTTGGACGTACCATATTTGCTGTCTATCCAGCTTGATTCGTTTGAAAAATTCATTGAGCGGGATTTAGAAGGGCAATACGGCCTTGAGGCTGCCTTTCGCTCTGTCTTCCCCATTCAGAGCTACAATGGCAATTCCGAGCTGCAATACGTTAGCTATCGTCTCGGTGAGCCAGTTTTTGATGTTAAAGAATGTCAGATCCGCGGTGCAACTTATTCAGCCCCTTTGCGCGTAAAATTGCGCCTGGTGATGTTTGACAAAGAAGCACCGGCCGGCACAGTAAAAGATATCAAAGAGCAAGAAGTCTACATGGGCGAGATCCCACTGATGACTGAAAATGGCACATTTGTTATCAATGGAACTGAGAGGGTTATCGTATCACAGTTGCACAGAAGCCCGGGTGTTTTCTTCGACAGCGATAAGGGTAAGACCCACTCATCAGGCAAAGTGCTTTATAATGCGCGCATCATTCCTTATCGTGGCTCATGGCTCGATTTTGAATTCGATCCAAAAGATCTGTTGTATGTGCGAATTGACCGTCGTCGTAAGTTGCATGCTTCAATTATTTTGCGTGCGCTTAATTACACGACTGAGCAGATTTTGGATCTGTTCTTTGATAAAGTCACCTTCGCCATCGAAGGAAAATCTTTGGTGATGGATCTTGTGCCAGAGCGTTTGCGTGGTGAAACTGCAAGCTTTGACATTAAAGCGAATGGCACTGTTTATGTTGAGCAAGGTCGTCGTATCACGGCGCGCCACATTCGCCAACTAGAAAAAGACAAAGTTAACCGCATTGAAGTGCCGGTTGATTATATCGTTGGAAAAATTGCGGCAAAAGATTATGTGAACCAAGACACTGGTGAGCTGATTGTTTCTGCAAACCAAGAGCTTACACTTGAGGCGCTGGCATTCCTTGCACAGGCTGGTGTTAAGTCTGTTGAAACGCTGTTCACAAACGATCTGGATCATGGCCCGTACATGTCAGACACGCTGCGTGCTGACAGCACTACCGATCGTTTAAGTGCGCTGGTTGAAATTTACCGCATGATGCGTCCTGGTGAACCCCCAACACGTGAAGCTGCGGAAGCACTTTTTGAAAGCCTGTTCTTTGTTGAAGAGCGCTATGATCTCTCCGCTGTTGGCCGTATGAAATTTAACAGTTCACTCGGCTATGAGCAGATGACTGGTTTAGGTGTGTTAAGCCACAGCGACATCATTGACGTAATGCGTAAATTGATCAGCATTCGTAATGGTATTGGTGAAGTGGACGACATTGACCACCTTGGCAACCGTCGTATTCGTTCTGTCGGTGAGATGGCTGAAAACCAATTCCGTGTTGGTTTAGTCCGTGTTGAGCGTGCGGTTAAAGAGCGCCTAAGTCTTGGTGATCTCGATAACGTGATGCCACAGGATTTGATCAACGCAAAACCGATTTCAGCGGCTGTTAAAGAGTTCTTTGGCTCGAGCCAGCTCTCTCAGTTTATGGATCAGAACAACCCGCTTTCTGAAGTGACTCACAAGCGCCGTATCTCTGCGCTAGGTCCAGGCGGTTTGACGCGTGAGCGTGCCGGCTTTGAAGTTCGTGACGTACACGCAACTCACTATGGTCGCTTGTGTCCTATCGAAACGCCAGAAGGTCCAAACATCGGTCTTATCAACTCACTTTCTGCTTATGCGCGAACCAACCCTTACGGGTTCTTAGAAACGCCATACCGTAAAGTTGTTAATGAAAAAGTAACCGATGAGATTGACTACCTTTCTGCGATTGAAGAAGGCCAGTTCGTTATCGCTCAGGCTAACGCACCGCTTAATGAAGACGGCTCGTTTGCTGAAGAATTAATTACTGCGCGCCAAAAAGGTGAGTCAGGTCTGCATCCACGCTCCAACATCCAGTACATGGACGTTGCGACTAACCAAGTGGTTTCGATTGCAGCTTCGCTAATCCCGTTCCTTGAGCACGACGATGCGAACCGTGCCTTGATGGGCGCGAACATGCAACGTCAAGCAGTGCCAACATTGCGCTCAGATAAGCCATTGGTAGGAACAGGTGTTGAGCGCGCAGTTGCGGTTGACTCAGGTGTTACCGTTGTTGCTAAGCGTGGCGGCATGATCCAGTCCGTTGATGCATCGCGCATCGTGGTGAAAGTGAGCGAAGATGAGCTCATTCCTGGTGAAGCTGGCATTGACATTTATAACTTGACTAAATACACGCGTTCAAACCAAAACACTTGTATCAACCAGCGTCCAACTGTGATGCCTGGTGAACCTGTTGCGCGTGGTGATGTGCTTGCTGATGGTCCATCGACCGATTTAGGTGAGCTCGCGCTTGGGCAAAATATGCGTATCGCATTTATGCCTTGGAACGGTTATAACTTCGAAGACTCCATCTTGGTTTCTGAGCGTGTGGTACAACAAGATCGTTTAACCACCATTCACATCCAAGAGCTTGCTTGCGTCGCGCGTGATACAAAACTTGGCAGCGAAGAAATTACAGCTGACATTCCAAATGTGGGTGAAGCTGCGCTTTCTAAACTTGATGAGTCTGGTGTTGTTTACATCGGCGCAGAAGTTAAGGGCGGCGATATTCTGGTGGGTAAAGTGACACCGAAAGGTGAAACTCAACTTACGCCAGAAGAAAAATTGCTCCGCGCTATTTTTGGTGAAAAAGCCTCTGACGTTAAAGACTCTTCGCTGCGCGTGCCAAACGGCGTTTCAGGTACGGTTATCGATGTACAAGTTTTCACCCGTGATGGTGTGGAAAAAGATAAGCGTGCACTTGAAATTGAAGAGATGCAGCTAAAAGAAGCCAAAAAAGATCTGACTGAAGAGTTCTTGATTTTTGAAGGCGGCCTACTAGCACGGATGCGTAATGTTCTAGCGCAGTCGGGTTTAAGTGAGCAAAAAATTGCGTCCATGGATCGCAAGGCGATGCTGTCATATACCTTTGAAGATGAAGCATTGCAGGCTCAGCTTGAGCAATTGGTTGAGCAGTATGAAGAGCTCAAAGTTGAGTTCGACAAAAAGTTTGATACCAAGCGTCATAAGATCACACAAGGCGACGATTTGGCACCGGGTGTTCTGAAAATTGTTAAAGTGTACCTTGCGGTTAAACGCTGCATTCAGCCTGGTGATAAGATGGCTGGTCGTCACGGAAACAAAGGGGTTATCTCAAAAATTAACCCTGTTGAAGACATGCCGTACGATGAAAATGGCGAGCCTGTTGATATCGTGTTGAACCCGCTGGGTGTACCTTCACGTATGAACATCGGTCAGATCCTAGAAACGCACTTGGGACTTGCAGCTAAGGGGATCGGTAACAAGATCAACAGAATGCTCAAGGAGCAGCAAGAGCTTTCTAAATTCCGCGAGTTTTTGCAAAAAGTGTATGACCTCGGTGATACGCGGCAAAAAGTGGATATCAGCGAATTGTCTGATGCTGAAGTTCGTACGTTGGTGGAAAACCTGCGCGCGGGTCTGCCTATTGCAACGCCGGTATTTGACGGTGCACCAGAAAAATCAATTAAAGAGCTGCTAAAACTGGGTGACCTGCCTGAGTCTGGCCAGCTGACTTTGTTTGATGGCCGCACGGGCGATAAGTTTGAGCGTCCTGTTACTGTTGGTTACATGTACATGCTCAAATTGAACCACTTGGTTGATGACAAGATGCATGCTCGTTCAACAGGATCTTACAGCTTAGTAACTCAGCAACCACTTGGCGGTAAAGCCCAGTTTGGTGGCCAGCGTTTCGGTGAGATGGAAGTGTGGGCGCTGGAAGCATACGGCGCAGCTTACACCTTGCAAGAGATGCTGACTGTTAAATCAGATGACGTCAATGGTCGAACCAAGATGTACAAAAACATCGTTGATGGCGATCACCGTATGGAACCTGGAATGCCGGAATCTTTTAACGTATTGCTAAAAGAGATCCGCTCGCTTGCAATTAATATTGAGTTGGAAGACGAATAACACGTCTCAGGTAACAGTAAAGGCGCATTTGCGCCTTTATGAGTCAACTCCTCACAGGAGCCGAATGTGAAAGACTTATTAAAGTTTCTGAAAGCACAGCACAAAAGCGAAGAATTTGATGCCATCCAAATTGGTCTTGCATCTCCTGACATGATCCGTTCTTGGTCGTTTGGTGAAGTTAAAAAGCCTGAAACGATTAACTATCGTACTTTCAAACCAGAGCGTGACGGTCTGTTTTGTGCGCGTATTTTTGGACCGACAAAAGATTATGAGTGCCTTTGCGGTAAATATAAGCGTTTAAAGCATCGCGGAGTGATCTGCGAAAAATGTGGTGTTGAAGTTACGCAAACTAAAGTGCGCCGTGATCGCATGGGGCACATTGAACTTGCATCACCTGTTGCCCATATCTGGTTTTTAAAATCATTGCCATCACGCATTGGTTTGCTGCTTGATATGCCACTGCGCGATATTGAGCGCGTGCTCTATTTTGAATCTTACGTGGTCATTGAACCAGGTATGACTGATCTTGATCGTGGCCAAATGCTCACAGAAGAACAGTACCTTGATTCGCTTGAGCAATGGGGCGACGAGTTTGACGCACGCATGGGCGCCGAAGCTATCAAGGCGCTGCTAAGCAACCTTGATCTTACTGCTGAAGCTGAGCTTATGCGCGAAGAGTTGGAAGAAAGCAACTCTGAAACAAAGCGCAAGAAAGTCACTAAGCGTTTGAAGCTGATAGAAGCATTCTTGTTTTCAGGCAATAACCCAGAATGGATGGTGTTAACTGTTCTTCCTGTGTTGCCGCCTGATCTGCGTCCGTTAGTTCCATTGGATGGTGGCCGTTTTGCTACATCTGATCTTAACGATCTGTACCGCCGCGTTATCAACCGTAACAACCGCTTAAAGCGTCTGCTTGATTTGGCTGCGCCGGACATTATCGTACGCAACGAAAAGCGTATGTTACAAGAATCTGTTGATGCGCTATTAGATAACGGTCGTCGTGGTCGTGCTATTACTGGTTCTAACAAACGTCCTTTGAAATCTTTGGCTGACATGATCAAAGGTAAACAAGGTCGTTTCCGTCAGAACTTGCTCGGTAAGCGTGTTGACTACTCTGGACGTTCGGTTATTACCGTAGGTCCTTACCTGCGTCTGCACCAGTGCGGTTTGCCGAAGAAGATGGCGCTTGAGCTGTTCAAGCCATTCATCTACGGCAAATTAGAAGCGCGTGGCATGGCGACAACAATTAAAGCCGCCAAAAAAATGGTTGAACGCGAAGAAGCGGTGGTGTGGGACGTGCTTGATGACGTTATCCGCGAACATCCTGTTTTGCTTAACCGTGCACCAACGCTGCACCGTTTAGGTATTCAAGCATTTGAACCTGTTTTGATTGAAGGCAAAGCCATTCAGTTACACCCTCTTGTTTGTGCGGCGTATAACGCTGACTTCGATGGTGACCAAATGGCGGTGCATGTGCCGTTGACTCTTGAAGCGCAGCTTGAAGCGCGTGCATTGATGATGTCAACGAACAACATTCTTTCACCAGCTTCTGGCGAACCGATCATTGTTCCATCGCAAGACGTTGTGCTTGGTATTTACTACATGACGCGCGACAAGGTGAATGGTAAAGGTGAAGGCTTGTACCTCAATGGTCCAGCAGAAGCCGAAAAAGCCTACCGTACCGGTAATGCTGAACTGCACTCGCGCGTTAAAGTGCGCATTAACGAGCAGATCAAAGAAGAAAACGGCACCTACACGCAGCGCTCTTATTTGGTTGATACCACAATCGGCCGTGCAATGTTGTGGCAAATTGTGCCGCAAGGATTGCCGTACGAGCTTGTGAACCAAGCGCTGGGCAAAAAACAAATTTCTGCTTTGCTTAACACTTGCTACCGCGTTCTTGGTCTGAAAGAAACTGTAGTATTCGCCGATCAGATCATGTACACCGGTTTTGCCTACGCAGCGCTTTCTGGCGTCTCAGTAGGTATCGATGACATGGTTATTCCGCAAGCAAAATATGATTTGATTGAAGCTGCAGAAGCAGAAGTTGCTGAGATCCAAAATCAGTTCCAGTCAGGTCTAGTAACCGCTGGCGAGCGCTATAACAAAGTTATCGATATTTGGGCGACGACCAACGAACGTGTTGCGAAAGCGATGATGGACAACTTGTCATCAGAAAGCGTGATCAACCGTGATGGCAAAGAAGAAGCGCAAAAATCATTTAACAGTGTTTATATGATGGCGGACTCTGGTGCACGGGGCTCGGCAGCGCAGATCCGTCAGCTAGCGGGGATGCGTGGTCTGATGGCCAAGCCTGATGGCTCAATCATCGAAACGCCTATTACGGCAAACTTCCGTGAAGGGCTAAACGTTCTGCAGTACTTTATTTCGACGCACGGTGCGCGTAAAGGTCTTGCTGATACCGCATTGAAGACCGCAAACTCAGGTTACTTGACTCGCCGTTTGGTTGACGTTGCACAAGATGTTGTGGTGACTGAAACCGATTGTAATACCGGTGAAGGCATCGACATGATGGCGGTTATCGAAGGTGGTGACGTTAAAGAGACGCTGCGTGAGCGCGTACTTGGACGAGTTGTTGCTGAAGATATTCTAAAACCAGGTACAACTGAAGTGCTGGCTGCGCGTAATACGCTGCTGGACGAAAAATGGTGTGACCTGTTAGAGCAGCATTCTGTCGATCAAGTTAAAGTTCGCTCAGTAGTAACCTGTGAAACCGACTTTGGTTGCTGTGCTTACTGTTATGGCCGTGACCTTGCTCGTGGACACTTAGTGAACCACGGCGAAGCTGTCGGGGTTATCGCAGCGCAGTCTATCGGTGAGCCTGGTACACAGCTAACGATGCGTACGTTCCACATCGGTGGTGCGGCATCTCGTGCGGCAGCAGAAAGCAGCATCCAAGTTAAAAACAAAGGTTCGTTGCAACTGCATAACGCCAAATTTGTTATCGGTAGCGCCGGTAAGCTTGTGATCACATCACGTGCTTCTGAGCTAACAATTATCGATGAATTTGGTCGAACCAAAGAAAGCTACAAACTGCCATACGGTGCAGCGTTAACGAAGAAGAGCGGTGACAATGTCACGGCTGGCGAAGTTATCGCAAACTGGGACCCGCACACCATGCCGATCATTTCAGAAGTGGAAGGCCGCATCGAGTTTGTCGACATCATCGATGGCATCACAGTACAGCGTCAAACTGATGAGCTGACTGGTTTGTCTTCTATGGTGGTGCTAGACGCTGCTGAGCGTACCTCTTCTGGTAAAGATATGCGTCCTGCTGTTAAGCTTGTGGATGCAAAAGGCAAAGAAGTGTTGCTACCAGGTACTGATATGCCTGCACAATATTTCCTACCAGGTAAGGCGATTGTTCAGCTTGAAGATGGCGCGAATGTTGGCATCGGTGACACGTTAGCACGTATCCCGCAAGAGTCTGGCGGTACCAAAGATATTACCGGTGGTCTGCCTCGCGTAGCGGATCTGTTCGAAGCGCGTAAGCCAAAAGAGCCTGCTATCTTGGCCGAAATTTCGGGTGTTGTTTCTTACGGTAAAGAAACAAAAGGTAAGCGTCGTCTTATCATCACACCAAGTGAAGGAACTCCTTACGAGGATATGATCCCGAAATGGCGTCAGCTTAACGTATTCGAAGGTGAGAAAGTGGAGCGCGGTGATGTAATTGCCGACGGTCCAGAGTCTCCGCACGACATTTTGCGTCTGCGTGGCGTGCATGCGGTTACTGAATATATCACTAACGAAGTGCAAGAAGTTTACCGATTGCAAGGCGTTAAGATCAACGATAAGCACATCGAGACTATCGTGCGGCAGATGCTGCGCAAGGTAACGATCACTGCTGCTGGCGACTCTGAGTTTTTAGAGGGCGAGCAAGCTGAGTACTCACGCGTGAGTATTGCAAATCGTAAGCTTGAGCAAGAAGGTAAACAACCTGCACTGTTTGAGCGTGATCTGCTTGGTATCACTAAAGCATCGCTGGCAACAGAGTCGTTTATCTCTGCCGCTTCGTTCCAAGAAACTACGCGAGTGTTAACTGAAGCCGCTGTTTCTGGTAAGCGTGATGATCTGCGTGGCTTGAAAGAGAACGTGATCGTTGGTCGCTTGATCCCTGCAGGTACTGGATTTGCGTATCACAAATCTCGCCACAAGGCGCGTGCCGCTGCAATTGAGCCAACCCCGCAAATGAGCGCAGCGCAAGCATCGCAAGATCTTGCAGCTCTGCTTAACGCTGGCTTAAACGACGAGTAATGCAACTGTAATTTGCAGTAGTAAAAAAGCACCTGATAAAGGTGCTTTTTTTATGGCCGCGATTTTTATTTTTTGGGGAAATATTTTATTCGAGGTGCAGATCAACGAGAGTCTTACTTTTTCGATCGCTGATCTCTCGGGTCAAACGCGGGACAAGGTAGCCTGAAAGTTGCTCTATCAACTCGCCCATAATTGCGCGTGCTTCATCATCTGGCACAAGAAAGTGAGCAGCGCCTTGTACCTTATCTAAAAGGTGCAAATAGTAGGGCAAGATCCCAGCACTAAATAGCGCCTCGCTTAGCTCTTTAAGAGTTGCAGTATCATCATTTACACCGCGTAGTAGCACACTTTGATTTAACAGCGTTACCTTCGCGGCTGCGAGTTTTTGCATCGCTGCGACAACATCTGGGCCAATTTCGCGCGCATGATTAATGTGTGTGACAAGGATTGTCATTAGACGCGTGCTCGCAAGTAAAGACAATAATTCAGACGTAATGCGATCAGGAATGACGGTGGCAAGTCGGCTATGGATGCGCAGCCGCTGCACATGCGGGATTTGCGAAATTTCGCCGATAAGCCACGCAAGCTCATGATCTTTTGCCATCAGGGGATCGCCACCGGATAAAATCACTTCCGTGATTTGCGGATGCGCTCTGATGTGCTCAAGTTGCTGCAGCCAGACCTTTTTTCCGCTGGGATTATCTGCGTAAGGAAAATGGCGCCTAAAGCAGTAGCGGCAGTTAATGGCACAGCCACCTTTAACAATCAGAAGTACGCGGTTTTCGTATTTGTGCAAAAGCCCTGGGATGGCATTAGCTTGCTCATTAAGCGGATCGCAGCTAAAGCCCTGCGCTTGTAAAAACTCATCGGCGACAGGAAGCACTTGACGCAGCAGCGGATCGTTGGGATTGCCGCGCTCCATTTTATTAATGAAGCTTTGTGGAACACGTTGTGCAAAAAGTTTCTTAGCGTCAAAGCCTGCTTGCAGCTTCGCTGGATCAATTTGCAGCTGCGTTAGTAACGTTTTAGGATCGTTTATCGCATTTGCTAGCTGTTCGATCCAAGTTTGCGGTATTATATCGCCCATTTTATGCCAACTTTGAAGATATTTAGAGGATCGGAATGGCGTCTTTTAGCACCAATGAGTTTCGTAGCGGGCTCAAAATTATGCTTGATAATGAGCCTTGTGTCATTATCGAAAACGAGTTTGTAAAACCAGGTAAAGGCCAAGCTTTTAACCGCGTCAAGATCCGTAAGTTGCTTTCTGGCAAAGTTTTGGAGAAGACATTTAAGTCGGGAGACACAGCAGAAGGGGCGGACGTTGTTGATCTTAGCCTTGATTATCTCTACAGCGACGGTGATTTTTGGCACTTCATGAATCCAGAGAGCTTTGAACAGTTAGCAGCTGACGCTAAGGCGGTTGGCGATAGCATTAAATGGCTTAAAGAAAATGACAACTGCACATTGACGCTTTGGAATGGCAGTCCAATTGCTGTCACACCGCCAAACTTTGTTGAACTAGAAATTGTTGAGACAGATCCAGGCCTTAAAGGTGATACGGCTGGCTCAGGTGGCAAACCTGCCACGCTTAGCACAGGTGCCGTTGTGCGCGTGCCGCTATTTTTGCAAATTGGCGAAGTGATCAAGGTTGACACGCGCTCTGGCGAGTACGTTAGCCGCGTAAAATAGTGTGTTTTGAGTATAAAAAAGCCCCGCTTGCGCTGTCTCTTGATCACATTTCATAGATCAAGAGACTTGGCCAACAGGTAACCCTCAAGGATGGTTTGCAATAAAAACCATCCTTCCCATAGCCGCTCCCATCCAACACGACCGTTACGCTTTGAGTCGTACCATCCTGC
>JBOFRL010000027.1:0-27596 GCA_051650965.1 Vibrionaceae bacterium
GTGGCGGCGCCTACAGGGGTTTGCGCTGCTAAAGCTGGTAGTGGATAACGTGAAATTCAAGGATGGAATGCAGGTGCTGGATGAGTCAGACAGGAATGCTGCCTAACCGACCCCATACACCAGATTTGACAATATCTCAAAATTAAGCGCCAAATGCCCTTATTTTGTAGGTAGTTACAGGTGGCGCAAAAAAGAATGCATGGCCGAAGCCATGCAATCATTTGCGCACAATTCACGGTTAGATGTGAATTTCTGCGCCTAAGAAGAAGCCTTGATTTCTCACTGTTGTGCTCGCTGGCGCAAAGTAAGAAAAATCATAATCCATGATGCGATAGCCGGCTTTCAAGTTCAGATCAAGCAAGCCTAAGTTCACATTGAATAACGCGCCCGCTTCTGCGTCGGCAGTGCTGCTGTCGTCGAGCGAACCGGCGCTAAAGGTGGCGAACAGCGAAAGCGGCATCATTGGCAAATGAATTCTGCCATCCGCATACAAGTTTGGCTGCCACTCAGAAAAACTGCGCGAGGCAATTTTGCCCTTGAAATGCTGCAGGTTAAGACCAACGTCAAAGCTCATCAGATCGTTGTCTAAAATTTCGTAATACGCGATCCAGTCGATTTGATCGAATTCTGTTGGGGATAAGCCGTCGGCCTTAACATTGGTGTAACGCACTTTCGCGTTTGGCAGCAACGGAATGAAATGTTCCAACGCAATGTAAGCAGAATACTGCGATTTTGCGTCATCCGTTTTTAAGCCATTAATTTTTGCTTCAGCATTCCAATAATCGACGCCGCCTTTTAGCGCAAAAACATCAGCTTGAGCCGAGCAAGATAAAGCAGCAGTGATAGCCAAAGGCAAAAGTAGTTGTTTCTTTATCAGCATTTCTCATCTTCCTAATAATAAAAATAAACTTATAAAATCAGCTAGTTAAGTTAATTTTAGCTGTTTTTACATTCTCCTTAATCTTCTACTCCTGATAAAAATCAGCAACTCAAGCAGGCGTTACGCTACATTAAGGCAAAAAATAGATGTTTTAAGTAAGAACGTACAAAAATAGCCCGCAGATCAACGCAAAAGCATGCCTTATTTTTAGCCATGATGGCGTTAGAAATAAAAACAATGATAGCTTTCACGCCAGCTTTGCGAGGCAAGCATAACTTTTCCATATTAAACCCTAAGAATAGCGGTCGAGAAAAGTTATCTTTTTGTTTTAAAAAAGATTTTTAAAACCGCTAGCGGCAGTCTCGCCGCGTTTTACTTTAGAAGCCTTGATCTAAAGGGATATAGGCCAGCGCCTGCTCTAGCACTTTAAGATCAGCACCCGGCTTGTGGGCATTTTCACTTAAGTGGCGGCGCCATTGGCGAGCCCCAGGGAGGTTTTGGAACAAACCAAGCATGTGGCGCGTAATGTGATTCAGCGGTACACCTTTGCTAAGTTGCTGCTCAATATAAGAAAACATTGCAAACACAGCTTCACTGCGCTTGAGTACTGGCTCTGTCGCACCAAACAGGCGCGCATCCACCTCTGCAAGCAGATAAGGATTTTGATACGCCGCACGGCCGACCATCACACCGTCCACATGCTCAAGGTGATCGAGCGCCTCGTCCAGCGATAAAATGCCGCCGTTAATCGCGAGCGTCAGGTGTGGAAAATCGCGCTTGAGCTGATAAATGCGCGGATAATCGAGTGGCGGAATGTCGCGATTTTCTTTAGGGCTGAGGCCAGTTAGCCACGCCTTGCGCGCATGCACAATGAAAGTGTCACAGCCGCCTTTTTCGTGCACTTCTTGAATAAAATCGCACAAAAATTCATAGCTGTCTTGATCGTCGATGCCAATGCGCGTTTTAACCGTGACAGGAATGGAAACCTGATCCTTCATTGCCGCAACACACTGCGCGACCAGCGGGGCTTTAGCCATCAGACAGGCACCAAATTGACCGTTTTGCACGCGATCGGACGGGCAACCGACATTCAAATTGATCTCGTTGTAGCCGCGCTCTTGTGCGATTTTTGCGCAGTGCGCAAGCTGCTGCGGGTCGCTGCCGCCCAGCTGCAAAGCCAGTGGCTGCTCGGCCGCGTCAAAGCCCAAATAATCGCCTTTGCCATAAATGATCGCGCCAGTTGTCACCATTTCTGTATAAAGAAGGCTGTTTTTGCTTAAGATCCGATGGAAATAGCGGCAATGTCTTGTAGTCCAATCTAGCATAGGGGCAACGGAAAAACGGCAAGAAGCAGGCATGTTCAAATACTCTTAGGTAACAACAGAATTCACCGCGCAATCTTAAACAATCACTTAATTTCAGTGGAAAAGATGGGCAATAAATAATTCAAGACGAGAAAAATCGGAGTGTAATTATACAGATCCATAAAGCAGCTTCAAATATTGCACCTTATTTGCAGCTGCAAAGATCAATGGGCAACAACGAGCATGGCAACATCTTACTTGATCACACCATGTTCGACAAAAATTAAACTTTCAGTATTAAAACCAAGCTGCTTAGCGATAGCGCGAAAATCGGTAATCAGCGCATCAGAAACTGTCGGTTTTCTTGCCAGTAGCCATAAATATTCGTGATTTGGACCTGCCACAAAAGCATATTGGTAATATAAATTATCTTGGCTTTGATCTAGACCAAACACCACATACGAGCCATAAAACGGGCCAAAGAAAGAGACTTTTAAGTGGCCAGTGTTTGCATCGCCGACAAATTTAGCCTTACCTACCGCCTGCTGCCATTTTTTTTCTGCAACGTTGTAGCCTTTATTCAAGACTGTCACGTTGCCGTCACTATCTAATTGATAATTAGCGCTAATGTCACTTAGACCACGCTCAAATGGATGATCGAGACGCGCGATTTCATACCACGTGCCCAAGTAACGATTTAATTGAAAATTATCAACAGGTTGCACTCCTTTTGGCATGCCAGTACACGCACTTAGCAACAACCCCATCACTATCGCCGAAAATTTCTTTATCATATGCCACCCGAAGATTTAAGTTCGTATCTCCTTGTTATAGCAGCATTAGAGATACTTTTTAGGCGCGAAGAAAAAGGAAACGCAAAATTTAAATTTTTGAGAAACGTTAAAGATGAGCAGCAATGGCAACCGCAAAAGATTTCGCCCTATTTTACAAAGAGGCGGCGACTTCCTTGCGAAAATGCGCGCAATAAAAAAGCCGCCAAAATTGACGGCTATGCGCGCTAATTAGCTGTACTTGCTCAAAATTGTCGCAACCTTTTTAATATCCGTTCCTTTTAAGAACTCAAGCTCGATCACGCCAAGGCCGGATGCCCACACGCGAAACTCAGAATCTAAATCGAAAGTTCCCGCGGTTTCGCAGCTAAACGCGGTGATTTTGCTGTAATTGAGGCAAAAATAGTGTGCTTTTTTCCCCGTGAAGCCCTGCACGTCAACCAAAATAATGCGCTTGCTCGTGAAAACAGCTAAATCGCGTACAGATTTGTATTCACTCAAAACCTGCTCGCCTTCGGTGATCAAAAAGCCGTAGCGCTCTGTATTGTCGCCCAGATCTTGCTCGCGTAAACCGGTGACTTTTTTATCTTTAAAACTAGACATTTCATTTACCCTTTATAAAGATTGAACACTAATGTAACCACCAAGCCACCCTGCTCTTTTAATTTCGCACTCACTTTTCCGTTATGCTCGCGCATTGCACTATCTGTAATGGCAAGGCCAAGCCCTGCGCCGCCACTTTGCCGATCGCGCGCACTGGCAACGCGATAAAATGGCCGAAAAAGATGCTCAAGCGCCTCTGGCGGCACGCCAGGTCCGTCATCGCTGACCTGCACAATCAATTTATGATCTTCACCGCGAAAATCGATTTCAACCAAAGAGTGCGCGTAATTAATGGCGTTGCGCACTACATTTTCGAGGGCGCTACACAGCAGCGCGCCATTTCCTTCGATTTGCTCATTGGGCAGCCGATTATGCATTAATTTTTTATGACTCTGTTTTGCTTCAAAAATTGCATCCTCAAGCAAATTTTTCCACAGATCCTGCAGACTGAAGCAGTCGCGCTCAGTGTGGCTGTTGAGCTGCATGCGCGACACGACCAGCAGATCGCGGATCATCTGCTCCATGCGCTCAGTTTCGGTTTCGATGCGGGCAAGTTCAAGGCTATTGCCTTGTTTTCTAATGGCTAATGCACACGCCATGCGTAGGCGCGTCAGGGGCGAACGCAGCTCATGTGAAATATCAGACAAAAGGCGCTGCTGGCCGCTAAGCATTTGATTTATTGCGCCAACCATGTTGTTAAAGTTCACGCCCGCTTGGCGAAACTCACGCGGGCCTTGCTCGAGCTTCAAATCCTGCTCAAAGTAGCCCTTGGCCACGCGCTCGGCAGCCTGCTGCAAATGGCGCGCCGGACGCGTCACAATCCAAGCAAGCCACAACAGCAGCGGCGTGCTGATCAGCATCGTTACAAGCAGCAAGCGAAACGGCATATCGAGCAGCCGCACATAAAATGGCGGGCGCGCGTAATATTTGCGCGCGGCATACATCAGCGCCTGCTCGCGGCCATTGTCCAGCAAAAATGGGCCGGCGACCATCACTTTGCCATAGAGTCGCTGCACGGGCGTTTTTTCCTCAAACGTGAGCGCTGCAAAGCGGCGGATCAGCGGGCGAATGGCGTGGCGTTGATCAAAACTGCGTGGAAAAAGCAGCTCGCCATTGAGCGACGTAAAATAGAAGCGACTGTATTTGGAATGTAACGGCTCTGCGACTGCAAGATGCGCGACCGGCTCGCTAAGCTGATTAAGAGATGGTCCGTTTGCAGTAGCTGGATTGACGGCGGTGGATTGACCCTGCGTCTGCAACAAATGCTCGCGCAAGACATCTATCAGCGGCCGATTTTGCGCCAGCTCGATAAACTCTTGCGCCACGTCTTCTAAGTACTGCTTAGCCGGTAACGGCAACTCATGCAGCTGACGCGGATCGCGGTTTTGCACCAACAGCACGGCCACCAGCACTAGCAGCAGCGTCAGCCAAAAAATGGCAAAAATTCGCCCATAGAGGCTTTGGAAAAAACGCGGTAACTTCATTCAGCTCCTACTAGCAGATAACCTCGGCCACGTAATGTTTTGATGCGCGGCTTGCCATCAAGGCGCGGCGGCAATTTTTTGCGAATGTTGGAAATATGCATATCGATTGCCCGATCAAATTGCGCCAACTTCTTGCCCAGCACATCTAAGCTGATGTCCGATTTTGGTAAAATCACTCCAGCGTGTGCAATAAGGTACAACAAAAGCGCAATCTCTGTCCCCGTTAAATCAATAACTTTTCCTTGGCAACAGACTTCCATCTGGCTACTTATGACCTTAAGATCTTGAAACTCAATAATATTTTTATTTGAACTGCTTTTGAGGGTATCTGGCTGCACCGCAGTGCGGCGCAAAATCGCCCGCATGCGCGCGAGCAGCTCGCGGTCGCTAAACGGTTTTGGCAGATAATCATCGGCGCCAAGCTCAAGGCCGATGATGCGATCCACCTGCTCACCTTTTGCCGTAAGCATCAAAACCGGCGTTTGCCATTGCAGACGCAACGCACGCAACGTATCTACGCCGCTTAGCACCGGCATCATCACATCAAGCAGCACAAGATCAATCTCTTGCGTTAACAGCGCTAATCCTTGCTGGCCATCGCTGGCTGTAACCACCTGATACCCCTCAAGTTCTAGCAGATCTTTTAGCAAGCTCGTCAGCTCAATATCATCGTCGATCAACAAGATCTTTATCATCATTCCACCACTGCAAATTGTACTTCCTTAGCGCTGCTATATTAGCTACACCGCTACGCGCCTGCTATGGAATAAGCACAGCTTTACTTGTTGTTTACAATCATTTACATAGCATCCACTTTTTTTTACTTATTTATATGTGATATGGTGATATTAATCGCAAACATAAAAAATCTTTTTTTTAGTTAAACGGTATAAACGGGAGACCGACCAATGAACTTTGCAAAAACTATCGTTGCAACTGCAATTGCTCTACCACTAGTATTCGCATCAGCTGCATTTGCTGCTGACAACAAAGGTGCGAACCTACAAGGTCAAGCGATCCAACAAATCCTTGAAGGTGTTGATCTGACTGCAGAGCAAAAAGCAAAAATCGAAGAAATTGGTAAAAAGCGTCAAGACGCTAAAGTTGACAAAGAAACTCGTGCACAAAACCGTGTAGCTCACAAAAAATTGATGAACGAGTTCATCACTGCTGAGAAGTTCGACGAAGCTAAGCTACGTGAAGCGATCACTAAGCGTGACACTGAAAAAATGAACCGTTTCGTTGAGTACATGCGTGACCAAAACGCAATCTACAACTCACTGACTGCTGATCAGAAAAAACAAGTTCAAGCAAACCTTGCGAACATGTCTGAAGAAGCAAAAGGCAAAATGCAACGTTTGAAAGAGCGTCTGCTAGAGCGTTCTGAAGGTTAATTCAAACCGCCTTTTGAAAAAAGCCACGTTGTGTGGCTTTTTTCTTATCTGCAACGGCAATTTTCGCATATTTTTACTTTTGCGACACCGTTACTTTGCGGCTAAAGGCCGCCCACAAAGCCAATCTGCCGCCACGCTTCATAAACAATGACGCACACCGAATTGGCCAAATTCAAACTGCGGCTTTGCGCCACCATTGGCACGCGAATACGCAGCTCTGGCGCGAAACTTTCACGCACAGTGTCGGGTAAGCCACTGGTTTCCGAGCCAAATAACAGCACATCCCCTTCTTGATAAGTCACATCCGTATGCGGGCGGCTGCCTTTGGTGGTGCAGGCAAAAATGCGCCTGCCGGCCATCGCGGTGGTAAACGCCGCAAAATCAGGGTAGCGCGTCACTTTGGCTAAATCATGATAATCAAGCCCTGCGCGGCGCAAGCTTTTCTCTTCAAAGGAAAACCCAAGCGGTTCAATTAAATGCAGATGGCAGCCGGTATTGGCGGTAATGCGAATGATATTTCCGGTATTTTGCGGAATTTTTGGCTCAAACAGAGCGATGTGAAACATGATCATCCCCTATCAAAAAGAGGGCGATTATATACTAGACAAACAAAAAGGAGGCATTGCCTCCTTTATTTACACTGGATCAGTAACTTATTTCGCTGCTGCTTTAACGATGGCAGCAAAGCTTGCCGCGTCAAGAGAAGCGCCGCCAACTAGCGCGCCGTCAATGTCAGGCTGCGCGAAGTAAGCTGCTGCGTATTCAGGCTTAACTGAGCCGCCGTACTGGATGATGACTTTCTTCGCCACATCCGCATTTTTGCTCGCAATGTGCGCGCGAATGCTTGCGTGAATGCGCTGCGCATCTTCTGCAGTTGCCGCTTTGCCGGTACCGATCGCCCAAATTGGCTCGTACGCGATAACCGCGCCGTCTAAAGCTTCTGCACCAAGGCTGTTGATCACTGCATCAATTTGTCTTGCACACACAGCAACAGTCTCGCCTGCTGCGTTTTGCGCTTCTGACTCACCGATACAAAATACTGGGATCAGTCCGTGCTGCTTTAGGAAGCCAA
The DNA here is from genome assembly GCA_051650965.1 of Vibrionaceae bacterium. GTDB lineage: Bacteria > Pseudomonadota > Gammaproteobacteria > Enterobacterales > Vibrionaceae > Enterovibrio. The sequence continues at coordinate 7,529 of JBOFRL010000027.1, forward strand.
ACTTTTTCGCGACCATCTCGTCTGTTTCGCCGTGGTATTGACGACGCTCAGAGTGACCGATGATCACGTGCGTTACGCCAAACTCTTTTAGCATCACAGGTGAAATGTCACCGGTGAAAGCGCCATTGGCGTTCACGTCAGTGTTTTGCGCACCAGCAAAAATTTTTGTGCTGATCTGGCCAAGCTGCTTTTGCACTTGATCAATAAACATTACAGGTGGAGCAATCGCCACATCAACCCCTTGCACCCCTTGCAAGTTGGCATCAATGCTGGTGATAAGATCGCTTACCATCGCCTTGCTGCCATTTAATTTCCAATTTCCCATAACTAAAGGACGGCGCATTATTACTTCTCCGTTAATTAACCAATCGTTCACAATTAAATTCAAATCCTTAGCGGCTATGATCCGGCTAAAGCGCCAATCTTTGCGGCGTTATAACGGATCGCATCTTTCGGTCTTCAAGCATAACCCTTTGATGGTTTTACCTGTTTTCATATAAAAAAGAAAACTATTTTTACCAAAGTAGGTGTGACTGTGCAAACATACGACGCTACACCGCAGCTTTTGCGCTCACAATTTGTTGAATGATCCTATCTTCTAGCTCAAAACGCTGCTCCATCAACTCGCCAATAATCGACAAGTCACGCACAAACTCTTGGCAATTGTCTTCATCGACAATCGAATCAACATATTTATCGTTGATTTCTAAAAGCGGATTGGTAGTAGAAACAATGCGATAATAGAGCGCATCGGTAAGGCGCGTCGGCTGAATGCCCGCTTCATTCCATTTGTCGAGGATCATATTGTAAATTTTGAAATGGCCAGCCGAGATGTAATCAACCAGCGAAGCAAAAAAATCGCTCAGCTCTTGCTCACTAGGCAGCGCCCGCTGACGCTTTTTAGATGCATCGGCCATGCTGGTAATTTTTGCATATTCCACGATCAGATCTTGGCGCAACATATGCCAATAGTTGAGCACGTCGCTATAGTCGTTCCAATGCGGTTTTATAAGCTCTAGTGAGTTGTACATAGCTAAGTCCTTTTCTCTATTGATAAAATCATCTCATTGTTAACGCGAACTGTGCACGCTTGAATAAGATTGGCATCCTGCCGTATGCGGGGTCTTGTAGCGCAGTTATCTGCTTTAACCTCGTAAGAGTGCCAAGGCTGGCGACGAATGGCAACCACTAGCATTCAGTTATGCCGCAAACTTCCGCAACTTATGCGAATGGCATGAAGCGTTACAGCCAAAGATCATGATCCTGCCTGCAAGATCCAGATGTTTTCCCCAACTTGCGTAAATTTCAGCTACTTCACGTTACCCTTGCACAGTTTGGTGGGCTTTTTTCTCATTTGCCAGTTGATAAGCGCTCAAGCATAATGGCCCTTCACATTTTGCGTCCGCACTTTTAACCCTGCAGGAGTTTTCAATGATCCCGTTAAAGAATGATCGCTATCTACGCGCCTTGCTCAAACAATCTGTTGATCGTACTCCTGTGTGGATGATGCGCCAAGCAGGTCGCTATCTACCTGAATACAAAGAAATTCGCGCTCAAGCGGGCGACTTTATGACATTGTGTAAAAACCCACAGCTCGCCTGCGAAGTGACGCTGCAGCCGCTGCGCCGTTTTGATTTAGATGCGGCGATTTTGTTTTCAGATATTTTGACTATCCCTGACGCGATGGGACTTGGCCTCACTTTTGCCGCAGACGAAGGCCCGCAATTTGCGCGTCCCATTCAAAGCGCAGCCGATGTTAAACAGCTGCCAATCCTTGATCCCGAGCTAGAGCTTGGCTACGTGATGGACGCGGTGCGCACCATTCGCCAAGAGCTCGCAGGTAGCGTGCCGTTGATCGGCTTTTCCGGCAGCCCATGGACACTGGCGACCTACATGGTAGAAGGTGGCAGCTCAAAAGCGTTCACCAAAATTAAAAAAATGCTCTACAGCGACCCAAATTCGCTGCACCTGCTGCTTGATAAGCTCGCCGACAATGTCGCCGCTTACCTGAATGCACAGATCAAGGCCGGCGCGCAGGCTGTGATGATTTTTGATACGTGGGGTGGCGTGCTGACACCGCGCGACTATCAGCAATTCTCTCTGCAATATATGCAAAAAATCGTGGCTAACCTGCTACGCGAACACGACGGCGCGCGCGTTCCGGTGACCCTGTTTACCAAAAATGGCGGATTGTGGCTTGAGCAGATCGCGGCGACCGGCTGCGATGCGGTGGGCGTGGATTGGACTATCGATATCGCTGACGCCAAACGGCGCATTGGCGACAAAGTCGCGCTGCAAGGCAATATGGATCCTTCCGTTTTATACGCGCCACCAGCAAGGATCCGCGAAGAGGTTGCCACCATTTTGGCCGGATTTGGCCAAGGCAACGGCCACGTGTTCAACTTAGGCCACGGTATTCATCAAGACGTTCCGCCCGAGCATGCCGCGGCCTTTATTCAGGCCGTGCACGAACTCTCTGCGTCGTATCATCAAAAATAATTTCACAACCGGCTTGGCCGCACTTTGCCCATCAGGCAGCTTTGCGCCATAGCCTTTGTGAAACACGCCAAGGTGGCATAAAATGCCACCTTTATTGAAAGCACGCCTTTTGGCTAAGTGGCCTTTATGTTACAAAATCCACTGCAACTGCGTTTAGAAAAACTCGAATCTTGGCAACTGACCACCTTGATGGCCGCTTTAGTTGAGCGCATGTATCCCAATTACGCGCTTTTTTGTCACCAAACGGATTTTGCTCAGCCGCAGCAATTTCGCAATATTTTGGACTGCGTGTGGGAAATTTTGCTAGTCAAAAACGCACAAGTTGATTTTGATGGTCAGCTGGAAAAACTCGAGCCGCTCATTCCTGACGATAGCGTGAGCGACCTCTATTTGGTTTACCCTGCGATTGACGCTTGTATCGCGCTGTCGACCTTGCTGCACGCGCTGCTTGATAAAGACGAGCTGCTAGAAGCGACGCTCAAGATCAGCCAACAATCGATCACCAGCATTGCGCAGCTTGAGCTGGCGCAAAACGGCGTTGCCGTGACGAACGACAATCAAAAGCAGGTTGAGAGCATTTGCGACGAGTGGGATCTGCAGTGGGAGCTGTTTCGCGCTTTGCGTGAATGTGAAAAGCATGACGCCGAGCTCATTCGCGATATTAAAAATCAGCTTCGCCAGCAAGGCATTAGCAATCTCGGGCTCTCTTTGTAGAGTAGCCGCAGCGCCTTTTACAACCTGTATAGCGCGCAATATCTACAAATGTATTAACCGAAAGGCGCCATCGCTGCGCCTTTTCTCACGTTACGCACAAATATATTTTCTCTATGTTTGCGTAACGATCAAAAAATTAAACATAAATGCGTTAACCGTTGTACGCTTTATTGTTAGCTGAGAAAAGTTGCGGCTTTTAATAGCACAAATCCTTGTTAAAAAAAGTGTTTTTTAGCAAAACCAAGCACAATCCGGCCTTATTAGCATTATCTTTAGCCTTATTCGCAAAACCTCAACACCTCAAAAAAAACCATTTATTAATCTTACAATTATCGATCACGAAAATTATTTTGATAATTTAAAGGATTAAAAATGACTACAACTCCTCCAGGTGGTGGCGGTAATAACAAGCCACCAGTGCCTCCACGAAGAGCAAGTCTCGAGAATCTGGTTGACACTGACGCAGCAGCAAATGCAGATGCGCCAGCCCCAGCCTCACCCACCACACCCACAACGCCCGCAATGCCTATAGCGGGAGCATCCAATTCTGATGAATCGCCACAAACAGGTGCCGCTGGAGCCGCATCAGCTTCAAATAGTGACGGCGAAGATTATGGAAATGGGCAGGGAACAGTTAGTAGACGGCTACAGAGAAGGGCGGCTATTAAAAAAAGTCCTCACGTGCCACTAAGAACGCAAGGTGTGAACGAGCTTGCTGATGGTGCTAATACAACAGCCACTGCAGGGCAAGCAGCTACTCCAGGATCGAGATCTCCTTCCCCAGAAAAACCACCAATTTCACCCAAGCCTAAGCAGGAAGGAACAACTGACAATCAAGCAGGTAGATCGAGATCCCCATCTCCACCACCTCGCCCTCCGAAACCACAAGATGTTAGAGCGGCTGCAGGTGGGGCTAGAACACCATCACCAAAGCCACCACAAGATCAAGCAACTGACCAGCCGCCTCCTGTAGATCGCAGTACAATGCCAAGAAATATGGCTGCTAACCAACAGCAAGTAGCTACGGGTGGTAGTAGAGCACCAACACCACCACCTGTAAGTACAATACCTAGGCGGCCACCCAGTTCACCTGCTGCTCAAGGTAATAAGCTTGTATTCAGCCAAGTAGATGAAGCAGGGGTTCCTGTTAGTTCGCCCTATCCAAAAGCAGAGCGAGGACCAGAGAACCTTGCAGCAATCAATGGGCTTAAAATGCTTTTAGCCATGGTGCAAAGCGATGGTGCAGGGGCAGGGGCAGGGGCAGGGGCAGGACGTGAGGATTTTCTTTCTCTATGTCTAAAGCAAGACGGAATCTTTCGTCTATCTCCAGACAAAAAAGACTGCGATGCATTTGTTAATAAGATCCTAGGAAAAGAAGCACCCAGCTCTCCAAAAACCACAAGCAAATTCAAAGGGTTGTTTGGAAAAACTAAAAAAGCTGATGCAGCGGAAGCTGCAGGGCTACCAGATGTAACTCCTTTAGCAAACAATCCCATATTATGGGCAGGAGTAGTAAAACAGCTCACAAAAGCAGCTCTTACCGAAAGTGAAAAAACGTGGTTGCTTGAGCATGCCCAAACATGTCAAAAGGCAGAGGGAACTCCATTAGGCCCCAATTTCCCGACGCCATTAGACTTGTTACCATTATTTCTAAGAGAGCTGTTTGGGTTCTGTAGCAAGGTTGCAGAAAAGAGTGCAGTAAATAAGATGACTCCCTCAAACCTAGCCGTCTGTATAGCTCCCAATATGAGTCCAGATTTACTAAATCCTGCTGATTTTATAGCAGCCAACAAGGACATGATGCATTTAGTGATGTTGTATATTGAGAACAAGACCTGCTCTTTAGGTAATAAAGAATTTCCATCCTAGTCCTAAAAGTTGCCGCGCGCAAAAAACAAAAGCCGGACATAATGTCCGGCCTTTTAATAGCTTGCACAGTCAAATTTACTCTGACTTTGCTTCAACCTCAGGGCGGTCAACTAACTCAATATAAGCCATTGGGGCTTTGTCGCCAGTACGCACACCGCATTTTAAAATGCGAGTATAACCACCAGCGCGAGCAGCAAATCGTGGACCTAATTCATTAAACAATTTCGCTACCACTGCATCGTTGCGAGTGCGAGCGAATGCAAGACGACGGTTAGCAACACTGTCATTCTTGGCTAAGGTAATCAAAGGCTCAATAACGCGGCGCAGCTCTTTGGCTTTTGGCAAAGTTGTCTTAATAACTTCGTGAGTTACTAAAGAACCTGCCATGTTGCTAAACATCGCTTTGCGATGGCTACTGTTGCGATTGAGTTGACGACCACTCTTACGATGGCGCATGACCTAATCCTTCTAACTTAATAATCAGAGTCTGACTAATCTTCAGCGATTGATGCTGGCGGCCAATTCTCTAAGCGCATGCCTAGTGACAGACCACGTGATGCCAACACATCTTTAATTTCTGTTAAAGACTTCTTACCTAGGTTAGGCGTCTTTAGAAGCTCAACCTCAGTGCGCTGCACCAGATCACCGATGTAGTGAATCGATTCTGCTTTCAAACAATTGGCAGAACGAACAGTTAGCTCTAGATCGTCTACAGGACGCAGTAGGATCGGATCGAACTCAGGGCGCTCTTCTTTTTCCTCAGGCACACGCACATCACGCAGATCCACAAACGCATCTAGCTGTTCAGCCAAAATTGTTGCAGCTCGACGAATGGCCTCTTCAGGATCAAGAGTGCCGTTGGTTTCCATATCAATGACCAACTTATCAAGGTCAGTTCGCTGTTCAACACGCGCTGCTTCTACATTGTAGGCAATGCGATCTACTGGGCTGAAAATGGCATCAACAAGTAAACGGCCAATAGGGCGCTCGTCTTCTTCTGTATGGATACGAGCAGACGCTGGCACATAGCCACGACCACGCTCTACCTTGATCCGCATGTTAATAGATGCATTTGGATCAGTGATATGGCAGATAACGTGCTCTGGGTTCGCAATCTCGACATCACCGTCATGGTTGATGTCACCTGCAACAACAGGGCCTGCACCAGACTTTTGAAGGGTAAGCAGCACTTCATCCTTACCATCAATCTTAACGGCTAACCCTTTAAGATTAAGCAAGATTTCTAAGACGTCTTCTTGTACACCTTCTTTGGTGCTGTACTCATGCAACACGCCATCAATTTCAACTTCAGTCACTGCGCAACCTGGCATTGACGACAGCAGAATGCGACGAAGAGCGTTCCCTAAAGTGTGGCCTAGACCACGCTCTAGTGGCTCAAGAGTTACTTTTGCATGCGTCGAGCTAATTTGTTCAATATCAACTAAACGCGGCTTAAGAAATTCTGTTACAGAACCCTGCATTATGTCCTCTCTTTTGTTTAGCCTTACTTAGAGTAAAGCTCGACGATCAGGTGTTCATTGATGTCAGCAGACAATTCTGAACGCTCTGGTAGGTGCTTGAAAGTACCTTCCATTTTGTTTTTGTCTACTTCAACCCAAGTTGGCAACTCGCGTTGTGCAGCAACTTCAAGAGCCGCTTTAATACGGTCTTGTTTTTTCGCTTTTTCACGAATGCTAACAACATCGCTCGCACTTACCTTGAATGAAGGTATGTTAACCACTTTTCCATTGATCAGAACCGCTTTGTGGCTAACAAGCTGACGCGCTTCGGCACGTGTCGCGCCAAAACCCATGCGGTAAACTACGTTGTCAAGGCGACCTTCCAGCAACTGCAGCAGGTTTTCACCTGTGTTGCCTTTTAAGCGAGCCGCTTCTTTATAGTAATTACGGAATTGCTTTTCTAATACACCGTAGATACGACGTACTTTTTGCTTCTCACGAAGCTGCACGCCATAATCGGATAAACGGCCACGACGTGCGCCATGCACACCCGGGGCATTTTCAAGTTTACACTTGGTATCAATCGCGCGGATACCTGACTTTAAAAACAGGTCAGTACCTTCACGACGGCTAAGCTTCAGCTTAGGACCCAAATATCTTGCCATGATCTTTCTCCAGAATTCTAAGAGACAGCGCTATACGCGACGTTTCTTAGGTGGACGACAACCGTTGTGAGGAATTGGCGTCGCATCAACGATGTTGGTGATACGAAAACCAGCCGCGTTCAAAGCGCGAATCGTAGATTCACGGCCTGGACCCGGACCTTTAACCATCACTTCCAGATTCTTAAGGCCATACTCTTTGACCATCTCACCACAACGCTCAGCTGCTACTTGTGCAGCAAACGGCGTGGATTTACGAGAACCACGGAAACCACTGCCACCAGCAGTCGCCCATGCAAGAGCATTACCTTGGCGGTCGGTAATGGTTACGATTGTGTTGTTGAAAGACGCATGGATATGCGCTACGCCATCCGCAACTTGCTTACGTACGCGCTTACGGGCGCGATTTGGTTGTTTAGCCATAGTACTTCACCTACCCGATTATTTCTTGATCGGTTTGCGCGGACCCTTGCGAGTACGAGCATTGGTCTTCGTGCGCTGACCATTAACTGGCAAGCTGCGACGATGACGCAAACCGCGATAACAACCAAGGTCCATAAGACGCTTGATGCTCATTGAAACTTCACGGCGTAGATCACCTTCTACAGTGTACTTTGCCACACCTTCACGCAGTAAATCGATCTGCTCTTCAGAGAGCTCTCTGATCTTTGTGCTTTCAGCAATACCCACATCAGCTAGAATAGCCTTTGAGCGAGTTTTACCGATACCGTAGATTGCTGTTAATGCGATCACGGCATGCTTTTGATCAGGAATGTTAATGCCTGCAATACGGGCCACTGTTCACTCCTAGCTTTTTTTATATAAATACTGCCACAAAGCCCGTATAGGATACGTGGCAGTTCACCTTTTTCTTTTGTACACAAAAGATTGGCTGGCTAATGTAGCCAGCCTATCACATTTTTGCAAGAAAAATATTGTGCTTTTAGCCTTGGCGTTGTTTATGCTTTGGCTCGCTGCAAATTACACGCACAACACCGTTGCGCTTAATAACTTTGCAGTTGCGGCAAATTTTCTTAACGGAAGCACGAACTTTCATTACTAAACTCCGTAAATGTCAATCTGTTAGCGGCCGTAGCCTTTCAGATTGGCTTTTTTTAACACAGATTCATATTGTTGCGACATCAAATGCGTTTGCACTTGCGCCATAAAATCCATGATAACGACGACAACAATGAGTAAGGAAGTTCCACCAAAATAAAAGCGCACATTCCAAAACACCATCATAAATTCAGGTATCAGACAGATAAAGGTAATGTATAGAGCACCCGCAAGCGTTAACCGCGTCATTACTTTATCAATGTATCTTGCCGTCTGCTCGCCAGGGCGAATACCAGGAACAAATGCCCCTGACTTCTTCAAATTGTCCGCTGTTTCACGCGGGTTAAACACCAGCGCCGTATAAAAGAAACAGAAGAAGATAATTGCTGCTGCATACAAAATGACATACAACGGCTGACCTGGGCTCAATGCCAAAGAGACATCAGATAACCAACCTAGCCCCTCACTTTGGCCAAACCACTGCGCCAACGTTCCTGGGAACAGGATGATGCTCGATGCAAATATCGCCGGAATAACCCCTGCCATATTAATTTTGAGTGGCAAATGCGTGCTTTGAGCCGCGAAAACTCGGCGACCTTGCTGGCGCTTGGCATAGTTAACAACGATACGACGTTGGCCACGCTCCATGAACACAACAAATGCAATCACTGCAAACGCAACTACAGCAATCAACAACAGAAGAAGCACGTGGATTTCACCTTGACGCGCTTGTTCAATTGTCTGTCCAACCGCAGCAGGCAGACCAGCAGCGATACCCGCAAAAATGATCAGCGAAATACCGTTACCAATGCCACGCTCGGTTATTTGCTCACCTAACCACATCAAAAACATGGTTCCGGTAACCAAACTCACTACAGCAGTAAAGTAGAAGCCAAAACCCGGATTTACGACTAGGCCTGGCACCATACTCGGCAGCCCGGTTGCAATTCCAACCGCTTGAAAGCTTGCCAAAACAAGCGTGCCGTAGCGGGTATACTGGCTGATCTTATGTCTGCCAGCTTCCCCCTCTTTTTTTAGCTCCGCTAATGCAGGATGAACAACTGTCAACAACTGCACGATGATCGACGCCGAAATATACGGCATGATCCCCAGCGCTAAAATAGAAGCACGCTCGAGAGCACCACCAGAGAACATGTTAAACAGTTCAATGATGGTACCTTGTTGCTGTTCGAACAGACTGGCAAGTACAGCAGCGTCAATACCAGGAATAGGAACAAAAGAACCCGCACGGAAAACTAATAACGCACCGGCTAAAAATAGCAGCCGACTTTTTAGCTCCGACAGCCCCCCCTTTGTACTGGAAAAACTTTGTCCTGGTTGCTTTGCCATCTGTACCTCGATCGAGTAAATTATTATTCCTCGATTTTACCACCGGCAGCTTCGATAGCAGCTTTTGCGCCTTTGGTTACGCGCAGACCTTTTACTGTCACTGAACGTGCAATTTCACCAGACAGTACAATTTTCACTGTACGCTTGTCTTTTGTAATAAGGCTTGCCGTTTTCAGTGTCTCAAGGCTAATTACGTCACCTTCGACTTTTGCCAATTCGCCAAGACGAATTTCAGCTGCTACAAGGCTTTTACGCGATGTAAAACCGAACTTTGGTAAACGTTGTTTCAATGGCATTTGACCGCCTTCGAAACCTGGGCGAATGCTGCCACCAGAACGAGACTTTTGGCCTTTGTGGCCGCGGCCACCTGTTTTACCAAGGCCAGAACCGATGCCACGACCTAAACGCTTTTTGCCGCGCTTAGAGCCTTCTGCCGGCGCTAGAGTATTCAAACGCATACTGATTACTCCTCGACTTTAACCATGTAATAAACTTGATTGATCATGCCACGAACGCAGGCTGTATCTTCAAGCTCAACAGTGTGGTTGATTCGACGAAGCCCTAAACCACGCAGAGTAGCTTTGTGCTTTGGTAAGCGACCAATTGAGCTACGAGTCTGAGTTACTTTAATTTTCGCCATGTCGATCACCCTTGGATTTCGTCTACAGATAGGCCGCGTTTCGCTGCCACCATTTCTGGAGACTTCATACCACCCAGTGCATCAATTGTTGCACGAACAATGTTAATTGGGTTAGTAGAACCGTATGCTTTTGACAGCACATTGCGAACGCCCGCAACTTCTAATACTGCACGCATGGCACCGCCAGCGATGATACCAGTACCTTCAGCAGCTGGCTGCATGTACACTTTAGAACCAGTGTGGCTGCCTTTGACTGCGTGGTGCAATGTACCTTCGTTAAGAGCAACGCGTAACATGTTACGACGTGCCTTTTCCATTGCTTTTTGGATTGCGGCAGGAACTTCACGAGCTTTACCGTAACCAAAACCTACGCGACCATTGCCATCGCCCACTACAGTTAATGCAGTGAAACTAAAAATACGGCCACCCTTAACTGTCTTAGAGACACGGTTGACAGCAATTAGCTTTTCATGCAAATCACTTTGTTGTTTTTCGTTAGCCATTTTTCCGCCTGCCTTAGAATTTCAAACCAGCTTCACGGGCAGCATCTGCCAGTGCCGCCACACGGCCGTGGTATTGGAAACCGGAACGATCAAAAGCAACAATTTCGATGCCTTTTGCTCGCGCACGCTCTGCGATCAGCTTGCCAATCACAGCGGCGGCTTCTTTGTTACCGGTATTCTTAATTTGCTCACGGGTCGCTTTTTCTAACGTAGATGCAGCGGCAATAACTTCGGAGCCATTTGCGGCGATAACCTGAGCGTACACATGACGAGGAGTACGGTGTACCACTAAGCGATTTACGCCCAGTTCAGCAATCTTACGTCGTGCTCTGGTCGCACGACGGATACGAGCAATTTTCTTATCCATAGTGTTACCTTACTTCTTCTTAGCTTCTTTAGTACGAACCACTTCGTCAGAATAACGAATACCTTTGCCTTTGTAAGGTTCAGGTTGGCGGTACGCGCGGATATCAGCAGCAACTTGGCCAATCAATTGTTTATCAACACCAGTGAGAACAATTTCAGTTTGGGTTGGACATTCTGCTTTGATGCCTTCAGGTAGAGCGTGCTCAACTGGGTGAGAAAAACCTAGGGTCAAACCAATGGCATTTCCCTTGATTGATGCACGGTAACCTACACCTTTTAGGATCAGTTTCTTTGTGAAACCTTGAGTCACACCAACAACCATGTTGTTGACAAGTGCACGCGCAGTTCCTGCTTGAGCGTTAGCTTTAGCAAATTCAGCACGTGGAGCAAATTTAACTTCGCTTCCCTCAATGCACACAGCCACTGCACTATTAAGGGTACGGCTCAGAGAACCTTTTGCACCTTTAACAGTGATCACTTGACCATCAACGATCACCTCTACGCCGGCAGGAATCGCTACTGGTGCTTTTGCAACACGAGACATTTCCTACTCCTTACGCTACGTAGCAGATGATTTCGCCGCCCAGACCCGCTTTGCGAGCTGCGCGATCGGTCATCAAACCTTGTGAGGTTGACACAACAGCAATTCCTAGGCCTCCCATCACTGATGGCAGCTCATCTTTTTTCTTATAGATGCGCAGTCCAGGACGGCTAACACGTTGGATTTGCTCAATAACTGGTTTAGCTTCGAAGTACTTTAACGTTACTTCTAGCTCAGGCTTAGCTTCACCAGAAACGATGAAGTCAGCCACATAACCTTCGGCTTTTAACAGCTGTGCAATTGCCACTTTCAATTTTGAAGCGGGCATGACGACAGCCACTTTGTTTGCCGCTTGACCATTGCGGATGCGGGTCAGCATATCCGAAATCGGATCTTGCATGCTCATAAATCTTTACTCCCGTGATTCAATTACCAGCTTGCCTTACGCAGACCCGGAATCTCGCCTTTCATGCAAGCTTCGCGAACCTTGATTCGGCTTAGGCCGAACTTACGTAGGTAGCCATGTGGACGCCCAGTCTGATTACAGCGATTACGCTGACGAGATTTGGCAGAATCACGCGGTAGAGATTGAAGCTTTAGGACTGCATCCCAACGCTCTTCATCAGACGCGTTCACGCTTGATATAGTTGTTTTCAAAGCAATACGCTTTTGCGCATACTTAGCAACCAGTTTGGCACGCTTGTCTTCGCGCGCTTTCATTGATTCCTTAGCCATAGTAACCCTTCACCTTACTTACGAAATGGGAAGTTAAAGGCAGCCAGCAATGCTTGGCCTTCTGCATCATTTTTCGCAGATGTCGTGATAGTGATATCAAGACCACGAATACGATCAATTTTGTCGTAATCGATTTCTGGGAAAATAATTTGCTCACGAACGCCCATACTGTAGTTGCCGCGACCGTCGAAAGATTTCGCGCTTACGCCACGAAAATCACGTACACGTGGTAGAGCGATGCAAATCAAGCGCTCTAGAAATTCCCACATACGTTCGCCACGCAGGGTTACTTTACAGCCAATCGGGTAGCCCTCACGGATCTTAAAGCCGGCTACAGATTTACGCGCTTTTGTCACCAGTGGTTTTTGACCAGAAATTGCAGCCAAATCCGCTGTTGCACTTTCAAGCAGCTTCTTATCGTTAATTGCTTCGCCCACACCCATGTTTAGGGTGATCTTTTCGATCCTTGGGACTTGCATGATGCTGTCGCAGCCCAATTGTTCTTTCAACTTTGCTACAACAGACTCTTTGTAGTAATCATGCAGTTTCGCCATAGTACTACTCCAAAATTACTTAATAGTTACGCCAGTCGACTTAAAGAAACGCACTTTTTTGTCGTCTTCAAATCGAAATCCTACGCGGTCCGCTTTACCAGAGTCCGCATTGAAGATTGCTACGTTAGAAACATCAATGGCCGCTTCTTTTTCAATCACGCCGCCGTTTAATCCCATTGCTGGAATTGGTTTTTGATGTTTTTTAACGAGGTTGATACCTTCAACGATTACTTTCCCGGTAGAAAGAACCTTCGTTACTTTACCTTTCTTGCCTTTATCTTTGCCAACAAGAACGATAACTTCGTCGTTTTGACGGATTTTCGCTGCCATTTTAGTCGCTCCTTACAGAACTTCTGGCGCCAGTGATACGATCTTCATAAACTTATCGCCACGAAGTTCGCGTGTAACAGGGCCAAAGATACGAGTGCCGATAGGTTGCTCAGTTGTTTTGTTCAACAACACACACGCATTCTTGTCGAAGCGGATGACAGATCCGTCTTTACGACGCACGCCTTTACGGGTGCGCACCACGACCGCTTTAAGCACATCACCTTTCTTTACCTTACCGCGCGGAATTGCATCCTTAACGGTGATAACGATGACATCACCTACGTGGGCGTAGCGACGGTGTGAACCACCCAGCACCTTAATACACATTACGCTTTTTGCGCCGGAGTTATCGGCTACATCCAGCATACTTTGCATTTGGATCATTATTAGTGCTCCGCTGTTAATACATCTAGACTCATCTCGAGTCGCTGCCTTTTCACAAGGGTGGCGAATCATAACACTATTTGTGCAAGATGAATAGATAAAAAATAAACGGCCTGCGAAGGGCCGTTCTCATTAATTTTACAAAAGTGTGCCTTACAGACGCGCTTTTTCAACTACACGCACCAATGTCCAAGACTTAGTCTTTGACAATGGGCGACATTCACGGATCTCAACAGTGTCGCCTTCGGCGCACTCGTTGCTTTCATCGTGAACATGTAACTTTGTGGTTTTACGCACAAACTTACCGTAGAGAGGGTGTTTAACAACGCGTTCGATAGCAACAACGATTGATTTGTCCATCTTATCGCTAACGACACGGCCTTGTTGAGTTCGGATTTTCTCGCTCATTATGCATTGCCCTTCTGGCTAAGAACGGTTTTAACACGTGCGATATTTCGACGAACAGTCTTTAGCGTGTGCGTTTGCTGTAGCTGGTTGGTAGCACGTTGCATGCGCAAATTGAATTGCTCACGCAGCAAGCCCAAAAGCTCTTGCTTTAGTTCGTCTACGCTTTTATCGCGAAGTTCTTGTGCTTTCATCACATCACCGCCTTAACTACGAAAGTGGTTTTGATTGGTAGCTTACGTGCAGCAAGATCAAACGCTTCGCGCGCTAAACTTTCTGGAACGCCGCCCATTTCGTACAAGACTTTACCTGGCTGAATTTGCGCAACCCAGTAGCTTACAGAACCTTTACCTTTACCTTGACGCACTTCAAGTGGCTTGGTGGTAATTGGCTTGTCTGGGAACACACGGATCCAGATTTGACCTTGACGTTTAACGTGACGAGTCATCGCACGACGCGCCGCTTCAATTTGGCGAGCAGTGATACGACCGCGACCAACTGATTTCAGACCGAAAGTACCGAAGCTAATATCAGTACCGCCAGCAAGTCCGCGGTTACGACCTTTAAAGGCCTTACGGAACTTAGTACGTTTTGGTTGAAGCATCGATAGACTCCTTATTTACGGCCTTTACGCTGCTTCTTAGGCTTGTCGCCTTTTGGCTCAACAACAGCATTGTTTACTGCTGACATGCCGCCTAGAACTTCACCTTTGAAGATCCAAACTTTCACGCCAATAACGCCGTATGTGGTGTGAGCCGAAGAAGTTGCGTAATCAATATCAGCACGAAGAGTATGCAATGGCACACGGCCTTCGCGGTACCACTCGGTACGAGCGATTTCAGCACCGCCTAAACGGCCGCTAACTTCGACTTTGATACCTTTGGCGCCTAAACGCATTGCATTTTGTACCGCACGCTTCATAGCACGACGGAACATAACGCGACGCTCTAACTGAGAGGCGATGCTGTCGCCAACAAGCTGAGCATCAAGCTCTGGCTTGCGTACTTCTGAGATGTTGATCTGAGCAGGAACGCCAGCTAATTGCGCAACGCGAGCACGTAGTTTTTCAACATCTTCGCCTTTCTTACCGATAACGATACCAGGACGCGCCGTGTGAATAGTCACACGGATGCTTTTCGCTGGGCGTTCGATAACAATGCGAGATACTGACGCGTTAGATAGCTCTTTAGTCAAATATTGACGTACTTTGAAATCACCATCTAAGTTGCCAGCAAAATCTTGGCTAGTTGCAAACCAGGTAGAATTCCATGGCTTACAAATACCAAGACGAATACCATTAGGATGAACTTTTTGACCCATTGCTTTCTCTCCTGACCTTTAGCGATCTGCTACAACAACAGTGATGTGGCTAGAACGCTTCAAGATGCGATCAGCACGGCCTTTCGCACGAGGCATAATGCGCTTCATGACTGGGCCTTCGTCAACAAAGATTTTGGCAACGCTTAAATCGTCAATGTCCAAACCTTCGTTATGTTCAGCGTTTGCAATAGCAGAGTCCAATACCTTTTTAATCAGTACCGCGGCCTTTTTGTCGCTAAATGCTAGAATTTCTAGTGCTTTAGCAACGTGCTGGCCTCGAATTTGGTCTGCAACCAAGCGCGCCTTTTGCGGCGAAATGCGAGCAAATTTATGTTTAGCGATAGCTTCCATCATCTACTCCTTAGCGCTTTTTCGCTTTCTTATCCGCAGCATGGCCACGGTAAGTGCGAGTTGGTGCAAATTCGCCCAGCTTGTGACCGATCATTTCATCAGTGATGAAAACTGGTACGTGCTGACGACCATTATGGATAGCGATGGTCAAACCGATCATTTGTGGAATGATCATTGAACGACGGGACCAAGTCTTAACAGGCTTCTTGTCACCGCTTTCCACCGCTTTCTCTACCTTCTTCAGCAAGTGCAGGTCAATAAAAGGACCTTTCTTGAGAGAACGTGGCATGGCTTATCCTCTGAAATAAATTATTTGTTACGACGACGTACGATGTACTTGTCAGTAGATTTGTTCTTGCGAGTCTTGTAACCCTTAGTTGGCATACCCCAAGGTGATACAGGATGACGACCGCCCGAAGTACGACCTTCACCACCACCATGTGGGTGATCCACTGGGTTCATCGCCACACCGCGTACGGTAGGACGAACACCACGCCAGCGCGCAGCACCAGCTTTACCAAGTTCACGCAACATGTGCTCTGCGTTACCTACTTCACCGATAGTCGCACGACCTTCAGCTAGTACTTTACGCATTTCACCTGAACGCAAACGGATTGTGATGTAAGCACCATCACGCGCTACGATTTGGGCATAAGCACCCGCAGAGCGAGCAAGCTGAGCACCTTTTCCTGGCTTCAATTCCACGTTGTGGATAGTTGAACCAACAGGGATGTGGCGCATCGGCAACGTGTTACCCGCTTTGATCGGCGCATCAACACCAGATTGAATTTGGTCGCCCGCTTTCAAACCTTTTGGTGCGATGATGTAACGACGCTCACCGTCTTTGTACAGAACCAGAGCGATATTCGCGCTACGGTTTGGATCATATTCTAAACGCTCAACAACAGCAGGAATGCCATCTTTGTTGCGCTTAAAGTCAATCAAACGGTAGTGTTGTTTGTGACCACCGCCAATGTGGCGAACGGTAATACGACCGTTGTTGTTACGACCACCTGTTTTTTGACTTTTCTCTAACAAGGGTGCGTAAGGCTTACCTTTGTGCAGATCAGCGTTAACAACTTTAACAAGATGACGACGACCCGGTGAAGTAGGCTTACATTTTACAATTGCCATTTAGTATTACTCCTCCGTCTTACTCTGCGCCGCCAGCAAAGTCGATATCTTGACCTTCTTTCAAGATCACATACGCCTTTTTCCAGTCGCTACGGCGACCTTGACGTAAACCTTGACGCTTGGTCTTACCTTTAACTACCAAGGTATTGACAGACTTCACTTCAACTTCAAGCAATTTTTCAACTGCTGCTTTGATCTCTCTTTTTGTCGCATCTTTTGCTACTTTGAAAACAACAGTGTCGTTTTTCTCAGCAGCCATCGTTGCTTTTTCAGAGATATGCGGAGCACGCAAAACTTTTAGCAGACGCTCTTCTGTGATCATCCTAGCATCTCCTCAATTTGCTTAACTGCAGCAGCAGTCATCACTACTTTGTCGAATGCGATTAGGCTTACAGGGTCAATACCCGCAGCGTCACGTACGTCTACTTTGTGTAAGTTACGTGCGGCAAGATAAAGATTTACATCCACATCGGCCGTTACGATCAAAGCTTCTGTTAGAGCCAATTCTTTCAACTTGGCCAGCAAAATTTTTGTTTTTGGCTGTTCTACAGAGAAGTTATCAACCACGATCAAACGATCTTGGCGAACCAACTCAGATAGAATGCTCTTTAATGCACCGCGGTACATTTTTTTGTTTACTTTTTGGCTGTGGTCTTGAGGACGCGCAGCAAAAGTAACACCACCAGTACGCCATAGCGGGCTACGAATAGTACCGGCACGGGCACGACCAGAGCCCTTTTGACGGAAAGGCTTAGCGCCACCGCCTGCAACTTCAGAACGTGTTTTTTGCGCGCGAGTACCTTGACGGGAACCAGCTGCATAAGCAACAACCACTTGATGAACAAGTGCTTCGTTGAACTCACGACCGAAGGTAGTCTCGGAAACAGTTAGCGCATCAGCGCCTTTTACTACCAATTCCATTACTATCTCCTTGACGTTACGCTACTTTAACGGCTGGTTTAACGATAACGTTGCTGCCCGTTGCGCCTGGAACTGCTCCTCGAACAAGGATCAGATTGCGCTCTACGTCAACACGTACGATGTCTAGGTTTTGCACAGTAACGCGCTCAGAACCCATGTGACCGGCCATTTTTTTGCCTTTGAATACGCGACCTGGAGTTTGGCATTGGCCAATTGAACCTGGAGCGCGGTGAGACAAAGAGTTACCATGCGTCATATCTTGGGTGCGGAAGTTCCAACGCTTAACAGCGCCTTGGAAGCCTTTACCTTTTGATGTGCCCGTAACGTCTACTTTTTTGATTTCAGCAAACAACGCAACAGTCAGTTCAGAACCAACGTCGAATTGCTCACCCTCTTGTAGGCGAAATTCCCACAAACCACGACCTGCCGCAACACCTGCTTTAGCAAAGTGTCCAGCTTCAGGCTTAGTTACGCGATTTGCTTTTTTCGTGCCTGTAGTAACTTGAACAGCAGAGTAACCATCTACATCAAGTGTACGCACTTGAGTAACACGGTTTGCTTCTACTTCGATAACGGTAACAGGGATTGACTCGCCTTCTTCAGTGAAGATGCGTGTCATGCCTACTTTACGACCGATTAGCTGACTCATATTCTACTCTCCCTAACCCAGGCTGATCTGAACATCAACACCTGCAGCAAGATCTAAGCGCATCAGAGCGTCAACAGTTTTATCTGTTGGCTCAACGATATCGATAAGACGCTTGTGGGTACGAATTTCGTACTGATCACGGGCAGATTTATTTACGTGAGGAGAGATAAGAACAGTAAAACGCTCTTTACGCGTTGGAAGTGGGATTGGCCCACGAACTTGAGCGCCAGTGCGCTTAGCGGTTTCAACGATTTCCGCCGTAGACTGATCGATCAAACGATGATCAAACGCCTTTAAGCGAATACGAATACGTTGCTTCTGCATGAGACAGAGCTCCAATTAAAATAACACAAACAATATCACCACTCATCATCGCTAAGCGCGAGAGAATGCTGATTGATTTATGTGAAACCGTAGCACCCATATCGGATGCATTGTCAGCCACCTACGTGACTAAGAACATAAGCGGAGTATACATTACCGGCAAATATGCTTTGCCTTCCTCTTTGCTCATTGGTTCACAACTCTTGTAACGGCATCGCCGTACAGTGCGAAGGATTATACCGATCTGATAACGGGTTACAAGTGATATTCTTGCTCGGCGGTAAAAAAAATCTTTCCGTTATAAGATCAGTGAGTGCAGGTAAAAAGTAGACGGATAAATTTGCAATCGAGCCGCGGTTTATTTTTCTTTCGGCGGTAAAATGCGATTTGCGCCAACAACGCGGTGACCTGCGGGAACAGACTTAGTCACCACCGCGTTAGCGCCAATGGTCACGTCATCCCCGATCTCAATGTCGCCAAGCACTTTCGCACCAGCAAAAATATGTACGTTATTGCCAATTTTTGGCATTGGGCTGCTCGGATGGACGGAGCCAATCGTAACGTTTTGTAGGATCGTTACATTTTTCCCAATTCGTACATCTTCTCCGATCACAATACCGATGGGATGCGGAAAAATCACGCTTTCATCAAGCTGCGCACATTCGCTAATTTCGCAGTTAAATTTTTGATAGATCTTTCGATGTAGACAACGGGCTAGCTTATGCTTGTTGCGACAGCGCTGCATCAAAATGACACCTGCGCGGATCTGCGTACGGTAGTTGCTGCTGGTTAGCCAAATATAGATAAGTCTGGTATTTGACGAGCTTGCTAAAATCCTCATATTTCCCCTGACCACATAAACAGTGAATTTGATGGAATCGGGTAATAGTGACGAGATGAAGCTTCACCGTCAAATTAACATTAGATTACCATTTTGTAAGAAACGCTAAAACGCAAGAGCTAAAAATTCAAACAACAAAAAAGGCGCCGCAGCGCCTTTTTTTACATCAATGTAGTCAATTACTTGATGATTTTCGCAACAACGCCGGCGCCTACTGTACGGCCGCCTTCACGGATTGCAAAACGTAGACCTTCATCCATCGCGATAGGCGCGATCAGAGTGATCACCATCTTGATGTTGTCGCCAGGCATAACCATCTCAACGCCTTCTGGCAGTTCAACAGTACCAGTCACGTCAGTTGTACGGAAGTAGAACTGTGGACGGTAGCCTTTGAAGAATGGAGTGTGACGTCCGCCTTCGTCTTTTGACAATACGTAAACTTCTGACTCGAACACTG
>JBOFRL010000028.1:0-35169 GCA_051650965.1 Vibrionaceae bacterium
CGCCCATTGCTCTGCATCTGTTAAAAACACCATACTTCCCTCAACACTTTGTTTTGTCTAGTTGAGATCAGGAAAATCGATAAAAATTCAAAAAAATCCCCCGATTTTCATCGAGGGATTTGTGTAGGAAAGACAGGCATTAAGCGAGGCTTTGGTTACAAAAAGTGTATGCACTACATTTGATACTCGTAAGGCGCTTGCAAGCCCAGCGGCAGGCCAAGACCCCAGTAAAGGAGCAAGAACACTGTCCAGCCAACCAGCATCGCAATAGAGTAAGGAAGCATCATCGATGCCAATGAGCCGATCCCCGTCGATTTCACATAGCGCTGGCAATAAACCACAACCAGAGGGAAAAAGACCATCAGTGGTGAAATGATGTTCGAAACAGAGTCACCCACGCGGTAAGCGGCTTGTGACAATTCAGGCGCAATACCAAGCGCCATCAACATTGGCACAAGGATTGGCCCGATCAGCGCCCATTTAGCGGAAGCCGAGCCAACCAGCAAGTTGATTGAAGCGGTAAGCAAAATCATACCAACAATCGTCATCTCGCCTGGCATGTTGAGAACTTTAAGCAGCTGTGCCCCTTTTAACGCCAGCAGTGTGCCGATATTCGACTGTGAGAAAGCTGCTAAAAACAGCGCACAGAAAAACGACATCACAATGTAGCTGCCCATGGTGCTCATGGTTTTGCTCATCGCTTGAATAATGGCGTTTTGCGTTTTAAAGGTGCCCGACAAGCGGCCATAAACCACGCCTGGGATCACAAACAAAATGAAGATCAGCGGCACAATTGACTTCATCAGCGGCGCGCTAAAAGCGGTAAGCTGACCGTCAGCTGAGCGCAGCGCAGAGTTTTCTGGCCAAGCGGCAGCAACCAGCAGACCAATTCCCGCCAGCATCGCTAAACCTGCCCAGCGAAACGCTTTCATCTCAACCGGTGAAATGCTGCCAAGATCCGGCGCTTTTTCGGCATCGTCATCAATTGATACGTTGCTAAAACGTGGCTCAACGATTTTTTCCGTCACATACCAGCCAATCGCGATGATCAAAAGTGATGACGCAGCGGTGAAGTAGAAGTTGGCAAGCGGATTAACTACGTAATCTTTATCAAGCACTTGCGCTGCAGATTGCGTGAAACCGGCAAGCAGAGGATCGATGCCAGCAGGGATAAAGTTGGCCGAAAAACCGCCCGAAACGCCAGCAAACGCCGCCGCAATTCCCACCAGCGGGTTACGACCTGCCGCATGGAAAATGATGCCGCCAAGTGGGATCACCAGCACGTAACCCGCGTCAGACGCGGTGTGCGATAAAATCGCCACCAAAATGACCGCAGGCGTGAGCAATTTTTTCGGCGTCACGCGCAGCATTTTTTTCAGGCCGGTATTAATGAAGCCAGAGGCGTCAGCAACCCCAACTCCAAGCATGGCGACCAGTACAATCCCCATTGGGGCAAAGCCTGTGAAAGTGCCAACCATACCTGCTAAAAATTCAGCAAGTGCGCTGCCTGACAATAAGTTCTTCACTTCGATCGCGTTGCCCGTTATTGGATGGGTCAGATCAAAATTAACTTGTGATAAAACAGCAGACAAACCCCAAACAATCAGCAATCCATAGAAGAACAACAATGATGGATCAGGTATTTTATTACCAACACGTTCAACAGTATTGAGGAAGCGCTCCATCCAATTGGGCGCCTCCTCTTGTTGCTTTAAAACTTGGCTCATATCATACTCCTTTGTTGATAAGCAGAAGGTAGTGCTGTCATTAACCTAACACCGTAATTGAATAAAATACAAACAATTACGCACTTGTTTGTGTATTTCGCTGTAGTTATGAGTACTAAGTCTCTTTTATTTCTGTTAGGTTTGAACTGAAATTATTAACTTTTGGAGATCTCCTGTGTCACAACTAAGCACTCTTACTCCACAGATAATTTGGCGTTATTTTGAGCAGATCTGCGCCATTCCTCACCCGTCTAAGCACGAAAAACAGCTGATCGAGTACGTTTTAAATTTTGCCAAAGAGCACAATTTAGACGCTCAGCAAGACGCTGTTGGCAACATTGTGATCAAAAAACCTGCCACATCTGGCATGGAAGATAGACAAACTGTTGTTTTGCAAGCGCATTTAGATATGGTTGCGCAAAAGAATGAAGAAACGCAGCACGATTTTTTAGTTGATCCTATCAAGCCTTACATCGACGGCGAGTGGGTGAAAGCGCAGGGCACAACGCTTGGCGCTGATAACGGCATTGGCATGGCGGCGTGTCTGGCGGTGCTTGCGAGCAGCGATCTTAGCCACGGCGCGCTTGAAGTGCTTTTGACCGTGGATGAAGAGACCGGCATGACCGGCGCGTTTGGCCTAAGCTCTGATCTTTTGCAAGGCACCATTTTGCTCAACACTGACACCGAGCAAGAGGGCGAGGTTTACATGGGCTGTGCGGGCGGCGTTAATGTGGCGCTGACGCAAACTTTCGACAGAGAAACCCTAAGCGACGATTTTTTAGTAAAAACGTTGCAAATCAAGGGACTTAAAGGCGGACATTCGGGCTGCGACATCGACACCGGCCGCGCCAACGCCACAAAATTGCTGGCGCGCTTTTTAGCTCAGCATGCCGATGCGCTTGAGCTGCACCTGCTCACTTTGCGCGGCGGCACCGTCAGAAACGCGATCGCCCGCGAAGCGTTTGCTACATTTGCCATTCCACGCACGCAGCAAAACAAACTGGCAGAGCAAGTCGAGCAATTTGCGCGCACGCTCAAAAGCGAGCTTGAGCTGGTTGAAGAGAACTTGCTGGTGAAACTTGTGGATGAAACTGCGCCTGCGCCGCTGCAAGTCATTGAATATCAAGCGCAGCAGCGCATCATCGCCATGCTCAACGCTTGCCCTAACGGCGTGCACCGCATGAGTGACAGCACACCACGCATCGTAGAGACCTCTTCCAACATTGGTATTGTTGCTTGTGAAAACAATCAACTGACTACGCTGGTGCTCATCCGCTCGCAGTCTGACAGCGGCCGTCACTATGCAGAAAGCATGTTCCATTCGCTGGCCAAACTTTCTGGCGCGCAAGTTGAAGTGAGCGGCGGCTATCCAGGCTGGAAGCCGGATCCAAGCTCTAAGATCATGAAAATTTTCCAGAAAACTTACCAAGATCTGTATGGCCGCACCCCCAATATTATGGTGATCCACGCAGGCCTTGAGTGCGGACTGTTTAAAAAGCCTTATCCAAACATGGACATGCTTTCATTTGGCCCGACCATTAAGTTCCCACATTCGCCAGATGAAAAAGTGAACATCCACTCTGTTGAGCTATTTTGGCAGCAGATGCGCGCGATTTTAACGCAGATCCCTAAAAAAGAAGCGTAACCGCAACAGTTAAAGCGCCTGAATACAGGCGCTTTTTTTATGCAAAATTTACAGCTCATTATACTCAGCAAAATCAAAGCTGAGCTGCTGCTGTTTGGCCGCGGCAAGCTCTTCGCGCATCAGCCCCACGCTGATCCCAATCAAGCGGATCCCGCGCCCTTGCTGTTTTGTCAGCACCTGATTGAGCAGCAGCGCAAAATTATTTTGCTGATACTGACTTGTGCGCCGCTCCACAGTCGTCTGCGTAAAATCGGCAAATTTGAGCTTCACCCCTTGGCGCACCACGCAGCGCGGCCCGCCCACCTGCTGCAGCCGTTTTTTCATTTGCGGATAGAGCGCTTTTAACATCTCCAAACATTGCTGCTTGGTGTAGATATCGTTGGCAAGCGTCACCTCCACCGCGACCGATTTGCGCTCTCTGTCGGTGATCACCTCGCGCTCATCAAGCCCATGACAATAGTGCCACAGCTGCTCACCGAGTTTGCCAAATTGTATTTTCAGCTTGGCCTTTTCATAGCGCTGCACGTCTGCGCCGACATAAAGGCCAAATTGATGCAGCTTAGCGAGTGTCACTTTGCCAACGCCCGGCAACTTTTCCAGCGGCAACGTTTTAACAAATTCGCCCAATTGCGCCGGCGTGATCACGCACAATCCATTGGGTTTATTAAGATCAGAAGCTATTTTGGCGGCAAATTTCACGCAAGCGACCCCCGCCGAGGCGGTTAAAGCAAGCTCGCGCTCAATGCATTGGCGAATATCTTGCGCAATTAAGGTGGCAGATCCATGAAACAGTTGGCAATCACTGACATCGAGATACGCTTCATCCAGTGATAAAAACTCGTATTTTGTCGTATAACGGCTAAAAATGGTGGCCAGCTGCGCAGAGACCGCACGGTATTTGGCCATTGAGCCTGCGATAAGCACAAGATTGGGGCAAAGTTTGAGCGCATGCGCCGTCGCCATCGCCGAGCGCACGCCAAATTCGCGTGCCAAATAGTTGCAGGTCGAGATCACGCCGCGATGCACATGCGCCCCGCCCACCGCGATCGGCAAATGGCGCAGATGCGGCTGATCGCGCATCTCCACCGCCGCAAAAAAGCAGTCCATATCAATATGAATAATTTTTCTCATTTCTAGCAGCCTGCCCCTGCGCTTTTCACATAATGCACAACAATTACGATGCTTTTCACTAATAAACTGCTATAAAATGTATAAAACCCAAAATGACTGCTATTGATAGCGCAATAAATTGGCTTATAAGATAGACAGTTGCAATTTTCTCAGCGATCTCAGCCCACATTAACCAAGGCAGTTATTATGCAACAGCAGACAGAACAACCTGAAGGTGATTTACTGTTAAGAACATTAGCAATGCCCGCTGACACTAACCCCAATGGCGATATTTTTGGTGGCTGGATCATGTCACAGATGGACATCGCTGGCGGGATCCTAGCGAAAGAGTTGGCCGAAGGGCGAGTCTGCACCGTTGCGGTCAACAATATCACCTTTTATAAACCGGTAAAAGTGGGCGACGTGGTGTGCTGCTATGGGCGCTGCATCAAAATCGGCCGCAGCTCTATGCAGCTTGAGCTTGATATTTGGATAAAACCGGTGCTACGCGCAAGTGAAAATGCGCGTTTTCGCGCAAGCTCGGGCATTTTTACCTATGTCGCTATCGATGAAAATGGGCGGCCACGTCCCGTGCCACAAAACGGCGCAGGCGCGTAAAATAGCCCCCTGCAAACTCGGCGTTTTCTCACCCAAAGCATGCATTTTTATCTTCAGGGCGGCGCAAGCACTTAGCTTGGCCGCCTGAATGTTACTCGATGCGGTCTTTTTGCCACGCTTGTTCTTTTTCCGCTTGCGCAGCTTGTGCTTCGCGTTTTTTACGCGCTTCACACGGCGTTGGGCAATTACACTCTTTTTCTATCCCGACAGCGCCAAGGCCGCCGCAGCTGCCCGTCAATTTTTTACGATGGACAATAAAACCTATCGCCATACCAAAAATCACTAATAAAAATACCCCAAAGGTAATAACAAAAGTGACCATAACACCTCACTGAGAAATTAAATACGGTTTAAAAGCGCTGGAAACGCGCTCTTCAAACCCGTTTTGGGTTTTAACGATCAAAAACAGCGCAATCGCCTCTTTTTCGGCAAGTGCCAGCGCACGCTCTGGTCCAAGCACCATAAACGCCGTCGCCAAGCCATCTGCCGTCATGCACGACTTATCAAGCACTGTCGCCGAAACCAAATGATGCGTGATAGGGTTACCGGTCGCAGGATCAATCGTGTGCGAATAGCGCAGTCCGTCTTGCTCAAAATAGTTACGATAGTCGCCAGACGTCGCCACCGCCAGATCTTGAGGCGCAATAATTTGCTGCACTGAGCGCTCGCCAGCAACGGGTTTTTCGATCGCGATGCGCCACGCACGAGCGCGATCATTGACCCCTTTGAGTTTGAGCTCGCCGCCAATATCAACCAGATAATTTTCCACGCCAACAGTCGCAAGATAATCAGCCAGCAAATCAACAGCAAACCCTTTCGCGATAGACGAGAGATCGACATAAAGCTCAGGGTGCGTTTTAGAAAGCTGCGTGCCCGCTAGCTGCAAAAACTGCATGCCCGTTTTCGCTCGCGTTTGCGCGATAAGCTGTGTCGATGGCACGCGCTCAGGGCGCGCGTCAGGTCCAAAGCCCCACAAATTGACCAGCGGCCCCATCGTCACGTCCAAAGCGCCGTCAGAAAGCTCATGCAAACGCTGCGCCTCTTTTACCACTAAAGCGGTGTGCGGCGAGACCGAGAACGCGCTCGCTTCGCGATGGCGGTTAAACTGGCTAAGCTGCGACTCGGGCAGGTAGGTGGACATTTTCTGGTTCACGTCCTGCAAGTGCGCTTCTATCTGCTGCTGGATCGCTTTTTGACTCGGCAAGTCGGCTTTATCGACATATTTGACCGAATAGTACGTGCCCATAGTTTGGCCATTAAGCACCACAAGCGCGGCCTTTTGCTCACAGCCCAACAAAAACAGCGCGCACACTACCACCCAAGCGGGCAGCCTTTTTTTCATCTGCAAACTGAACATGTTAAAACGGCTTACGGCTAAAACCTGTGACCGTTTCAAGCTCAAGCTGCTTGCCCAGTGCAGTCAAATGGTGCACAACGACCAGCCCTTTCACCGTTTTTTTCAATTTGCCAAGGTCGGCCTGCTCTTGCTTGGTCAACGCTCGGTTAAATGGCAACGCGCGCAGCTGCTGCGCCTCTTGCGACGCCTTTTTTTCTCGGGCGAATTTAAGCTGCTGACGCTGTTTTTGCAGCTTCGCTTGCTCAGTTTTTGTCTGCTCGATGATATAGTTATCTTCGCGCGCGATAGCCGCCGCCAATTTTTTCTCCAGCCTATCCAGCTGATTGTTTACCGCTTGTAACTCTTTGCTATTATTCATTTTTTACCTGTCTTGTGCTCTTTTAAGCTCACATCAAATTCTTCAGCAGACATTACGAAGCCGTCGCCATCTGGGCGCGGAAAAACCGCCACCGCAAGCTCATCATCGCTCAAACCGGAGGTCCACTTTTTATGCCAATCGCTCAGCGTAATGGCTTCGGGACGGCAATCTTGCCACTCGCCACTCACCCAGCTTGCCGCAAGCGCCGCCGACGGCCAAACCGGCACCACGTCTTCGTCTTCACTGTTTAACATCACGCAGCCATCTTCATCACGCAAAATCCAAATTTTGCCGTTAGCATGCACCTCAGAAAAAAGGTAACGCGCGCGTAGCTCTGCGCTTAGCTCCATGATCTCTTGCTCTTTTTTATTCAATTCGTGCTGCATAGCTCTCTCATTTGCCATTTTTAGCGCAATTGTCACGCCAATTAATGAAATACGCCGCCATCATAAACAAAATGGCTGCTCGAAAGCAGCCATTTTTTATGTTTTTGTTGCTAACGCGATGTGTTAACCACCAAAATCATCCAACAAAATATTTTCGTCTTCGACGCCAATATCTTTTAGCATTTTGATCACAGCGGCGTTCATCATTGGTGGACCACACATGTAGTACTCACAATCTTCTGGCGCTTCATGATCTTTAAGGTAGTGTTCATAAAGCACATTGTGAATAAAGCCGGTGTAGCCTTGATGATTGTCCTCAGGTAATGGCTCTGACAGCGCACAATGCCAAACGAAGTTTGGATTTTCTGCCGCCAGCGCATCAAACTCTTCAGCGTAGAAAATTTCTCGCTTAGAGCGCGCGCCATACCAAAATGACATTTTACGCTTAGACTTCAAACGTTTTAGCTGATCAAAGATGTGCGAGCGCATTGGAGCCATACCCGCGCCACCGCCGATGAAGACCATCTCAGCGTCTGTCTCTTTGGCGAAGAACTCACCAAATGGACCCGAAATGATCACTTTGTCACCCGCTTTTAGCGACCAGATGTAAGAAGACATGATCCCTGGAGGCGCATCAGGCTTATTGGCTGGCGGCGTAGCGATACGCACGTTTAGCAAAATAAGGCCATGCTCTTCTGGGTAGTTAGCCATAGAGTAAGCGCGGATCGTCTCTTCATCTACTTTTGATTCGTAGCGGAAAAGATCGTACTTATTCCAGTCATCACGGTACATTTCTGGCACATCAAAGTCAGAAAACTTAACGTGGTGAGCAGGCGCTTCGATTTGGATGTAGCCACCGGCACGAAACGGTACCACTTCGCCTTCTGGGATCTGCAGTTTTAACTCTTTGATAAAAGTCGCCTTGTTATCATTAGAAATAACTGTACATTCCCATTTTTTCACGCCAAAAATCTCTTCTGGCAGCTCGATTTCCATGTCGCATTTTAATGCAACTTGGCACGCTAAGCGCTCGCCTTCGCGCGCTTCGCCTTTACTGATGTGATCGCGCTCAGTTGGCAGAATGTCACCGCCGCCCGATTTTACTTTCACTTTGCATTGGCCACAGGAGCCGCCGCCGCCGCATGCTGATGAAACGAATACGCCCGCGCCAGCAAGCGCACCCAGCAGCTTGCCGCCTGGGTTAGTTTTGATCGCCAAATTGGGATCGCCATTAACGGAAATTGTGATATCCCCTTGCGGCACAAGTTTGGACTTAGCAAATAAGATCACTAAAACCAAAACCAGCACCATCACGGTAAACATCGCAACACCAAGAATAATGTCCATTGACTATTCCTTACTTTCTCGGTTTACAGGGTTATAAACTAACGCCAGAAAATGACATAAAGCCAAGCGCCATCAGGCCTACAGTGATAAATGTTATCCCAAGGCCACGCAATCCTGGAGGAACGTCAGCGTACTTAAGTTTCTCTCTGATCCCAGCTAGCGCTACAATAGCCAACATCCAACCAATACCAGAACCTAAGCCGTAAACCAGCGATTCAGGAAGAGTGTAATCACGTTGTACCATAAATGAAACGCCGCCAAAAATAGCACAGTTTACGGTGATCAAAGGCAAAAATATCCCTAACGCGTTGTAAAGCGGTGGGAAATACTTATCTAAGATCATCTCTAAAATTTGTACCAGTGCAGCAATTACGCCGATGAAGGTGATGAAGTTTAGAAAACTTAAATCCAACCCTTCTACCAGTGCGCCATCTTTAAGCAAGTAGTTGTAAATCACGTTGTTTAGCGGTAACGCCAAACACAAGACCACAGTTACTGCAACGCCAAGGCCAAACGAGGTGGTTACCTTTTTTGATACCGCCAAAAAGGTACACATGCCAAGAAAAAAAGCCAGCGCCATGTTTTCGATAAAAATCGAGCGCACCAGCAAGCTAAGATAATGTTCCATAACCGTTTACTCCTTTGCCTCAATTTGTTCAGGTTTGAAGCAGCGAATGATCCAGATCAAAAAGCCAATCAAGAAGAAAGCAGACGGTGCAAGTAACATTAAACCATTTGGCTGGTACCAACCCCCTTCCGAGGTCAATGGCAGCACAGTCAGACCAAATAATTTGCCAGAACCGAGCAGCTCACGGAAAAAACCGACCGTGATCAGCACAAAACCATAGCCCAAACCGTTACCAATGCCGTCCATAAAAGAGTCCATTGGCGCAGATTTCATCGCGTACGCCTCTGCGCGGCCCATTACGATACAGTTAGTAATGATCAGGCCAACAAAAACAGAGAGCTGCTTTGAAACGTCGTATAAAAACGCTTTAAGCACTTGGTCCACCACGATAACCAAAGAGGCGATGATGATCATCTGCACGATGATCCGCACCGAATTTGGAATGTGGTTACGAATAAGTGAAACAAAAAGGTTAGAAAATGCGGTTACGCAAATTACCGCTAATGTCATAACAAAAGCAGTTTCTAGTTTTGTCGTTACAGCCAATGCAGAGCAGACGCCGAGCACTTGCAGTGCAATCGGGTTACTGTCTAGAACCGGAGCCCAAAGATTGGCTTTTATTTGCTTGGCACTAGCCATTTAATTGCTCCCCCTTGTGCACTTTTTTAAGAAATGGTCCAAAACCATTCTCACCTAGCCAAAAACGCAGTGTGTTTTGTACCCCTTGCGCCGTCAATGTCGCGCCAGACAAGCCGTCGATGCCATGAATGTCATCGGGCTTTGCACCACCTTTAACAACTTGCAGCGCTGGATTTCCTTGAGCATCAAACAGTTGTTTGCCAACCCACTTTTGACGCCACACCGGATTTTCAACCTCGCCACCCAGCCCTGGCGTTTCGCCATGCTCGTAGTAAGCGACGCCGCTCACCGTATTGCCGTCCATTTTCAGCGCAACAAATGAGTACATCATCGACCACAGACCTTTGCCGTTCATCGGCAAAATGATCTCGCTGACTTTGCCGCTTTCATCTTTTACAAAGTAGATTTTGGCAATGTTAGGCAGACGGCCAATTTTGGCGATGTCTTCGCTCGCGCTTAGCTGCGTTGACTGCTTAGGATCTTTCACCGCGGCGCGCTGATCAAATTTTTGCGCGTCAAGATCGGTAACAAATTCACCAGTTTTCAGGTTGATGAGGCGCGACTCGATGCGCTTTTGGAAAAGATCCAGCACATCGCGTGGCTGCGCTTCAATTCCCGCCACCGACAAAATGTTGCTTTGTACATCCAGCACAGCATTTTTTTGCTGCATTGGACGAAGCGAAACAGCAGAAAAAGAGACCACGACTGAGCAAACAAGGCTAAGTCCAATCACCACGCCCAGCGTTTTTGTAATGCTATCGTTATTGTTTGACACGAGCTAGCCTCCGTTTGATGTTGCCTCGTACAACAAGATTGTCGAACAGCGGCGCAAACAAGTTAGCAAATAGGATCGCCAGCATCATCCCTTCTGGGTAAGCTGGATTTACCACGCGGATCACAACAGCCATCGCGCCAATTAAAATGCCATACCACCATTTACCTTTGTTGGTAAACGCAGCAGAGACAGGATCTGTGGCCATAAACATCATACCAAAGGCAAATCCGCCCAACACAAAGTGCCAATGCCAAGGCATGCTAAACATTGGATTTGTTGAGGAATCGATGATGTTAAACAGCGTTGCTGTACAAACAAGACCAATGATGACACCAGAAACGATGCGCCAAGAGGCGATTTTCATCAGCAAAATCATGGCGCCGCCAAGCAAAATGGCAAGCGTTGACACTTCGCCCATTGAGCCTGGAATGTGGCCGATAAAGGCATCAAGCCAAGTGATCTGCTCGCCGCTCACGCTGTGCAAAAGCGCAGCTTTACCGCCCGCGGACCATTGGCTAAGCGCCGTTGCTCCAGAAAAGCCATCTGCTGCAACCCATACCAAATCGCCAGAGATCTGCGCAGGATAAGCGAAGAACAAGAACGCGCGTCCAGCAAGCGCTGGGTTTAGGAAGTTACGTCCCGTACCGCCAAACAGCTCTTTTGCCACAACCACACCAAAGGTGATGCCCAGCGCCGCTTGCCATAAAGGCAGCGTTGGCGGAACAATCAGCGCAAAGAGAATTGAGGTGACGAAAAAGCCTTCGTTGACTTCATGACGACGCACCACGCAAAACAGCACTTCCCAAAAACCGCCGACCAAAAAGACCGTCGCGTAAATGGGCACAAAGTAGGTCGCACCGATCACCATTTTACTGATGATGCCAGCGTCAGCGCTCAAGGAGGCGCCAAACCACTGCGACAGCCAGTAATGCCAATTACCGTCAATCACGCCACTGAGCGTGCTGCCTCGGTAAAGTGCATTGAGCGCGATGATGGCTTGATCGCCGACATTGTACATGCCAAAAAACATGGCTGGGAATACCGCAAGCCACACCATGATCATCATGCGCTTAAGATCAAGATTATCACGCACATGAGTGGCACCTTTGGTTACCGTGCCTGGCGTATAGAGCAGCGTTGCCGTTGCTTCATACAGCGCAAACCACTTCTCATATTTACCGCCATGGGTAAAGTGCGGTTCTAAATCTTCTAATATTTTTTTAAGACTCATTATCACCCATCCTTCTCAATAAGGGCGAGAGACTCGCGCAGCATTGAGCCAAACTCGTATTTGCCAGGACAAACAAACGTACACAGCGCCAAGTCCTCAGGCGCAAGCTCTAACGCACCAAGCAGCACCATGCTTTCCAGATCGCCCGCGCACAGATCGCGCAGCAATAAGGTTGGCTCAATATCCAGCGGCATGACGCGCTCATACGTGCCAATCGGCACCATCGCTCGCTCGCTACCGTTGACCGCTGTGGTCATGTTAAATAGCTGACCTTTGAAAAAACGGCTCAGATAGGCAGGTGTGACAGAGAATTTATTTTTGCCTGGAGCAATCCAACCTAAAAATTCCTTCTCGCGACCTTCGCTTAGAACACTGATTTGTAAATGGAAACGGCCAAGATACGCGTGAGCGCCGTGGGCATGAGTACCATTTAAAATTGAACCCGAGATCACGCGCGCTTCGCCTAGCATCAGCTCTCCTGCGACGAGATCGTCAGTGCAAGCACCGATTTGGGTGCGCAGCAAACGCGGCTCATTCACCAGCGGACCGCCAAGCGCGATCACACGGCTCGTGTCAATTTCACCAGTCAAAAAGAGGTTACCGAACGCAATCACGTCTTGGTAGTTGAGGTGCCACACTTGAGTGTGCGCATCAACCGGACGCAAGAAATGAATGTGCGTACCAGCAAGACCTGCTGGATGCGGGCCGGTAAAAATCTGCTCTTGCACGTTGGCTTTTTTGCTGCAAGGCAAACTTGCTGGGCCTTTACAAACAAAAACAGTGCCGTCGGTCAAAGCTGAAAGTAGATCAAGTCCTGCCACAAACGCTTGCGACTTTTCATCAATCACAATCTGCGGAGAAGCAGCCAATGGATTGGTGTCGATAGCCGTGACAAAAATTGCCGCAGGCTTGGCCCCAATGGCTGGCGTTTTGTTAAATGGACGAGTACGCAGCGCAGTCCACATTCCTGAATCAACCAGAATATCAACAATACGTTGACGCTCTAAAGAGGCGATCTGCTCTGGAGTGAAGGCTTCAAATGTGATTTGCTCATTACCGCTTACTTCAATAACGACCGACTGCAGTGCACGCTTATCGCCGCGATTGATTTCAATCACAGTGCCTGCGGCTGGTGCAGTAAATTTCACGCCAGGATTTTTTTTATCTTCAAAAATCACCTGACCTTTTTTTACCACATCGCCAACACGCACTTGCATAGTTGCGCGCATGCCTTCGTACTCTTCACCAAGCAGGGCAACTTTTTTAATGGCATGGCCATCATCAATTACCTGAGTTGGCACACCGGCAATAGGTATGTCCAACCCTTTTTTTATCGTGATCATAGGCATTTGTACTTTTATGAAAAAGAAATTAACCACATAGCAAAATGCAATGCTTAGCCGTAATAGTAAGCCGCACAGCCACCATGTAGTATCCATAATATTGATCTAGCAAAACATGCGTATGCTAATTCAATAATATTCAATCGATTATAACATTAAGAAGGATTACGGTACTACGATAAAAAGGACACGTCTTGCAATGGCCAGTTTTTGATAACTCCTTGTCTATCTGCCGAAAAATTATCCTTGTGCAAAAGGCCACGGTCTAAAATGTTTAGACTAGTTTTCAATGTGGCTATTTACAAAAACGAAATGGCAAACTCAGGTGTTAAGAAAAAAATTTGAGCAGTTATAAGCCACTTGCCTCATAAAATGTACGCGCAGGCGCAGCAAAAACGCTGCCTAAATGAGATAAATGAACACAGGCGAACTTTGGCAAAGTAAGCAAAAATAAAAATAAGCGCGAAGTTTTAAGAAGAAAGAGCAGCATTATCAACTGCTTAAGCGAATAGCTGTGAAGAGTTCGCCGCTGCGCGAATAGCCGCGCAGCAAGCCGGTAGATCAGGCGCGTGAGTTAAGAAACGCAAACAAACGTTGATCGTTGGCAATGTCATGCAGCACCGCCTCTAACAATTTAGTGAGCTCAGTTTCAATGTCTTGCGCACTGGCGTGAAAAACGTGCGTTTTCGTCGCGTCGCCAGAATAACGTTTTACAAAAGTTTTTTGACCTTTTTTCGCGGTTATTTCTAATTCAACGCTGCTATTTAATTTATAAGAAAATATTTTTTGCTCACCCGTTGTATCCGCTTTAACTAGCGCAATTTGCACTGAAGATGCCGATTTTGCTGGCGTGACAACAAATCCTTGCGCATTTAATTGCACGGTTAATTTATCTTTAAGCATTAAGCGCAAATTAGTTGCAGATCCTAGCAAGACATCTTTACCTTTGCCTTTTTTCATTTGCGCAATAACAATTGTTTTACGCTGATCAACAGCTTTTATTTGTAAAGGCGCAGAAATTACCGCTTCTTTATTACTGACTAGTAAAGGTTTTGGGTCAATCGTAAGTAGACTGTTTGGGCTAAGCGAGCAGCCACTCAGGAAAAAAATCACTCCTGATATCAATAAAATAGCTTTCATTTTCAGCGATCCTTGTATAGAAAATCTGCACTCGTATAATAACATTACAGATAGCATTATTTAACACATACTACCGCTTAAATTTAATTATTACGGCTTTTTAATTCATAATTCACAGGCTGTCACATTTTTTAACTCAGTCGCATATCATTTACTTTCTATTAATAAAATATCTTGCTTTAAAAAATAATGGTGAAATTTTATACGCAATAAGCAATTTATTTAAATTCGTAAGCCATATATTAATAACCTTTATTTAAGGTAAGTATTCAGCAATTAAATGAAATTATTTTTTATATTTTATGATCCGTATTCATAAATTTACTTTTTTATATTTCCTTATTTTAATTAAAACAATTTGCTTATTTCTTTCTCGTTTGAACGCCGTGATATCACTATTTCTCCCTGCAAATTTTGCCCGCAGCGCTTACCCGTCGCCTGCTTGCAACTCCTGCAGCGGCGCTTTTTTTGATCTTGCTTCACAGTGAACACCATACACTGTTTCTACTCGTTGCATCGTCATGGAAATATAAATCTAGGCAAGGTAGCATGGCGGCTCATTTACCATCATGATAAGAACACCTCGCTATGCCCTATTTTGTGCGCTCTTGCCACGCTAACGTTGTCCGCTACTGGGACAAACGGCTGCTGTGGGTCTTTTTTCTTGGCTGCGCAAGCGGATTTCCTTGGCTTTTAATTGGCTCTAACATGTCAGGTTGGCTAAAAGACTCAGGGCTTAGCCGCACCGCCATTGGCCTCTTTGGCTCAATTTTTATCGTTTATGCGCTTAACTGGCTGTGGGCGCCGCTGCTCGACAGGGTAAAGCTGCCCTATTTCTACCAGCGTTTTGGCCAACGCCGCAGCTGGATCTTGCTGATGCAGTTCACCATGCTCGGCTGCACCTTGCTGCTAGCGAGCACAGATCCCAGCAAAGAGTTATGGCTGACCTTGCTGCTGGCGTTCACCATCGCCATCGCTTCGGCGACGCAAGACATCGCCATTGACGCCTTTCGCATCGACAGCTTCCAAGCGCACGAGCGCGATAAGTTGCCGCAAGCAGCCGCAATGTCGGTGATCGGCTGGTGGACCGGCTACAGCTTGCCGGGCTATTTTTCTTTTTCCAATGCGCAAGTTTACGGCTGGAACGGGATCTACTACAGCATGTGCGGTTTTATCGTACTGCTGATCATTTTCACTTTTAGCACCAAAGAGCCGACCACAGATCGCGAAACGCTGCAGCAGCACGCGCAACAGCAGTACGCCGAGCGCTTAAACAAAAACGGCGCCCATTTTAAAGTGTGGCTGAGCGTCACCATCGTCGAGCCCTTTGCCGACTTTTTCCGCCGCAACGGCGTGAAAGCGGCGCTCACTCTGCTCTTGTTTGTCTTTTTGTTTAAAATTGGCGAGGCCTTTTTAGGACGGATGTCGATTGTTTTTTATAAAGATATTGGCTTTAGCAATGAGCAAATCGGCTACTATTCCAAGCTATTAGGCTGGGGGATCACGGTGCTTTTCACGCTGCTTGGCAGCGCCATCAACATCCGCTTTGGCATTGTCAAAGGGCTGATGATCGGCGGCCTTGCGATGGCGGGCAGCAATTTAATGTTCGCCTTGATTGCGCAGGTTGGCCCCAATGAGCACCTTTTATTGGCGACCATCATTGTCGATAACTTCACGAGCGCCTTTTCCACCATCGCCCTCGTTTCGTTTTTGACCTTTTTGACCGGACGCGCGTTCTCCGCCACTCAATACGCGCTGCTCGCGTCGTTAGGCAACCTCGGGCGCACCACGTTTTCCTCGTTCAGCGGCTCGCTGGTCGACTGGCTTGACGCAAGCGCCTTCGCCAACATGTTTCCGGCCATCAATTCGTGGTCTGTGTTTTTTGTGATCACCACGCTCATGGTGATCCCAAGCCTGCTTATGATCTGGTCTCTTAGAGGCCACTTCGCACGGCTTACTGAGCACGAATAGTTGTTGAGTGTGCATAAATGTTAAAACTAAAAAAAGCAGCCTTAAGCTGCTTTTTTATTTTTCAGGCGTAACAACTACTTAGTTGCTCTCGCCTTCAACTTGGCTACTCTTGCCTTTGCCTCTTTTTAGCAACTTTTGCGCCGATTTGGGCTTGGCCACCACTTTGTTGGTACAGTTGTAAGCGTTAGCCAGCATGGTTACAGAGTTCTCAAACTTGAGCGGGCTGTACAAATAGAGTGTGTCGCCGCCGCGCTCAACAACTTTAATACGCATTTCATTTAGCGAGCTGTTGATCATCGTGTCGTTGCCAAGCAGCCACGCATCCCAAAAGTGGCCGGTAGAGCCAGTCACAGGGCCGATCAGCTGACAACCGCTTACTTTGCTGTAATCGTCCCAAAGTACATTGACTTGACGCGACTCAACGGTCGGCAAAGTAACACAACCCGCCAGCGACAACGCGCCTGCAGCACACAATAATTTAACTAATTTCATTCTATGAATAACTTCGCAACTTTACACCAAATGCCCATTTTAATGTTCATTACTATAAATGAAAAGCAATAATATAATTAAATATTATAAGGTTAGAGAATGTAATGACGGATTTGAAAAGCCATATTGTCTACATTGATCTGCTGTTTATCATTGAGAATTTACTTCCAGGCAAACGCAACCTTTCCTTGCTGCGCCGCAACCAAAATTTGGTCCCCGTGCGCACGCTAGCGCTCAATTTTTACGATACCGCCGCCGCGCTGCAGCTTGCGCTTTTCAAGCACTGCCCCAATTACGCCGCCTTTGCTTGCGGCAAGCCGCTTGCCGACGAATACGCCATCGACGGCAAAGACGAGCACATTTTTGCCGCGACCGAAATTGTCGCCCATTTTATCCGCGGCGCTTATTGGTGGGTCGACCACTACCTGAGCACTTACAAGGAAGACTGGAGCGAGGCACAAAAAAACCGCTGGCAGCGCGATTTTAAGCTTTTGGTGCAAGCCATTATCGGCATTGGCAATTGTCAAAAAGCAAGCTGGCTGATTGATAATCACCACGTGATCAAATCGCTCACTTTTCATTCGCATGCGATCCCGTTTTTGCAGCATTACGACTGAGAAACAGAGCGCGTTTAGCACAGTTAAAGTTGTATATTTGCGCTGTTTTGGCTTGTTTTTTTCCGCCTGCCCCATACTATAGAGACAAAACCTGTGTGCAAATAGTGGTGCTTTTGCGTAAACAAAGCGCTGTTTTTGTAAGTTCAGCAACTTCTTAAAAGGAGCTCAGATGTGAAACGTATCGCCTTGTTTTTATTAACAAACCTTGCAGTAATGGTGGTGTTTAGCATTGTGCTAAATATTATTTTTGCGCTAACGGGGATCAAGTCAAGCAGCATGGGCGGCCTACTGCTGATGGCGGCACTTTTTGGCTTTGGCGGCTCTTTGATCTCCTTATTCATGTCAAAATCGATGGCGCTACGCTCTGTCGGCGGACAAGTCATTGAGCAGCCTCGTAATGAGACAGAATATTGGTTGATGGAAACCGTTAGCCGCCAAGCGCAACAAGCTGGCATCGGCATGCCGACAGTTGCCATCTATAACTCCTATGATATCAATGCGTTCGCGACAGGCGCGCGCCGCGATGCTTCATTGGTGGCAGTTTCTACCGGCCTTTTAGAAAACATGACGCGCGACGAAGCAGAAGCGGTACTGGCGCACGAAGTGTCGCACATCGCTAACGGCGACATGATCACGATGACCTTGATGCAAGGGGTGGTGAACACCTTCGTTATTTTCATCTCGCGCCTCATCGCAAGCGCCATCAGCAACAGTAACAGCGACGAAGAAGGCAACGGCGGCAGTAACTTTATGGTTTACTTCCTCGTTTCAAGCGCGCTGGAAGTGGTGTTTGGCCTGCTCGCGAGCATCTTGACCATGTGGTTTAGCCGTCACCGCGAATTTAAAGCAGACGCAGGCTCCGCACGCCTCGTTGGCAAGCAAAAAATGATCGCCGCGTTAGAGCGCTTAGCGCGCAATCAGCGTGAAAGCGAGCTGGACGGCTCAATGGCCGCCTTTGGGATCAGCGGTAAAAAATCGCTCAGTGAGCTATTTATGACTCACCCGCCACTGGAAAAACGCATTGCCGCGCTACGCAGCGCCGATTTCTAAGCGCGCTTTTTATTGCCCACTTTTTGGCCCGCTTATGCGGGCTTTTTATTCAGCCTCGTTATATAACAACACTTTGTACCCTATTCTATTTGTGAGAAACGTCTCGCTCTGGTAACATACCCTCCCGTCTGGTATTCCCCACTCATTTCTACCAATTCCAAAATTTAGGTCGAGCATGACAACAAATTATATTTTTGTGACCGGCGGTGTCGTTTCTTCGCTGGGTAAGGGCATTGCAGCAGCATCACTCGCTGCTATTTTAGAAGCCCGCAACTTAAACATCACCATGATGAAGCTTGATCCCTACATCAATGTGGATCCTGGAACAATGAGTCCTACGCAGCACGGTGAAGTCTTTGTTACTGAAGATGGCGCTGAAACGGATCTCGATTTAGGCCACTACGAGCGCTTTATTCGCACTAAAATGACCAAGCGCAACAACTTTACCTCCGGCAAAGTTTACGCCGAAGTGTTGCGCAAAGAGCGCCGCGGCGACTACCTTGGCGCGACAATCCAAGTGATCCCACACATTACGAACGCTATCAAAGAGCGCATTTTAGCAGGCGGCGCAGGCCACGACATCGCGATCGTCGAAGTTGGCGGCACAGTTGGCGACATCGAATCGCTGCCGTTTTTAGAAGCTATCCGCCAGCTAGCCGTAGAGCTTGGCCGCGAGCGCGCTCTTTTCATGCACTTAACGCTGGTGCCTTATCTTGCCGCCGCGGGCGAAGCAAAAACCAAGCCGACGCAGCATTCCGTAAAAGAGCTGCTATCTATCGGTATTCAGCCTGACGTTTTAGTGTGCCGTAGCGACCGCAACCTTGCGGCCAACGAGCGCGCGAAAATTGCGCTCTTTTGTAACGTGCCAGAGCGTGCGGTAATTTCGCTAAAAGATGTTGATTCTATTTATAAAATCCCTGCGATCATTCACTCGCAAGGGCTTGACGATCTGATCTGCCAACGCTTTTCTATCAACGCGCCAGCAGCAGATCTTGCGCAGTGGGAGCAAGTTGTTTTTGAAGAAGCAAACCCAACTGACGAAGTGACCATTGCCCTTGTCGGCAAATACACTGAGCTGCGAGACGCTTACAAATCAGTCAACGAAGCGCTTAAACACGCAGGGCTAAAAAACCGCTTAAGCGTCAACATCGTCTACATCGACTCGCAAGATCTCGAAGTGCGTGGCACCGAGCTGCTAGAGAACATGGATGCGATTTTGGTGCCGGGCGGCTTTGGCGATCGCGGCATTGAAGGCAAAATTTTGGCCGCGCGCTACGCTCGTGAGCACAAAGTGCCATACCTTGGGATCTGCCTTGGCATGCAAGTTGCTTTGATTGAATTTGCGCGCAATGTGGCCGGCATGAAGCAGGCAAACTCTACCGAATTTAACCCGAAAACGCCGTTCCCCGTGGTGGCGCTGATCACCGAGTGGATTGGCCACGATGGCACAGTCGAAGAGCGCACCGAGCAATCTGATCTTGGCGGAACAATGCGCTTAGGCTCGCAAGCTTGTCATTTAAAAGATGGTAGTATTAGCCGTAAGCTGTATGAACAAGCGGTGATCAGCGAGCGTCATCGCCATCGCTATGAAGT
The DNA here is from genome assembly GCA_051650965.1 of Vibrionaceae bacterium. Lineage (GTDB taxonomy): Bacteria > Pseudomonadota > Gammaproteobacteria > Enterobacterales > Vibrionaceae > Enterovibrio. The sequence goes on from JBOFRL010000028.1 coordinate 20,028, forward strand.
GAACAATTTGCTGCGCTCTGATCTGGAAAAAGCTGGACTGTTGGTTGCAGGTTTGTCAGCGGATGAAAAACTGGTCGAAATCATTGAAAACCCGAAACATCCGTGGTTTGTTGCTTGCCAGTTCCATCCAGAGTTCACATCAACGCCGCGTGATGGACACCCATTATTTACCGGTTTTGTTGCAGCTGCGCGTAAACAGCGCCATAAAACGCTATAACTGCAAATTTTGTGAATATAGTTCAAGCAGTTATGTTAAAGATGCTTGAGATAGCCGGCGCGCAATAGTAAGGTATGCGCCGGCTTTACTCGTTATTTTTTGATCTCCATTAAATAAGGAAACATCATGTCTAAGATCGTTAAAATCCTGGCACGTGAAATTATCGATTCACGTGGTAACCCAACCGTTGAAGCAGAAGTTCATCTTGAAGGCGGTTTCGTTGGTATGGCGGCTGCGCCATCAGGTGCATCAACTGGTTCACGTGAAGCACTTGAGCTGCGCGATGGTGACAAATCTCGTTTCCTTGGCAAAGGCGTATTAAAAGCAATTGCGGCAGTAAACGGCCCGATCGCTGATGCGCTATTAGGTAAAGATGGCAAAGATCAAGCCAAAATCGACCAAATCATGATCGATTTGGACGGCACTGAGAACAAATCAAACTTTGGTGCTAACGCCATTTTGGCCGTTTCTTTAGCTAACGCAAAAGCCGCTGCTGCTGCAAAAGGCATGCCTTTGTACGAGCACATTGCTGAGCTAAACGGCACGCCAGGAAAATTCTCTATGCCATTGCCTATGATGAACATCATCAACGGCGGTGAGCACGCGGACAACAACGTTGATATCCAAGAGTTCATGATCCAACCTGTTGGCGCAAAAACATTGAAAGAAGCTGTGCGCATGGGCGCAGAAGTATTCCACAACCTAGCTAAAGTATTGAAGTCAAAAGGCTACAACACTGCAGTGGGTGACGAAGGCGGCTTTGCTCCTAACCTAAAATCTAACGCAGAAGCGCTAGAAGTTATCGCAGAAGCAGTTGCTGCTGCAGGTTACAAGCTAGGCAGTGACATCACTCTAGCGATGGACTGTGCGGCTTCTGAGTTCTACGACGCAGAGAAAAAAGAGTACAACCTCAAAGGCGAAGGTCGTATCTTCTCTTCTAACGGTTTCTCTGATTTCCTAAAAGAATTGACTGAGAAGTTCCCTATCGTTTCTATCGAAGACGGTCTTGACGAGTCTGATTGGGAAGGTTTTGCGTACCAAACTAAGCTGCTTGGCGACAAAATCCAAATCGTTGGTGACGATCTGTTCGTAACTAACACCAAGATCCTCAAACGTGGTATCGACAACGGTATCGCAAACTCAATCTTGATCAAGTTCAACCAAATCGGTTCACTGACTGAAACGCTTGCTGCTATCAAAATGGCAAAAGACGCAGGTTACACAGCAGTAATTTCACACCGCTCTGGCGAAACTGAAGATGCAACTATCGCAGATCTTGCTGTTGGTACTGCTGCAGGTCAAATCAAGACTGGTTCTATGAGCCGCTCTGACCGCGTTGCTAAGTACAACCAATTGATCCGTATCGAAGAAGCATTGGGTGCAAAAGCGCCATTCAACGGTCTAAAAGAAGTGAAAGGCCACGCGTAATTTTTTACCTTGCCTTGAAACGACAAAAGCGGCTTTTGAGCCGCTTTTTTATATCTTAATGCTGAAGCATTTACTTTTTAGTTATCGTTGTGTGCGCTTCGCTAGGTAACGCATTGAGCACCGCTTTGACTAAGGTTGCAAGTGGAATGGCAAAAAAGACCCCCCAAAATCCCCACAATCCGCCAAAAACAAGCACCGCTAAAATGATCGCCACCGGATGCAAATTCACCGCTTCAGAAAACAAAACCGGCACCAGCACGTTGCCGTCGAGCGCCTGAATGATCCCATACGCCAGCATCAAATAGCCAAGCTCTGAGCCAAATCCCCACTGAAAAAGCGCCACCACAAACACCGGAATAGTCACCATCATCGCGCCAACATAAGGGATCAGCACTGACAGGCCATTTAACACCGCCAGCAGCACCGAATAGCGCAGGCCAAGCAGCGCAAAGGTCGCATAGCTCACCACGCCGACGATCACGATCTCAAGCACTTTGCCACGAATGTAGTTGGAAAGCTGCTGATCCATTTCGCGCCCGACGCGGTTGGTCAATTTGCGGTTGCGTGGCAGAAGATTTCCCAGCATTTTTAGCATCAGATCTTTATCTTTAAGCAAGAAAAAAGCCAGCAGCGGGACAAGGATCATGTAGACCAAAATGGTGGCGATCCCCGCAAGCGACGAGAGCGAGCCTTTGACCATATTTTCAACAAAGCCAAGCACATAGCTTTGCACATTGCCCATCATCAAATTGACCATTTCAGGCGCAATCAGATCAGGGTACTGCTCAGGCAAACTCGCCACCGTTCGCTGCAGATCGCTTAGCATCGTCGGCACATCAGCGCTCAAACTGAGCAGCTGCTGCCAAGAGGTCGGCAACAATCCCAGCACTAAAATCAACATGATCCCAATAAAGAGCAGCATCACAAACGAAACGGCCGCCAAACGAGGCAACCCTGCCGCGGTAAACTTACCGACCACCCCTTCAAGCAAATACGCCAGCACCATCGCCACCAAAAACGGCGCGATCACATGACCGAAAAAGTAGATGATCACGAAGCTTATCAGCAGCATAGCCACCAAACTGATAGCATCAGGATCAGACAAACGGCGTTTATACCACCCAACCAACATATCGTACATTTTAAACCCTACATCTCATTGATTAGCCATCCAACAGCAACCGGCATAAAACAGCGCAACAACCGCGACCAAACAGAACCTAAAAGTGAAATTTCTTTTAAAACCAATAGATTAAAACAAATTATCCTAGCAGCCCTATTTTGCATGCTTAGGCAGCAAAACTAAATCTAATTTCACGTAAATAGCGCTACAGACAACGCAAAGCAGTAATTATCTCCTTTCCCTTAACATTTTATTTTTTTGCATTCTTTAGCCAAGTTCTACACACTAAAGGGACTGTCGCAGGCAAGTCCTCAGCGGCCAACCTTATCTTGTGTTACATGTACAAAGTTCGTCTGCGGAGGGAATGCCATGTCCATACTAAAAAAAAGTTTGCTTAGCCTTGTGATCGCGGCTTTACCTGCGCTTTCGGCAGATAACAATTTTAGCTACGATCAGCTGCCAAGCATCGGCACCATCGCGACTAGCACGCTTAGCATCGATAAAGAGATTGCTTACGGTGACGCGTACATGCGCACGCTGCGTGCGAGCGAGCCTATCGTCAATGATCCAGTTTTAAACAATTACATCAACACATTAGGTGCGACATTGCTGCGCAGCGCACAAGACGTGAAGACCCCTTTTGACTTTTTTCTAGTACAAAAAAACGAGATCAACGCCTTTGCCTTTTTTGGCGGCCACATCGGCCTAAACACGGGACTTTTCTACCACGCGCAAAGTGAAAGTGAGCTCGCATCGGTAATAGCGCATGAAATCGCGCACTTAACGCAGCGCCATCTCGCAAGGGCGATGGAAGATCAGGCGCGCAAAAGTGCCTTAACCACGGCGGCGCTGATCGGCTCTGCGCTGCTAGCGGTAGCCGCGCCGCAAGCGGGTATTGCCGCGTTTCAAACCACTACCGCGGCCTCGCTGCAAGATAAAATCAACTACACCCGCAGCAATGAGCAAGAGGCCGACCGCATCGGCATGCAGACGCTCGCTAAAGCGCGTTTTGATCCGCAGGCGATGCCGTCGTTCTTCATGCGCATGGCCGATCAGTACCGTTTTGCCAGCAAACCGCCACAGCTTTTATTAACGCACCCGCTGCCCGACTCGCGCATCACAGAGTCGCGCAACTTGGCCAAGCAGCACTCGCCGCGCAGCCTTGCCCCATCGCGCCCCTTTTTATTGGCGCAGGCACGCATTGTCGCCCGCCATCTTAATTTAACTAGCGCGCAAGCGCTTGATTGGTTTGATAGAAAAGCGAAAAAAGCTCCAGCGGTGGTGGTTAATGCCACAAATTATGGCAAGGCGTTAATTTATATTGATAGAAACCAGCCACAGCAAGCGCAGGCACTGCTGCAGCCTTTGCTCAGCCAAGAGCCGACCAATCTTTTTTATATCGATGCCATGACCGACCTTGAGATCAGCCAAAAACGTTATGCGTCAGCTATCGCGCGCCTTGATCAAGCGCTGCAGATGCAGCCGAATGACCCCGTGTTGCAGGTGAACCGCTTGTATACCTTAATAAAATCTGGCGATTACGCCCAAGCGCAGCGCGGGCTGCTGCGCTACACCTATGATTTTCCAAACGATCTCATTGGCTGGGATCTTTTGCAAGAAGCGTATGAAAAACAAGGAATTGAGCATGGAGCGCTCGCCGCACAGGCTGAGCAGTTAGCGCTGCGTGCGCAGTGGGATCGTGCGATAAAAAATTATGTCAAAGCGGCAAATTTGCTCAAGACGGGCAGCCTTGATCAAGCGCGCTACGATGCGCGCATTGATCAACTGCAGGCAGAAAGAGTCCGTTTTAACGCGCTGACCCGCTAAGGGCGCCGTTAAGGGCGCCACATGTAGCGCAGCACTGTTGGAGCAGGCGGCGCTTCTGGCGCGTTTTGCGCCGCAGCAGGAGCCGCTGCAGAAGCCGAAGAAACGGCGCCATCAACCGGCGTTAAAGGGACACCTTGCGCGCTCGCCGCCGCAGCGCCTGTGTTTGGCGCCGGCGCAAGCAGATCGAAGCTTGGACTCGCAGTCGCCTGCGCTGCAGAAACTTGCGGCATCGTCATCGCCGCAAGCTCTTGCTCTACTTGAGATAGCGACAAGTTTGCCTGCGCGTCGCCCGTCAGCGGCAGCGTTTTTTCCGCTTCGCTTTCAACCGCAAACGTTGCCTCAGGCTCCTCATCAATCACCGCTAGCAGGTCGGTATTTAGCGCAAGCTCGGTCGTAAATTGCGACTGCGAGCTGGCCAGTTTTACCGTAAATGAGACTTCATCTTTTTGAATTGAGCGCAGCTGCGCTGAGGCGACGCTGCCCATCTGTTTTAAGCTGCTCTCGAGCTTGAAAATTTCAGCCGCGGCGGTGATCCCAGAGATCTGCAGCAAATATTCGCGCTCTAGCACCGTGTTGCTGAGCAAAATCGCTGACGTGGCAAAATAGTGATCGGCAATTTCATCGATCAACTTTTCAAATGATGAAAAATCAACGCCTTGCGCGCTATTTTGCAAAGGCGCGCCCTGCTCTAAGCCCTCAGGATAAAAAGACCACTCGATTTTATCGGCGAAAACTTTCACCACCGCCCAACTGGTGATCCCGTAGCGCTCACTCGCTTTGCCAATGATTGGATTAAAGTTATCCCACACATCGCGCGCGCTGATAGTGGTCAAATCGTCCATGTCCCCCAGCGGCAGCACCACCGGCAGGCCACGTTTGACGCCCGCTTTTTTTAGCAATATCACTTGCTCAGCCGTCGACTGCTCCCAAAGCAGCGACTGATCTTCGGCGTTGATCAGCCAAAACAAAACCTCTTGGCGAGGCAGCGGCCAATAGTTGGCCTGCAACTGGCTAAGCAGCGTTTGAATTTTTTTCTCGTCGAAATTGAAGGTCGCCACGCGCCCGCCAAGCTCTTGCGCCACGCTCAAGTCATTGATGTAAGGCGATGGTTTTGTCAAAATTGTGGCCACTTGCGGGTCGTCCACGATTTTTTTGTTGCCCGACACGCGCACCAGAACTTCTTGAAATGCCTGCGTTTTAGCCTGCTGCTCTAATGCATCTTTGGTATCGGCCAAATTGACGCTCACTTGATAAAGATCAAAAGCTTGCAAAGATAAAGGCCAAGACAGCAGTAAAGTGAAAAATGTTTTTTTCATCATATGTATCCGTTATTCAAGGACAACGCCTGCCATACTGCTGTCAGGCCTTCAGCGAAGTGATTTTACCGCGCCAACAACGCGCGCAATTTACCGCTCACCTCGCGCCCAAAGATCATTTGGTGCCAAAAATTTTATCTCCGGCATCGCCAAGCCCCGGCAAAATATAGCCATGCTCATTTAAACGCTGGTCGATAGACGCCGTATATAACTCCACATCAGGGTGCTTTTGCGAGAGCGCGTCAATCCCTTCGGGCGCAGCCACAAGCACTAACACCTTGATCTGGCGACAGCCGTGCGCCTTAAGCAGATCTAACGTCGCAATCATCGAGCCGCCGCTGGCCAGCATCGGATCGACAACTAGCGCAATTCGCTCAGATAAGTCGCTGACTAATTTGTGAAAATAGGAAATGGGCTGCAGGGTTTTCTCATCGCGATAGATACCGACAACGCTGATCCGCGCGGCAGGCAGGTGCTCAAGCACGCCGTCCATCATGCCAAGGCCTGCACGCAAAATGGGCACCACCGTGACTTTTTTCCCTTTTAGCTGATCAATTTCAACCTCGCCATTCCAGCCTTTAACCGTCACTTTTTCGGTCTGGAAATCGGCCGTCGCCTCATAGGTGAGCAAACTGGCCACTTCATTCGCCAATTCGCGAAATTCCTTGGTGGTGATCCCTTCTTGACGCAACAGCCCTAACTTATGGCGGATCAAAGGATGCAGGATTTCTATCACTTTCATCGTTGATTCTCATGGTTAATGGATAATCGTTCAATATACCATTATCAAGATGGCCATTTTAGTGAAAAATGACGCTATTTTTCTGATCTTCGCGGGGAAAAGAGGCCATTTGTGTTAACGCGTCGGCACCGTGTTTAAAATCAAGGGCAAAACAGTTGCTCCTCACATAAACCGGCCGCCGCGCGTCTTGAGCGACTACGCGCTCGCTTCCATCTCTTTTTCAATCAGCATGATCATGATGTGGATGATTTTGATATGCACTTCTTGGATGCGGTCGGCATAACCAAACGCCGGCACGCGAATTTCAATGTCAGCAAGACCGGCCATTTTGCCGCCGTCTTTGCCGGTCAGCATGATGGTTTTGATCCCTTTTTGCTTTGCCACTTCAATCGCTTTTAGCACGTTGGCGGAGTTACCTGAGGTCGACAGTCCCAACAATACGTCACCTTGGCGGCCGAGCGCTTCAAGATAACGAGAAAAAACAAAATCATAGCCAAAGTCATTGCTCACGCAAGAGAGATGGCTAGGATCAGCAATCGCAATCGCTGGCAGCGCCGGACGGTTTTCACGGTAACGCCCCGTCAACTCTTCGGCAAAATGCATCGCATCACAATGCGAGCCGCCATTGCCGCAAGAGAGCACTTTGCCGCCTTGCTTGAACGTGGTCGCGAGCAGCTTAGCCGCCGCCTCAATTTGGGCAATATTTTGCGGATCAGCCATAAAATCAGCCAACGTTTGCGCAGCCGCTTGCAGCTCTTGCTTGATCAAATCTTGATACATAACAGACACTCCTTGCTCTTTAATTGCAAGCAGTATACGCAAAAGGACAAACCATTGTCGATCGTTGCCCAGCACCTTTTCTGCAAGCTGCCTCGCAGGTCAGGCGCAAGAGTCATCGCGCCAAAGCGGCGCGATTTTTCGCAAAATCAGGCAAATTTGCTGCGAAATGCAAAATAAACCGCGCCCAGCAAACATAAGCCCGACCACAAATAATCAAGCTTGAGCGGCTCGCGCAGATAAAAAACCGAAAACGGCACGAATACCGCTAAGGTGATCACCTCTTGCAAGATCTTAAGCTGCCCGACGTTTAGCGCGGTGTAGCCAATGCGGTTGGCCGGCACTTGCAGCAGGTATTCAAACAGCGCTATCCCCCAGCTAAAAAGGGCGGCGATGATCCAAGGCTTATTATTTAACTCTTTTAAATGCGCATACCACGCAAAGGTCATGAACACATTACTGCACACAAGCAAGCTAATAGAGACAACGAGCGGATTCATGGGTATTTACGGCCATTATTAGAAAAAATGCCATTATACTCATTTATCTCACGCCGCAGCAGCGAAGCGGCGCGCGCAATCGCCACGGCATAAAAGTTTATCGCTGATCGGCTTGTAATATTACGCATCTAGATGAACAATAGCCGCACTTGATCGCCGGCAAACGCTGTTTTGCACCATTGCGCGCAAAATTGCCATGATAAGGAAGACAACGAATTGAGATTTTTACCTTTTTTTTCTCTGCTGTGTGTGAGCGCTGCGCTAAATGCCGCTACGCCATGCCACGACCTTGATACGCAACTTGAAATGAACGAGTGCGCTTCGCAACAATTTGAAATTGCAGAAAAAAAACTCAACATTACCTATAAAAAGGTCCTCGCACAGCTCGAAGAGCATCGCGTGAGCAAATTCAAACAAGCGCAAGCAAACTGGCAAAATTACCGCAAAGCAGAGTGCACGTACCAAGCGAGCGCCTACCAAGGCGGCTCCATTTATCCGCTCATTTACGCCACTTGCCTTGAACGACTCACCACGCAGCGCCGCAGCGACTTATCACAAAAACAGATGCCCAATTAAAAAGGCAGCGTTTCGCTACCTTTTTTGCGCGTTCTGATCAGTTGAGCGGGCCCAAATTGAGGCGGCAGTTTGCGCTACTTTCGCGACTTGCGCCGCTTTCTCAGCTGATAATAAATAGCAATACACAGCCCAACAAGCAGCAGGATCGACACGTTGCCCGCAATCAGCGTAGTTAATGCATTCTTTTGATTTTCCTCGCGCTCTTTTTGCTCTTGCATGTACAGCTCCATCTTCGCGCGTTGTGCTTCACGCTCTTTACGAAGCTGCAGCGCTTTTTCCTGCGCAGCGAAATCCACTACCGTAAAACTGCTTTTCGCCAGCTCAAACACCAGTGGGCGATTGCTACTTGTCTGAGTGGTATAGATTTTTCCTTCCCAGCTGTGCTGCCCAGGCTTGGCAAAATCATCAATTTCAAATACTAATCTTCTTTGCCCCTGCAGCGCGGCGCCCTCGTAAATCGTTTTTGAGCCGTCAGGAGCGGTCACCTCAATATGCGCGAGCAGCTGTACCTGCTTGGCCTCATCAAGGCGAGACTCGATGATAAGTTTGTGCAATTTGCCCTTTTCGCGCGCCTGCTCAAACTTGATCCCATACGGCGCAGGATAGACCAGCACGTCCTGCTGCAACGAGCGGAAAAAAACGCCATTGCCTGAGCTCACGTGCGCCAAATATTTGCCCGGCGCAATATCAATTTTTAGCCCAACGGTAAAAACGCCGTCACCGCCCACTTCATCGAGCAGACTGCCATCATCCACAAATTGCCCCAACGTCCACGCGTACGGCAAGACGCCATCAACGCGACTTTGGTTGTGCTTGGCCTGCTCGCTAAAACTGACCTCAAGCGCCACGTTATCTAAAAAGTCACGCAGCACCAACGGCTTTTGTTTTTGCAGCAAACGGGCGCTAAATTTTATCACTTCCCCCTGATAGAGCACTTTGGGGAAAGCGTCTACCTGCATGCTGAGATCCGACAAAATGCGGATGCTGTTTTCCGGCGAAATGCTGCCTATCGCCTGCCAAGGGCCGGGCATCGGATCGCGCACCGTGACAATGTCGATGGTCGCATCCTTATACCAGCTCACGTTGTCAGGCGGCGCGTCGGCATAAATTTTGGTGCCATCCGGCTGGACAAGCACCACAGGCTGGCTATTTTTCTTGCGATGAATAACAAAAGCGACCTGCGAGACAGAATGGTCGATGCGAAATCGATTTTCTAGCAGCGCGATCTCTTGCTCTTGCGCATAACTTTTTGACTGATAAAACAATAAAAACAGTATTGTAATGAGTAAAAAACTCAAAAAAACCCTCACTCTTTTTGCGTTCGCCATAAACAGTGACCACCTTTTGCCAATTTTTCCAGCCACGCTTCATGCGCATGCTGTTCTGTTTGCGTTGCCTTAACTATCTTCAACTTTTGCGCGATTTGCCCATACTGCTGTGTTTTTTGCGTAAATTGCTGCTCGTTTTGCGGGGAACTGCTTAATTGCAAAGAGGTTTGCCCGCCCGTCATCATCAAATAGACATCCGCGAGGATCTGCGCATCGAGCAAAGCGCCGTGCAGCGTACGGTGCGAGTTATCAATGCCGTAGCGCTCGCAAAGCAAATCCAAATTATTACGCTTGCCAGGAAAGAGCTTTTTTGCCAGCACTAAGGTATCGGTGATCTGACAAAACTGTTCAAGCTTAGCAAAAGTCGGATCAAACAGCGCAAATTCTTGATTAATAAATCCAATATCAAAGGGGGCGTTGTGCGCGACTAAATGCGCGCCGTTAATAAAATCAAAAAATTGTTGATGAATTTGCGCATACGTCGGCTTGGCGGCCAAAAACTCATCACTCAGGCCGTGCACTTTAAACGCCTGCGGGTCGACGCTGCGATCCGGTTTGAGGTAGACGTGAAACTGCTTGTCGGTTAATTTGCGGTTGACTATCTCCACCGCGCCAATCTCGATCACGCGGTGCCCTTCGTGCGGCGCGCCGCCAAAATTCATGCCTGTCGTCTCAGTATCAAATACTACAATGCGTTCACTATTCGCTTTTTCCATCGCTTTTATGCCAAACTAACCAGAAATAATTGGTTGATAGTAACAAATATGCAAAAACAAGTAGATATTTTCACGGACGGTTCTTGTCTTGGTAATCCAGGGCCTGGCGGCTATGGCGCATTGATCCGCTATAAGCAGCATGAAAAAGAGCTTAGCGAAGGATTTTTGCTCACAACCAATAATCGCATGGAGCTGCTAGCCACCATCGAGGCGCTCGCGTGTTTGAAAGAGCCATGCCAAATTCGGCTCACCACCGACAGCCAGTACGTGCGCCAAGGGATCACCAGCTGGATAGCCAATTGGAAAAAACGCGGCTGGAAGACGTCGGCCAATAAGCCGGTGAAAAATGTGGATCTCTGGCAGCGGCTTGCCAAAGAGAGCGCGCGCCATCAGATCAGCTGGCACTGGGTAAAAGGCCACAGCGGGCATGCCGAAAATGAGCGCTGCGACGAACTCGCAAGGCAAGCGGCGCTCTCCCCTATCCACACCGACCACGGCTATTTAGCGCAAACTGAGCAGTAACAAGGCGCTACGCCGCTATTTGTCAACGCGAGGATAGCTGTTGATCCCCAAAGCAGAAAACGTGCGCCTTCGCCCCCATGAGACAACCAGCGGGCGCACCGGACAAGTTCGCTTGCGCGCCACGATGAAATAAATTGAGCCAAACATCGACGCGCAGCCGGCGAAATTTTCAATATTTTCACACAATAAGCTGCGTTTTCGCGCGGGAAAAAGGCCAAACGTTCGCGCGTCAATAACCTGATAACTGAGCACGCTGAGCCAATCTTGCACGCGCGCGCTCGTAAACATGCGCCCATTCCACGGAAAACGGGCACTGTTTCCGGGGATAAATCGCCCAAGCCCCAGTAAACCAAACGGATTAAATCCAGAAATAATTAAATAACCATCATCAATAATTACCCGATCAATTTCTTGCAGCAAATGATGAGCAGCCTTGGTATAATCCAGCTGGTTTGCCACCAAGCAGACATCGAACGCTTTGTCGACAAAAGGCAAGGCGCTATTTTCTGCGGAAATAGTTCGATAACTATTGGCTCGATCAATAGCAACTTGATGAGTAATATGGCAATTTTGACTCATTAATTCACAGCTAAGCCCTCCAAGCTTTAACAAATGGTAGCCAAATAATTTTGGCAGCCACGCGTCAAGCTGAGCTTGGATTTTTTCTCTTGCCCAATCACCGTAGGCAAGCTCGCTCCAGCTCGTGGGATAAGATATGGGATGCTGGCTATAGGCTGGTTTCATTAATTGTTACCATTTAATAGGAAAACAACATGTTAACTGTAACAGGCATACCTTCCCTTAACGATAATTATATCTGGCTTGTGCAAGATAACGCGAAGCGCTGCGTCGCGATTGATCCGGGTGAGGCGTCACCGCTGCTACAACATTTACAAGATAATGCTTTGAGCTTAGAAGCGATTTTGCTCACGCACCACCATCACGATCACACCGGCGGCGTCGCTAGCTTGCAATCACACTATCCGCAAGTGCAAATATTTGGAGCTGATCCAAAAAAAGCAAATAACAATGCACCATTTTCATTTATTTCATCAATCAATCTGTTAGGCTACGATTTTCATATTTTGTCCGTTCCTGGGCATACTCTTGATCACGTTGCTTTTTATGTGAATGACTTGTTATTTTGCGGAGATACGCTATTTAGCGCCGGCTGTGGGCGGATGTTTGAAGGCCAACCACAACAGTTTTTTGATTCCTTACAAAAGCTGGCAAGCCTCCCCGATCAGACCCAAGTCTTTTGCGCCCATGAATACACGTTGGCTAATCTGCAGTTTGCCTTAGCCGTGGAGCCTGATAATGAAATGTTGCACCAAACCATCGCTTGGGCCACAGCGCAACGATCACAAAATTTGCCAACACTACCGAGTACCATTGGTAAAGAAAAAATGATCAACCCTTTTATGCGCTGCCACATTTCGCGCGTAAAACAATCAGTACAAGACACAGCCATGGACGACAGCACTGTTGCAACCTTTGCCGCCCTGCGCAAATGGAAGGACAATTTTGTTCCAAAGCTAACCTAACAAAACCGCTAAAAAGATCACGATTGATGAAATTACGTTACATTTTGCTAGGCTTATTGATCTTAAATGGATGCCAAAGCGTTGGATCAAAAACTAAAACAAACCGCCTTTTATCAAGTCCCGAGGATTCCCCTCTTCTTTTTAGCGATGAAGAGTTGCAATCAGGCTATGTTTCTCCGCTGCTGCAGGAAAATTTGTGGAAACGCATCTCCATGCAGCTGCAGTTCCCTATTACCGATAATGATCGCGTCAACCATTATCGGCAGTGGTACATAAAAAATCCCCTGCATTTACAGGTTGTTGCAAAACGGGCTGAGCCATTTTTATTTTTGATCACCGAGCGGGTCGAGCAGCGCGGTTTGCCGCTTGAGCTGGCACTGCTGCCGATCGTCGAAAGTTCATTTGATCTCTACGCGCACTCGCACGCCCAAGCGATGGGTTTGTGGCAGTTTGCGCCAAAAACGGCGCGCACCTTTGGCCTTGAGCAAAACTGGTGGTACGACGGGCGCCGCGACGTATTAAAATCGACCGAAGCCGCCCTTGATTTTCTTGAGTACCTCAACAAAAAATTTGACGGCAACTGGCTACACGCCATCGCCGCGTATAACTGCGGTGAAGGGCGCGTCTTTCGCGCGATCAAAGAGAACAAAGCCAAAGGCAAACCGACCGATTTTTGGTCGCTCTCACTGCCGCGTGAAACCAGCGATTATGTGCCAAAACTTTTGGCCATCTCTGATGTGATCAAAAATAAAAAGAAGTACGGCTTAGCGGTGCAACCTATCGCCAACAAAAAAGTGCTGGCGCTGGCTAAACCTAATACGCAGATGGAGCTAGCGATGGCGGCAAAACTTGCTGGGATCCCGCTTAGCACGCTGCAAGAGCTAAACCCTGCGTATAACCGCTGGGCGACCGCGCCCGACGGCGCAAATCATTTATTGTTGCCAATCAATAAGTTAAAAGACTTTAAGCAAAATTTTGCTCGGATCGATAAAAAAGAGCTGCAAGTGACGCGTTATCAGATCAAAACGGGGGATGCGCTTTATCGCATTGCTAAAAACCATAACGTTAAACTTGATGTTTTGATGAAAATCAATGAGCTAAAAACTCAAGAGCTCAAAATTGGTCAAGAGCTGATCCTGCCAAATCCAAAAAATCTCACCATGCTCGCGACATTGAATGACGCATCTGCTGCGGTCACCGCTGCAGTTGAGGCGCCTGCTGAGCCAATGCTTGCTATGGCCAAAACGGAAACCAAAGCCAAAAAATTGACCGAGGAAAAACCAAGCGAGAGCGCCGCGCAAGTTTTACCAGAGCAAGCTTTAGAGCAGGAAAAAGCAGCGGTGCAAGTCACCAAAACGAGCAAAGCAAAACCAGCTAAAGAGCTTAAGACAGCGTCAACCACTGAAATTACCAAAGAGCTTTTGCAAGAGAGCCAAAGCGACGTCCAAACAACATCTGTAAATTCAGAGCCTGTTGCCATTGCGGCCGTCTTAGCAAACGACGCTGCGACTCTCACGCAAGAAAAGCCGCAGCCGGCAAAGCCGTCACAAGAAAAAGCAGCGCCTGAGCCAAGCTCAAAAGAGCTGCTCGCTCAAAACGCGCCAGCTGAAAATGTGAAAAAAGCGCCAGCCAAAATCGCCAAAGTCACTCACGCTCAGCCAGCAAAAGATGAGTCCAAAGATACACTTATCGCACTTGCGTTAGAAGAGAACAAAATGACGACAGCGCAGCTTCGCGCAGAGCTCAAAGCTAAACTTATCGAGGAGTTGAAAGAGGAGCTAAAAGCAGAGCTACAAGCTGAGCTTGCCGCGACCATCGCCACCAAAAAAGCCACACGTTTGAAAAAAGCGCAGGCCACCATCGCCAATGCTAGCGCGCCATCGGCCGCTGACACGAGCGATGCCGCTGACGCAAACGCCAGTGCAAAGCAGGAAATGACAGCGAGCACGCCAGTGACAAACGACGCGCCGGCCAGCGAAACAACTGAGCTCCTCGCCAAAGCGAAAAATAAGTCTAAGGACAAGGACAAAGCGAAAGGCAAGCCAAAGGCGAAAGCTAAAGCGAAAGACAAGCCTGACAATGACGCCAAAGAAAGCGCAGCGCCGGCAGATGTCAGCGCAAACAGCACCATCGAGCATATCGTTGCGAGCGGCGAAAGTTTGTGGGGGATCGCGCGTAAGTATCAAGTTTCCTACCAAGATCTACTGGTGTGGAACGATCTCAACACGCAAACCATTATCACGCCTGGCAAAAAATTGCTGATCAATATCGCGCCCGCCGCAAAGCCTGCGCAAAAAGTGGCGATGGTCAAAAATGAACAGCCAGAAGTTGAAACGCAGGCGCTGCCAGCGGATATCACAAAGCCAATTGAGCTGGCTTTAGTCAAATAACCGACATCCCGCACCTGTTTTTGGATTTATTTCTACACATGGCGTTTAAACAACTCAGCATCTAATTTAAGAGTAAATCTGCCGATACTGTTCGCCTAACACGTCGATAATGGTCTGCTGGTCGGCCGTAAGCCCC